>DASUXC010000027.1:0-6468 GCA_036378095.1 Gemmatimonadaceae bacterium | reverse complement strand
ATTCGTGGGGAGCCCTATCACAAGTGAAGTCCCGCATCCGCGTGGGCGTCCAGGCGGGGCGCGCGGGACTCCCTGTCGTCGAACGAGAGGCTATGGCGAGGCAGCGGGAGCGATGTAGGAGCCGCGAGGCTCGAAGGAGCGTGGCGGCCGCGGGGGGTGCGGGAGAGGCGCGAATGCGGGGGCGGTCGTGACGGAGCCGGTGGTGCTCACGCGCCGGCTGGGCGGTGCGCTCGGCCGCGGACTCGTGGACGGGACGCTTCCCGGCGAGTGGTACGCGCGTCCGCCGCGGTCGAGAGGGGAGTGGAGCGCGCACGTGGAGCGCGTGCGGTCGGACCTCGCGCGCCACGACTGGTACGGGGCGCTCGCGCCGGCGCTCCAGGCGAGCGGCGCGGCGGCGGCGCGCCTGGAGCGTGTGGCGGGGGGGCGCGGGGTGGTGGTGACGACGGGGCAGCAGCCGGGGCTGTTCGGGGGGCCGATCTACACGTGGAGCAAGGCGCTGAGCGCGATCGCGCTGGCGGAGGTGGTGGAGCGGGAGACGGGGATCCCGGCGGCGCCGGTGTTCTGGGCGGCGACGTACGACGCGGATTTCGCCGAGGCGTCCGCCAGTTATGTCGCACTGGGCGACCGCGTCGAGCGCCTCCAGATGCCCCCCACGGAGCACCCGGGGCGCTCCATGCGCGACACCCCGCTCGGCGACGTGTCGCCCCTCCACGACGCGCTGGAGCGCGCCGCGGGGAGCGCCGCCGACCCGGGCCTCCTCGCCCTCGTGAAGGGCGCCTACGCGCCCACGGAGACCGTTGGCGGCGCGTTCGTGAGCCTCCTCCGCGCCGTGCTCGAGCCGCTGGGGATGGCCGTGCTCGACGCCGGACACCCCGCCGTGATCGAGGCGGAGCGCCCGCTCGTGCGCATGGCGCTCAGCGACGCGGACGCCGTCGATGCCGCCGTGCAGCGGCGCGACGCCGAGCTGCGCGAGGCGGGGTACACGCCGCGCGTGGCGCACGTGAACGGGCTCACCCTGGTGTTCGAAGGGGGAGCGGACGGGCGACGGCGCATCCCGATCGCCGGCGCCAGAGCGGTGGCCGCCCGGGCCGATGCCGCGGCGCTCGAGCCGAACGTGCTCCTGCGGCCAGTGGCCGAGCGCTCGATCCTCCCCACGGTGGCCTATCTGGCCGGCCCCGGCGAGCTCGAGTACTTCGCGCAGGCGAGCGCGGTGGCGGCGGCGCTGGGCGCCGCGATGCCGCTCGCCCTTCCGCGCTGGTCCGGGCTGATCATCGAGCCGCACGTGCAGCGGATCCTGCGCCGCTACGCGCTCGAGCCGGACGACCTGAGCGACCCGCACGCCGCGCTCACCCGTCTCGCCCGCGAGCGGCTCCCCGACCCGGTGCGCGATGCGCTGGCGCGGGCTCGCGCCGCGCTCGACGCCTCCGTGGCCGAGCTGGCCAGGGCGACCGAGGCGACCGAGCCGCCGCTGGTCCCCGCATCGGTGCTCGACGGGGCGATGCACGCGGTCGGCCGCCGCCTCGATCGACTGGAGCGCCGCATCACGGCGGCGGTGAAGCGGCGCCACGAGACCGTCGTGCGCGACGTCGAGACGGCGCGCGCGGCGCTCTTTCCGCTCGGGCACCCGCAGGAGCGGATGCTCACCATCGTCCCGCTCCTCGCGCGCCACGGCACGCCGCTGCTCGACCTCATGCTGGACCGCGCGCGCGAGCACGCGACCGCGCTCGCCGCCGCCTCCTCCGATGAGGCGCTCGCCGCCCATGGACATGTCGGCGACGGCCGCTGAGGAGCGTCCCGCGCGCGTGGAGCGCACCGGGCGGTTCGCCACGCTGGTGGCGGCGGGGATCCTTCTCAGCCGCATCGCGGGGCTGATCCGGACGCGATTCCTCGCGCACTATCTCGGGTTGAGCGGTGCGGCCGACGTGTTCAACGCGGCGTTCAAGATCCCGAACTTTCTCCAGAACATGTTCGGGGAAGGGGTGCTGTCGGCGTCGTTCATCCCCGTGTACGCGCGACTGCTCGCCGAGGGTGACGAGCGCGAGGCGTCGCACGTGGCGGGCGCCATCGCCGCGCTCCTCGCGCTCATCACCGCCGTGCTGGTGCTGGTGGGCGTGCTCGTGACCCCGCTCCTGATCGACCTGATCGCGCCGGGATTCGACGGGGAGCGTCGCGAGCTCACCATCCGCCTCGTGCGCATCCTGTTTCCGGGCGCGGGGCTGCTGGTGATGTCGGCGTGGTGCCTGGGCGTGCTCAACAGCCACCGCAAGTTCTTCCTGTCGTACACGGCGCCGATCGTCTGGAACGCGGTGATCATCGCCACGCTCGTCGCGTACGGCGGGCGTGTGGAGCCGTATCCGCTCACCGTGGTCACCGCGTGGGGCGCGGTGATCGGGAGCGCGATGCAGTTCCTCGTGCAGCTCCCGGTGGTGCTGCGACTGCTGCCGCGCTTTCGTCCCGTGCTGGAGACGGCATCGGCCAACGTGCGCACGGTGCTCCGGAACTTCGTCCCCGTGTTCGTGGGACGGGGCGTCGTGCAGATCAGCGCGTACGTGGACATCGTGCTCGCGAGCTACCTGCCGGTGGGCGCCGTGGCGGGGCTCAACATGGCGCAGATTCTCTACCTGCTCCCGGTGAGCCTCTTCGGGATGTCGGTGTCCGCGGCGGAGCTGCCGACGATGTCGAGCGCGCTGGGCGGGGAGGCGGAGGTGGGCGCGTACCTGCGCCGGCGGCTCGACGTGGGACTCCGGCGCATCGCGTTCCTCGTGGTGCCATCGGCGATGGCGTTCCTGGCGCTCGGCGACGTGCTCGCCGGGGCGCTCTTCCAGACGGGGCAGTTCTCGCGGCACGATGCGGTGTACGTGTGGGGCATTCTCGCCGGCTCGGCGGTCGGGCTGCTCGCGTCCACGCTCGGGCGGCTGTACTCGTCCACCTACTACGCCCTGCGCGACACGCGCACGCCGCTCCACTTCGCGATCGTGCGGGTGCTGCTCACCACGGGGTTGGGGTACCTGTTCGCCCTCCCGCTTCCGCGGCTGCTCGGGATCGACCAGTCGTGGGGCGCGGCGGGACTCACGGCGTCGGCGGGGATCGCCGGGTGGGTGGAGTTTCTCCTCCTGCGGCGCGCGCTCAACCGCCGCATCGGACGCACGGGGCTGCCGGGGGTGTTCGTGGGGAAGCTCTGGCTCGCGGCGGCGCTGGGCGCCGGGGCGGCGTGGGGGGTGAAGCTCGCGATCGGCGTCGCGCACCCGATTCTCCTGGCGGTGGCGGCGGTCGCGCCGTACGGGATCGTGTACTTCGCGGTGAGCGGCGCGCTCGGTGTCGCGGAGTCGCGCACGATCGTGCAGAGCCTTCTGCGGCGCGGCTGAGCGCCGCGAGGGGGTTATATTTCGGGGGTGCGGTGGCGTCGCGGGGCGCGGCTCTCGGCTCTCGGCTCTCGGCTACCGCCCCGCGTAGAGAGCTCTCGGCGTGTGCCACAAGCCGAGAGCCGATGGCCGAGAGCCGAGAGCCGGCAACCGACGACCCTCGCCCTCGAGCCGCGCCGCCGCACCCACCACGCAGCGCCCATGACCGAAGCCCCCGAGACCGTCGCGGTCAAGATCGCCCACCTCCCGGAATCTCCCGGCGTCTACCTCTGGAAGGACGCGGCGGGGACCGTGTTGTACGTGGGGAAGGCGAAGCGCCTGCGCTCGCGCGTGCGGAGCTACTTCGGGGCCGACACGCAGCTGAGCCCGAAGACGCGGGTGATGGTGCGCCAGGTGGCCGACGTCGACACGATCGTCGTCCCGTCGGAGGCGCACGCGCTGATCCTCGAGGCGAACCTGATCAAGGAGTACCGCCCGCGGTTCAACATCGTCCTCCGCGACGACAAGTCCTACCCGTACATCAAGGTCACCGTCCAGGAGCCCTTCCCGCGCATGTTCGTGACGCGCCGGCTCGAGAACGACGGCGCGCGCTACTTCGGACCGTACACCGACGTGGGGGCGATGCGGCGGGCGCTCAACGTGGTGCGCCGCATCTTCACGGTGCGCTCGTGCAACTACGACATGCCGCGCGAGATGCCGGAGCGTCCGTGCCTGGACTATCACATCGGGCGGTGCAAGGCGCCGTGCATCCTGGCGCAGACGCAGGCCGACTACCAGGCGATGATCGACGAGGTGCTCCTGTACCTCGAGGGGCGCGCGGACGATCTGATCCGCCGCGTGCGCGAGCGGATGGAGGAGGCGGCGTCGCGGCTGGACTTCGAGCGCGCGGCGGAGCTGCGCGATGCGCTGCGGCACCTCGAGCGGCTGGAGGAGCCGACGGTGGTGATGGAGGTGGAGGGGGGCGACCGCGACGTGATCGGCTACGCGCGCGATGGCGATGAGGCGTGCGTGGCGCTGCTTCGCATCCGCGGCGGGAAGCTGCTGGCGCGCGAGCACCAGCTGGTCGAGAACCTCGAGGGGGAGGAGGACGTGGCGGTGCTCGGGGCGTATCTCGCGCGCACCTATCTGAACGCCCCCGCGCGCGCCGCGGAGCTGCTCGTCCCGTTCGACTTCGAGGATCGCGAGCTGCTCGAGCAATCGCTCGGGGGGACGCGGGTGCGTGTGCCGCAGCGCGGACCGCGGCGGGCGCTCATCGACCTGGCCGAGCAGAACGCGCGGCACCTGCTCGAGGAGCAGAAGCTCTCCACCGCGGAGGCGGAGGAGCGGGCGGCCGATCCGGTGTACGAGCTCCAGCGCGAGCTCGGGCTGCAGGTGCTGCCGCGCTCGCTCGTGTGCTTCGACATCTCCACGGCGCAGGGGACGGACACCGTCGCCTCGTGCGTGTGGTTCGAGAACGGGCGGCCGCGCCGGGGGGAGTACCGGAAGTTCCGCATCAAGACGGTGGAGGGGACGGACGACTTCGCCTCCATGCGCGAGGTGGTGACGCGCTACTTCACGCGCCGGTTGGAGGAGGGGAAGCCGCTCCCCGATCTCGTCGTGATCGACGGCGGCAAGGGGCAGCTCGCCGCCGCGCGCGCGTCGCTGGAGACGCTCGATCTCGGCCGGCTGCAGACGATCAGCCTGGCGAAGCGCGAGGAGGAGATCTTTCTCCCCGGGCGCAGCGAGTCGCTCCGGCTCTCGCGCCGCTCGCCGGGGCTCCGGATGCTGCAGCGCGCTCGCGACGAGGCGCACCGGTTCGCCATCACGTACAACCGCAAGCGGCGCGCGATGCGCACGGTGACGTCCGAGCTGCTGCGCATCCCCGGCGTGGGGATGCAGCGGCGGCGAGCGCTGCTGCACGCGTTCGGGAGCGTGCAGGGGGTGCGCGAGGCGAGCGCGGAGGACATCGCGCGCCTCCCCGGCTTCAGCCTGGCGAGCGCGCAACGCGTGCTCGACGCGCTCACGGGCGGCGCCGGCGACGCGAGCGCGGGAGCCCCGGCGTCGACTCCTTCCCAACGCGAGGACGCCGCCCGCGACGCCGTTCGCGACGACACGTCGTTCACTTCAACCGAACCTCGACCGTGATCGATTGGACGCTCGAGTGCTCCGCGTGCGCGCACACGGAGCACGGCCAGACTCTCGCCACCGTCTGCCCCGCGTGCGGGCAGCCCTTCCTCGTTCGCTACGCCGCGCTCCCCGCCTCGCGCGAGGTGCTCCGCGATCGCTGGGACATGTGGCGCTACGCCGCGCTGCTCCCGCTGTGCGAGGGGGAGCGCCCGGTCTCGCTGGGGGAGGGGACGACGCCGCTGCACGACTGTCCGGAGCTGGCGCGCCGGATCGGCGTGCGCCGGCTGTGGATCAAGGACGAGGGCCTCAACCCCACGGCGTCGTTCAAGGCGCGCGGGATGAGCGCGGCGGTCACGCGCGCGCGCGCGGCCGGCGTGCCGGGCTTCGTGGTGCCCACGGCCGGGAACGCCGGCGCGGCGCTCGCCGCGTACGGCGCGGCCGCGGGGATCCCGGTGCGCGTGTACGCGCCCGAGAGCACGCCGCGGGGCATCCTGGACACGATCCGCGCGTTCGGCGCGGAGCTCGTGACGGTGCCCGGGCACATCGGCGATGCCGGGCGCGCGGCGCGCGCGTTCGCCGCGGAGCGCGGCTTCTTCGACGTGTCCACGCTGCGCGAGCCCTACCGGATCGAGGGGAAGAAGACGATGGGGCTGGAGCTCGCCGAGCAGCTCGGCTGGCGACTGCCTGACGTGATCGTGTACCCGACCGGCGGCGGAACGGGGCTGATCGGCATGTGGAAGGGGTTCGCGGAGCTGCGGCGCATGGGGTGGATCGACGACGGCGCGCGTCTTCCGCGGATGGTCTCCGCGCAGGCCGCGGGGTGCGCGCCGATCGTGCGCGCGTTCGCCGCGGGCGCGGAGCGCGCCGAGCCGTGGGCGAACCCCGAGACGCACGCGAGTGGACTTCGCGTGCCCGCGGCGCTCGGCGACCGCCTCATCCTGCGCGCGCTGTACGAGAGCGAGGGGGCGGCGGGAGCGGCGAGCGAGCAGGCGATCCGCGA
>DASUXC010000026.1:0-19358 GCA_036378095.1 Gemmatimonadaceae bacterium | reverse complement strand
GCCCCCTCCTCCCTTACGGAGGAGGACCTCGAGGAAGGCAAGGCCGCCTTCCACGCCTATGCCAAGGCGCTCGACGACGCCGGCGTGCTTCTCTCCGCCGAGGTCCTCCAGACCATAGCCAGCGCCACGAGCGTGTCGGTGAAGCAGGGCAAGCTCCAAGTGCAGGACGGCCCCTTCGCCGACACCAAGGAGGCGTTCGCCGGCATCTTCATGCTCGACGTCCCAGACCTCGACGCCGCGCTCGCCTGGGCCGAGAAGTGCCCAGCGGCGCGCTGGGGCACGGTCGAGATCCGCCCCTCGGGGGTCCGCTTCGTCGACGGCGCGTGGACGAGCGCGCGATGAAGGAGCTCGCGTCGTCACCGTGGTCGCTACCACCGAGGCCGGGAGCGCTCACCGCATGACCGCGGACGCCGCGGCGCGGGCCGAGGAACTGGCCCGCGCCGCCTACGGCCGTCTGCTCGCCATCCTCGCCGCGAGGGACGGCGACATCGAGTCGGCCGAGGATTGCCTCGCCGACGCCTTCGCGCAGGCACTGCGCTCGTGGCCGGAGACGGGCGTCCCGAGCAACCCGGAAGCCTGGCTCCTGACCGTGGCGCGCAACCGTCGGCACGACCTCCGCCGCTCGGCGGCGCACCGGCTATCCGACCCGCTCGACGACGTCGCGCGCGGCGGCGCGCTGCCGGTCGTGCCGGAGCTCGACCTCGACGCGATTCCCGACCGGCGGCTCGCGCTCCTCTTCGTGTGCGCACACCCGGCGATCGATCCGGCGGCGCGCACGCCGCTCATGCTCCAGACGGTGCTCGGCTTCGACGCCGGCCAGATCGCGCGCGCGTTCGCGATTCCAGCGGCGGCGATGGCGCAGCGGCTCGTGCGCGCCAAGCGCCGCATCCGCGACGCGCGCATCCCCTTCGTCGTCCCCGAGCGCGGCCGGATGCCGGAGCGCCTCGGACCGGTGCTCGAAGCGATCTACGGCGCCTATGCGATCGACTTCCCCCTCGTCGCCGGCACCGAGCCGCGCGATTCGCTCGCCGCCGAGTCGCACTATCTCGCCGCCACCCTCGCCGAGCTGCTCCCCGACGAGCCCGAGGCGCTGGGCCTCGCCGCGCTCATCTCGCTCTCCCTCGCGCGCCGTCCCGCGCGCGGAACGGTCGACGAGTTCGTGCCCCTCGACGAGCAGGACCCGTCGCTCTGGGACGCGGGGCTCGTCGCGTCAGGCGAGCGATACCTCCATCGCGCGCGCTCTCTCGGGCGGCTGGGCCGCTTCCAGATCGAGGCGGCGATCCAGTCCGTCCACTGCGCGCGCGCGACCTCCGGCGTGACCGACTGGCCCGCGCTGCGGACGCTCCATGCCGCGCTCCTCACGATCGCGCCGACGCTCGGCGCGCGCGTCGCGCACGCGGCGGCGGTGGGGCGCGTCGAGGGCGCGCGGGCGGGGCTCGAGGCGCTCGACGCGATCGCGGACGAGGCCGCGCACCGCTTCCAGCCGGCGTGGGCGACGCGCGCGCACCTGCTCGCCGAGTCGGGACGTGTGGCGGAAGCGGTGCGGGCGTACGAGCGCGCCATCTCGCTCACCACGGACCAGGGGGCACGCAGGTACCTCGAGCGGCGACGCGCGCGACTGCTCGGTGAAGACCGGCGTTCGAGCGGGCCTTGAGGATGCGTGAGGCCCGCCGAGGAGCATTCGCGGAAGCACGCCGCGTGCCCGGTCCGCGGGGCGGAGCGCTCGCGGGTGAGCTCCTGTCATCCACTCCCGAGCCTCACCCTCGGTCCGGCTCCGTCGGCGTACGGTCGGGGTTTTCCACCGGTACGGCCTTCGTCGGACTGTCTGGCGGCAGGTCGACCTTTCGGACGGGCGGGCCGGGGTCGTGCCACGGCGCCGGGTCTGGCTGCGGCGGGGTGGGCGGCTCCGGGACGGCCGGCTCATCGGGCACGCGCGCGCACATGGGGCTCCTCCGCGGACGGCATCCGCCGGAAGCTGGTGCACGAATCGGGCGCGGCGCTCGGGATGCTCAGGACTCGCGCGGCGCGGCTCCGGGTGCCGTACGCAGGTGCTCTCGCAGGAGCTCGTTCTGCTCCCGCAGCATGGCGATGATCTGGTCGTTCTGGTCGCGCAGCCGTGGCAAGACGGACATGACCAGCTTCGGCGGCGCATCATCGGGAAGACTCGCCATCGCACGCTCCATGCGCTGGCGGATCCGGCGGCTCACGGCGGCACCGAGGCGACGCCGAGGTTCGGGCGACAGAGACCGGAACGCGATCGCCCCTCCGACCACGGCGGCTCCGAGAGCGATGACTCTCCTCATGGGTCCTCCTGTCCGGCGCCTCTCGCACGATCCGGTCGAAGCCGAGGTGGCCTCGATCGAAGTCGGCTGCAAGAATCGAGTCAGTGGCCATCGCCAGCGGCGTTCCCGGAGCCGAGGTATCCGTATGAGAGGGATGGACGACGAAGTGCTCGGGCTCGCTCATCGTCGAGTTCGACTCGCGGAGCCGACGCCGCGATGGGCCGAGCTCTACGCCGAGGAGGCGGAGCGGCTGCGCGCCGCCCTGGGCCGTTGGGCACCGGTGATCGAGCACTGCGGGAGCACGAGCGTACCCGGGGTGCCCGCGAAACCCATTCTCGACATCCTCGTGGGCGTGCCGGCGCCGATCGATCTGCGCGGCGTGGCGGACGCGCTCGCGCCGCTCGGCTACGCCCATGCGCCCGACGCCGGGGTGCCGGGGCACGAGGTGTTCGGCCGGGGAGATCCCCGAACGCACCTCCTCCACGTGGTGCCCTTGCACGGGCCCGCATGGGACCGCATGCTCCGGTTCCGGGATGCGCTCCGCGCGGACCCGGCACTCGCCGCCGAGTACGCGACGCTCAAGCGTGCGCTGGCTCGCGAGTTCCCGGAGGATCGTCCGGCGTACACCGACCGCAAGGCCGGCTTCATCGCCAGAGTGCTCGGAGAGCCCAGCGCACCCCATGCCTGACGAATCGCCGAAGGTAGCGCTGGTGACCCCGATCGGGCTGCCCCTCCCATGGCGGTACGGCGACCGCACCATGAACACGGCGAACGGAGCGCCACGTCCGACGCGCCAGATCGACATCCGCTCCCGAGCTCGCGAGAGAGCTGCACGAGGGAGAGTGGGTCGTCGAGCGTGATCGTGGTCGCACCGCGGAGATGCTCGAGCGGTGAGTCCACGCCCGTGACCGGGCTCGCGCCTCGGGCGTCATGTGCCGCTGCTCGATGGTAGCTTCCTCCAGTCACTCACACGACGGCAATCGATGATCCTGGGCCAGCAACACGACGACCTCATCGCCGCGCGGTCGCGCGTGCGCGTCAGTGGGGCGCGCCAGTGATCCGGCTCGTCTGCATCGACGTGGACGGCACGCTGGTGGGATCCACCGGTACGGTGGATCCGGCGGTCTGGCGCGCGGCGGCCCGGGCTCGCGCGGCCGGCATCCGCCTCGCGATCTGCTCGGGGCGCCCGGCGTTCGGCCTCGCCCGGCGGTACGCCGAGCGTCTCGACGCGACCGGCTGGCACAGCTTCCAGAACGGTGCGAGCGTGCTGCACCTCGCCAGCGGTCGCTCGCGCTCCGCGCGACTGGCGCCGGAAGCCGTCGCCATGCTCGTGGCGCGCGCGCGCGCGACGGGGCGCCTGCTCGAGCTCTACGCCGACGACGAGTACGTCTTCCACGGCGACGCCGAGCTGGCGCGCGCCCATGCCACGCTCCTCGGCGTGCCGTTCGATCCGCGCCCCCTCGACGCGCTCTCGGGTCCGATCGTGCGGGCGCAGTGGATCGTGCCTCGCGCCGAGTCGGCGGCCGTGATCGGCGAGCCGTACCCCGGCGTGCAGGTCTCGCCGTCCACCTCGCCGCTCATGCCGGACACGCACTTCGTGAACCTCACCCCGGCCGGCGTGGACAAGGCGACCGCGGTGCGCGCGATCGCCGGTGAGTACGGCGTGCCGGTGGAGCAGGTGATGTTCGTGGGGGATGGGGCGAACGATGCGCCGGCCATGCGCATCGTGGGACACTCGGTGGCCATGGGGAACGCGGAGCCCGAGGTGCGTGACGTGGCGCGATCCGCCGTCGCCCACGTGGACGAGGGAGGGCTGGCGCAGGCGCTCGAGCTGGCGCTGGCGGCGTGAGCGCGAAGGCGTAGGGTTGTGCGCCGACCGGGGCGCTGTCATCTTCGCGGCCAAGACGCGTGCCGCCGCGGGATCCGCGGCCGAGCCTGACTGGTAGTCCTCGAATTCCACGCATCATGACGACAGCTCTCCTGATCATCGACATGCAGCGCGCGACCTGCTCGGGCGAGTGGGCCGTGACCGGCGCCGACACTCTCATCGACAAGATCAACTTGCTCAGCGCCCGGGCTCGGGCTTCCGGCACGCCGGTGGTCTTCGTGCAGCACGAGGAAGATGAGGGCCCGTTCCAGTTCGACACCCAAGGCTGGGGGATCGCGGATGGCCTGGTCACCGCCGCCGAGGACATCCGGGTGCGAAAGAAGACGCCCAACTCGTTCCACCGAACCGATCTTCACCAGATCCTGCGGGAGCGGGGGATCTCGCGCGTGGTCGTGTGCGGCGTGCAGACGGAGTGCTGCGTCGACACGACCGTCCGACAGGCCCTCCCGCTCGGCTACGACGTCGTGCTCGCCTCCGACGCGCACTCGACCCTCGATGGAGCACTGCGTGCGGAGCAGATCATCGCTCACCACAACCGCACGCTCGCGGACATGCAGGCCTTCGGTCCACGGATCGATGTCGTGCCGGCGGCCGAGGTCGCCTTCTGAGGCTCAGAGCCGGTGGCTGGCGAGCGCCTCCAGTCGTCCGCATCTTCGCGCGTGGCGCGCGGAACTGCGCCCGATCGGAGGTACCCATGGAGAACGCGACGCCATCCCTCTCGCCGGCGCTCACCCCGGAGCAGTGGAGGGACCGGGACTACCGCCAGCAGGCGGCGGAGATCGACAGTTGGGCGAAGCGGACCGCGGATCGCGAGGCCACCGACGATGCGACCGAGTACGTCGCGAAGCTCGGCCTCACCGCCGGTGGAGACTGCGTGATCGTCATGAGCCGGGCGCACGACAAAGTCCTGGTGCCACCGCCGGCGCGGCACGCGCTGGCCGCGCTCGCGCTCCACGAGCAGCCGTACGGCTTCACGTCCACGGACCTCGCCGGGCTGCGCCGAGCGGCGGAGTGGGCCGCGAGCTCGGCTCGAGCGGCCGGGGAGAGCGGCGCGGCGCGTGAGGCAGCGGCGGTCATCCAACGCGTCGCGGCCCGCGTGGGCGCGCTCCTCCCACCCGGCGACACGTGAGGCGCCATGCGCGGGCCGGGAGACGTTTGCGTCACTCCCGCATGCAGGCTGACGTTGCGTCGAAGCCGACGAGCGAGTCAGCCACGGCGTCAGCCACTCATGAGCACCGATGCGCATCCTGTTCCGGTACCTGAGATCCCTCGCGCTGTACATTGCCGCGGGGATGCCGTTGCTCCTGCTGGCCGCCTCGCTCGGCGCCGTCGCGGGTCCCCTGCTCGTGGCCACGCGCCCGAGCGCGGCGGCTCCGAGTACCTGACTACCGCGTATGAGATCCTGGCCGTTCGAGCCCGAGGTGCGCGAGATCGTCGCCCTGCTCGCGCGCGGCGCCTACGACGCCATCGAGCGCCGGTCCGCGGGCATCCGGCTGTCCGCGGCCGAGCTGGAGGAGGCGGTGGCTCGGTACGGCCGGCGACTCACGGTACCCCCGGCGGACGCGGAGCCGCCGCTGGACGTCGTGCCGCACGACGATGGCGGCGGCTGGTCCGTCGACGTGCCACTCTGGACGGTGGAGGAGGGACGGAGCGACCTGACGCTGCAGCTCACGGTCCGGCGCGGCGAGAAGGGTGACCACCGCATCGAGATCGATGACCTGCACGTGCTCTGAGGACAGCGCCCCCCGGCCAGGCGGGCCGCGGCACGAAGCGTGAGGGTCGACGCGGTGTGCAGAGCACGAGCTTCCTGGCCGACGCCATGCTGGGCCGGCTCGCCCGCTGGCTCCGGGTGATCGGGGCCGACACGCTCCAGCTCCCGGTGGAGACGCCGGATCCGGTCCTCGTCCAGCGTGCGAGCGCGGATGCCCGGGTGCTCCTCACCCGCGATCGACAGCTGATTCGCGAGCTGCGCCCCGAGCGCGCGTGGATCGTCCCGTCGGAGGCGCCGCTCGAGCAACTGGCCGCCGTCGTCCGCGAGTTCGAGCTGCCGCGCCCGGCGGAGCTCCTCACGCGGTGTCTGCTCTGCAACGCGCCCCTCCTCGAGCTGGAGCGCGATGCCGCCCGGCCGGCGCTGCCTCCATCCGCGTGGGGGCTGCCCGGGCCCGTGCGGCACTGTCCGGCCTGCGGCCGCGTGTACTGGCGCGGCTCGCACGTGCGTCGCATGGAGGCCGCGCTCGCGGCGGCGCTGCCGGGGTGGCGTTGATCGGGCGAGGCACACCGCTTCCGAACGAAACGCCGAATCGAGCTCCGACATCGGCCCCACCACGACACGGACCACGAATCGCATGACAGCCACGCGCCGAACCGGGCACTGCATCGCCGTCGTCGGCCCCGGCGATGACGCCGCCGCGGAGGCGGTCGGCGACGCGGAAGCACTCGGCCGCTCGCTCGCCGAGCGCGGATGGATCACGCTCTGCGGCGGCCGCGCGGCCGGCGTGATGGCGGGCGTGGCACGGGGGGTGAGCTCCGCTGGGGGGATCGTGATCGGCCTGCTGCCCGGGACCGACCGGTCCGATGCCGCACCCGGGCTCACCGCGGCGCTGCCGACGGGCCTCGGCGAAGCCCGCGACGCGGTGCTGGTCACGGCGGCCGACGCGGTGATCGGCTGCGGGCTGAGCCCCGGGACGGTCGCGGAACTGGCGCTGGCGCTGCGCGCCGGCAAGCCCACGGCGCTCGTGCGCCCCACACGCGAAGCGGCGGCGTTCTTCCAGGCACTCGCCGGACACGACGAACCGATCCACGTGGCGGCGACGCCGCGCGAGGCGGTGGAGTGGGTGGCGCATCAGCTCACCCCGGAGGCGCCGGGCGGCTGACGCGGCGTCGCGGCTGACGCCGCGTCACGGCCATCGAGGCACTCGGGGTCCACTCGTTCCCGGCTGGATGGCGCCGTGCGCCGGCGGGCGGCATCTTGGCGGCGGCGGTCCGCCCCCGACGTGGGGCGGCGTCCCTCGCGTGCGCGACGCACCCGAGTGATCGACCATCGGTTGCGCTACACGGCACATGGACACGACCGAGCACCTCCACCTGACGTTGTGGGCCTACACGCTGGAGCACCGCGGCCCGGACTTCGTGCACCAGCACGCGGTCGACGCGTTCGGGGCGCAGCACGCGGACGCCCACACCAGGCCGATCGAGCTGACCTTCGCGCTCGTCGGGCTGTACCTTCACGTCGAGCGCGGGTACACTGGGAGGGAAGTCCAGCGCGTGCACGCGGCGTTGGCGCGGCGGCGGCCGGCGTGGCCATCGTTCGTGCTCCCCGCCTTCCGAGGGGAGGTGACCACCGCCGAGGTCCTGGCCGCGCCAGCGGGACCGGAGCGGGACGCGGCGATCGACGCCTGGTGCGCCGCCGTCTGGGCGGCGTACGGCGACTGCCGGGACGCAGTGGTGGAGTTGCTGCACCGGAGCGGCGTCGTCGCCGTCGCCGGAGATGCCCGCCGCGACTGAACACGCGTGTCGAGCGGACGCACCGGCCTCGGGTCGCGCTTTCCGTCGCGCCATGGTGTTCGCTCCACGCGTGCGCTCGAGCACCGGACGGCGCCAGCCACTCACATCAGGAGAGCGAACGTGCTCGCGTGGAATCAGCGAAAGGTGCGGCAACTGGGGCCGGGAGAGATCTGGCTCTTCATCATTGGACGCGTGCTCGCCGCGTTCGGCCTCGGCGTGCTCGCGACGCGGAACTTCCCGGATCTCATCGGGCCACTCGGCCTGCCGGCGGCGGTCGTCGGCGTGGTGCTGCTCTTCGTCGCCTCGCGAGGACTCTTCCGGACGCAGTCGTCCTCGGAGTGATGGCCCGTCCAACGTGTCGCTCTGGAGGAGCCGATGCCGCTGTCCGGGTCCACGCGCAAGGTCCTCGCCGGCCCCCTCCGCGTCCGGGACGCGGACGCCGGTGGCCAATCGGGCACGATCGTCCTGAGGTCGCACCGCGGGAGTCGTGACCGCGCCCACACGCGCCGGATCAGCATGCGTACGATCGTCGTCCTCGATTACGATCCGACCTGGCCCGAGATCTTCGAGCGGCTGCGTTCGGAGATCTGGCCAGCGGTGAGTGATGTCGCGCTGGCGGTGGAGCACGTGGGCAGCACCTCGGTACCGGGGCTGGCGGCCAAGCCGATCATTGACATGAGCGTCGTGGTTCCCACGGACGCGGAGATCGCCGTCGCGATCGAGCGACTCGCGACGCTCGGCTACGTGCACCGTGGCAATCTCGGGGTCGAGGGGCGGGAAGCGTTCAGGAGCCCCGACGAACTGCCGCCGCACCATCTGTATCTCTGTCCGCGCGACAGCATCGGTCTCGCGAATCACCTGGCCGTTCGGGACTACCTGCGGACGCATCCCGAGATGGCGACGGAGTACGGAGCGCTCAAGAAGCGGCTCGCGAGGGAATACCCGCACGACATCGACCGATACATCGATGGCAAGACGGACCTGATCCTCGGGATCCTCCGGGCCTCGAACTTCCCGGCGGCTCGACTCGAGGCGATCGAGCGCACGAACCGGATGTCCGTCGGGCAGGGCGGTGCGCCCGCCGACTCCGCGCGCCGCGAGTGAGCGCCGCACTCGGACGAGACGCTCATGGCATTCGATCTTCAGCCGGTCCTGCGTGGCGAGCTGCTGACGTTGAGGCCCCTCCGTCCGGAGGACTTCGATGCGCTGTACGCCGCCGCGGCCGACCCGCTCATCTGGGAGCAGCACCCGGTCAGGGACCGTCACCTGCCCGGACCATTTCGCGCCTTCTTCCAGGAGTCGTTGGCTTCGGGCGGCGCGCTGGTGGCGTGCGATGCGCGGGATGCCCGGATCATCGGCTCGTCCAGGTTCCACGGGTACGACGAGGCGCGCGGCGAGATCGAGATCGGCTGGAGCTTCCTGGCGCGCACGTACTGGGGCGGACGGTACAACGGGGAGATGAAGCGGCTGATGCTCCGTCACGCCTTTCGCTTCGTCGATCGCGTGGTGTTTCTGGTCGGCCCCGAGAATCACCGCTCGCGGCGCGCGGTCGAGAAGATCGGCGCCGTTCGCGTCGGCATGCGTCGCGATGCCGGTGGCCGCGACAGCATCCTGTACGAGATGAGAGCCGGCATGCTCGATCCAGCGGGGTGACGCCCCGGGGTGCCCCGCGCGGGCTCGACGATCACCGGAAGTTCCCGCCCGGTCGTTGCTCGGCTCGCGCCGGGCGCGTCCGTCGACGAGAGCCATGTTCACGGCACGAACCGCCGGCGCGGCCGTCAGCGCCGACCATCATGGGAGAGAGAGTCGCCGATGCGATGGGTTTGCCTGATCACTGCTCTGCTGTTCTCGTCCGGCTGCGCCGCGCGGACCGCGCGATCGACCACGCGACCGACCAACGTGGCGTTCGAGAAGGTCGCCATGCCGAACGGGTCGGGAGCACCCATCACGGTGGGCATCTGGTATCCGACCGAGGCGCCCGCGAAGCCCGAACCGCTTGGCGGGTGGACGCAGATGGTCGCGACGTCGGCGGAGGTGGCGCCCGGCCGTCATCCGCTCGTGGTGATGTCTCACGGCAACGGCGGGTGGTTCGCCGGCCACTACGACACCGCCCTCCAGCTCGCGCACGCCGGATTCGTGGTGGCCTCCCTCACCCACCCTGGTGACAACTACCAGGACCAGAGCCGCGCCACCGATCTGCCCGCGCGGGTGAACGCGATCCATCACCTGATCGACTACATGCTGGACACGTGGCCGCGGCACGGGGCCATCGACCCGCGGCGCGTCGGCATCTTCGGCTTCTCCGCCGGCGGGCTCACCGCGCTGATCGCGAGCGGTGGCGTTCCGGATCTCTCGACCTTCCCCGCGCATTGCCGCGCCCACCCCGACAACGACGACTGCGTGATCGTCGCCCGGGCAGGTCTCGAGCTCGACGACCTCGCCGCTCGATTCCCTCCGTCGGTCTGGACGCACGATTCGCGGATCGAGGCCGCGGTGGTCGCGGCGCCGGCGCTGGGCTTCACCTTCCTCCCGCACGGGCTCGACCACGTGACGATCCCCGTGCAGCTCTGGCGCGCCGAGGACGACACCGTGCTCCCGCAGCCCGACTACGCCGACGCCGCCCGTCGCGCCCTGCCGACGCCGCCGGAATACCACGTGGTCCCCAACGCGGGTCATTACGACTTCCTCGCCCCGTGCGACAGCGCGACGGCGGCGCACGTTCCGGGGATCTGCACGTCCGCACCCGGCTTCGACCGGCGCGCGTTCCACGAGGAGTTCGACAGGGCGGTGGTGGCGTTCTTCCGGAAGACGCTGGCCTGAGCTCCGCCTCCCGCCCACTCGGATGCGCTGGCTGGCCGCGGGTGCGGGAGGTGTCGTCGGCGCGCTCGCGGCGTCGCTCTGGACCGCCCCGCGGTGGCTCGTTCCGCGCCTCGCCGCGCGGTCGCCCCGCTGCCTCTACGCGGTGAGAACCGAGGCGCGTGTCGTCGCGCTCACGCTGGACGACGGCCCGGACCCGGCGAGCACGCCGGCGATCCTCCGTCTGCTGCGCGAGCACGACGCGCGGGCGACCTTCTTCCTGCTCTCAGGGCGCGTCGCGGGGCGTGAGCCCCTCGTGGCGGAGGTCGTGGCCGGGGGGCACGAGCTCGGAAACCACCTCGTGCGCGACGAGCCGAGCATCCGGCTGTCGCCCGACGCGTTCACGGCCGCCATCCGCGAGGCGGGCGAGGCGCTCCGCCGCTTCGCCCCGGTGCGCTGGCTGCGACCGGGCTCGGCGTGGTACACGGGCGCGATGCTCGACACCATCGAGCGCCAGGGATACCGCTGCGCCCTCGGATCGGTCTACCCTTACGATGCACACGTGCCGTGGCCGCGTCTCGCCGGGGCCTACATCCTGGCGAACGTCCGGCCGGGGGCGATCATCATCCTGCACGAGGGGGAGAGCCGGGGCCCGCGTACGGTCGAGGTGCTGCGGCGTGTGCTCCCGGTCCTGCGCCACCGCGGCTATGGCATCGTCACCCTCTCGGAGCTGGAACGAGTCGGGCGCACGGCTGGGCCGCCGAGCGGCACCGGGGCGGAGTCGACCTGAGCACCGGTCGCGGGGCGACTCGCGCGACGAGTCGCCCCGGCGTAACAATCAGATCGCCCGAGACACTGCCACGCGACTACCCGGAGGATCCCGTGAGTCCACTCCCGCACGGCCGCTACGCCAAGCAGTTCGTCGCCGGCTGGGGCACCATGGATTTCAACGGGCACCTGGCGAACACCGCCTACCTGGATCTCGCGGCCGACGTGCGGTTGGCGTTCTTCGCGGAGCACGGGTTCCCTCCGGGCGAGTTCCGCCGGCTCGCGCTCGGTCCGGTGATTCGCAAGGACGAGCTCGAGTACTTCCGAGAAGTCGGCCTGCACGACACGGTCACCGTCACGTTCGCGGTGCTCGCGATGAGCGCCGACGGCGCCCGGTTCGTGGTCGAGAACGAGATCTGGTCGGCGGCCGGCGAGCGCGCGGCGACCGTCCGCTCGACCGGCGGCTGGCTCGATCTGCGCGCCCGCAAGCTCGTGGCGCCACCGGCCGCTCTGCTCGAGGCACTCGTGCAGGCCCCGCGCAGTCCCGAATTCGTCGAGCTGCCGTCGGCCGCGAGGCGCACGGAGACGGCCGGGGCCGAGCGACGGCCGGGTGAGCGGGGAGCGGACTAGGAAATGCGCGCGCCCAGGCGTCATCTTGTGCCATGTCCTCGCGGCCGTGTCGGGCGTCATGCGGCGCCGGGTGCGCTCCGTTCCGTGTTCCGTCGACCGAATGAGGAGTTCGTGGCGCGCGTCGCCCGACGAGTCTCCGGTATCCAAGTTATTGATGCCCCAACGACAGACGACCGACGAGCCGCGGATCGAATCCGCCAGAATCGGCCCCGACGATCCGCGATACCGCGCGGTGGTCGACAAGCGGTTCAACAAGCGATTCGGCGCGAGCCCCGATTACGTGCGCCTCGTCGGTTCGACCGCCGAGGTGGTGGAGGCGGTGTCGGAGGCGGTGGGGGAAGGACGACGTCTCGTCGTGACGAGCGGCGGGCACTGCCTCGAGGGATTCGTGTCCGATCCCGACGTGCGAGTGATCATCGACGTCTCCCCCATGAAGCGCGTGTACCACGACGCGGAACGGCGCGCCGTGGCGGTGGAGGCCGGCGCCACGGTGGGGGAGGACGGACGGGCGCGGAGCGTGGTGGCGACCCGTGAGCCGTCCGACCCGAATCGCGACCTCTGGTGGGCGCACACCGGCGGGGGAGGGGGCAACTTCGGCATCGTCACCCGGTACTGGTTCCGATCGCCGGATGCCACCGGCGGCGATCCGGCCGCGCTCCTCCCCCGCGCGCCGGAGTCGATCACCACCTGGAAGGCGGAGTGGGATTGGAGCGACGTCGACCGATCATCGTTCCTGCGACTCCTCCGGAACCACGGGAGCTGGTGCGAGCGAAACAGCGATGCCGATTCCCCGAACGCCTCGCTCTGGACTCTCCTCGAGGTCCACCGCGAGCAGTTCGGGAAGATCATCGTCCGCGGCGTGAGCACGGCGGGCGCGGCGGCCGTGCGCCAGGTGGACGACCATCTCGCGGCGCTGAGCGAAGGGATCGGCGGGCCGAAGGCGCGGGAGCTGGCGCGGATGTCCTGGCTCGAGTTCGCGCTGAATCCGTTCCCCGATCTCTTCGCCGCGCCGCCGGGCGGGGTGAGCGTCAAGGTGAAGGACGCGCTGCTCAGGACGCGCCTCGCCGATCGCCAGATCGAGGTGGCGTACGATTGGCTGACGCGCACCGACCACGACATCATGGGCGGGATGCTGGGATTCGCGACGTATGGTGGGCGGATCAACACGGTTCCGCCCGACGCGACCGCGTCCGCGCAACGGGGCGCGATCCTCGACATGGCGTGCACCACGGGGTGGCTCGATCCACGCGAGGAGGAGAAGAACCTGAGCTGGGTGCGGACGTTCTATCGAGAGTTGTTCGCGGCGAGCGGGGGCGTGCCCGTTCCGGGCGAGGCGTACGACGGAGCGTTGATCAATCACCCCGACACCGACCTCGCGGATCCGGCGCTGAACAGCTCGGGCGTCCCCTGGCACACGCTGTACTACAAGGCGAACTACCCGCGCCTGCAGCGGATCAAGGAAAGGTGGGATCCGCGGAACGTGTTCCGGCACGCGTTGTCCATCCGGCCCGGATGAGTGGAGGTCGGATCGTGAACGCCGAGACTCGGCGCCGCCTCGCCGCCCTCCTCGCCGGGATCGCCGGAGCCTACGTGGCGCTCAGCGTGGCCTCGTGGCTGCGCCAGGACGCGTGCCTCGATGCTGGCGGCCGGTGGCTCGCCGCGGCGCGCGCGTGCGAGCTGCCGGGCGGCGCGCCGCCGCTCCCGCCGCCGCTGCGCGCGTACATCGTCGGCGCGGTGGTGGGGATCGTGGTGGCCGTCGTACTCTGGCGTACCTTCACGTTCTTCGCCCGAAGAGGAGCGACTCGCCGGGCGAACCGGTGATCGCGTGAACGTGAGCCTTCGATGAAAGCGCTGATCCTGTCGGTCGACTACGCCCCGCCGGACCTCGACGAGCAGCTTCCGGTCGCGGTCGATCTCGTTCGCGAGCTGCCGGGCCCTGACCGGAGCGACTACTGGCTCGGGCGGCTCGACCGCCCGCTGCGGTACGCGAAGGATGGCTCGACGCGACAGATCCGGTGGGTGATCCTCGCCTCGCGGTACGTCGGGCAGTCGATCCGAGCGGGGGTCGGCCGGATCACCGTCGGCATCGCCTTCGTGCTCGACGACGCGCAGGCCGAGCTTCCCACCGTCGACATGCGCAAGTGCCGGTACGCGGCGATCGGCGAGGCGGAGATCGCGTGATGCTGGGCCGCAACGCGATGCGATCTCCACTCATCCGCCTCCTGCTCCTCGCCTCCGCCGCCTGCACCGGCAGATCCGACTCGGCCCCCGCCCGGGACTCCGCATCGCCCCCGCCCGCCAAAGCGGCGGAGCGCGACTGCGGCGTGACCCCGAGCACCGCCCTCACCGGCGAGGGGATCGGCGAGCTACGCGTGGGGCGCCCGGTCGATGAGGTGGCCCGGTGGTGCCATGTGCTGCGCGACACGACCGAGCGGCGGGAGGAGGGGCAGCCGGTCCGGGTGGTGACGGTGGAGCTGGGGCGCGACACGATCGAGGCGGAAGCGGTGGACGGTCGCGTGTGGCGGCTGGCGGTCGAGCACACCGCGTTCCGGACTACGGACTCGCTGGGCGTGGGCACGCCGCTGGCGCGGCTGCTCGAGCTCCCGGACGTGCACGGCGCGAGCGGGGAAGGGGCCGTCTTCGCGCTGTCGCCCCGGCACTGTGGGCTGAGCTTCAGGCTCTCCGACGGCGGCTCGCGCACGCCGCGCGGCGGGTGGACGGCGGGCGCACTCCGCGCGCTGCCGCCGCGGACGCGCGTCACGGAAGTCCTGGTGATCGGCCGCGCGGGGTGCGAGTGAGATTCGAGGGACGGATGATACGACCATCACGCTCGAGCCGGCGACGCCGGCCGATGCCGAGGAGCACGGTCGTCGCCGAGTTCTCGCACGGGTCGATGATGGAGTCCGCACGACCCGGCGAGCCGCACGCCTGGCGGGTGTTCTTCTTCGAGAGCGCGCCCGCGCGCCTGGCCACCTGATGCGCGTCACGTCATCCAGCCACCCTCCATGAAGCGCGCCTGGATCTGGTAGCGCGGGAGCTCCACCTCCCCACCCGACGGCGGCTCGAAATCCACCGGCTCGCCGTCCCAGCCGTGGCCCGCGAGCAGGGCTTCGATCTCCGCTTCCTCCTCCGCGTCCAGCTCGTCCAGCAGCTCCTCGGGCTCGGGGGCCTGCCGGGCGATCGACAGCAGATGGTGTGTGTCGATGATGGCGATGCTCTCGGTCGGGATCACCGCGCCGTCCGGCCCGCGCAGCTCCAGCTCGAGGGCCTGCTCCTGATCCACGGCGGAGAGCACGTCCGCGCGCGCCGTCGCATCCGGGCCGAGCGCCCACATGGCACGCAGCGCTGGCGCGACGCCGGTGGCGGTGGGCATGAGTCGCTCCCCGAGGTCGCTCGGATGGAGCCAGCCGCAGCGAAAGCGGTCTTCCCGGTAGACGAAGTCGAGGTCGGTCTCCCCCAGCAGGCGGTTCCGGCTCCACAGCGTGTACGGCATGTCCAGAGCTCCGATTGGTGTCTCCCCGAAGCTCCACCGCCCGCGTCACTGGCGCGTCAGAGTGGGAGCCGTCGACCCCACACTCATCGGTTTCCCTGCGGACGGAGCGAGCGGCGGGAGCGTCTGGTGGGGGTGGACGCCCGGGCCGATATTGGGCCTCGGCCCGCGACAGGGGTTCGTCTCGGCATGAGCATCCTCGATCGCCTCTTCTCCCGCGCCCCGCGAGGTCCCGGCGCCGCGCTCCTCGGCCGCTGGCGCCTGGCGGAAGCCGATGCGGATCTCGACATCGGCGAGGGCGTGCTGTTGGAGTTCCGTCGCAACGGACGACTGCTCTACACTACCCGCGCGGAGGGGAGGGAGCGGATCGTGCGTCTGACCTACCGCGTGAATGGCGACACAGTCGTCGCGTATCAGCCCCCGTCGCCCTGGTTGGAGCGAGCGAAGATCACCGTGTTGGGCGCGGACACGCTCATCTTCGACTACGGCGGCTCGCACGCCTGGTTCGAGCGCGTGCGGGGGTGACGGCATTCCGCGCGAGCATCGTCGACACGACCGCTCGACGAGACGCTAGAATAGACTCGAATGAATCCACTCGTACCGACCACCCTGCGCACCGCGCGGCTCCTTCTGCGTCCATGGACGCCGGCGGATGCCCCCGTGCTCCTGCCGGTGCTCGAGGCCAACGTCGAGCACCTCGGCCCGTGGATACCGCCGCACGTCTTCACGCCGGTCCCCCTCCCCGAGCTGGCCGAGCGTCTCGCCGGTTTCGCCGACGACTTCGCGGCCGACCGCGCGTACCGTTACGCGCTGCTCCCTCCCGACGGCAAACGCGTGCTCGGCGAGGTGGATCTCTTTCCGCGCGCGGCCACGGGGCGCGTGCTGCTCGCGGAAGCGGATCGGGTCGAGATCGGGTACTGGCTCGATGCCGCCGTGACGGGGCAGGGGCTCGCCACCGAGGCTGCCAGCGCCGTTCTCGCGCTCGCGGCGACACTGCCCGGGATGACGCACGCTGAGATCCGGTGCGACCCCGCCAACGTGTCGAGCGCCGCGGTCCCTCGGCGGCTCGGGTTCCACCTGGCGGCGGTCGAGGAAAACACGCAGATCTGGCGAAGAGCGATGATCGCCTGAGATCCGCCCCACGCCGATCCCGGCGCGAGAGGGAGACGCATGACACACACGCCTCGACGTCCGAACCTGGCGCTCGCGCCGTGGCGAGTGCTGCTCCTGCTCGCGGCGATCGTGTTGCCCGGCACGCTCGCCGCCCAGTCGCTCTCGTACCCCGTCGCCTGGCGCGACAGCGTGATCGACGACTACCACGGCACCAGGGTCGCCGATGCGTATCGCTGGCTCGAGCGGCCCGACAGCCGGCGCACCGCCGAGTGGCTGAGCGCCGAGCGGCGGCTCACCACCGGTTACCTCGCGCGCACTCCCGATCGCGAGCCGATTCGGCGGCGGCTCGCCTCGCTCTGGTCGTACGCGCGGACGGAGGTGCCGTGGCGGGAGGCCGGCCGCCTCTTCTACCTCCGGAACACCGGCCGCCTTCCCCAGCCGGTGCTGTACGCGCGGAACGGCCCGAGCGATCCGTCGCGGGTCGTTTTCGATCCCGCCACCATCTCGCCCGACGGCTCGATCGCCGTCGGCGACTACGCCGTGTCGCCGGATGGACGTCTGCTCGCGTACCGGATGTCACGAGGGGGCGCCGACGTCGGAGACACGCGCGTGCGGGAGATCTCGAGCGGGCGCGACCGCGCCGACGTCGTTCACGGTGTCCTCGGCTCGGTCTGCTGGACGCACGACGGGCGCGGCTTCTTCTACGTGCGCTCGCCGGCGCCGAACGCCGGTAATGCGACCACCGGCTCGCGCATCGCGAAGCAGCTCCATCATCACGCTCTCGGGCAGCCGGCGTCGCGGGACCGCCTCGTCCACGAGTGGAGGGACGACGCCAGGTGGGTCTACTGCATGACGAGCGAGGATGGCCGGTACCTGCTCGCCGTCGCCGAGAAGGGGACGGCGAGCGAGATGCACGTGATGGAGCTGGGCGACCCGGAGCGGCCCGATGTCGCCGCACCGCTGGTGCGGCTGCTCGGCGACTCCGAGGCGTTCCACACGCCGGTCGACATCGTGGGGCGCACGCTCTACGTGCGGACGAACCTCGACGCCCCGAGGCGGCGCGTGGTCGCGCTCGACCTGCGCGACGGGGCGGGCGCGACGCCGCGCACGGTCGTCCCCGAGTCGCCGGAAGTGATCGCGGATGCGGTGATCGCCGGCGACCGGATCGTCGTGCGCTACCTGGCGAACGTGACGAGTCGGCTGCGTCTGTTCGCGCTCGACGGGCGGCCGGCGGGCGAGATCGCGCTGCCCGGCGTCGGCGCGGTGGAGTGGCCGCTCAGCGGACGCCCCTCGTCGCCCGAGCTGTACTACGCCTTCGCGTCGTTCCTCTCGCCGAGCACGGTGTACCGGTACGACGTCCGCCGCGGCGCGAGCACACCCTTCCGCCCTCCACGGCTTCCCTTCGATGCGAGCGCGTACGAGACGAAGCAGATCTTCTATACCTCGAAGGACGGCACGCGCGTGCCGATGTTCGTGACCGCCGCGAGACGGTCGAAGCGCGACGCGCCGCACCCGACCATGCTCACCGCGTACGGCGGCTACGGGATCAGCAGGGAGCCGGAGTACGAGCCCGACGTCCCGCTCTGGCTGGAGATGGGCGGCATCTACGTCGTGGCCAACATCCGCGGCGGGGGTGAGTACGGGGAGGAGTGGCACCGCGCCGGGATGCTCGAGCGGAAGCAGAACAGCTTCGACGACTTCATCGCCGCGGCGGAGTACCTGATCGCGCATCGGTACACGTCGCCGTCCAGGCTGGCGATCTACGGCTACTCGAACGGGGGGCTGCTGATCGGGGCGGCCATCACGCAGCGCCCCGACCTGTTCGCCGCCGCGGCCGCGAACGCGGGGCACTACGACATGCTCCGCTACCACCGGTTCACGGCCGGCGCCGGATGGGTCTCCGAGTACGGCTCACCCGACGATCCGGCCGCGTTCCGGTACCTGCGCGCCTACTCGCCGCTCCACAACGTGCGGACCGGCACCTGCTACCCCGCGACGCTCCTCCTGGCGGCGGACCACGACGACCGCGTGGTGCCGAGCCACTCGTACAAGTTCGCCGCCGCGCTCCAGTCGGCGCAGGGGTGCGACCGGCCGATCCTGCTGCGCGTGGCGAGCGACGCGAGCCACAGCTATGCGTCGCGTCAGGCGCGGATCGCCGAGCGATCGGACATGTGGGCGTTCATCGCGGCACGGCTCGGCGTCCGCGCGTCGTCGCGGAAATGACACGCCTGGGGGGCTCCTCTCGCGTGCGACTCATCTCGGCGTGCATATTGGACGGAGGCGCCGCGGGTGACCTCGCCAATCGTGCGGCAACACACCCCCGTTCGACCTCGGCTCGATGACACTTCCTCGCTTCACCTACCACCCGGACCCACTCGCCACCGGCAGTGTCGTCGCCTCGGACGCCATGTGCACAGCGTGCGGGCGGGCGCGGGGGTACGTCTACGCCGGTGTGCCGTACGCGAGAGAGGAGATCGAGGGTGCCATCTGCCCGTGGTGCATCGCCGACGGAACGGCGGCATCACGCCTGGGTGCCGAGTTCGTGGACGCGGCAGGGATCGGCGACTACGGCCGGTGGGACGCGGTGCCGGCCGAGGTGGTCGAGGAGGTGTCGCGGCGGACGCCGGGGTTCACGGGGTGGCAGCAGGAGCGGTGGTGGACGCACTGCGGCGATGCCGCGGAATACCTGGGGCGAGCGGGACGTCGC
Source organism: Gemmatimonadaceae bacterium (assembly GCA_036378095.1). Taxonomy (GTDB): domain Bacteria; phylum Gemmatimonadota; class Gemmatimonadetes; order Gemmatimonadales; family Gemmatimonadaceae; genus JADGGM01. The sequence continues at coordinate 180 of DASUXC010000026.1, read as the reverse complement.
GAGCTGGAGGAGACGTGGCCGGAGGCGATCGAGGCGATCCGGCTGGAGATCGGGTTCGAGGGCGAGGAGTGGCGCGCCTACCTCGCCGCGCTCGACGCCGACTCGAGTCCTACCGCGTACGTGTTCCGCTGCCGCCACTGCGGCGCGCTCGGCGGCTACAGCGACTTCGATTGAGCGCGG
>DASUXC010000025.1:0-26612 GCA_036378095.1 Gemmatimonadaceae bacterium | reverse complement strand
CCCCGTGATGTCCGAGGGGACGAGGTCGGGGGTGAACTGGATGCGGCGGAACTCGAGCCGCATCGCCTCGGCGATCGAGCGGATCATGAGCGTCTTCGCCAGCCCCGGCACCCCCACCAGCAACGCGTGCCCGCCGGCGAGAATGGCCATCAGGATCTCCTCGAGCACGCGATCCTGCCCGACGATGCGGCGGGAGACCTCGGTGCGCAGCCGCCGCGCGGCCTCGATGAGCGCCTCCCGCTCCTCCCCGCCGCCGTGGGGCGGAGCCGGGGCGGCGGGAGCGCGCTCGGGGTGCGGCTGCGCGGCGCTCACCGGACGGGGCGACGGCGGCGACGCGTGAGGAGGAAGATCGCGTTCTCGGTGACGCCGGCCATGGCGAGCGAGAGCCCCTCGTCGAGCACCTCGTAGCCGCGGAGCTTCATCACGTAGTCGCGCTGGTCCGCGCGCGGGTCGAGCACCTGGAGCGCCGCCACCTTCACGGCGAGCACGCTCTCCGATGGCGGCGCGGCGACGCGCACCACGTCCCACCGCTCGGGAACCTCCACGCGAACGAGCATGCGCGCGGCGGAGTCGCCACCGAGCGTGATCGTCTTCTGGCGCGCGCGCACCGTCGCGACGAATGGCATCGTCATCGGATCACGTTCTCCGCCATGGGGACGGGCGCGAGCGTCGTGAAGAAGCGCGCCACCTGGGCATCGTACAGGTAGGTGGACCCGCGCACGACCGTGCCCTCCGGCGTCGACGTCACGCCGATCACGAGCTCCTCCCCGCCCTGGCCGCGGAAGGTGACGTACGACGGGCCTTCCTTCTCGAGAAACGCCGCGTAGATGGGGTTCCGGCGCGCGAAGAACGTCTTCGCCGCGGCCAGCACCGCCTCGGGCGGCATCGATGTCGTGATTTCCTGGATCATCTCTGGTGCACGGATTTCCTGGTGAGTGCTCACGCTGAGGGGACGGGCTGGGGCCGGAGATCGGGGTGATACTCCAGCGGTAGCTCGACCACGAACGACGACCCCACGTTCGGGGTGGAGGCGAGCTCGATGTCCCCCCCGAGCAGACGCGCGAGCTGCCGCGAGAGCGCGAGGCCGAGCCCCGATCCTCCGTACTGCCGCGTCGAGGATCCGTCCACCTGCCGGAACTCCTCGAACACGAGCTGCTGCGACTCCGGGGCGATCCCGATCCCCGTGTCCTTCACGCCGAAGCGCACGGCGTCGCTCCGCACGTCGACGACGGCGCAGACCTCGCCCTGCGAGGTGAACTTGTAGGCGTTGCTGAGCAGGTTGCACAGGATCTTCACCACCTTCTTGCGATCGCTCCGCATGACCGGTGCCCCGGCCTCCGGAAGCTCGATGCGAAGCGACACGCCCTCGCGGAGGCCCCGGGTGGCGGCCACGGCCTCGCGCATCGCGTCGCGCGGGTCGAAGGCCTCGATGTTCATCCGGAACTCGCCGCGCTTGATGGTGGTGAGCTCGAGCAGGTCCTCGATGAGCACGAGCAGCCGCTCGCTCGACGTCGTCACCTGCGCGAGCGTCTGCCGCTGCTCCTCGGTGACGGGGCCCGACATCCCCTCCTGCAGGAGGTAGGTGTACCCGAGCACGGCGGTGAGCGGCGTGCGCAGCTCGTGGCTCATGTTGGAGAGGAACTCGTCCTTCAGCCGCCGCGCCTCGATGGCGGCGAGATACTGGCGCTCCAGCTCCGCGTTCGACTCGAGCAGCGCCGCGTTCGCGCGACGCAGGTCGTCGATCAGGTGCGACTTCTCGGCGGTCGCGGCCATCTGGTCGGCGACGATGCGCAGGAGCCCGTTCTCCTCGCCGTCGAACGCGCTCGCCTCGGCGAAGTAGAAGGTGACCGTGCCGAGCACGCGGCGCTGCGTCTGGAGCGGGATGGCGACGATGGCGCGGAACCCGAGCTCCGTGGCCACCTCGCGCCAGTCGCCGAGGGAGGGATCGGCGAAGACATCGGGGATGTGCACGAGCCGCCGCTCGCTCGCGGCCTCGCCGCTCGGCCCGAGCCCGAGCCGCACGCGCATCTGGCCGAGGAAGGGACGGTACCGCTCGGGCCAGTTGTACGCCGCCTCCAGCCGCATCACGTCGTCACCTTCCTCGATGAGGTAGATGGACGCGAACGTCGCCCCCACGAGCGGACTCACTCGTTCGAGGGCGAACTGGAAGACTTCCTGCGGGCGATCGGCAGTCAGGAACGCGTGCGCGATCTCGCGCACCGCCACCAACTCCCGGATCGCGGTCCCCGTCGTCTGTTCGGGTACCCGCGGGCGCGTGTCGATCACGTGGCGCAATTTACGGCGCGGGCGGTGCCAGGGGCCAGGGGCCGGGGGCCGGGGCCCAGGGGGGAGTGGAGCGCGGCGGGGATGAGGGACGGGGGGCGATCGCGCACCACAGTCCTGCCCCGCACCCCCACTCGCCTCGCTCCCCGTTTTCCTCGCTCCGACTCGCGCCTCACCGCCCCACGCTCCGTTCGCCGTTCCACTCCCTATCCTGCTACCACCCTCCCCAGCATCTCCGGCAGTTGCGCCGCGACCGCGGAGCGCGCGAGCACCACCGTCGCTCCCGCCTCTCGCCCCGCCTGTATCGCCGCGACGTTCGTGTGCCCCGCGAACCCCACGATGCGCGGCGCCCCACCCCATTCCGCCGCCCGCTCGCGGATGCGGCGGATGGCCGCGGCGGGATCCAGCGCGTCGGTCTCCAGGTCCACGAACACGATGCACGGCTCCGTGGCCGCGAGGTGCCGCTCGAGCTGTTCGGCCGAGCGCGCGGCGCGGAGCGGCAGCCCGAGTCGGCGCGCCACCTCGTCGATCTTCGAGCGGAAGAGGAGATCGCTCATCACCACCAGCACCGGGCGGCGAGACGGCGGGGGCGGGGGCGTGGGAGCATCCGGCTGCGTCATGAGGGTGTTCCGGCAAAGGTGAGACGGCGAGAGGGGAGCGAACCCCGCCCTGGTCGGGAAGGGCGCGCGGTCGGACGAGTACGCGCGCCGGTGGTCCCGTCATTGCGGGGGGAGCGCCGGTCGGCGCGCGTCCGGGTGCGCGCCGACGGCTTCACCTCTCAACCGGTAGGGATGCACATGAAGACTGTGGCAATTCTGGCCGCCGCCCTCACCATCGCCGCGTGCGGCGGCGGCGCGAACCACGACGACGGAACCGCGGGCACCACCTCCGACACCGCCGCCGGCGCGATCAGCAACGGCGCGGGCGGGATGGGCGGCGCGAGCGGTCCGATGACCGACACCACCGGCGCCGCCGGGAGCACCGGCGCCACCGGCACGATGGGCGCCGATACCACCGGTGCGGCCGGTGCGACCGGCACCATGGGCGCCGACACCACGGGGAAGGCCGGCAGCACCGACACCACCAAGCGGGACACCACGCAACACTCGTGAGGCGTCCGGGCGGCGTCGGAGGCGCGAGTCCCGCGCCTCCGATGCCGCCGACGCCATCGCTCCGATCACTTCTTCTTCGGCGGCTTCGCCGGCCGCACCTCGACGCGCGACACGAGCCCCGGGCCGCGGTCGGCGAGCACGAACCACGTGGCCTCCGCGATCTCCTCGGGAGTCGTCATCCACTCCGTCTCGCGCCCCGGCGCGAAGAACGACGTGGCCACCGAGCCGGGCATGATCGTCGACACTCGCACTCCGGCATCGCGCACCTCGAGCATGAGCGACTCCGTGAACCCGAGCACCGCGTGCTTGGTCGCTGAGTAGCAGGTGCCCCCCGGGTACGGGTTGCGCCCGGTCAGGGAGCCGATCGTGATGATGTGCCCCTCGCCGCGCCGCATCATCCCGGGCAGGAGCGCGCGGGTGACGAGGAAGAGCGAGTCCACGTTCACGCGCATCATGCGGCGCCACTCGTCGAACGTCAGCTCGACGAGCGGCTTCATGATCCCGATCCCGGCGTTGTTCACGAGGACCTCCGCCTCCACGCCCGCCAGCGCGCGCTCCACCTGGGCGGGGTCGCCCACGTCGCACGAGGCGACCGTGCACGCCCCGCCCGCCGCGACGATCTCCTCGCGCAGCGACTCGAGCTCCGGCTTCGACCGCGCGAGCGCGAGGATCTCCCAGCGCTCGGCGAGCCGCTTGGCGACCGCGCGTCCGATGCCGCGCGAGGCGCCGGTGACCACCGCCACCGCGCGCGCGCTCATCGTGCTCCCCCTCCCGCCACGCGCGCCACCGCGGCGGTGATGAGTCGCGTGCCGAAGTCGAGCGCCGCGAGCGGGATCCGTTCGTCGTTGCCGTGCATGCGTTCCTCGTCGCTCTGGGTCATCGGAAACGGGAGCACGCCGTACGCGTGCACCCCCCACGCGCGGAGGCGCGCGCTGTCCGTGGCGCCGGTGCCGAGATACGGGATCACCGCCATCTCCGGCGCCAGCTCGCGCGCCGCGGCGGCGATCGCCGTGAACATCGGCGAGTCCACGGGCGACGCCGGCGCGGGCGCATCGCCGCTCACCGGCTCCACCGTCACCAGCGGGTCGCCGATGGCGCGCGCGAGCCGCTCCACCAGCCGCGCGAGCGACTCGCCGGGGAGGAGCCGCACGTCGAGCGTCGCCGTGGCGTCGGTGGGAATGACGTTGCCGCGGACCCCCCCCTGCACCAGGGTGGGAGAGATGCCGCTGCGCAGCAGGGCGTCGTACCCGGGCGCGCGCGAGAGCACGCGCGCGCCGCGGGCCACACGCCGCGCATCGGGCGAGCCGACGTCGCGCATCGCGCGCGCCTGCGCCCGGTCGGGCCACACCCGCGACAGCTCCGAGAAGAAGCCGCGCGTGACCGGTCCCAGGCGCACGGGCTCGCGGTGCGCCGCCACGATCGACAGCGCGCGGGCGAGGCGCGCGATCGCGTTTCCCGGGAGCGGGATCGACGCGTGCCCGCCCGGTCCGCGCGCCACCAGCCGCACGCGGCACGGCGTCTTCTCCGCGCACTGCACGGCGAGGTAGAGCGGACGCCCGCCGACGATGCGCGTCCGCCCGCCCTCGTTGAGCGCGAGCTCCGCGCGGATCGACTCCGGGTGCCTCGCGATCAGCCAGTCGATCCCCCACTCCCCTCCCGCCTCCTCGTCCGACGTCGCCACGAACACCACGTCGCGCTCGAGCGAGCCCCCGGCATCGAGCACGTGCCGCTTGAGGAGGAGCATCGTCTCGAGGTTCGCGGCGAGCATCCCCTTGTCATCGATCGCGCCGCGGCCGTAGAGGTGTCCGTCGCGGATCTCCCCGCCGAACGGGTCCACCGACCAGCCGGCCGCCTCCACGCCCACCACGTCCATGTGGGCGAGGAGCAGCACCGGCCCCTTCTCCCCCGAGCCGCGCAGGCGCGCGACCACCGCGGCGCGCCCCGGTGCCGGCTCGAGCACGAGCGTCTCGATCCCCTCGTGCCCGAGCACCATCTCCAGGTAGCGCGCGACCGCGATCTCGTTCCCCGGCGGGTTCACCGTGTTCGTGCGGATGAGCCGCTGGAGGTGCGCGATCGTCTCCTCCCGCACCCGCGCCCAGTCGGGCGCGGCGGGCATCGCATCGGGGAGCACGGAGGGCGGGATCATCGCGCGTGGTCAGCCGGCGACGAGCAGCGCCTCCGTGGCGCGCACCAGCGGGTCGAACGACAGCGGGCGCTCGGCCACCCGCTCGGCGAGCTCCTGCGCCAGCTCGCGCTGCCCTTCGGCGAACAGGTTCTCCACGATCCACGGCCCCGCGCGCGGGTTGCGCCACCAGTCCTCGTCGAACCGCTCGACGAGCATCTCGCCGACCACCGCCTGGAGCTGCCACGCCCGCAGATAGCGCGCGGCGTAGAAGCGAGGGTCCACGTCCACGAAGGCGTCGGCGCGGTCGTAGCGGAACGACGTGGCGCCGGAGAGCGTCTCCACGTACAGGTCCGGGAGCGCGTTCCACGACACCTCCCCCCCGTACAGCGCCGCCTCGTAGATCAACTTCGCGCAGTAGCGCCGCAGGAACTGCAGCTCCTCGAACCCCACCGCGCGCAGGAAGGCCGGCACGCGCCGCCGCCCCAGCTCCGTGTACCGCGCGAGCCACCCCGCGTCGTGCATCAGGTGGTCGAAGAGCATGGCGTACGACTCGGTCACCGAGTTGTCGCCGAGCCAGCGGTACTCGAACGGGTAGTCGGCGCGCGTGTAGCCGAAGTGGAGGGCGTGCCCCAGCTCGTGCAGGAAGGTGCGCCAGTCCGACTGTCCGCCGTGCGGGCGCAGGACCAGATACACCTCGCTCGGGACGCGCACCGGCGCGCAGAAGGCGCGCGCGCGCTTCCCCTCGCGGTCGCCCGTGTCGTAGACGACGTGGCCGCCGGCGTGCGGGTCGAGCCCCATCTCCTCGACCTGGCGCCGCACCGCCGGCTCCATCGCCGCGGCGGGAAAGGCGGGATCGAACTCCGGGGCGCGGAGGAGCGCCAGCGCGTCGGCGCGGGTGGCCTCGCGCGCGTCCACGCCCAGCTTCTCCCGCACGATCGGGCGAACGGTGTCCTCCCACATCGCGTGCGTATCGCGCAGGAACGCCTCGCACTGCGTCACCAGCTCCGGCAGGTCCACGCCGGAGAGCGCGGTGAACGTGGCGATGTACGTGGGCGCGATCTCCAGCGCATCGGTGAGCTCCTTCTCGCGCTGGAACCGCTCGCGGCGGAGCGGCGCCAGCTCGGCGGCCACGAGCCCCGCGCGGGCACGCTCGAGCACGAGCCGCTCGGCGCGGTCGGTCGTGTTGGCGATCTCGATCGCCATCCGCTGGAAGGGGATGCGCCGACCGTCGGGGATCGCCACCACCGCGCTCGCCTCCCAGGCGATCTCGCGCTCGTCGAGCGGGGCGAGCGCGCGCGACACGCGCGTCTCCGCCTCCCAGTCGAGCAGGAGACGCGCCGAGCGGTGCGCGTCGGTCCCCTGCGGCGCGTCGCGGAACGCCTCGCGCACCATGTCGAGCGCCTCGTCGCCGAGCGCCTCCGCGTGCCGCGCGTAGATGGGCTGCAGGTCGGCCGTCTGGGCGAGGCCGGCGTGCGCACGATAGTACTCGCGCGACAGCTCCTCCATCAGCGCCTCCCCCGAGCGGCGCAGCGCGTCGAGCGACATGGCGCTCACGCGGCGATCCGCTCGAGGATGAAGTCGCGCACGCGGCCGGCGTCCACCCGCTCCTGCGCGAGCGTGTCGCGGTCGCGAATGGTCACCGTGCCGTCGCTCGTGGACTGCCCATCCACCGTCACGCAGAACGGCGTCCCGATCTCGTCCTGGCGGCGGTAGCGCCGGCCGATCGCGCCCGACTCGTCGTAGAACACGGGGAAGTACGGACGCAGGTCGGCGGCGAGGCGCGTGGCCATCTCCGGCATCCCGTCCTTCTTGACGAGCGGGAAGATGCCGGCCTTCACCGGCGCGAGCGCGGGGTGGAAGCCGAGGACCGTCCGCCCCTCCGACTCGCCGGGCACCGTCTCCTCGCGGTAGCCGTTCACGAGCAGCGCGAGGGTGGTGCGGTCGGCCCCCACCGATGTCTCGACCACGTACGGCACGTAGCGTCGGTTGTTCGGCTGGTCGAAGTACTCGAGCTTCTTCCCCGAGAACTCCTGGTGGCGCGTGAGATCGAAGTCGCCGCGGTTGTGCACTCCCTCGATCTCCTGGAAGCCGAGCGTGCCGCCGAAGTCGAACTGGATGTCGAACGCCGCGCGCGCGTAGTGCGCCAGCTCCTCGCTCGTGTGCTGGTGGAACCGCAGCCGGGCGGGGTCGAGGCCGAGGCTCCGGTGCCAGTGCATGCGCTGCTCCTTCCAGTACTCGAACCACTGCATGTCGGTGCCCGGCTCCACGAAGAACTGCATCTCCATCTGCTCGAACTCGCGGGTGCGGAAGATGAAGTTCCCCGGGGTGATCTCGTTGCGGAACGCCTTCCCGATCTGCGCGATCCCGAACGGCACCTTCTGCCGCGTGGACTGCTGCACGTTCAGGAAGTTCACGTAGATCCCCTGCGCCGTCTCCGGGCGCAGGTAGACGATGGACGCGGTGTCCTCGACCGGGCCCATGAACGTCTTGAACATGAGGTTGAAGAGCCGCGGCTCGTTCAACGTCCCCTTCATCCCGCACGAGGGGCACTGGGCATCCGGCGTGCCGGGGGTGCCCTTGATGCGCGGGTCGTCGGCGCGGAAGCGGCGCTTGCAGTTGCGGCAGTCCACCAGCGGGTCGACGAAGCCGCTCACGTGCCCGCTCGCCTCCCACACCTTGGGGTGCATGAGGATCGCGGCGTCGATCCCCTCGATGTCGTCGCGCGAGCGAACCATCGTGGACCACCAGCGGTCCTTGAGGTTCTTCTTGAGCTCGACGCCGAGCGGGCCGTAGTCCCACACCGATCCCGTGCCGCCGTAGATCTCGGAAGACTGAAAGATGAACCCGCGCCGCTTGCAGAGCGACACGAGACGTTCCATGACGTCGGGGTGGTCGGGCATTGTCCGGGACGAAGGATCGGGGATCGTGGACGGAGATGACATTGGACGACGGATGCGGTCTGCGGACGACGGTTCGGGGGACACGGCTGTCGGCTGTCGGCTGTCGGCTGTCGGCTGTCGGCTCTCGGCTCTCGGCTCTCGGCTCTCGGCCATCGGCTCTCGGCTAAAGCCCCGCATGGAGGGCTCTCGGCGTGTGTCGCAGCCGAGAGCCGAGGGCCGATGGCCGAGAGCCGGGTCCCGACAGCCGTGTCCCGACAGCCGCCTTCTACACCTCGCGCCCCGCGAGATGCGCGGCGATCAGATCGCCGTGATTCCGGCCGTTCTCGATGAACGTCTTGTTCGCGTCGTACCCGGAGGCGATCACGCCGGCGATGAACACCCCCGGCACGGCCGTCTCCATGGTGGCCGGATCGTGCACCGGGATGCCGGTGGCCGGATCGATCGGCACGCCGAGGTCGCGCAGCAGCCGCGTGTTCGGCTGGTAGCCCACCATGAGATACACGTGCTGCGCCGGCACGCGCTGCACGCCGTCGGGCCCTTCGAGCAGCACGACATCCGGCTGGATCTCCCGCACGCGCGACTCGAACCGCGCCGCGATGCTCCCCTCCTTGATCCGGTTCACCAGATCCGGGAGCACCCACGGCTTGATGTTCGGGTCGAGCCCGGGGAGAAAGTGAACGATCGTCACGCGCGCGCCCGCGCGGTAGAGGTCGAGCGCCGCCTCGGCGGCCGAGTTGCCCCCGCCGACCACCACCACGTCGCGCCGCCACGACCAGTGCCCCTCGTGGAACTGGTGCGTGACGTGCGGGAGATCTTCCCCGGGCACGCCCAGCCGGTTCGGGTGGCCGAAGTACCCGGTGGCCACGACCACCGCCCCGGCGCGCACCTCGCGCTCGGTGCCGTGCGGGTCGCGAGCGCGCAGCACGAAGTCGCCGTCGCACCGCTCCACCGCCACCACTTCCTGGTACTGCCGCACGTCCAGGTCCCAGTGCTCGGCCACCCCCCGGTAGTAGGCGAGGGCGTCGCGCCGCGTGGGCTTGTCCGTGGCGACGATGAACGGCACGCCGCCGATGGACAGCTTCTCGGCGGTGGAGAAGAAGGTCAGATACGTCGGATAGCCGGCGATCCCGCTCACGATGCACGAGCGATCGAACACGGCGGCGCCGAGCCCCGCCCGCTTCATGGCGACGCCCGCCGCGAGCCCGCACGGGCCCGCTCCAACTATCGCGACATCCAACCGCTCCATCTTCGCTCCTCGTCGATCACGCCAGCCCGATGATCTGATCACGACGCGTGCCGACGCTCACGTAGGCGATCGGCGTGCCCGCCAGCTCCTCGAGCCGGTCCAGGTAGCGGCGCGCGGCGGCCGGGAGCGCGTCGAGCCGGCGCGCGCCGCTGGTGGGGCAGCGCCAGCCATCCAGCCACTCGTAGCGCGGCACCACCCGCTCGAGCAGCACCAGGTCGCCAGGGAAGTCGTCGCACGGCTCCCCCTCGACCTCGTAACCGGTGCACACGGCGATCCGTTCCAGCGTGTCGAGCACGTCGAGCTTGGTCACCGCGAGCCCGGTGAGCCCGTTCACCCGCGCCGCGTACCGCACCACCACCGCGTCGAACCACCCGCAGCGCCGCGGGCGCCCGGTCACCGCGCCGAACTCGTTCCCCAGCCGACGCACCTCGCTCGCCAGCGGCTCTTCGAGCTCGGTGGGGAGCGGTCCGTTCCCCACGCGCGTCGTGTACGCCTTCACCACGCCGAGCACGGCATCGATGCTCGTGGGCGCGATCCCCGCGCCGGTCGCCGCTCCCCCCGAGGTGGTGCTGCTCGACGTGACGAAGGGGTACGTGCCGTGGTCCACGTCGAGCAGCGAGCCCTGCGCCCCCTCGAGGAGCACGGCCGCCCCCGACTGCCGCGCGCGGTGGACGAGCAGCCCCACGTCCTCGGCGAGCGGGAGGAGCCGCGGCGCCACCCGCTCGAGGAGCGCGAGCGTGGTGTCCACGTCGGCGCGCTCCCCGCTCCCCGCGGCGGCGAGCTGCACGTTGGCGTGCGCCACCCCGCGCTCGACCAGCTCCCGCAGCCGCTCCGGGTGCCGGAGGTCGAGCACGCGGATGCCGCGGCGCGCCACCTTGTCCTCGTACGCGGGACCGATCCCCCGCCCCGTCGTGCCGATGGCGCGGCTCGCCTCGCCGGCATCCATCAGCTTGTGGTAGGGGAGGACGAGGTGCGCGCGGTCGCTCACGTACAGCCGCCCCTCCACGTCCACGCCGTCCCGGACGAGCTCGTCCACCTCGGCGAACAGCGTGTCGGGATCGAGCACCACGCCGTTGCCGATCGCGCAGCGGAGCCCCGCGTGCAGGATCCCGCTCGGAATCTGGCGCAGCACGTAGGATCGCTCGCCGATCTTCACCGTATGACCGGCGTTCGCCCCGCCCTGGTACCGCACCACCCAGTCGGCGCGCTCGGCGATGACGTCCACGAGCTTGCCCTTGCCTTCGTCCCCCCACTGCGCCCCGACGACGACGACGGTGCGCCTCTGGCTATCGAACATGATGACGTCTGTGTGCGAATAGAAACGCCCCGCGGGTCCGGCCGCGGGGCTCCGAATGACGAAATCTCGGCCCGATCGGGGGGCGCTGTCAACTCGGCGGATTCAGCGCGCCGATCGCCGCCCGCGTCACCTGCTCGTCCACGCTCACGCTCTCGCTGTGCATGGGGAGCATCACGATGAACGTGGTGCCGTGCCCGTACTCGCTCTCCACCGCCACCTCGCCGCCCAGGAGCGAGATGAGCTTCCGCGTGATGCTGAGCCCCAGCCCCGTCCCCCCGTACTCCCGCGTGCGCGACTGGTCCACCTGGCGGAACTCCTCGAAGATCACGTCCAGGTGCTGCGGCTTGATGCCGATCCCCGTATCGGACACCTGCACCTCGAGGTTCGATCCCACCGTCCGCGCGCGCAGCGACACCGAGCCCCGATGCGTGAACTTCACCGCGTTCGACAGCAGGTTGAGCACGATCTGCTTCACCTTCGTCGGGTCGGTGTACAGCACCGGGATGCTCTCGTCCACCTCGAGGCGGAAGTCGAGCGCCTTGCGCCGCACGAGCGGCTCGATCTGCGCCGACACCTCGAGCAGGATGGGGCGCAGCGCCGTGCGCTCCAGGTGCACCGGCATCTTCCCGGCCTCGATCTTCGCCAGGTCGAGGATGTCGTTGATCAGGGCCAGCAGGTGCTGCGACGAGGCCTGGATGCGGGTGAGCCCCTCCTCCTGCTTCGGTGTCAGCTCCCCGTAGATCCGGTCGAGCATGAGCGCCGTGTAGCCGATGAGGGCGTTGATCGGCGTCCGCAGCTCGTGCGACATGTTCGCCAGGAACTCCGACTTGAGGCGGTACGCCTTCTCCAGCTCGCTCGACTGCCACTGCAGGCGGAGGTTCTGCGCCTCGAGGTCCGCCGTCGCCATGCGGATGCGGTCCTCGAGCTCGGTGTTGAGCCGCTTGAGCTCGACGTAGAGCCGCTCGTTCTCCACCTGCTTGGTGAGGTCGTGCAGCGCGGACACGATGGCCAGCGGCTCGCCCCGCTCGTTGAGCACCTTCCCCGCCACGACCTCCATCGGGAGCTCGCGCCCGTCGATGGGCTGCACGAGCGTCACGCGCTCGCGGCGCTCGAGCACGGAGCTGACGGCGAAATCGGAGATGAGCGTGCTGAACTTGGTGTCGTTCCCGCGCACCCGCTGGAGCTGCGCGCGATCGGCGCTCCCCGCGGGGAGCTCGAAGAGCTGCTCCGCCTGCGGGTTCATCAGGATGATCTTCGCCTGATCGTCGGTGACGAGGATCGGGTCGCCAACGTTGTTGAGGATCAGGTTCAGACGGTCGCGCTCGCGCGTCGCCTCCATCTCGGTGACGCGGGTGCGGTTGAACTGCCGCTCCAGCTCGATCGAGGCGCGCTTGAGATCGGTCACGTCGCGCAGCACCGAGACGTACGCTCCCTCGCGCGCGGTGGACGAGGGGAGCGGATGCGCGAGCACCTCGAAGAGGAGGTCGCTTCCCTCGGTCGGATCGACGAGGTTGAGCTCGCGCGCGGTGCTGCGGACGCCGCCGGCGAGCACCGCCTTCGAGAGGAAGGAGCTGAAGAGGAGATTGTTGATCTCCACCGCGCGACGCCGCCCCTCGGAGTCGCCGTCGCGCGGCGAGAGCAGCAGCTCGGCGCGGTGGTTCTGCACCACCACCCGATTCATGGAATCGGTGATGACGATCGGATCTGGGAGCGCGTTGACGATCGTCGTGAGCAGGTTGCGCTGCTCGTCCAGCCGCTCGGTGGCCCGGCGCAGGCCGTCGAGCACGTGGGCGCGCGCCACCACCGGTCCGGCCAGCAGCGCCGCGTTGGCCAGCGCCTCCAGGAGCGTGTCATCGGCGCGCCCCTCGATCGCCAGCACGCCGAACAGGGTGTGTCCCGACCGCCGGCGGCGCTCTCCCGCCGGAAGTGGGTACACGGAGCACCCCGCGTACCGCTCGTCGAGCCCGGGGCTCCGCTCGGGGCGAGGAAGGGGACCGCCCCGGTACCGCGCCTGCGGCATGGGGAGGAGGAGCGCGTGGTCGAAGGGGAGCCCGGCGGCGCGCGCCCCGTCGCGATCGCAGATGACGACCTCGTGGCCCACCGCCGCGACGGCCACCGGGTGTCCCGCGTCGGCGAGGGGGACCCCCGTCTCCCCGCCCGTGGGCGCGGGGAAGCCGAACGTGTCGTGCACGGCGACCGTCCGGAAGGTACGATCGACCACGAAGAGGGCGGTCCGCCGGCCTCCCGATGCCTCGCTGAACTGCTCCAGCAGCAGCGTGGCGGCGGCGTCGAAGTCCGGCGCCTCGGCCAGATCCGACAGCAGTCCCGGCAGCTCCGCCCCGAGCAGGGGAGAGATGCTGGGCGCCGCGCTCCGCTCTCCCGCGTACATCAGCCCATCGCCTCGTCAGCTCTCTTCCGCGCCCAGCTCCTCGAGCCGGCGCTTCAACTCGGCATTCTCGCGCATGTACCGGTCCAGGTCCGCCTCCACCGCCTGGGAGCCGAGCTCGCGCGGGCGGGACATCGGGGTCGTGATCCCCACCGCCTCGGAGTACTTGAGGTACGTATCGATCGACGCCACCACCACGCGCGCCTCCACCGTGACCAGATCGATTCCGACGAGCGACACACGCACCCATGCGTCGATGACGATGCCCTTGTCGAGCACGCGATCGAGCACATCGATCAGGGAACTGCCGCCAGGAGAACGTTCGACAGCCATTGCGTGGCTACTCCGTCGATGAGGGTTTGTGTCCCGCGCGCGGCGGCCGCACGGTGGGGGTGAGGGCCTCGAGCCGCCGCTCGATCCGCTCCAGGCGCTCCTCGACTGCCGCCGGATCGACCGCGTACGGTGGGGTGACGACCGACGACAGCCGCGGGTCATGCCGCCACCAGTTGAGACCGATCTGCTCCGCCTTGTCGATCGAGCACACCAGGAGCCGGACCTGGATGGTCAGCAGCTCGACGTTGGCGAGGTTGATCTTGATGTCGCCCGCGATCACGAGCCCCTTGTCGAGCACCCGGTCGAGAATCTCGACCAGGCCGTGGCTCCGCGTGGGCATGATGTGCTCTGGCAAACGTGCGCTCCAGTCCGGGCGTGTGGGCTAGCCGAGCCGGCCCAGTGGCCCGAGGTCGATGGTCAGGTCCTCGTCCGTGAGGCCGAACGTGGCCTTCAGCTCTCGCATCCGCTCGTCGAGCCGCATCAGCGCCAGCCCGAGCCGTTCCACTTCCTCATCGCTCAGCGCGCCGCCGTCCATGCGGCGAACCGCCTGGTGCTCCAGCACGTTCCGGAGCAGCTCGATGAGCGTGAGCACCAGCCGCGCCAGCCCGTTCTCCACCCGATCGGGGTCGGCGTTGATGCGCTCGGGCAGCGTCGGCGCCAGCGCGCGCAGCTCCTCGGCGAATGCCGCGGCGCTGCCACGCGAGACCTCCACCCGCGGCTCCCCCGGATCGCGGTGCCCATCATCCGGCGCGCGGTCAACCACGCTGATTCTCCGTGAAGCTGTACGGCGCCCACGGGCCCGAGACCAGGACTCGCGGCCGCGGCTCACTCTCGACGAAGGAACGCAAGGCGAGACGATACTCGGACACGTCGCCGAGCGCTACCAGGTGCGATACCGTGAGGAAACGCGAGGAAGGAGGTGCGGGCGTCCGCGACTCCCCGCGAGTCACCCCCTCGACCGCCCGCGAGAGGCGCGCTTGCAAGAATTCTGCCCGACGGTGCAGTGCAGCTTCCCTTTCGTGGCGCGCGCGCACGCTCGAAAGGTAGTCCCGTCCCGTTCGCGCGCGAGCCCCCGCTCCACTCGCCGCTTCCCCCTCCCCCGCCCCCGCCCAGCCGAGCGCCGCGAGGGGGGCGGCGCGCTCTCCCCGCTCCTCCGCTCCCTCCTCCGCGGGGTCCTCGTCCAGCAGCACGCGGACGGTCATCTCCACGGCGCCGCGCACTCGCTCCAGCGCCTCGACGATCGCGCCCTCGCGTGCGGCGAGCGCAGAAGTTAGAGATTCCTCATTCGCGAACGTCTGCCCGTAGCGCGCGGGAAGGGGCGTCTCCCACGCCATCGCCGCGCGCACGACGCCGTCGTGCGCCCGCGCGAGGTCGGGGGTGACCTCGCGCGGGAGGGTCTCGTGCTCGCTCACCCACGCCTCCACCGCGCCCGCGCGCACCACGCGCACCGGCGCCCCCTCGAGGCCGCGCACCCCGGAAGCCGCGCGCTCACCGCCGGGACTGGTCAGGCAGTAGAGGTGAAGCATCGTCCTACGCCTGTGGCTCCGCCCCGCGACGCCGCCCTTCCAGGGTCTCCACCGAGGAGAGAATCACCGAGAGGCCGAGCCGCAGGAGGTCGATGTCGGCCACCGAGATCGTCACGTCCCCGGTGATGACGACGCCCTTGTCGAGCACGTGGTTCAGCAGCTCGCTCAGCACCAGCTCGTCATCCCCCTCGAGCTCGGACATCAGACGGGCTCCCGAACGAAGTGATAGGGCGGCCACGGCCCGCTGAACTCGACGCGATATCCCCGCGGCTCCAGCTCGCCGGCGATGCGCGAGACCTCCGCGCGGAACTCGTCGAGCGCGTCGCGCCGCACCAGGAACGACGCGACGAGCACCGCCGTCCCCTCGCCGTCGTCCGGGCGCGTCGGGAGCGGATCGCGCGCCGCGCCCAGCGCGCACCGGGCGAGCGCCGCGAAGGTGCTCGATCCCGCTTCCGCGCTCGCGCGGTCGAGCGCGACGGCGCGCTCCTTCTGCAGCTTGCGCTCGAGGAGATAGCGCTGGCCGGGGGTGGCCGCCGCCGCCTGCCGCTCCAGCTCGGCCACTGCCGGGTCGCTCGCGCCGAGCGCCGCGCGCGCGAGACTCTCGAGACGGAAGAGGCGGAGCGTGTACTCCTGCGCCGGCGCCACGCGCTCGAGCACGGGCACGAGCGTGCCCTCCCGCTCGCGCAGCATGGCGCGCACGGCGTCGGCGTCGGAGAACAGGGTGAACATGGGGAGCGGGATCACCCCTCCGCGCTCGCTCGCCCAGGTGAGCACGGCGTCGTGCGCCACGGCGCGCGGCCCCACCCACGCGACGTCGCCGGCGCGCGCCTCGGCCACGCCGCCGGCGTACACCGCGCCGTCCACGCGGGACACGAGCGCCGCGAGCGCGCCGGCACGCTCCGCGTGCACCGCCTCGCCGTCGATCCCCGGTGGGGCGGTGGCGACGTCGAGCGTGGCGGGAACGATTCCGTACACGTACGTCACCCGGTCACTCATGCGCGATTCGCGGAAAGGATCCCCACGCGCTCGCCCAGCGGCGCAGCGCGCTCACGCCGCGTGGGGGCGGCGTGACCTCGGCCGCCTCAAACTGTTCGATTGCCCCACCCGTTGGAAGGGGCGCGGGCGGGTGGGATGTCCGGTTCCAGATGAGCGCCGGCACGCTCACGCCGAGCCCGCGCACGCGCGCGAGGAGACGAGCCGTCTCCGAGCGCACCAGCGGCTCGTCGAGCGCGACGACGAGAACGGCGGCGCGCCCCGGATCGCGCAGCATCTCGCCGAGGGCGCGCGTGCGGCGCGCGAACGCGAGCAGCTCGCGCGCCGCGTCGCCGAGCCCCACGAGCGCCTGATGGGCGAGCATGATCCGCATGAGCCGGTGGCTCCACTCGAGCGCGATCGCCGGCAGCTCGAGGAGGCGCAGCAGGTGTCCGGTGGGCGCCGGGTCCACGATGATCGCCGCGTAGCGCCCCGAGGCGGCCGTCTCGCCGAGCGTGGCGAGCGCGTACAGCTCGTCGATCCCCGGCGGCGCCAGCGCCAGCAGGTCGCGCGTGATGCGCCGGTCGTGGGCGGCATCCATGCCGCCTCGCACGAGCGCGTCGAACAGCTCGTCCACGCGCCGCTCCCATCGCTCGCGAAAGCGGGCGAACGCCGCCGACGCGTCGAGCTGCTGCGCGAACATCCCCGGCGCTCCGTCCACGGGCACGACCGCCTCCCCCACGCGCTGGTCCAGGGCGTCCGCCACGGACGGAGCGGGATCCGTGGACACGACGAGCACCGGGCGCTCGGTGGACGCCGTGATCACGCCGAGCGCGCACGCCACGGTGGTCTTCCCCACGCCGCCCTTGCCGCCGACGATCGTGAGCTCGAGAACGGCGCGGGAGGCGGGATGCGGGGCGTGGGGCGCGAGCGACTCGGGGCGCGGTGCGCGGGGTGCGGGGTGCGCGACGGTGGAACGCGCCGCGGGATCGGCCTCGACCGACCCCGCGGCGCTCACGCCCTGTTCGTGCGCATCCCGCGCTCCGCGCCCCGCGCCCCGCACCATGCGCCCCGGCGTCACCGCCGCTCCCCACCCCTCCGCGTCCCACGCTTCCCCCCGCAGCACCGGCACCTCGTATCGCGGCACCCCCGGCGATACGCCGGCGAGGGCGTCGAGCGCGGCGGCGGCGGACGAATCGGCGGGATCGGGGATGGCGTTGATCACGATCGCGCGAAGCGGGATGGCGAGCGACCCGAGCGCCGCGACGTAGCGCGCCGTCTCCTCCACCACCAGCGCTTCGGGACGCACCACGAGCACCACGCCGAAGCGCGAGGGATCGGCGAGCACGCGGCGCAGCGCCGCGACGCGCGAGCGCATCGCCTCGAGAAAGCGATCGGCCTCGTCGTCGCGGTAGCGGTGCGTCAGGGCGCGCACCATGAAGCGGTGCTTGTCCTGCATCGCGTCGAGGAGGGCGACGAGCGCGGCGAACGTGGCGGGGAGCTGGAGCAGACGCAGCGCGTGACCGGTGGGCGCGGTGTCGAGCACCACGCGCGCCCAGCCGGCGCCCTCGAGATCGAGCAGCGCGAGGAGCGCCATCGTCTCGTCCAGGCCGGGAAGCGACGCGTCGACCAGCCCATCGAGCTCGGCGCGGTCGAGGTAGGTGCCGCGGTCGAGGATGCCGACGAGCACGTCGCGCCATCGCGCGAGGAAGGCGTCGCGCTCGACGCGCGCATCGAGCTGCGCGGCGAACAGCCCGGGGCGCCCCGCGCACTCGCGCGGCGCGCCGGAGAGCGGCGCGTCCACGACGCGCCCCAGCGCATCGCCGAGCGCGCCGGCGGGATCCGTGGAGAGGAGCAGGGTGCGCTCGCCGCGCCCGGCGGCGCGAAGCGCGAGGGCGCTCGCGCACGTCGTCTTCCCCACGCCGCCCTTGCCTCCCACGAGCACCCACGGCGGGAGCGCATCGAGCAGTTGGTCGAGGGGGGTCACTCCTCCTCGGTGCGCTCCCGCGCCACGCGCACCGGACCTCCGGTGGTCTGGTACCCCAGACGCTCGCGCCAGGCGCGCACGTCGCGCAGCCGCTGCATGAGCTCCGCCTCGCGGCGCACGTACTCGGCGTCGTCGATGTCGCCGAGCTCGAGGAGCATCTGCAGCTCCATCAGCTCCTGCTTCACCGGCCGGTCGTCGGTCAGCTCCTCCTCCACCACGCGCTGCACCTTCTCCAGCGACCAGCGGATCCCGGCGACGGGGCCGGCGACGGGAAAGAAGAGGAGCTTGGTCAGGAGGCCCATGGCGCGAAGCTCGGGAAGCGGGAAGCGGGAATCGACGGCGCGAGGGGCGAGTGGGCGATTCCCGATTCCCGACTCCCGTTTCCCGCGCCTACTCGGCGCGCTCGAGCTTGAGCTTGATGTTGACGAAGTTGTACGGCGGCCACGGGCCGGTGTACTTGAACGTCAGCATGTCCTCGTACTTCCGGGAGATCTCGCGCACCTTCTCGTCGAAGGCGCGCTCGTGATCGCGCTCCACGAGGAAGGCGGCGTTCATGATCATGCGGTCGCCGATCGGCTTGTTGCTCCGGCTCGCCACGGCCACCTCCTTCAGCGCCTCGTGGATCTCGGCGACGAAGCCGTTGCCCGTGTCCTCGAGCGCCGCCTCCACGAGGCGGCCGAGCTGCATGCGCGCGAAGTACGTCGAGCTCTGCGCGTTCCGGGTGATCTCGTCCTTGAGCCGGCGGATCTCGTCGTTCGAGCGCTCCAGCGAGGCCACGACCTGCTCGCGGTCCCACAGCACCTTGAGCCCGAACTCGATCTTGTCCTGCATCTTCTCGAGGACGTCGCTGAACGCCTGGTAGGTGGAGCGCAGGAGCTCGCAGACGTCCTCCTCCGAGCGGAACACCGTCCCGAACGACATCGGGATCACCGTGTGCTCGCGCATGACGGTCTCGTTCACGAACTCGTGCGCGAGCACGTTCTCCCGCGTCGGATCGTAGATCACGATCGGCGTGTCGCTCACCACCGCGGCGAGGTCCTTGTGGTGCACGGTGTACACCCGGCCCGCCCCGTCGCCGATGCCGATGCCGCCGAAGTCGCGCGGCTTCTCCTGCCGGATGATGCAGTAGACGTACTTGCCGCCGTCCCCGCCACCCGGGGCTGGAGCGCTCTCCACCGATTCAATCGCCTCGTTCATGGTTACATGCTCCCGACGGGCCAATGGAGCGCCGCGCCACTCCCGAGCCTCAGCGCCCGAGAAAGAGGGTGAATGCCACCCATGCGATGACGGCGCACCCGATGCCCACCTTCGCCGCCACCGCCGCAATGCGCCCAAGCAACGCTCCCGTGGCCACGCGCGTCGCGGCACGCACCTCCGCCGCCTTCGTCATCTCCGCCAGCCATGCGCCGGCGAACGCGCCCACGAACGCACCTACCATCGATCCCACCACCGGGACGGGCACCCCCACGATCGCGCCCACGATCGATCCCACGATCGCGCCCCACCCCGCGCGGCGCGAGCCGCCGTAGCGCCGCGCGTACCGTCCCGCCAACGCGAACTCGACGATCTCCCCCACGCCCGCGAGGGCGGCCACGATCACGATCGTCCAGATCCCGATCGCGCCACCGGGTACCGCATAATTGTACACCAGCACCGCTCCCGCCATCACCCACAGGCCCGGCAGCCCGAACGGGATGAGGAACAGGCCGATGACGAGCGCGCCCAGAAGCAGTAATATCGCCATCAACCGAACTCGTCCAGGGCCCGAAGCGTCAAACGCGCCGCGAGCGCCACGCCGCGCCCCTCGAGCGCGCGCAGCGCGTCGCGCGGCGTGTGAATGCGGGCCACCGTGCGCCAACTTCCCTTGCTCAACGTGACGACGTTCCACCCACGATTGGCAAGGGCCACGCCATCGAGGAGGACGCCGGGGACGAGCCGGCCCGTACGGAGTGGGAGCCGCTCCGCCGCCGCCGCCCGCCGAAAGGCGGCGAGCAGCGTCTCGGGGGGGCGACGCGTCCAGGTGAGGCGCACCCCGCCCGAATCGTCCACGCCGTCCACGTTGATCGCCGTACCGGGTGCGTCGCGCCCCCGCGCCCACGCCAGCGCGCCGGCGAGCCCCAGCTCCTCGGCGCTGGTGAGGAGCACGCCGAGGCCGATCTCGCGCGGCGCCCCCTCCGCCGCGAGCAGCACCGTCGCCACCCCCGACGCATCGTCGAGGGCGCCCGGCGACCGGTTGCGCACCACGCTCGCCGCGACGGGCGCGCCCGCCACCGCGGCCAGCGCCGCGATCGCGAGCCACGGGGGGATGGGGCCGCGTCCGAGCGCCTGCGTCAGGGCCGCGGCCACGGCCGCGCCCCACACCGCGATGCTCGCCATGACGCCGAGGGCGCGCACGGCGATCGGAACGGGCTGGCTCTTGCTGTCGAGGTGCGCCACGAGCCAGACGCGCGGCGTGCCGCGCTCCGCCACGAGGTTCACCCCCCTCGCGCGCAGGAACGGAAGCCCCGACACGCCACGGTGCGCGAGCAGCGTGGCGGCCGCGGCGAGCGCGATGCCTCCACCCACGAGGATCGCCGACGCCGCAACCCCACGGCCAGTCGCCCCCGCCGCGGCCGCGGCCCACACGAGCGCGATCGCGGCGATCCCGCCGGCGGGGGTGCCCCAGCGCCCCGGCGCCGCCGAGTACTCGAACGGCTCCTCGCGCACGATGAAGCCGAGGGCGCGGAGCCGCTCCGCGCAGTACTCGCGCGCCCGTCGCTCCGCGCTCGAGCCGGCCGCTCGCGGCTCGCGCGCGAGCACCGCGAGGTGCGCGCGAGCCGTGTCGGCGCGCGCGTCCGGGGAGCCGGCGGAACGTGCGCGCGCGTCGGCCAACGCCGTCAGGCGGCCCGCGCTTCGCCCAACCGCGCGATGAGCGCGGCGACACGCTCGCGCTGCGCGGCGGGGAGCGGGAGGAGCGGCGGTCGCGGCGCCCCGCCATGGAGTCCCACCGCGTCCAGCGCCGCCTTCACGCCGGGGACGCCCATCCCACCGACGATCTCCTTGTTGAGGGGCGTGAGGATCTCCTGCGCCGCGCCGGCGCGCGCCGTGTCGCCGGCGGCGAACGCCGTGTACACCTCCGCCGCGAGCGCCCCGGCGAACAGCGACACGGCGAGGATCCCCCCTGTCGCGCCCATCGACAGCGCGGCGTACAGCGTCCCCCCATGACCGGTGAGCACGGCGAACCGGTCGCTCGCGGCGCCGAGATACGCGCCGAGCAGCTTCAGGTCGCCCCCGCTGTCCTTCATCCCCGCCACGTTGCCGTGCGTCGCCAGCTCGTGCACGAGGCCGGGATCGAGCGTGAGATGGGTGTACTTCGGCATGTTGTACAGCAGCACCGGGACCGGGCTCGCGTCCGCCACCCGGCGGTAGTGCGCGGCGAGCGCCTCGGACGTCATCGCCGCGCCGAAGTAGTGCGGGGGGAGGACGAGCACCGCGTCGGCGCCTCGCTCGGCCGCATCGCGCGAGCGCGCGATCGTCCCGCGCGTGGACTCCGCCCCCGTGCCGACGACGAGCCACCGGTCATCGGGCACCACGGTGCGGGCCCACTCCACGAGCTGCCGCCGCTCCCCCTGGTCGAGCAGCGGCGCCTCCCCGGTGGACCCGGCCAGCACCACGCCGGCGAGCCCACGCGCCAGGTGCGCGCGCACGTTGGCACGGAACGCCACGGGCGCGATCTCCCCCGACTCCGCATCGAACGGCGTCGCCACGGGGGCGAGCACGCCGCCCAGTCGCCTCGTCACTTCGAGAAGAACCCTCCACCGAAGCCCATGTCCAATCCCTCCAGTCCGGCCGGCGGCGTGCCGCCCGCGCCGTGGGCGCCGTTCCCGCCGGGTGCGCCGTTCGCGCCGGCGGGTGCCGCCACGGCCGGGCGCGACGCGCTGGGCGTGGACGACGGCGTGCCCAGCGTACGGAGCTGCAGGTCGAAGTCCGCCGGACGCGTGGACGCCGCGTGCGCCACCTCGAAGGATACCACCCCGCCCCTGACCAGGTCCATGAGGTGCTGGTCGAACGTCTGCATCCCGTACTGGTCGCGCCCCTCGGCGATCACGTCGCGGATCTCACCGGTGCGGTCCGGGTCGAGGATGAGGTCGCGGATGAGCGGCGTCACGATCATGATCTCGGCCGCCACCACGCGCCCCTTCCCGTCCGTGCGCGGCAGCAGGCGCTGCGACACCACCGCGTGCAGCGACTCGGCGAGGCGGATGCGCACGATCCCCTGCTCCTCCGGCGGGAACATGGCGATGATGCGGTTGATCGTGCTCTGCGCGTCCGGCGTGTGCACCGTGGAGATGAGCAGGTGTCCCGTCTCGGCCGCCTTCATCCCCGTGTCCACCGTCTCCGTGTCCCGCATCTCGCCCACGAGGATCACGTCGGGATCCTGACGCAGCGCCGCGCGGAGACCCATGCGGAAGCTCTCGGTGTCGGCGCCGATCTCGCGCTGCGTGATCGAGCAGTTGATGTCCCGGTGGAGGAACTCGATCGGGTTCTCCAGCGTGACCACGTGCTTGGAAACGGTGCGGTTCATGTGATTCACGAGCGCCGCGATCGTGCTCGTCTTCCCCGAGCCGGTGACGCCGGTCACGAGCACCATCCCGCGCTCCGCCTGCGCGATGCGCTCGAGCACCGGCGGGAGGCCGAGCTGCGCGACCGTCGGCACCTCCATCGGGATCACCCGCATGACGATCATGAAGCTGGAGCGCTGCTTCAGGATGTTGACGCGGAAGCGTCCCACGCCGGCCAGCCCCCAGGAGCAGTCGTAGTCGGTGATGTCGTCGATGCGGCGGCGGTCGTCCTCGCGGGCCATCAACCGGAGCGCGATCGCCCGCGTCTGGTCGGGCGTGAGCGTCTGCTTCGTGAGCGCCACCAGCTTCCCGTCGATCCGCGCCCGGAACACGTCCCCCGCCTTGATGTGGAGGTCCGACGCTCCGCGGTCGACGGCGGCTTTTATGATGCGTTCCATGAGGCGGGAGAGTGCGTGAGTCGGTGACAGCGAGGGAGTGGGAGGCCGAACGTCGACTAGTACCCCTGTCCTACATCCACCACGTTGCGCAGCCCGGCGCCCGAGGCGAGCCGGCGCCAGTTGTCGATCACCAGCGACAGCTCGCGCTCCCAGAACCGGTGCGGCGAGACGGCGGACACGTGGGGCGTGAGCAGCACGGAGGGGAGCTCCCAGAGGGGACTCTCGGCCGGCAGCGGCTCCCGCTCGAACACGTCGAGCACCGCACCGCGGATCGCGCCGCCGGCGATCCGCTCGGCGAGCGCCGCCTCGTCGAGCAGGCTGCCGCGCGCCACGTTGACGACGATCGCTCCGTGCGGTAGACGGTCGAGCACGGGCGCGGTCACCAGCCGGTGCGTCGCCGGAGTCGCGGGGGCGCTGATCACGAGCAGGTCGCTCTCCGGCACCAGCGCCTCCCACGCGTCGGCGCCGACCACGCGGGTGAACCCGGCCGGGGTGCCCAGCTCCGGACGCCTCCGGACACCCACGCACGCGACGCCGAGCGCGGCGAGCTTGCGCGCGATCGCCCTCCCGATCCCTCCCGCCCCGAGGATCAGCGCGCGGTACTCGGAGAGCTCCCGTACCGGGCTGTGTGCCCCGACGAACGGCTCGCGCGCCCACTCGTGCCGGCGCTGGAGCTCCGACGCCACGTCGTGCGCGCGGACGAAGTGCAGGATCCCGCCGAGCACGTGCTCGGCGATCGGCTCGGCGTGCACACCGGCGGAGTTCGTCACGATCACGCCGCTCGATCGGAGCTCCGGGAAGAGGAGCCCGCCCACCCCCGCCGCCGCCGAGTGGATCCAGCGCAGGCGCGGAGCGGCGAGGAACAGGTCGCGCGACATCCCGAACCCGACGTACGCCTCCGCGTCGGCGACGGCCTTCATGGCGTCGTCACTCGGCGGCGTGCCTCCATCGCCGTCCGAGATGGTCGGGGCCTCCACGATGCGCACGCTCCACCCCTCCGGAGCCGCGGCGACGAGCCGGCGGGCGCCCTCATCGCTCAGGCGCCAGACGGGCGCCTTCGCGCGCAGATCGGCTACGAGGACGGACGACATGCCCCGCACACTCGTCCGGCCATCAGTCGAGCTGGATCGTGATCACGTCGGGTCTCCGCTGCAGCACGTCCACCACCGTATCGAGCTGCTTGGAGGCGCCGACGAGGCCGAGCTCGAAGGTCCGGTCGTCGGGATGGTCGTGGGTCGCACGCGAGAGGATGCTCACGCCGTGGCTGTGGAAGGTGGGCTCCAGGTCCTCGAACGCCGTGCCCGGCACCACGCGCACCACCGCCGTCACGGTGCGACGCTTGGAGAGCATCCACCGCTCCAGCGGGCGCAGCCCCACGAGCACGAGGTTCACCAGCACCGTGGTCCCCACCGCCTCCACGTAGCTCCCCGACCCCGCCGCCGCGCCGATCGCCGCGACCACCCAGATCGTCGCCGCCGTCGTGAGGCCCACCACCGCCCCGCGCGAGTGCAGGATCGCCCCGGCGCCCAGGAAGCCGATCCCCGAGACGATCTGCGCGGCGATGCGCGTGGTGTCGCCGTAGGGCTGCCCGACCTCCGACTTCCCGACCAGCGCCACGGCGATGGAGAGGTGCATGAACAGCGCGGCGCCCACGCAGATGAGGATGTTGGTGCGCAGCCCGGCCGGCTTCCCGGAGAGCTCGCGCTCGAGCCCCACCGCGCCTCCGCACAGCGTCGCCACCACCAACTTGAGCAACAGGTCCAGCTTGAGCGAAGTCGCCACACCGCCCACGTCGGCGGGGGTGGCGGCCACGAGGTCGGCGACGAAGATGGGGTCCCTCCGCGAGCGCTAGGGGTTGTTCAGGTCGTGCACATCGCCGCTCGAGATGTCGGGAGACTCCTCGTCGAGCGCGACACTGCGCGTCGTCTCCTCGAGCTGGGAGAGCGTCGCCTCGTCGGCGCGGGTGGGCGTGAGGAACGAGCGAAAGACGGTGCTTCCGCACCGGTCGCACACCACCGTGTCCGGCGGCTGCGTCTCGTAGAACTTCTCCTTGCCGCACGTCACGCAGACCAGCGTGAGCAGCCCTTCGGAACCGCGGTCCTCGGTCATGAAACGCTCCCCGTGGAGGTTGCCCGCCCTGCCTGCAAGAGCCATGCGGAGCACTCCACGCCAGCACGCTACCCCGACCGCCTGGCCGGCGCAAGCGCCGTCGGCCGCTCTTTCCGCTCCCTCCGGGGGGTGTATGTTGAGGCGAGACTCTTCCCGGGGCACGCCGTGGCGACCTTCCTCAAGACCACCGACATCCCGACCGCCGGAGCGCGAACGCTCCCGCGCGAGTACTACGTCGCGCCGGAGATCTTCGCCGAGGAATCGGAGAAGATCTTCGCCGGGCGCTGGCTGTGCGCCGGCCGCGAGGACCGCATCGCGCGCCCCGGCGACTATGTGCTGCAGGAGGTGGGGGGCGAGAGCGTCATCATCACCCGCGATCACGCGGGCGCGCTCCGGGCGTTCTACAACGTGTGCCGCCATCGCGGCAGCCGCCTGTGCGAGGCGCCGCACGGACGATTCGGCGGCTCGATCCAGTGCCCGTACCACGCGTGGACGTACGCCCTGGACGGCCGCCTCATCGGCGCGCCGTCGTCCGATGCCATCGATGGGTTCGACCGGAACGAGTGGCCGCTCCACCCGGTCGGCGTGGCGAGCTGGGAGGGGTTCGTGTTCATCCATCTCGGCGACGCCCCCGAGCCGTTCGCCGAGGCGTTCGCGCCGCTCATCGGCCGGTTCGCGCGATGGGCGCTCCCCTCCCTCGTCGTCGCCCGCACGATCGAGTACGACGTGGCGGCGAACTGGAAGCTCATCCTCCAGAACTACTCCGAGTGCTATCACTGCGCCCCGGTGCACCCGGCGCTGTCCAGGCTCACCCCCCCCACGAGCGGCGAGAACGACCTGGTGGACGGGCCCTTCCTGGGCGGCTACATGGTGCTCAACGAGGGGAGCGAGAGCCTCACGATGAGCTCTCGCGCGTGCGGCGTGCCGGTGGGCGCCCTCCCGGAGGAGGACCTCCGGCGCGTCTACTACTACTCGATCTTTCCGAACCTCCTCCTCAGTCTCCACCCCGACTACGCCATGGCGCACACCGTGTGGCCGGTGAGCCCCGCGCGCACGCGGATCGTCTGCCAGTGGCTCTTTCACCCCGACTCGCTCGCCTCCGGGCGCTGGAACCCGGATGACGGCGTGGCGTTCTGGGACCTCACCAACCGGCAGGACTGGCACATCTGCGAGCAGAGCCAGCTCGGCGTCTCCTCGCGCCGGTACGTCCCGGGCCCCTACTCCCGCCGCGAGAGCCTCTCCGCGGCGATCGACCGGGAGGTGATGCGGGCGTTAGGGGCCGGGGACCGGGGGGCGGGGGCCGGGGAATGACCGCGAGGGGGCGGCGCGAATGATTC
>DASUXC010000024.1:0-2696 GCA_036378095.1 Gemmatimonadaceae bacterium | reverse complement strand
GAGCGCGAGCAGGCGGCGCCGCGTGTAGCGCGTCACGTGCTGGTTCAGCACATCGTGCGTGGTCCAGAGCGCGAGGAAGGCCGGGACGGTGGCGAGAAACACCCCGCCGGGCTCGAGCAGCGAGACCGCGTGCCGCAGCGCGCCGAGCGGATCGCGCAGGTGCTCGAGCACGTCGAGCATGAGCACGAGCGAGTACCGCGTGCCGGGCTGGAAGCGCTCGTCGAACGGACCCACGGTGATGCGAGCGCGGTGCGGGCCCTCGGGGTCCACGAGCGCGGCGTCGTTCTCCACCCCGTCCACCGTGCAGCCGAGCGCGGCGAGCCGGTCGAAGAAGAGACCGTCGCCGCACCCCACGTCGAGCGCCGCGCCCCATCCATGCGCCGGCCGGTGACACTCGAGCGCGCGCACGATCCACCGCTCGCGCGCGCGCCACCACCAGTGCCGCTCGTACAGCGCCCGGTATTGCCGGCCGTAGTCGGGGAGCACGCCGAGCTGCTACGAGGGAATGCGGGCGGAGATCACTCGCGCCACCGCACCACGAAGCGTCCCACTCGCTCGCTGTACGGGTAGCGCGCCTCGAGCGCGCGCTGGAGCGGCTGGGGCACAGGGCCGGAGAACTCGGGGCGCTGATTGATCGCGATCGCCGTCACGTGATGCTCGTCGAGCGCGCCGAGCACGCGTGCCGTCCGCCCCGTCGTGTCGTCGAAGAAGTCGTACAGCGTCCGCGTGGGGTTGCGCAGGCCGGCGAGGAAGTACACCTGCGGGCAATCGGGCGTGGCGAACGTGTACCCGCCCGAGGCGCGAGCGCGCAGCAGCCGCACGAGGCGCGTGTAGTCCACGGCGTCGGACGCGAGGACATCGATCCCCCCGCGGTCCAGCGCGAGGGCCACCGTCTGCTCGTCGCGAACGTAGAAATGGCCCATGCCGTAGATGAAGCCGGGGTGGATGCGCAGCACGGCGAACAGCAGATAGAACGCGGCGATCGCCGCCGGCCCGGTGGCCGTCACGCGCGGTCGGAGCGCGATCACCGCCAGCCCGGCGAGCACCGCCAGCGGCGCGACGTAGAAGAAGTACACGGCCACCGCGAACGGGAACTGCACGAGCGTGCAGAGCGCCGTCGCGGCGAGGAGCGCCACGAGTTGCTGGCGCCGCACCGCCCCGAGGCGGGGCTCGCCGCGCACGAGCAGCCACGCCCCGCCGAGCACGACGAGGGGAACGATGGCGCGCATCGAGCGCCAGATGAGCCAGTACACCGTCACCCAGCGCGCGGACACGATCACCAGGACGAGCAGTACGCCGCCGATGAGCCCCTTCGTGATCCACGAGAGGCGTGCCCGCCCGAGCGGAATGATCCCGGCAAGGAACGGGAGCGGGCTGATCGCGACGAGCGTGGCCACATCGAAGGGCGGCCGGGCGACCGCGAACCGGAGGCGCCTGGTGGGGGCGATGAACACGCCATCGACCAACGCCCCGACCGCTCCCGAATGCACGTACGGGATGAGAAAGAGTGCCACCGGTAGGAGCACGCCGAGCGCGAGCGGCGCCACCAGCCGCGCGAGCGTGCGGAACCGACGCGCCTCCAGCCCCGGTGGCGTGGCCCACTCGTGCCGGAGCGCCACCGCGGCGACGAGGACCCCCGGCAGGACGAAGTGAAACGCCTCCCCCCAGCCGAGCTGACGCCACGTGAGCGCCACGAGAATGGCGACGAACGCCGCGAGCCCAGCCGCGACGAACAGCGGATACCACCGATCGCGCCGCGGCTCCCCCTGCTCCGGGCCGCGCGCGAGGCACTGCTCGCGGTACACGAGGACGAGCAGGGCGGCGCCGATGAAGTACACGCCGACGATCTTGATGAGACACGAGAGGCCCCCGCACACCCCGGCGACCACGAGCCACCACCGCCCCCCGCGCTCGATGTGGCGGAGGAGCGCCGCCACTCCGGCCGTCGCGAGGAACAGGTTGTACCACGAGGGCATCGCCGCCGAGTAGTTCGGCACGCTCCACGCCGCGGCGAGGAGCACGGCGGCGCCGGCCGCCGCCGGCTGCGCGACCCGCGTGGCGATGTAGTACAGCGCGGGGATCCACAGGAGGAACGCGGCGAACAGCACCAGCCGGAGCGCGATCAGGTTGGTGCCGAGCAGGCGGAACGCCGCCGCGTTCAGCATGGCGAGCCCCCCAGTGTACACCGCATCGAAGTCGCGGTGCGGCAGCTCGCCGCGCAGCACGCGCTCGGCGCTCTGGGCCAGCGTGCCCTCGTCGTGCGGCACCCAGCCGTGGCGCAGGTAATACAGCGCGTACACGGCGCACACCACCCACACCACGGCGAGCACGAGCCAGCGCAGGCGCGCCGCGCGCCGCGCGTCGCCGTCCGGATCGGAGGTGGTGGAAGCCGAACGGGGTGAGAGAGCCGGAGCGTCTCGGTCCGGTATCGCGATGGCCGGGGGATTCATCCCCTATCGACGAGGCGCGACATCCCTTCGCAACGACGCCCGCCGCGGCGCGCTGCGCGCGACATCGCCGGCGATCCCCGGCGATCCGCGGCGATCGGCGGCGCGTCGACGACCTACTCCCCGGCCACCCGCTGCTCGGCCTGCTCGGGCGTGGCGATCTCCGGCGCCGGCACGGGGTGCTCCCCCGTCCGCCGCACGTAGCGCTCGAGGCCGATCCCGAGCCCGATCGTGCTCACCACCACCGTC
>DASUXC010000023.1:0-148149 GCA_036378095.1 Gemmatimonadaceae bacterium | reverse complement strand
CGAAAATCGGGCGGGGCGGCCTGGCGCATGGTCGACCGTTATCTTGCTGCCGTTCGCGCAGGCAGCCCAGCTCGAAACGAGAGAACGTACGACGATGAGCCGAATCAAGATCGAGGCGGGTCCGTTCGTGTTCGATGCGAAGCTCGAGACGGACGCCGCGCCCCTGACGTGCGCCGCCTTTCTCGAGCGGCTTCCCTTCGAGAGCCGCGTGGTCCACGTCCGCTGGAGCGGGGAGGGCGTGTGGATTCCGCTCGGGGAGCTGGAGTTCGGCGTCGGTTACGAGAACGCGACGAGCTTCCCGGCGCCAGGGCAGATCCTCCTCCACCCCGGGAGCATCAGCGAGACGGAGATCCTCCTCGCGTACGGCGGCGTGCGATTCGCCAGCAAGGTGGGGCAGCTCGCCGGCAATCACTTCATGACCATCGTGTCCGGCCAGGAGAATCTCCCCGCGCTGGGACGGCTGGCGCTGTGGGAGGGGGCACAGGCGATCCGCTTCGAGCCGAAGACGCCGTGAGACACGCACGCCGGTGAAGCGAAAGCCCTGACAGTGGACGCGCTCCCGCCCGACAGACGCGCCGCGAGCGTCGCGTCATGATGGGGTGCCGCCGGATCGGGAGCGCACGCGAGTCCCTCCCGAGGCTGGCGTCGCCACTCACCGGAGGTGCACCATGCTTCGCCTGTGTGACATCATGACGACGGATCTCCTCACGGTCTCGCCGGAGCAGACCCTTCGCGATGCCATGGAGCTCCTCACCACCCGCCACGTGAGCGGCGCCCCGGTGATGGCCGGGGGAAAGGTGGTGGGCGTGGTGTCGCTCACCGATCTCGCCGCCTTCGCGGCGTCGGTGCCCGGTGTGCCGACGGTGCGTCCCGATCAGGAGGAGCCGGAGGAGCGGGAAACGGAGGAAGAGCCGAGCGAGTGGGTGGATGGCGTGGAGCCTCCGTCGGCGTTCTTCACCGCCCAGTGGGCGGACGTCGGAGCGGACGTCTCCGAGCGGTTCGCCGAGGTGGAAGGCCCCGAGTGGAACGTGCTCGAGGAGCACACGGTGAGCGAGGTGATGACACGCCATCTCCAGGCGCTTCCACCGGACACCCAGGTGGACCGGGCCGCCGACTTCATGCGGACGGCCGGCGTGCACCGCGTGCTGGTGATGGAGGGGGAGAGCCTCCTCGGTCTCGTGTCGACGAGGGACATCGCGAACGCGGTGGCCGATCACCGGCTCACCACGCGGACCTACGTGTTCGATCCGCGGAACGGCTTCGACGCGCGCGGGTGGAGGCGCTGAGATCAGGCGTTCCCCTCCTGTCTCACACCGCGCGATGACGGCGTGCGGTCGCGCTTGACAAGAATTTCTTAGGCGATATTAATGCTGCCCCCTCGCGCCGGGCATCGCGCGACACGGCCAGCGAGCGTCGTGCGCGCGCGAGCGGATGCGACGAGGAGGATGCGTCCGTTCTCCCTGGCGGCGGTCGTGGTGCCGCCGCGAGTCGGGCCGCGCCGCGCCGTGGGTGTTGCAGCGATGTGTGACGACGTGGGAATACGCCTGGGCGGAGCCTCGCTCGGCTCCGCCCGGCCAGGCGGTCGGATGCGACCGGCGTCTTCCCGGAGAGCATCCGCGACACGCTCGCCCGATGTCGGCGCGGCATCGCGCCAGCCAGAGATCCCGCCATACTCGCCATCCAGGCGCCGCGCCCGCCGCCGGCACGCCGGTGCGCATCAGCCGATGCGCATCGCTCACAGTTCCGGTGCTCGACCACACTCGAAGGCAACGAATCGATCATCCTCTTGCAGCTCGAGGGAGGGAACGATGTCGGCCGACTACTTCGATGATCTGACCAAGAGCACCGCGAAGGCGGTCACTCGGCGTCAGACGCTCCGCGGTCTCGCCGCCGTCTTCGGTGGCGCGCTGCTCACGAGCATTGCCGGCAAGACGGCGTTCGCCGCTCCACGGACCTGCGTGATCTGTCAATGCGGTACGGGGAGACCCTGTAACGTCAAGCTCACGCAGTGCCAGGAGACGCGCGGCTTCTCGTCCGAGGTGACGTGTCGGGACTTCTGCCAGCGGAACGGCCAGAACCTGTGCGGAACGGGCTCGCCGTTCCACTGCCCGCAAGGGTGCTCCTGAGCACGGACAGGCTCGCTCGGGTCTCGCTGGCGTCTGGTGTCCGGTGATGGTCGGACGGTGAGCCCGCACGCAACGAAGGGGGAGAGGGAACACCCCTCTCCCCCCGCTCCCCCACGCTTCGAGGGCCCGCGAAGATGAGCTGGATCGCGTTCCTCGCCCGGCTGTTCCTGGCCGCCGTCTTTCTCGTCGCCGCTCTGGGCAAGCTCGCGGATCGTCGTGGCTCGAGGAGGGCGCTCACGGAATTCGGCGTGCCGCGCGTCCTCGCCGCACCGGTCGCGGCGATGCTGCCCGTCATCGAGCTCGCGGTGGCGGCGCTCCTCGTCCCGCGTGCCACCGCGCGATCGGGAGCGATCGCGGCCATGGTGCTCCTTGGCGTGTTCATCGTGGCGATCGGGATCAGCCTCGCGCGCGGCAGGCAGCCGGACTGCCACTGCTTCGGGCAACTCCACTCGGCGCCGGTGGGATGGTCCACCCTGGCGCGCAACGGCGCGTTCATCGGGATCGCCGCCGTGGCGCTCCGGTGGGGTGGAGAGAGCCCGGGAGCGATCGCCGTCACTCCCGGCGCCGTCGCGTGGATCGCGCTCGCGGCCGCGCTGATCGCGCTCGTGCTCGCGCTCGCCGAAGGGTGGCTCCTCCTCGAGATGCTCCCGCAGCAGGGGCGCATCCTGTCGCGGCTGGAGACGGTGGAAGGGACGCTCGGGGTCGGGCCGGTCCCCGGTCTCGCGGTGGGTGAGCAGGCACCGGCGTTCGAGCTGCGCGACGTGGACGGGGAGCGACGCACTCTGTCGGCGCTGCGCGCCACCGGGATTCCGGTGCTGCTGGTGTTCACGAATCCCGACTGCCCGCCCTGCGACGCGCTGCTCCCCGACGTCGCGCGCTGGCAACGGGAGTACGAGCATCGCGTGGCCATCGCCGTGATCGGGCGCGGCGCGGTGGAGGTCAATCGAGCGAAGGCCGAGCGGCACGGGCTGCGTACCGTCCTCGTGCAACGCAACCGCGCGGTGTCGGAAGCGTACGACATCGACAGTACTCCTTCCGCCGTCCTGATCGACACGGCCGGGCGGATCGCGAGCAGGATCGGCCGCGGCGGGGAGGGGATCGAAGCGCTCCTGCACCAGGCCGTCGGCGAGCGCGGCGCCGGGCACGAGCCCGCGGCGAGCGCGCCGGGCGGCTCCAACGGCCGCCACGCGCCGGAGCCCGCCGCTCCGGTCCTCGGCGAGCCCGCGCCTCCCCTCGTCCTCCCCGATCTCCACGGGCGGATGACCGACCTGGCCGAGCTTCGCGGCGCGCCCGCCGTGGTGCTCTTCTGGAGTCCCTCCTGCGGCTACTGCCAGCAGATGCTCCCCGAGCTGAAGTCGTGGGAGCGGCGGCGCCCGCCGCGATCGCCCCGCGTGATCCTGGTGTCGTCGGGTACGGCCGATGCCAACCGCGCGATGGGGCTCGACTCGCCGATCGTACTCGATGCCGACGGCTCGGCGATGCGGCGCTTCGGCGCCGACGGCACGCCGATGGGCGTGCTGGTGGATGCGGATGGCAGGATCGCGTCTCCCCTGGCGGTGGGCGCGCGCGGCGTGATGTCGCTCCTCGCGAGGGCACCTCGGAACGAGCCGGCGCGGGGGTGAGCGGCGGAGCGAACCGCGCCACGCCGGTCGCCCCGGCGCCGCAACGCGGAGGGTGACGAGATGAGAAGGAGCGGACGGCGCACGCCGACCCTGCTCGCGGCGGCCACGCTGGTCTTCGGCGCCGCGGCCCACGCGCAGCGCGCGCGCCCCCCGGAGCAGCTCCCGGACGAGGCGCTCCGAGTGTTCGTCGACTGCCAGGATGTCTCCTGTGACGAGGACTTTCTTCGCACGGAGATCGCCTTCGCGACGTTCGTGCGCGACCGGGGGGATGCCCACGTCGACGTCCTGGTCACCTCGCAGCCGACCAGCGGACACGGCACCGAGCTCACGGTCCGGTTCATCGGGCAGAAGGAGTTCCAGGGGGTGGACGACGAGCTTCGCTACGTCGCCGCCGCCACGGCATCGGACGATGAGACGCGGCGAGGGCTCGCTCGGCTCCTCGAGCGCGGACTGATCCGCTACGCGAATCACACCGCGCTCGCCGAGCGGATCCAGATCTCGTACGCGACGCCGGCGGAGTCGGCGGCACCGGCGCCGCCCCCGCGCGATCGCTGGAACCACTGGACGTTCTCCACGATGCTCAGCGGCGCCGCCAACGGGGAGAAGGCCACCAAGCTCCTCAGCATCAACGCGTCGCTCTCGGCCGACCGCACCACCGAGCAGTGGAAGATCAACAGCTCGATCCAGGGCGGCTACAGCGAGAGCCGGTTCGACGCGGGGGACGCGGGCACGTTCACCGCCGTGCAACGCAACTACGCGCTCAACGCGCTCGTGGTGCGCAGCATCGGAGGCCACTGGGCAGCGGGGGGGCGCGCCACCCTGACGTCGTCGACCTTCCTCAATCAGCGAAGGACGCTCCGCCTCGGACCGGCGGTGGAGTACAACGTCTACCCCTACACCGAGTCCACGCGCCGGCAGCTCACCGTCCAGTACACGATCGGCGTGACGGCCCTCGACTACATCGAGGAAACGATCTTCGGCAAGACCTCCGAGCGGCTGATGGACGAGCGAGTGCTGGCGTCGCTGCAGCTCAGGCAGCCGTGGGGATCGGTCGGCGCATCGTTCGAGGGCTCGCACTTCCTGAACGACTTCGGGAAGCGGCGCGGGGTCGGCATCACGAACGTGGCGGTGCGTGTCCTCCCCGGCGTCTCGCTCGTGCTGTTCGGGGGCTTCGAGCTCGTGCGCGACCAGCTCTTCCTGCCGCGGCGAGACGCGTCCACCTCCGAGATCCTTCTCCAGCGGCGAGAGCTTGCGACGTCGTTCCGATACTTCAGCTCGATCGGCATCAGCTACACCTTCGGATCGCCGTTCGCGGGAGTGGTGAACTCGCGCTTCGCCGGATCGAGCGCCGGGACGAACATCCTGCAATGAGGGCGCCGACGGGCGCGCGCCGCGCCCCGAAGGTCCCGATGGCCGCCCCCGGGACGTGACATCCGTCACGCCGGGCCGGTATCCGACGACCAAGCTTGCGAGCAGGACCCGCGCTCGTTCGGCACCGGTCCGGCCACGGCTGCTCACCCTCTCCGGGATCACGGATGACCATCGCCTCGAACCTCGGCTTCCCGCGCATCGGGCCGAACCGCGAGCTCAAGCGGGCGCTCGAAGCCCACTGGGCTGGGCACGCCACCACGACCGACCTGGCGACCGAGGCCCGCGCGATCCGCCGCGCGAACTGGCGGCTCCAGGTGCGGCTCGGGATCGAGCACGTTCCGTCGAACGACTTCTCGCTCTACGATCACGTGCTCGACACGGCGGTGATGCTCGGCGCGGTGCCATCGCGCTTCGCCTGCCGGCGCGACATCGACGACGTCCAGCGCTACTTCGCGATGGCTCGCGGGGTGGGGAATGGCCCGTCGGCGATCCCCGCCATGGAGATGACGAAGTGGTTCGACACGAACTACCACTACATCGTCCCCGAGCTCGAGCCGGCGCAGGAGCTCCACCTCGCATCCACGAAGCCGCTGGACGAGTACCTCGAGGCGAAGGGGCTCGGGATCACCACGCGTCCGGTGGTGCTCGGGCCGGTCTCCTTCCTGCTCCTCTCCAAGCATCGGCGCCCGCCGGAGGCACCGCTCGCCATGCTCGGCGGCGTGCTGCCGGTGTACGAGGAGCTGCTCGGCCGCCTGCGCGCGGCGGGAGTGGAGTGGGTGCAGCTCGACGAGCCGTGCCTCGCGCTCGATCTGTCGCGGGAGTCGCGACTGGCGTACGCCGAAGCGTACGAGCGGCTCGGGGCGGCCGGGCCGCGCGTGCTCGTCGCCACCTACTTCGGTGACCTCGGGGCGAACCTGCCCACGGCGGTCGCGCTCCCGGTCGCCGCGCTGCACCTCGATCTCGTCCGGGGTCCCGGACAGCTCGCCCGGGCGCTCGACCTGGCGCCGGAGTCGCTCGCGCTCTCGCTCGGCGTCATCGACGGGCGCAACGTGTGGCGCGCGGACCTGGACGCGGCGCTCGCGCCGCTCATGCGGGCCGCGCGCGCGCTGGGACGCGATCGCGTCATGATCGCTCCGTCGTGCTCGCTCCTCCACGTGCCCGTCGATCTCGCCGGGGAGACGGAGCTCGACGACGAGCTGCGCGAGTGGCTGGCGTTCGCCACGCAGAAGCTGCGCGAGGTGGCGATCCTCGCCACCGCGGTGAACGAGGGGCCCCATGCGGTGGCCGGCGCGATCGCCGACGCCCGCCGGGCGCTGACCCGGCGCCGCACGTCGCCGAGGACCACCGATCCGGTGGTGCGGGCGCGTGAATCGGCGGTGACGGAGGACATGCTCTGGCGCGCCCCCTATCCCGAGCGGCGCGCGAGGCAGGCGTCGGCGCTCGGCCTCCCTCCGCTCCCGACGACCACGATCGGGTCGTTTCCGCAGACGCCCGCCCTGCGCCGCGTGCGAGCCGAGCGCCGGGCGGGGCGGCTCACGGGCGAGGAGTACGAGGCGTTCCTCCGCGCGCAGGTCGAGGACGCGATCCGCTTCCAGGAGGACGTGGGCCTCGACGTCCTCGTGCACGGGGAGTTCGAGCGCAACGACATGGTGGAGTACTTCGGCGAGCAGCTCGAGGGGTTCGCCTTCACGCGCAACGGGTGGGTGCAGAGCTACGGCTCGCGCTGCGTGAAGCCGCCGATCATCCACGGCGACGTGTCGCGCCCGCGGCCGATGACGGTGCGGTGGACGGCCTTCGCGCAGTCACTCACCGAGCGGCCGGTGAAGGGGATGCTGACCGGGCCGGTGACGATGCTGCAGTGGTCCTTCGCGCGCGACGACCAGCCGCGCGAGCGGACGTGCCGGCAGATCGCCCTCGCCGTGCGCGACGAGGTGGTGGACCTGGAGGCGGCGGGGATCAGGGTCATCCAGATCGACGAGCCGGCGATCCGCGAGGGGCTGCCGCTCCGCTCGAGCGAGTGGCCCGGGTACCTGCGGTGGGCGGTGAGCGCGTTCCGGCTCGCGTCATCGGGCGTTCGCGCCGAGACGCAGGTGCACACGCACATGTGCTACTCGGCGTTCGACGACATCATCCAGGCGGTGGCGTCCATGGATGCCGACGTGCTGTCGATCGAGACCTCGCGCTCGGACATGGCGCTCCTGCGGACGTTCGGCCGGGTCTGCTACCCGAACGCGGTCGGCCCCGGCGTGTACGACGTGCACTCGCCGGCCGTGCCGACGGAGGAGCAGATCGCGGGGCTGCTCCGCGCGGCGCTCGCGGTGCTCGAGCCGGAGCAGCTCTGGGTGAACCCGGACTGTGGACTCAAGACGCGGCGCTGGGAGGAGGTGCGGCCGGCGCTCCGTGCGCTCGTGCGCGCCGCGGCGCGGGTGCGCGGGGAGGTGGCGGCGAGGGCGCCGACCCTGCGCTGAGAAGGGCGGCGCGCGGGACGACACGGCTGTCGGCTCTCGGCTCTCGGCCGTCGGCTTGCTGTACACCCCGAGGGCTCTCCATGCTGTGCAGGGAACCGATGGCCGAGAGCCGACAGCCGAGTCCCAAGCGGAGGGCGGTGAGCATGCACGACCACGCCACACACGCCACGCACGCCACACACGCCACGCACGACAAGCACGCCGGGCACAGCGTGGCCGGCTTCCGCGACCGGTTCTGGATCTCCCTCGCGCTCACCATCCCGACGCTCGTCTGGGGGCACATGCTCCAGCGCGTGCTCGGCTACACCGCCCCGCGCTTCCCCGGGTCGGCGTGGATTCCCGCGGTGTTCGGGACGGCGGTGTACGTGTACGGCGGATGGGTGTTCCTCGAGGGGGCCGTACGCGAGCTCCGGAGCCGGCTGCCGGGGATGATGACACTCATCGCGCTGGCGATCTCCGTGGCGTTCCTGTTCAGCGCGGCGGTGACGGTCGGCTTCCCGGGGATGCCGCTCTGGGAGGAGCTGGCGACGCTCGTCACCATCATGCTCCTCGGGCACTGGATCGAGATGCGCTCGATCGGCCAGGCGCAGGGCGCGCTGAAAGAGCTGGCGAAGCTGCTCCCGAGCATCGCGGAGCGCGTCGTGGGCGAGCGGGTGGAGGAGGTGCCGATCGCGGCGCTGCGCGAGGGGGACGTGGTGCTCGTGCGCCCCGGGGCGAGCATCCCTGTCGATGGCACCGTGATCGACGGCGCCAGCGCGGTGAACGAGTCGATGATCACCGGCGAGTCGCGCCCCGTGGAGAAGGGGAAGGGGGACGCGGTGATCGCCGGGACGGTGAACGGCGCGGGCTCGCTGCGCGTCGAGGTCACCGGAACGGGCGAGCGCACGGCGCTCGCCGGGATCATGCGGCTGGTGGCGGAGGCGCAGCGCTCGCGCTCCCGGGCGCAGGCGCTCGCCGATCGCGCGGCCTTCCTGCTCACGCTCATCGCGATCGGCGCGGGCGCGATCACGCTCGTGGCGTGGCTCGCGCTCAGGCCGGAGGATCCCGCCTTCGCCATCGAGCGCGTGGTCACGGTGCTGGTGATCGCCTGCCCGCACGCGCTCGGGCTCGCGATCCCGCTGGTGGTCGCGATCTCGACCACCATGGGGGCACGCGCCGGACTCCTGGTGCGCGACCGCCGCGGACTCGAGGAGGCGCGCACACTGAGCGCGGTGGTGTTCGACAAGACGGGGACGCTCACCCGCGGCGAGTTCGGCGTGGTGGACGTGACGACGGCGAACCACCTGTCGCGCGACGATGCCCTTCGCCTCGCCGCGTCGGTGGAGGCGGATTCCGAGCACGCGATCGCGCAGGGGATCGTGCGCGGCGCCCGCGCTCGTGGGGTGGCGGTGCGCCCGGCGGAGGAGTTCGAGGCGATCCCGGGGAAGGGAGCGAAAGGGGTGGTGGACGGGCGGGTGTTCTACGTGGGCGGCCCGGCGCTGGTGCGATCGGGCGGGCTCGAGGTGCCCGCCGCGCTCCGCGAGGCGGCCGAGCGCGCGGCGCGGCGCGGGCAGGCATCGGTGTTTCTCGCCGACGACCGGCGCGTGCTCGCCGCCTTCGCCGTGGCGGACGTCATCCGCGACGAGTCCAGGGAAGCGGTGCGCGCGCTCGAGGATCAGGGGGTCGAGGTGATCATGATGACCGGGGACGCGCGCCCGGTCGCCGAGGCGGTGGCGGCGGAGCTCGGGATCGGCACCGTGCTCGCCGAGGTGCTCCCCGACGAGAAGGCGTCGAAGGTGGAGGCGCTGCAGCGCGAGGGGAAGCGCGTGGCCATGGTGGGCGATGGGGTGAACGACGCGCCCGCGCTCGTGACCGCGAACGTCGGGATCGCCATCGGCGCGGGGACGGACGTGGCGGTGGAGGCCGGGGACATCGTGCTCGTGCGCAGCGATCCGCGCGACGTGCCTCGCATCATCGCGCTCTCGCGCGCGAGCTACCGGAAGATGATGCAGAACCTCTGGTGGGCGGCGGGCTACAACGTGGTCGCCATCCCGCTCGCGGCGGGAGTGCTCGAGCGGAGCGGGTTCGTGCTCTCCCCGGCGGTCGGCGCCGTACTCATGTCGCTGAGCACGGTGATCGTGGCCATCAACGCGCAGCTCCTACGGCGGACGGCGCTCTGATGTCGGGCGTGCGCCGCGGATCGAGCGAGGGCCAGATCCGCTGGAGCGTGGTCGTCGGGCGGGTGGCCACGTAGAGCCGGATGTCCTGTTCTTCCGGCACGGTCCATGGGTCGACGATGCGGCCGGCGGGGCGCACGCTCCGGTAGAACCGGCGGAGGTCGTGCTCATCGATGCCGACGCTCAGAAGCACGTCGCCGGGCTTGTCGCCGGGGCCGAAGAACCAGTAGGTGCCGCAGCCGCAGATGGCGTGCGGAAGTCCCATCGACGGGCCGTAGTAGTCGATCGCGCCCGCCTCGCCGTAGTTGTCGGCGGCGATCACGGCGCGCCGGCGCTCGGCGGGCGGGAGCGACTCGTAGACGCGCGCCACGGCCGCCACGCGCTCGCGCCAGTGCAGCATGTCGGCGTAGTCCTGCGGGAGGCGGAGCACGCGGCCGGTGTTGGTCGTCACGTAGCGGTCGGAGCCCAGCGCGGCGTACCGCGCCATCTGCGCTGGAGGGAGCACGGGGAGTCCGAAGGGAAGGGAGATCGCGCCGTAGGCGACGACGGCCACGACCACCGCCCCGCGCGCGGCCACCACGGCGGACGTCCGGCCGCGCGCGAGCGTGGCGCTCGCGCGCTCGGTGTACGCGGCGCCCGCGCCGAGGAGGGCGGGGTACACCGGCAGGAGGTAGTACGCCTTCCCGTGCAGCGCGAGGAGGATGGCGAGGGCGCCGAGACAGCTCGCGGCGACGATGCGGAGGGGGGGGCGGCGGAGCAGCTCCCACACACCCGCGAGCGCGACGAGCAGGGCGGGGCCGAGCATCCGGAGCTGGCCGCCGAAGAAGCCGAGCACGGTGACGCGCGAGAGCTGCTCCGTCGCGAGGTCGCGCTGGTAGGCGACGGCGGGCCAGCCGGTGCGGATCTGGCCGATGATGCTGGGCGAGCCGATGAGGAGCGCGAGCAGCGCCGCCAGGTACGGCCAACGCGTCCCGAGCCAGCGGCGCTCCGGGAGGAGCACGAGAGCGAGGGCGAGCCCGGCGCCGATGATCCCGATGCTGAACTTGACGAGCAGTCCGAGCCCGCCCGCCACGCCGAGCGCGATCCACCAGCGCGCGTCGCGCGTGCGCGCGAGCCTGACGAGCGCGAAGAGGACGAGCGTCCACGCGAGCTGGTCGAGGACGACGGGCTGGTAGAGCGTGCCGACGCGCAGGAACGCCGGACTGGCGATCACCGCGAGCGCGGCGAGCGCCTGCGCGAAGCGGCGGCCTCCGAGCTCGCGCGCGAACAGCGCGGCGAACGCCACGACGATCGCGGAGACGACCGCCGGCACCATGCGCACGGCCACGAGCCCGACCCCCGTGGTGGCGCGCACGAGGCGCGAGAGGATGGCGATCGCCGGGGGGAAGTCCATGCGCCAGAGGCGGAGGTGCTCCCCCATGGCGAGGTACAGGAACTCGTCCCGGTGCAGCTCGTACGGGGTGACGGCGACGGCCGCGGCGTGGATCGCGAGCACGAGCACCACCGCCGCGACGAGCACGCCGCGGTCGAGCGGCGCATCGAGCGGCGCATCGAGCGGCGCGCGATGCGGTCGAGCGCGTGCGCCGCCGGCCGGCGCACCCCGACACTCATTCCTTCGACTTGCCGAACATCCCACCGACGTTCTTCGCCATGTCGGCCAGGCCGGACGACGAGGCGCCGCCCTTCACCACACCATCGAGCTGAGCGGCGATCGGAGAGGGGAGCTTGTCCTTCAGGTAGCCGATCACGGTGGACACGGCGAGCTGCGCCTTGTCGGCGGGGATCCCCACCTTCTGCGACACGAGCTGGATGATCTCGTCCATGGCGGCCTCGGGTTGTGTGGTAGCGTGTTCGGGGGCGGGACACGGCTGTCGGGACACGGTTGTGGGGACACGGCTGTCAGCCATTGGCCCTCCTCCGCCCCGCTCGCGGCAAGTTGCGCGCCCCGTACCACCGGCTGTTGCCCTCCGCCACCCAGTGATCGATATTGGCGGATTCCAATCGTGGGCTCTGGCGATGGCCCCACCGGACCTCGCACGCATCGGCAAGTACCAGATCACGGACCTCATCGGCGAAGGCGCGATGGGGGTAGTGTATCGCGCCATGGACCCGGTGCTGGCGCGATCGGTCGCGATCAAGGTGATGACGGAGGCGCCCGCGCGCGATCCGGAGCTGCGCGACCGCTTCCTGCGCGAGGCCCAGACCGCCGGCTCGCTCCAGCACCCGAACATCATCGTGATCTACGACTGCGGCGAGGTGGATGGTCACCTCTACATCGCCATGGAGTACCTCGAGGGGGTGGACCTCGCCACGATCCTCGATCGCCGCGAGCCGCTCGCGTTGGAGAACAAGCTCGACATCGCGATCGATGTGCTCGCCGGACTCGAGTACGCGCACGAGCACGGCGTCGTCCACCGCGACATCAAGCCCGCGAACATCCGGATCACGAAGCACGGGCGCGCGAAGATCATGGACTTCGGCATCGCGCACCTCGGCACGTCCAACCTGACCCGGACCGGGATGATGTTGGGCACACCCAACTACATGGCGCCGGAGCAGGTGACGGGGGAGCGGACATCGCCGGCGACGGACATCTTCGCCTTCGGCGCCGTGCTGTTCGAGCTGCTCACCGGGACGAAGCCGTTCGCCGGGCCGACGCTGCACAACATCTTCTACCGGATCGTGAGCGAGGATGCGCCCTCGCTCCAGAAGTGCCTCCCCGGCCTCCCCGCCGCGCTCGATCACACGGTGCGCCGGGCGCTCGCCAAGGAACCGAAGGACCGGTTCGCGAGCGCGCTCGAGATGGCGAACGAGCTGAGCGCGGTGCGCGCGGCGCTGAGCGGCGATCCGCGCGAGGCGACGCTCTCGCTCCGCGCGACGGTCGCGTCCACCCTGGCGTCGCAGAAGAAGCGGAGCCGCGCCAAGCGCCGCTGGGCGATGTGGACGGCCGCGGTGGCGGTCCCGGCGTTGGTCGTCGGCGGCGCCTGGCTGGTCGGTGTGGACGGGCGCGGCCGCGCGCCATCCGCGTCCCAGGTGTTGCGCTCCGACAGCGCGGGGGGCGCGGTCGTGTCCGCGCCCACGTCCGCGGCCGCATCGGCATCCGCGCCATCCGGCGCGTCTCGTGCACCGCCGGCGCCGGCGCGCGAGACGGTGCGCGTGCTCATCCCCGAGCCGCGGGCGCAGGCACCCGCCGCGGCGCCGCATCGGAGCGAGCAGGCGCCGGCGGAGCGGCGGCGCGTCGCGGCGCGCGAGGGGGATCGTCCGTCGACGAGGGAGCCGGAGACGGTCCACGCCGCCGCGCAGCCAGCCGACTCGGCGGCCACCAGGGCGGCGAAGCCGCCGATCATCGCCTCGAACGCGCCGGTGGGGATCGCGCCATCGTCGCTCGGCATCACCCCGTCATCCACCGCCGCGCCGGCGCCATCGACCACCGCGCCGCGTCCACCCGCCGCAGCACCGCCGGTCGCCGTGATGCCGCCTGCGCCGCCGGTCGCGAATGCATCGGCGGAGATCTCCGGGGTGATCGATCGTTATGCGCGCGCGATCGGGT
The DNA here is from genome assembly GCA_036378095.1 of Gemmatimonadaceae bacterium. Taxonomy (GTDB): domain Bacteria; phylum Gemmatimonadota; class Gemmatimonadetes; order Gemmatimonadales; family Gemmatimonadaceae; genus JADGGM01. The sequence goes on along the minus strand of DASUXC010000023.1, from coordinate 134,856 downwards.
CGCGCGACGTGTCGCAGGTGCGGCGAGCGTACCCGGGGCTCACCGCGACGCAGCAGCGAGGGTTCGAGGACTTCTTTCGCTCCGTGCGCTCGCTCCGAGCCGGCCTCACGGTCTCCGACCTCGTCGTCTCCGGGGTCACCGCCGAAGGACAGGTGACCGGCGCCTACGAGTTCGTGGACGGCAATGGCAGGTCGCAGCGCCAGCCGATCACCTTCCACGCCGCGTTCGGGAAGACGGACAGGGGGTGGGAGCTCGTGGGGGTGCGGTAGAAAGGCCCTCTTCCCGAGCGCCCAAGCCCCACAGCCGCGTCTCATTCAGAACCCGTACTCCACCCCCACCGTGTACGACACCCCCGGGCGAAGGCCGCCCTCGTTCAGGGGGAAGAGCGCGTTGGCGATCAGCGCGAGCCCATCCGCGGCGGAGAACTTGAAGCCGAACGAGCCGTCGAAGATGTCGTCGCGCATGTTCGGGATCGTCGTGGGAGTGATCGTCCGGTGAAAGGGCGCGTCGTACTGCACTGGGCCGGGGAGCTGCAGCTTGCTGTCCCCCACCTGCAGCTCGCTCACGAGATCCACCGCCATCGTCACGCGGTCGCCGAGGAGCTGGTCGAAGCCGAGCGTGCCGAGCACGGCGTCGTTCTGCCGCTTGTCGTTCCGGTACAGGTAGCCCGCGTTGAGGTGCGGCGCGAAGGTGCCGAAGCGGGCGGAGAAGACGGCGAGGCCGCGCGCGCTGAAGGACCCGGAGCCGAGCAGGTCGTCCTCACCGCCGGTGGGGAGCCGAGCGTCACCGAAGAGTGACACGCTCGTCCGCGGCGACTGGCGCACGTTGAGCTTGAGCCGGACGGCGACGTCGCCGAGCCCGAACGACGAGCCGGTCGTGGAGCGGGTGGCGCTGAGCACCGGGTTCTCCGGGGTGCCGGCGAAGAAGTGCGTGGCCGTGGGACCGCCGAACGGGATGATCTGCGCGGTGCTGTGCCCCTCCACCTGGGTGGAGACGAGCGGGACGACGAGGCCGACGTCGAGCCGGTCGAGGAGGCCGTACGCCACGTAGAACGACGTCACGTCCACGTCGATGCGCAGCGAGAGCTGGAACTGCATGATGTCGTTCTCGACCGCCGGGATCCCCATCTGCTTGCAGTCCCCGCCGAACAACGTGTCGCACCCCGGGAAGTTCACGTTCTCGTGCGTGAACGTGAGCTGGATGTCGTCCAGGTCCACGCCGCGCAGGCTCTCGAAGTGAAGGCTCGTGCGGTTGATCCCGGCGAGAATGCGTCCCTTCCCGAGCGTCTGCGCGCGCTCGCCGAACACGGGACCCGCGGACACCGACGTCTTCACCGGTACGCCGCCCTCGAAGCGAAACGTCTGGCTCCCGCTCGTGGCGCCGAGGGGGACGTTCGCCACGTTCCCTCCGATCGCGTCGGTGAGGAAGGAGATCATCGTGCCGTTGGCCGCGGAGGCGGCGGGGACGAAGTGATCCCCGTGCGCCTGAATCGACGCCGGGTTGTTCGGGTCGGCGGTGCCGGCGAGGAAGAGCGGATCCTGCCCCGGGCCGAAGATGAAGAGATCGGAGATCTGCTCGCGGAGCCCCTGTGCACCGAGCGGCGCGCTCGCGACGATGGCGAGAAGGAGGAGCGCGCCGAGCGTGCGCCAACGCAGCCGAGATCCCATGGGTCCCTCGCGGAGTGGTCGGGCAGGCCGGGAGTGGCTGGACGGCGGCGCTGCTCCCGCTCACCTGTGCGAGCGCGATCGAGAGGGAGGCGCGCGTCTGGTGCCGGCGCGCTGCATGGTTCAACCGAGTGCGAGGGGACGTCAAGCACAGCCGTAGCCCGAGGGCGGGGCGGTGGGGGCGCGGGAAGACGCGGCTGTCGGCGTTCGGGGAGACGCGGCTCTCGGCTCCCGGCCATCGGCTCTCGGCCACCGGCCCAGCGTTGAGAGCTCTCGGGGTGTGCCGGAGCCGAGAGCCGAGAGCCGAGAGCCGATGGCCGATGGCCGATGGCCGACCGCCGCGTCCACCCCTCGCACCCCGCCCCGGACGTCCGTGCCTTGCGCCCCTCGCCGGCCGTTGGTATACTGGTTTAACCAAACGGTGAAACCATATGCCTAAATCATCTGGTCAAACCCGCGGCGCAGAGCGGGCGCGCGACGCCGACACCGAGCAGCGGATCCTCGACGCCGCCAACGCCGTCTTCCTCAGACGCGGCACCGCCGGCGCCCGCATGCAGGAGATCGCCGACGAGGCCGGCGTCAACAAGGCGCTCCTCCACTACTACTTCCGCAGCAAGGACCGGCTCGCCGAGGCGGTCTTCCAGCGGATCGCGATCGGGCTCTTCCCGACGATCATCGCCACGCTCGCGTCGGATGCGGAGATCGAGGAGAAGGTGCAACGCGTGATCGCGCACGAGCTCGACCATCTCGCGCGCAGCCCGTTCGTGCCCGCCTACCTCATCGGCGAGATGAACCAGGATCCCGAGCGCGTCCGGCAGTTCGTCAAGGCGACGATGGGGCTGGATCCGAACGGCGCCGGCTCGCCGATCCTCGACAAGCTCGAGCGCCAGCTCCGATCTCGCGTCCGCGCCGGCACGATGCGCCCGATCAGCGCCGAGCAGTTTCTCGTGAACCTGCTCTCGCTCTGCATCTTTCCGTTCGCCGCACGCCCGCTGCTCGCGACGGTGCTGCGGCTGGACGAGCGGGGGTTCGAGCGGTTCATCAACCAGCGGAAGAAGGAGCTTCCCGCCTTCTTCCTGAACGCGCTCCGGCCATGATGCGCCCGGTCGTGCGCATTCCTCGAGCGACGGTTCTCGGGGCGGCGATCGCCATGGCGCTGGGCGGTGCCTCACGCACGTCTCGCGCGCAGCAGCCCGCCCCCGCCCCCGCGCGCGACTCGACGGCCGCGGCGCCGGGCGACACCCTCCACCTCGGCGCGCTGCAGGACGCCGCGGTCCGTACCGACCCGCGCGCCGCCACCCTGGACCTCCAGGCCGAGCAGTCGAGGCTCCGGCTCCGGAGCCTCGCCGCGGAGCGGCTCCCGATGCTCTCCGCCGATGGCGAGGCGCGCTACCAGTCCGACGTGGCGCGCGTGCCGATCACGCTCCCCACCGGGGAGCGCGTCCCCTCGCCGCCGAACGACACGTACGACGCGTCCGTCGGTGCGCAGGAATCGCTCTTCGATCCCACCCGCGCTCCGCGCCGCGCCGTGGAGCGGTCGCGGCTCGCCGAGGGGCAGGCCGAGGTCCGCTCGGCGCTCCATACCCTGCGGATCGAGGTCGCGGAGAATTTCTTCGCCGCCGCCCTCACCGAGACGCGCGCGAGCGTCATCGCCAACGCGATCGCCGGGCTCGAGGCGCGCCTCGCCGATGCCCGCGCGCGCGTGCGCGAGGGGGCGGCACTGCCGAGCGACACGGCCACCATCGCCGCGACGCTGCTCCAGCGGCGGCAGGACGAGGTGGAGGCGGACGCCGACCGACGCGCCGCGCTGGCGCGGCTCGCCGATCTCGCGGGGCGGCCGATCGCCGCCGACGACGCGCTCGCCCTCCCGGAGCTCGCGCCGCGGGTGGCGTCGGCGCGCCGCGCGCTCGAGGAGCAAGGGGGCGTTCACGATCGCCCGGAGTACGCGGCGTTCGCCGCAACGCGGGAGCGGTTGGCGCGACAGGAGGACGTGTCCGCCGCGACGCGGAAGCCGAGCCTCTCGGCGTTCGCCCGCGCGGGCTACGGCCGTCCGGGGCTGAATCCACTCGGCACCGGCTTCGACACGTACTGGCTCGCCGGGGTGCGCGTGAAGTGGACGCCGTGGACGTGGGGGACCACCGATCGCGAGCGGCAGGAGCTGGAGCTGCAGCGGCGGATCGTGCAGGCGAACGAGGCGGCGTTCACCGCGAGCCTGCGTCGCGCGGTGCAGGGCGACCTCGCGACGATCGACCGCCTGACGAGTACGCTCGAGATGGATGACCAGGTGATCGCGCTGCGTGAGCGCGTGGAGCGCGAGACCGGCGCGCGCCTGGCCGAAGGAGTGGCAACCGGGGCGGAGTACGTGGACCGGAACACCGAGCTCCTCTCCGCCCGTCTCACTCGTGCCGCGCACCGCGTGGAGCTCGCGCGGGCGCAGGCTCACTTCCTCACCACGCTCGGCGTGGAGGTACGCTGATGCGATCGCTCCCATCACTCGTGCCCGCCCGGCTCGCGAACCGCACCTTCCTCGCCGTGGCGGCGGCGTCACTGGTCTCGGCGGGGTGCGGGCGAGCTCCCGACCCCGATGCGTACGGCAACGTGGAGGCGACCGAGGTCGTGGTCGGCGCCGAGACGAGCGGGCAACTGCTCCGCTTCGACGCCGTCGAGGGGAACCGTCTCCCCGCCGGCGCGGTGGCGGCGCTGATCGACACGACGGCGCTGGCGCTCCAGTTGAATCAGATCGTGGCCCAGCGCGAGGCGGCCACGGCGAACGCGGCGCAGGTGGCGCGGCAGGTGGGGGTGCTCGAGGCGCAGCGCGAGATCGCCCGGCGCAGCTACGAGCGCACGCAGCGGCTGTTCGCGCAGCAGGCGGCGACGGCGCAGCAGCTCGACCAGACGGAGCGCGACTACCGCACCCTCGTGCGGCAGATCGCCGCCACGCGCGCGCAGCGGGAAGCGGCCACCCTGGAGGCGGCGTCCACCGAGGCGCGCGCCGCGCAGATCCGCGACCAGCTACGCAAGGCGCGCGTGCGCAACCCGATCGGCGGAACGGTGCTCACGACGTACGTGGAGGCGGGGGAGCTGGTGCAGAACGGCCAGCCGCTGTACAAGATCGCGAGCCTCGACACCATGGAGGTCCGCGCGTACGTCACCGAGCCGCAGCTCGCGCACCTGCGCATCGGGCAGCCGGCGCGCGTGTCGGTGGACGTGGGGCCCGACCGGCGGCGCGAGCTGCCGGGGCGGGTGTCGTGGATCTCGTCGCAGGCGGAGTTCACCCCCACGCCGATCCAGACCCGCGACGAGCGGTCGAACCTCGTGTACGCGGTGAAGGTACGGCTCGCGAACCGCGATGGCGTGCTCAAGATCGGCATGCCGGCGGACGTCCGCTTCCCGGTGGAGACTGCGTCGCGATGAGCGCGACGCCCGCGGCGAGCCCGGCCGACGCGGTGGTGGCCGAAGGGCTCGTCAAACGGTTCGGGAGCACGACGGCGCTCGACGGCATGTCGTTCCAGGTGCACGCCGGGGAGCTGTTCGGGTTCATCGGCGCGGATGGCGCCGGGAAGACGACGCTGTTCCGCATCCTCGCCACGCTGCTGGTGCCCGACGCCGGGACGGCGCGCGTGCTGGGATACGACGTGGTGAGCGACCTCTGGGCGCTGCGGCAACGCATCGGATACATGCCCGGCCGGTTCGCGCTCTACCCCGACCTGAGCGTGGAGGAGAACCTCCGCTTCTTCGCCTCGGTGTTCGGGACGACGATCGCGCGGGAGTACGCGCAGATCGCGCCGATCTACTCGCAGCTCGAGCCGTTCAAGCGCCGCCGCGCGGCGGCGCTCTCGGGGGGGATGAAGCAGAAGCTGGCGCTCTCCTGCGCCCTCGTGCACCGGCCGGACATCCTGTTCCTCGACGAGCCGACCACCGGCGTGGACGCCGTGTCGCGGCGGGAGTTCTGGGATCTGCTCGCGCACCTGCGCGCTGGCGGGCTCACGATCATCGTGTCGACCCCGTACATGGACGAGGCGAGCCGGTGCGACCGCGTGGCGCTGGTGCAGCGGGGGGGCATCCTGGCGATCGACACGCCGGCGGCGATCGCCGCGTCGTTCGGCCGGCCGTTGTTCGCCGTGCGCGGGAGCGACCGTTACGGCACCCTCCGCGCCATCCGCGAGTACCCGAACACCGGGTCCGTGTACCCGTTCGGCGAGGTGCTGCACTTCACCGATGCGCGCGCGGCGACCCCGCCCGCGGGCGCTGCCCGGGAGCTGGAGTCGTACCTCGCATCGCGCGGGCTCGCGGCGGCGGTGACGCCGACCGAGCCGACGATCGAGGACACGTTCATCGCCCGCCTGAGCGCGGCCCAGCCGGAGCAGGCGGCATGAACGAGTCGCTGGCGATCCGCGCGCGAGAGCTGACGCGCACCTTCGGCGCGTTCACCGCCGTGGATCACATCACCTTCGACGTCCGCGCCGGGGAGGTGTTCGGCTTTCTCGGCGCCAACGGGGCGGGGAAGACCACGGCCATCCGCATGCTCACCGGGCTGCTCGCGCCGAGCGGGGGAGAGGCGGTGGTGGCGGGGCACGACATCCGCACGGAGAGCGAGGCGGTGAAGCGCGACATCGGCTACATGAGCCAGCGCTTCTCGCTGTACGACGATCTCACCGTGCGCGAGAACATCCAGCTCTACGGTGGGATCTACGATCTTCCCCCCGCGGAGATCCGCGCGCGCATGCGGCGCATGCTCGATCGCCTCGGGCTCCAGCGGTCGGAGAGCGCGTTGGTGCGGTCGCTTCCGCTGGGGTGGAAGCAGAAGCTGGCGTTCTCGGTGGCGCTGCTGCACGAGCCGCGCATCGTGTTCCTGGACGAGCCAACGGGGGGCGTGGATCCGATCACCCGGCGGCAGTTCTGGGAGCTGATCTACGAGGCGGCGCACGCCGGCACCACGGTGTTCGTGACGACGCACTACATGGACGAGGCAGAGTACTGCGACCGGATCTCGATCATGGTGGCCGGGCGCATCGGGGCGCTCGGGACGCCACACGAGCTGAAGGCGCAGTTCGGCGCCGCGTCGCTGGACGACGTGTTCGTCCGGCTCGCCCGCCCCGAGCGCGCCGCGGGGGCGGCGGGCGCGCCGGGCGAGCCGCTCGCGCCCCGAGGAGCGACGCCGTGAACGCGCTGCGCGGGCTGCTGCGCAAGGAGGGGTACCACATACTCCGCGACCGGCGGACGCTCATGGTGCTCATCCTCATGCCGATCGTGCAGGTGGTGCTGTTCGGCTACTCCATCCGCACCGACGTCACCGACGTGCGGCTCGCCATCGTGGACCCCGCGCCCGACCCGGTCACGCTGGCGCTGCGCGGGCGACTCGCGGCCACGAACCTCTTCCGAACGGTCGCCGTGCTCCCGCGCGCGAGCGAGCTCGAGCCGCTCTTCAAGCGTGATGCCGCGCAGGTGGCGGTGGTGTTCGAGCCGCGGCTGGGGGAGCGGCTGGCGCGGGGGCTGCCCGCGCGGGTGCAGGTGATCAGCGATGCCACGGAGCCGAACACGGGAGTGGCGCGGCAGAGCTACGTGGCCGCGGTGATCGAGGCGTGGGACCGGGAGCGGCGCGCTGCCGAGGGGGGACGCGGGGGAGGGATCCAGATCGTCCCCGACTCGCGCATGCGCTTCAATCCCACGCGCGAGAGCTCGAACCTCTTCGTGCCCGGCCTCATGGCCATGGTGCTGACGATCATCGCGTCCATGATGACCGCGCTCTCGCTCACCCGCGAGAAGGAGACGGGCACCATGGAAGGGCTGCTCGTCTCCCCGCTCCGACCGTGGCAGATCGTGATCGGGAAGGTGGCCCCGTATCTCGCGATCGGCTTCATCGGGGTGATCGCCGTGCTCGCCGAGGCGCGGCTGATCTTTCACGTGCCGGTGCGGGGGAGCCTCGCCCTGCTGCTCGGAGAGGGGCTGCTCTACATCCTCGTGTCGCTCGCGCTCGGGATCGTCATCTCGGCGCGCACCTCGTCGCAGCGCGTGGCGATGATGGCCGCGCTGGTGGGGACGATGCTCCCGACGGTTCTCCTGTCCGGCTTCATCTTCCCGATCGAGAGCATGCCGTGGCCGCTCCGGTGGCTGGCGAACATCGTCCCCGCCAAGTGGTTCGTGGCGATCGCGCGCGGGATCATGCTCGAGGGGACGGGGATCGCCTACCTGTGGCCGGAGACGCTCGTGCTGATGGTCATGGCGCTCGTGCTCCTCGCGGTGAGCGCTCGCTCGTTCAACGTTCGACTGGAGTAGCGATGGGACTCGCGAAGCGCCTGGGGCTCAGGCGGATACTCGTGCTGGCGCGGGCGGAGGTGCTGCACGTGGTGCGCGACCGCGCGACGCTCGGACAGCTGATCGTGGTGCCGCTGGTCCAGCTCCTCGTGCTGTCGAACGCGACCACCTTCACGATCCGGCAGACCCCCGCGTACGTGGTGGACTTCGACCGGACGAGCACCTCGCGCGGGCTGGTGTCGCGGATGGCCGCATCGGGATACTTCCGGATCGTCGGGCGATCGGCGTCCCCGGATGCGGGGAGCGATGCCATGCTGCGCGGGCGGGCCACGCTCGTGCTCACCATCCCCACCGACTTCGAGGCGACGCTCGTGCGGACGGGAACGGCGCCCGTGCACCTCGACGTGAACGCGGTGCAGGGGTCGGCCGCGGGGATCGTGCAGTCGTACGCGGCGCGAGTGATCGCGACGTACGGCGACGAGCTCGGCGCCATCATCCGTCCGAGCATGCGCGTGGCGCGTGCCTCCGCCCCCGAGCACGTCGCGCCGCCGGCGCGGGGGGCGGGGCGCCTCGAGATGCGCGTGCGGGGCTGGTACAACCCGTCGCTCGACTACCGTCACTACATGGTGCCGGGGATCCTCGTGGTGCTGGTGACGATCGTCGGCACGCTCATCACCGCGCAGAACATCGCGCGCGAGAAGGAGGCGGGAACGCTCGAGCAGCTCAACGTGACGCCGATCACGCGCGGACAGTTCATCGCCGCCAAGCTCCTCCCGTTCTGGGTGCTCGGGCTGATCGACCTCGGGCTCGGCCTGGTAGCCGGGCGGCTCGCGTTCGGCATCCCGATCCGCGGGAGCGTCGCGCTGCTGTTCGGCTCCGCGGCGGTGTACCTCGTGGTGGCGCTGGCGATCGGGCTCTGGATCTCCACGATCGTGGAGACGCAGCAGCAGGCGATGTTCGTGGCGTTCTTCGTGCTGATGGTGTATCTGCTCATGAGCGGGCTGCTCACGCCGATCGACAGCATGCCGGCGTGGGTGCAGTGGCTCTCACAGCTCAACCCGGTCCGGCACTTCGTGACGATCACGCGCGCGATCCTCATGAAGGGCGCGGGTGTGCGCGACATCCTCGCCCCCCTCGCCTCGCTCGTCGTCTACGCGGCGGTGGTACTGACGCTCGCCGTGCGGCAGTACGCGAAGCGGGCGGCGTGAGGAGGGCGGCTCTCGGCTCTCGGCCATCGGCTCTCGGCTACGGCACACGCCGAGAGCCCTGTATGCGGGGCAGTAAGCCGAGAGCCGATGGCTGATGGCCGATGGCCGACAGCCGAGAGCCGATGGCCGACAGCCGGGTCTACCCGCGAGCCGGTTTCCTCACCTCGCGTAGAACTCCACGATCATCGCCTCGCGCACCAGCACGGACACGTCCGCACGCGTGGGCGCGGCGATCATGCGACCGGCGCACGCGTCGGCCGGATCGCGGGCGAGGAACGATGGGGTGGGAGCGCCGGCGCCGCGCTCCGCGGCGTCGCGGAGCGCGGGGCGCTGGCGCGCGCTCTCGGCGAGGGCGATCAGCTCGCCCACGCGCACCTCGTAGGCCGGGCGGTCCACGCGTCGGCTGCCCACGCGGATGTGCCCGTGCGCGATGAGCTGGCGGGCGGCGGGGATCGTGGGTGCGAAGCCGAGCCGGAACACCACGTTGTCGAGGCGGCGCTCGAGGAGCGCGAGCAGCTCCTCGCCCGTCCGCCCGGGGGCGGCGCTGGCACGCTCGAAGTAGCGTCGCAGTTGGCGCTCCGTCACCCCGTAGTTGAAGCGCACCTTCTGCTTCTCCTCGAGGCGGCGGCGATAGGCGCTGGGGCGACGGCGACGAGCCGTCGCTCCGTGCGCCCCGGGAGGCTCGGGGTGCCGGTCGGAGCTCTTGCGCGTGAGCCCCGGAAGCGGCGTTCCGAGGCGGCGAACGATCTTCAAACGAGGACCGCGGATGGACATGATGATGAGTTCGAGGTGAGGGAAGGGACGATGTGGGAACCGGCTCTCGGCGCTCGGGACAGCCGCGTCGTCCAGCCGCGCCTCCCCGAGCACCGCCTCTACTCCTCCGCCACCGGCCCGAGCGCGTCGAGCAGGGGGCAGTCGCCGGTCGGCCCGCGGCCGCCGTGGCAGCGCCCGGCCAGGTGCGTGAGGGCGTGCTTGATCTGCTCGAGATCGCGGAGCTTGCGATCGACGTCGGCGAGCTTTCGCTCGGCGCGCGCCTTGACGTCGGCCGCCGTCGTGTGCGGGTCGAGCCGGAGCGCGAGCAGGTCGGCGATCTCCGCGAGGGTGAAGCCCAGCTCCTGCGCGCGCCGGATGAAGCGCAGGCGCTGCAGCGTCCCGGGGTCGTACTCGCGGTAGCCGGAGGCCCGGCGGCGCGGGGCATCGAGCAGCCCGCGGCGCTCGTAGTAGCGCACCGTCTGCACGGAGACGTCCGCGCGGCGGGCGAGCACGCCGATGGTCATGATGGCGTCGGTGGTCGGGGGCGCGCTCATGCGTCCTCGCCGACGGGGAATCCGTGGCGCTCGAGCAGCGCGATGATCGCCGCCACGTGGTCCCGACCCCGCGTCTCCAGGTGCATCACGATCTCCACATCGCGCGCCGAGATGTCGGCGAACGCGCGGCGGTGCGACACCTCGAGCACGTTGGCGCCCGCATCGGCCACGAGGCGGGTGAGGCGCGCCAGGTGTCCGGGGCGATCCGGCACGGTGACCGCGAGGCGAGCGAGGCGTCCATCGGCGACGAGCCCCCGGTCGATGATCCGCTCGAGGAAGTTCACGTCGATGTTCCCCCCGGAGAGCACCATCGCCACCACGTCGCGTGGCCCGAGCGGGAGGAGACCGGCGACGATCGCGGCGAGCGGCGCCGCGCCCGCCCCCTCGGCCAGCACCTTCTGCCGCTCGAGGAGCAGGTGCACCGCGCCGGCGATCTGCGTCTCGTCCACGGCGACGATGTCATCCACGTAGCGCTCGATGAGGGGGAAGGTCCGGTCGCCGACGCGCTTCACCGCGATGCCGTCGGCGATCGTCTCCGACGTCTCGATCGGCACCACGTGCCCCGCGCGGCGCGAGGCGAGCGCCGACGCGGCCGCCGCCGCCTCGACGCCGAAGATGCGCACGTCGGGACGCTGTTCCTTGATGGCGATGGCGATGCCGGAGATGAGCCCGCCCCCGCCGATCGGCACCACGACCGCCGTGAGCGCGGGGAGCTGCTCGAGCAGCTCGAGTCCGATCGTCCCTTGTCCGGCGATCACGCGCTCGTCGTCGAACGCGTGGACGAGCACGCGTCCCTCCTCGGCCTCCAGCCGCCGCGCCTCCGTCATCGCGTCGGAGAGCGTCGCGCCGTGGAAGCGCACGCCGGCACCGAACCGCCTGGTGTTCATCACCTTGATGAGCGGCGTCTGCTCCGGCATCACGACCTCGACGTCGATGCCGAGCCGCGCGCCGTGGTAGGCGACCGCCTGGGCGTGGTTCCCCGCGCTCGCCGTCACGATCCCGCACCGACGCTCATCGGGACCGAGATCGAGGATGCGCTCGAGCGCGCCGCGGTCCTTGAACGAGCCGGTACGTTGCAGGTTCTCCAGCTTGAGGTGCAGCTCGCCCGCACCGGTGTCGCGGAGCGCGAGCGCGGGCACGAGCGGGGTGCGCACGATGGCGGCGTCGATGCGCTCGCGCGCCGCGCGGATGTCGGTGAGGTCGGGCATCGATGAACGGGCGATGGAAGGCACGGCGGTGTCAGTACCCGGTGTACATCTCGACGCGGATGTCGGCGCCCGGGATGCCCGCGCGCTCGAGCTCCTGGCAGAGCCCGGCGATGAGCAGGGTCGATCCCACGACATAGTACCGCGGGCCGAGCAGCGCGGGGAGCCAGCGCTCGAAGAGGGACGTGCCGAGGCGCATCGTCTCTCCCTTCCATCCCCGGCGCGACTCGCACGCGCGCGTCATCGTCGGCACGAGCTGGAGCCCGCGCAGGCGGTGCGCGAGCTCGTACATCTCCTCCAGGTACGCGGCGTCTTCCGGGCGACGATTGGAGTAGAAGAGCGTGGCGGAAAGCGGCTCGCTCCTGCCGTCCGCTTCGCGCAGCAGGCTCCGGAACGGCGCGATTCCCACGCCACCGGCGACCAGCACCAGCGGGCGGCCGCCGTCACGGTCGAGCGAGAGGTCGTCCCCCGGACCGTCGATGAGCAGCGGCGCACCGAGCGGCATCTCGGCGAGCGAGCGCTTGAACGCCGTGTCGCGCACGCGCGCGAGCACGACGAGGTCGGGATCGCCGGGCGCGCTGGCCAGGGAAAGGCTTCGCGTGGGGCCCTGGGCGTCGTCGAAGCGCGGCCGGTCCAGCGTGACGTCGATGTACTGCCCGGCGCGAAAGGTGAAGTGCGCGGGGCGCTCGAGCCGGCAGGCGATGGTCCCCGCCGCCACGAGCTCGCGGCCGAGCAGCCTGCTGCGCTGCGCCATCAGTCCGTGTCCCGCGCCGGCGCACGCGGTGCCACGAGCGCCCGGCGGCATCCGGTGGCGCGATCCAGGAAGTCGTCGTCCGCGCCGCTCGTCGCCGCGTCCTGCCCGCGCGGCTCGGGCGCGAGCCGCTCGGGCGCGAGCCACCCTTCGCCCGCTGTCGCGCGATCCTCGATCCCGGCCAGGGCGCCCCACGACGCCCAGCCGCAGCACTCACCGCGTGATATCACGTTCGCGCTCCCGTTCTCTGGCCGGCACCGATGCCGACGCGTGAAGATCGGGGCTGTAGCATGGTATAGAGTCAAGGGGGGAACGCGGAGATCGGCCGTCGGCGCTCGGGAAGACGCGGCTGGAAGACGCGGCTGTCGGCCATCGGCCATCGGCTCTCGGCTACCTGCACAGCATGGAGAGCTCTCGGCGTGTGCCGTAGCCGAGAGCCGATGGCCGACAGCCGCGTCGTCCCGAGCACCGACAGCCGCCTCCTCACCTCCGGCTGATCCGAACCCGCCACACGTCCGGACCCTCGGCCTCGTAGATCCAGTCGAAGCTGTCGGGACGCTCGGCCATGAGCTGATAGCGGAGCGGACGGGGGTCGTGATCGTTCACGAGCACGAGCGTCTGGCCGCTCGCGAGGCTGTCGAACGTGCGGAAGATGGTGGGGTGCTTCTCGCGCGGGGGAATCACGCGCACATCGAGCTCGATGGGCTGAGCGGCCATGGTCGAGGATCTCCTGAAGAGCAGAGGGAAAGTGAGAGTGCCGCGACGCGAGCGGCGAGACCGCCACCCGCGCGCGGAAAATGCCCGCCGGACAGGGCGCCGCTCACGCGAGGCGCCAGATCCGGACGAGCACGCGATCGGCGTGCGACTCGTCCACCTCGCACGCGTACCCACGCTCGGCGAGCATGGGGAGTAGGAGCTGGGGAACACGCACGTTGAGCTGCACGAGCGTGTGACCCACGGGGAGCGTCTCGAGCGCCGCGAGCGTCCGCATCAGCGGCTCCGGCGGCTCGAGCCAGCGGACGTCGAGGAGGATCTCGTTGGGGGCGAGATCGCACGACGGGCCTTCGGTTCTCGGCTCTCGGCTCTCGGCCACGGCACCGCGCGGCGAAGGCTCGGCGTGTGCACCAGCCGATGGCCGAGAGCCGGGAGCCGACCGCCGCGTCTTCCAGAACCACACCGACCAGTCGTCCGGCCCGTGCTCCGTCGCCTCGTGGGCGAAGCCGCGCTTGCCGAGGACGGTGAACAACGGCACCGGCTCGAAGGTCGTGCGCAGGCGAAGTACCTCACCCTCGCCGAGCGCGGCGACGGCGGCCATGATCGTGGAGAAGGGCTCGCGCCCCGCGCGCAGCTCCTCGCGCACGTCGAGCTCGACCACCGGCGCGTCGGCCGGGTGGCGCGAGGGCTCGCCGCCCTGCTGGTCAGCCACGTCGCTCGCGGCGCCCGCGGCGCCCGCGGCGCCCGCGGCGCCCGCCACGGGATGATCGTCGGCGGCGATCCCGAGCGCCGCGTTGAGCTCGCGGAGGAGCGCGTCGGCGGGAATGCCGGCCGTGCGCGCCGCCTGCTCCACGGTCACCAGCTTGGCCATGACCCGCCGCAGCGTGCGGTTGCGGAGCTTGGCGAAGTGCGGCGCGTGCCGGGCGAAGATGTCGACGAGCGACTCGTCGCGCGCGAGCACGTCGCTCACGCGATCGGTCGGCGCGATGGGCGCCGCCGGAGTGTGTGCAGTCATTTGCGGCCTCCGTGGGCCACGCGGGCGATCTGGGTGGTGAACACCAGCACGCCGACGAGAAAGAGCACCGCGCCGCACCGCGCCACGTGCGGCGCGGCACCCACGATGCCACCGACCAGCAGTGCGACGCCGAGCGCCATGAGCGCGAGCTGCACGTGGGCGAGTCGCGCCGAGTACATCTCGGCGACGGTGGGGACGGGGCCCGAGCCCATGCGGCCGCGGAAGTGGGCGGTCCAGGCGAGGAGCGGGACGATCTTGTAGAAGAAGCCCACCACGTACAGCACGATGCCGCCGAGCAGCCCCGTGGCGACGTACGCCGTGGCGAGCCGCGCGTGCGCGGGGCCCATGGCGAGCACCGCGGGTCCCATGACCGCGCTCGCCGCGAGGAAGCCGAGCGCGGTCAGGGCGAAGCGCATGCCGACGTCGATCTTCCGGCGCACGCGCACACGGTGGAACGCGTGCACCTGCCAGAGGAAGCACGCGACCCCTCCCTCGAGGAGGAGCGCGCCGAGCCACGCCACGCTCGCGATGGGCGTGGCGAGCCCGACGGCGAGCGCGACGACGCCGCCGGCGAGGAGGGCGAGCGCCCGCCTGGTCCAGCGCGTGTCGGCGCCGTGCGCGAGCAGGAACATCGGCAGCAGCCGGTGCGAGACGCCCACGATCATCACGAGCGCCCACCCGACGATCGCGACGTGCAGGTGCGTGGCGAGCACTCGCACGCGCGCGCCGGCGATGAACCCGGTGTGCAGGTTGTGGAGCAGGATGATCCCGAGGACGAGCGTCGATGCCAGGAAGGTGATCGCCAGGGCGACCGCCGCCCACGTGACATCGCGCGCGCGGGCGCGAGGGAGCGACGCGGCGACGTTGCCGACGACGAGGAGCACGCCGGTGCCGACGAGCGCGATCCCGGCGTGATGCAGCGGGGTGTAGCTGGTCGCCACGCCGGCGGCGAACAGCCCGACACCGGGCGCGAAGGTGAAGAAGCTCGCGTGCGCGATGCGCGTGGAGCGAATGGGCGCGCCGAGCGCGACGGGCAGGAGCTGGCAGAGCGCGCCGAAGATCGTCGTCGTGAGCCAGCCGAGCGTGAAGAGATGCGTGATCCCCGCCACGTGCGGCGAGGGGTACGCCCCAGCGGCGAGCTCCGGCGCGATCCACACGAGCCCCGCCGCGCCGGCGATCAGATAGAGCATCGACGCCGCGAAGTGCTCGGCGGCCAGCGGGAGGGCGCCGGCCGACGGCGTCATCCCACCGGGCGCACCGGCGACCGCGCCCGGGGCGCGCGGCGGCGTCGCGGGTCGCGTGGCGGTCGTGGGTTCCGCACCGGGGCCGGTCACGCCCGCGCCTCCTCGGTGGTGCTGGCCCAGCCGAGGGCGGCGGCCACCGCGCGCGCCACCCGGTCGAACGCTCGCGCGGCATCGCTCTCGGGGCGCGCCACGAGCGTGGGCGTCCCCGCGTCACCCTCGTGCACGATGGCGGCGTCGAACGGCACCTGGCCGAGGAAGGGGACCGCGAGCTCGCCGGCGACCGCCGGGCCCGCGCCGCTCCCGAACGGACCGCTCATGTTCTCGACGACGCCGAGCACCGGCACCTCGAGCGAGCGGAACATCTGCGCCGCCTTGCGCGCCTCGGCGACCGCGACGCGCGGCGGCTGGGTGACGACCACCGCGCCGGAGAGCGCGACCGACTGCGCGAGACTGAGCGGGATGTCGCCCGTGCCGGGGGGGAGATCCACCACCAGCACGTCGAGGGGCGGCCAGTCCACGCCGCGCGCGAACTGCTTCACCGCCTTGGAGACCATCGGTCCGCGCCAGATCGCCGGCGAGCCCTCCCCGAGGAAGAAGCCGAAGCTGATCATCGGAAGCCCGTGGACCACGAGCGGGATGATGTGCTTCTCGGGGGACACGCGCACGCGCGTCGCGCCGTCCTCGATGCCCAGCAGGATGGGGAGGCTCGGCCCGTAGATGTCGGCGTCGAGCAGCCCGGCGCGCGCGCCCTCGCGCGCGAGCGCCAACGCGAGGTTCACCGCGACCGTGCTCTTGCCCACGCCGCCCTTGCCGGCGCCCACGGCGATCACGTGACGCACGCGCGTCAGCCGTACCTGGTCGGCCCACGGATCCGGCGTGCCGTGCTGCGCGGGGTGCGGAGTGGCGGATGGGGCCACGATCTCCACCGCCACCGATGTCGCGCCGAGGGGGTGCAGCGCCTCGGCGATCGTGGCGCGGAGCTTCGCGGCGGCGTCGTCGTTCGGCGAGCGCAGCGCCAGGCGCACCTTCACGCGTCCGTCGCACACGCTCACGTGTTCCACCATCCCGAACGACACGAGGTCGCGCGTGAGTCCGGGATAGGGAACGCGGCGCAGCGCGTCGGTGATGATGTCCGCCGTCAGCTCCGACGGCGCGGCAGGATCGGGTGGCATCGAATGGTCCATCGTGGAGAGTCTGTCCAACGATGGGCGTCACGCCCCGAGGGCGATGTGACGGTTGTCTCATGTGACAACCGTCACGCGCGAGCGCGGCTGATGAGGCGAACGTGGAGCAGCGCGCGCGGCGCGCGAACCGAGACTCTCATCCGTGGACCCGCACATGAGTGACACCGATCCCCGACTGGAGCCCCTGTGGCAGGCGCTGGCGACGGTCATCGATCCCGAGATCGGGCTCGACATCGTGACGCTCGGGCTCGTCTACGAGGTGGCCATCACGGACGATGTGGCGTGGATCACGCACACGCTGACGACGCCGGGCTGTCCCATGGAGAAGATCATCACCGACGGCATCCGGAGCGCGGCGATGCTCGTCGAGGGGATCTGCGGCGTGGAGACCCGGCTCGTCTGGGATCCGATGTGGCACTCGGGGATGATCGCGCCGGACGCCTGGCGGCGCTGAGCGCCGGTTCACCACACGCATCACGAGGTCACGAATGCCCACCGACATCGCGCTCGACGAGCGCTGGACCGTGAACGACACGATCGCGCGCTACCCCGCGACGATCGCCGTGTTCAACCGCTTCGGTATCGACAGCTGCTGCGGCGGCGTCGCGTCGATCGAGGAGGCCGCGCGCCGCGAGGGGATCGACGCGGCGACGCTGCTGGAGGCCGTGCGGCGCGCGGCGCGCGGCGCATGAAGGCGTACGACGCGCGCGCGCTGGCCGCGGGGGCGGTGAGCGGGAGCGGGAACCGTCCCGGCACCGCGCTGGCGTACGACGCGCCGGATGCCCGGGTGGTGGTGTTCCGCATCGATCCGGGGCAGGCGGTGACACCGCACACGAGCCCGTCCACGGTCATCCTGTCGATCGCCGCCGGGCGCGGCACGGTCTCCGGCGCCGAGGGGGAGCGCGCGGTGCGCGCCGGCGACGTGATCGCCTACGAGCCGAACGAGCCGCACGGGATGCGCGCGGACGGCGAGCAGCTCGTGGTGCTGGCGGTGATCGCGCCGGGGCCGGGACGGGCGCGGTGAGGGGAACGACGGGCTGACCATGCCCTGGCTCTACTATGCCAACGTCACCGTGCACGTGCTCGCCGCGATGCTGTGGCTCGGCGGGATGTTCTTCCTCGGCGTGGTGGGGGCGCCGGTCCTGCGCGCGATCGAGCCGCCGGCGCTCCGGCAGCGGCTCTTCCAGCAGCTCGGGGTGCGCTTCCGCTCCGCCGGGTGGTGGGCGATCGGCACGCTCGTCGCGACGGGCGTGGTGAACCTGCACTACCGGGGGTGGCTGCACTGGGACGGCGTGCTCGGCTCGGACGCGTTCTGGCGGACCCCCGTGGGACACGCGCTCGCGCTCAAGCTCGCCGCGGTGACCACGATGATCGTGGTGAGCGCGACGCACGACTTCGTGCTCGGCCCGATGGCCGGGCGCGCGGAGCCGGGGTCGCCGCGGGCGCTCGGACTCAGGCGACACGCCGCGCACCTGGCGCGCGCCAACGCCCTGCTCGGGGTGCTGGTGGTCGTGGCGGCGGTTCGACTGGCACGGGGCGGCTGAACGCCCCACTCACCTGGAGGGGCACGCGCGATGACGGGAGCTCGGGCGAGACAGGCGGGCGAACGACCAACGCCGGGCACGGTGGACTTCGACACCGCGCCCTTTCTCGTCATCTGGGAGACGACGCAGGCGTGCGACCTCGCGTGCCTGCACTGTCGCGCGTCGGCGCGCCCGGCGCGCGACCGGTGGGAGCTGTCCACCGCCGAGGCGATGCGGCTCATGGACAGCGTGCGCGGGTTCGGCCACCCGCTCTTCGTGCTCACCGGCGGGGATCCGCTCAAGCGCCCCGACACGGTCTCGCTGGTGGAGTACGGGAGCCGGATCGGACTGCGCGTCGCGCTCACGCCATCGGGGACGCCGCTCATGACGCCGAGCGTGCTCGCCGCGCTGCGCGACGCCGGGCTCGCGCGGCTCGCCGTCAGCCTGGATGGGTCCACGCCCGCCATCCACGACGGCTTTCGCGGCGTGGCCGGCTCGTTCGACTGGACGGTGCGCATGCTGCGCGCCGCGCGCGAGCTCGGGCTCTCCACGCAGGTCAACACGACGATCACGCGGCACGACCTGAACGATCTGGAGCCGCTCATCGAGCTGGTGAGCGGGCTCGGGATCGCGCTCTGGTCGGTGTTCGTGGTGGTGCCCACCGGCCGCGCGCGCCGCGAGCAGCTCCCCACGGCCGACGAGCTGGAGGCGGTCTTCCACCGGCTGTACGACCTGTCGACGACCGTGCCGTTCGACATCAAGACCACCGCCGCGCCGTTCTACCGGCGCGTGGTGCTGCAGCGGCAGCGCGCGGAGCGCCGCGCGGGCGCCGGGAGCGACGCGCGTGGGCCGCTCCCTGGCGGGATCGGCTTCACCCTCGGCGACGGCATCGGGCGGGCGCGCGGCGTGAACGACGGCAACGGGTTCGTGTTCGTGAGCCATCGCGGGGAGATCTATCCGTCGGGGTTCCTGCCGCTCCGCGCGGGGAACGTTCGCACGGACGACCTGGGGACCGTCTATCGCACGCACGAGCTCTTCCGCGCGCTCCGCGATGCGGACGCACTCGGCGGCAAGTGCGGGGTGTGCGAGTTCCGGCACATCTGCGGCGGCTCGCGGGCCAGGGCGTACGCGATGACCGGCGACTGGCTGGCGGCGGACCCGCTGTGCGCCTACGTGCCGCCGGCGTGGGCGCGGACGACGGCGCGGGACGGGATGAGTCCCGGACATCCGGGCGACGACGATCTCACCGAGGGGGAGACGGCATGATCGGCATCACGACGCTGTACGCGGGACGGAACACGCCGTCCGATGGGCTGCGCTACGGACGCCAGCGCACCGCGGGGGTGCGCGAGCAGGACATCGTGACGATGTCGCCCCCCGGCTCCGCGGGGGAGCGCCGCCCGGTCGTCGTCTGGAACGTGGGACGCCGGTGCAACCTGCACTGCGTGCACTGCTACTCCGACTCGGAGAATCGCGCGTACGACGGGGAGCTGACGACGGCGGAGGGGATGGCGCTCATCGACGATCTCGCCGAGTTCGCGATCCCGGTGCTTCTCCTCTCCGGCGGGGAGCCGCTCATGCGCCCCGACCTGTTCGAGCTGATCGCGCACGCGCGCGAGCGCGGGGTGCGCGTCACGCTCTCCACCAACGGCACGTTGATCACCGAGCGGGTGGCGGAGCGCCTCCGCGCCAACACGGTGAGCTACGTGGGCATCTCGCTCGACGGGATCGGCGCGACCAACGACATGTTCCGGGGGCACAAGGGCGCGTTCGAGAAGGCGATGGCCGGCTTCCGTCACTGCAAGGCGGCGTCGCAGCGCGTGGGACTCCGGATGACGCTCACGCGGCGGAACGCCCGCGACCTCGATCGGATCTTCGACTTCATCGAGGCGGAGGGGATCGACCGCGCCTGCTTCTATCATCTGGTCTACAGCGGACGCGGGCGGTCGGCGGACGAGCTCACCCCCGCGGACGCCCGCGCGGCGGTGGACACGATCCTGCGCCGGACCAGGGACTTCGCCGATCGCGGCCTCGCCAAGGAGATCTTCACCGTCGACAACCACGCCGATGGGCCGTACCTGTACCTGCGGCTCCGCGAGGAGGACCCGGCGCGCGCGGAGGAGGTGCTCGCGCTCCTGCGCTGGAACGGGGGCGGGCTGCACAGCTCCGGCGTCGGCGTGGCGGACATCGATTTCCTGGGGAACGTGCACCCCGACCAGTTCTGGATGGGGCACACGCTCGGGAACGTGCGCGAGCGCCGGTTCAGCGAGATCTGGCGGGACAGCGCCGACCCGCTGCTCGCGGGTCTCCGCGACCGCGCGCCGCTCCTCCGCGGCCGGTGCGGCGCCTGCCAGTGGAAGGACGTGTGCGGGGGATCGTTCCGCGTGCGCGCGCTGCAGGTGCACGGCGATCCCTGGGCGGAGGACCCCGGCTGCTACCTCACGGACGAGGAATGCGGCCTCGTGCCCGGCAGCCGGATCCGGGAGCCGGTCGTTCGATGAGCGCGGGCGCGGCCCCGTGAGCCCGGCGGCGGTGTCGTGGCTGCATCGCGTCTCGGTGCTCGTGCACGTCGCCGGCGTGGTGGTGTGGATGGGCGCGGTCGCGTACTACCTGCTGATCCTCCGGCCGGCGATGGCGGCGGCGGGGCTCGAGCGTCGCGAGCGCTACGCGTTGCTCGTGGCCATCAAGGCGCGCCTCAAGCGCGTCGTCGGCGCGTCGATCGTCGCCATCGTCGCCAGCGGGTTGGTGAACGCGCGGCTGCGCGGGCTGCTCGGCGGCGGCGGCTCGGCGACGCCGCTCGAGCGCCGGGTGTTCGCGTGGAAGATGGGAGTCGTGACGCTCCTGGTGCTCATCTTCCTCTTCGCGCTCCCGCTCCTGCGGCTCGTGCGCGCCGGCCACTGGCGGGGGCGCCTGTTCAACGCGATCCACGTGCTGGTGCTGATCCTGGGGTTGGTCGCGGCGGCGGCGGGGGTGGTGCTGGCGGGATAGCGAGAGACGGCCATCGGCTCTCGGGACGACGTGGCTGTCGGCCATCGGCCCTCGGCTCTCGGCTACGGCACACCTCGAGAGCTCTCTACGCGGGGCAGTCTCCGATGGCCGAGAGCCGAGAGCCGAGAGCCGCGTCTCGAAGGCCGCATCTCGAAAGCCGCGTCTTCCCGCCCCCGCCCCCCGCCCCCCGCCGCCCGCCGGCCTCGGCCGTCAGCGATTCTCCCACGCCACACTGCCCGCTTCCCTGATCGAAGTTCCAGCAATCACCGACGGAGAACCCATCGGGTCCGAAGCATTCTCCACTCCGAAGAATCGAACTCGCACTTTCGGAGGCATGAATGTCTTCCCGCACGCGCAAGCAGCTCCTCACGACCATCCTGATCGCCGCCGCGATCGTGCTCGGTAGCCTCGCTCAGCTGGGCGCCCGGCGCGGCGACACGATCCAGCGCACGGACTTCGGCCGCGTCGCCCGCGCCACCAATCCCGTCTACGACGCGCGCCTCGCCCCGCCCTCGGACGCCGACGTCAAGGAGTTCCGCATCCCGATCCAGGACGCGACGATCCAGATCGCGAAGGGGACCTCGTATCAGGGGTGGACGTTCGGTGGAACGGTACCGGGCCCGGTGGTGCGCGTGCGCGTGGGAGACCGCGTGCGCGTGACGGTGGTCAACGAGACGCCCATGCCGCACTCGATCGACTTCCACGCCGCGCGCATCCCGGCGAACGTGGCGTACCGGATGATCATGCCGCGCGACTCGATCAGCTTCGAGTTCACCGCGCGCGATCCCGGCGCGTTCCTCGTGCACTGCGGAACGCCGCCGGTCATCCTGCACCTGATGCAGGGAATGTACTTCCCGATGATCGTGGATCCGCGTGACGGCTGGGGCACGAAGGCCGACAAGGAGTTCGTCCTCGTGCAGAGCGAGTTCTACGCGAAGACGGACGAGCATCAGGCGGGCGCCGCGGCGCCGACCACGGCGCAGCCGGACCTCGACGCGGCCATGAAGAAGGACGCGCGCTTCGTGGTGTTCAACGGGCGGGCCTTCCAGTACAAGGACCAGCCGCTTCAGGTGAGCGTCGGCGACCGGGTGCGCCTCTTCGTGGTGAACGCCGGCCCGTCGCTGGACAGCGACTTCCACATCGTCGGCGCGGTCTTCGACCGCGTGTATCCGGACGGGAACCCGGCGCACGTGCTGACGGGCGTGCAGACGTACCAGGTGCCCGCCGGCGGCGGCGCCGTCTTCGAGACGACGTTCGACGCGGACGGGAGCGGGGAAGGGCTGTACGCCTTCGTCTCGCACAGCTTCGCGGATGCGGAGAAGGGTGCGGTCGGCCTGATCCGCGTCGGCACGCCCACGCAGTTCGCCCACATGGATCACTGATGCGCGGGCGCGCCGCCACCCGGAGACACCAGCATGCCGAAGCGTCGGATCCCGAAGTCGTCGCGCCTCGCAATCGCCATCGCCGCCGTGCTGCTCGGCGCGGCGCTCGCGCTTCCGGTGTGGCGCATCGAGCTGATCGCGCCGCAGTACCCGGAGGGGTTGGGAATGCAGATCCGCTTCAACACCGTCCAGGGGGTGAAGGAGCACGATCTCGCGAACATCAACGAGCTCAATCACTACATCGGGATGAAGGTGATCGACCCGTCGGCCATGCCCGAGCTGCGCTACATGCCGTGGATCGTGGGCGCGCTGGCGGTGACCGGACTGGCGGTGGCGGCGAGCGGCCGGCGCCGGCTCGCGTACGCCTGGGCGGGCGCCTTCGGCGTCGCGTGCGCGGCGGGGCTCTACGACTTCTGGCGCTGGACGTACACGTACGGGCACGAGCTGGACGCCGAGCACGCGATCATCAAGGTACCGGGGATGGCGTACCAGCCGCCGCTCATCGGAACGAAGCAGATCCTGAACTTCACCGCGGCATCGTGGCCGGCGAGCGGCGGCGTGCTCATCGTCGCGGCGTCGGTGCTCGTGCTCGCCGGGCTCTGGATCGCCGTGTCCCGGCGCCCCGTGGACGCCGGCCGGATCGCCGCGTGAGGCGCGCGGTGGGGCGCCGCGCGGGCATCGCGGCGCCCGCGCGCGTGCGCTCGGCGGAGCCCGGCCGTCGCGCCGCGGCCGAGCGGGAGCGCAACGGGGATGCCGCCCGCGCGATGAACGCGCTCCGGCGGTTCGTCCGCGTGCTGCGCTCGACGAGCGTCACCGTCGAGCGCAGCATCGGCCTCACCGCGGCACAACTGTTCGCGCTGCGCGCCATCGCGGCGTGCCCGGGCCAGTCGCTCGGCGAGCTGGCGACGCGCACCCTGACCACGCAGAGCTCCGTGTCCGAGGTGATCTCCCGACTCGTCGCCCGCGGTCTCGTGACGCGACATCCGTCGGTGATGGACCGGAGGCGGATGGAGCTGGGCGTGACGGAGGCGGGGCGGCGGATGCTCGACCGCGCACCCGACTCGGTGCAGCAGCGACTCGTCACCGGCTTCGAGCGGCTGCCCGCCCCCTCACGGCGCGCGCTGGCCGACGCGATGGAAGCGTGGATCGCGGCATCGGGACTCGAGGTGGTGCCCGCGACAATGTTCTTCGAGCCGCTCGACCCGCCTGACGGCGAGGCCTGAGCGCAGCCTGACGACCACCCTACCGGCGCCCCTCGCGGCGCCTCGACACTCAATGCTCTCCATGCAATTCGCACCGGCCGGCGCCGGGCTCCCCCCGATCATCCAGGGGGGAATGGGCGTCGGCGTCTCCGGATGGACACTCGCCCGCGCGGTGTCGCGCCTCGGCCAGCTCGGCGTGGTCTCCGGCACCGCCATCGACACCGTCTTCATCCGTCGGCTCCAGGACGGCGACATCGGAGGGCACCTCCGCCGCGCGATGGAGCGATTCCCGATCCCCGCGGTGAGCGAGCAGGTGCTGCGCCGCTACTTCCGCCCGCACGGCCGCCCCGCGGGAACGCCGTACAAGCTGCTCCCCATGTACAAGCAGGCGGTGAGCGCGGCGCGGCAGCAGGTCACCATGCTCGCCAACTTCGTCGAGGTCTGGCTGGCGAAGGAGGGGCACCGCGGCGCCGTCGGGATCAACCTGCTCACGAAGGTGACGATGCCGAACCTGGCGTCGCTCTACGGGGCGATGCTCGCGGGAGTCGACTACGTGCTCATGGGCGCCGGCATCCCGCGCGAGATTCCCGGGGCGCTGGACGCGCTCGCGGAGCACCGCCCGGCGCGGCTCAGACTCGACGTGGATGGCGCCGCCCCCGGGGAGATGCATCACGTCGGGTTCGACCCGGCCGAGCACTGGAGGCCCACGGATGCGCTCGAGCGGCCGCGCTTCCTGCCGATCGTGTCGGCCAACTCGCTCGCGGCGACGCTGGCACGGAAGGCCACCGGGCGGGTGGACGGCTTCGTGGTGGAGGGGCCGACGGCGGGTGGGCACAACGCGCCGCCGCGCGGCGAGGCGCGCTACACCGCGGATGGGGAGCCGATCTACGGCGACCGCGATCTCGTGGCGCTCGACCGGATGCGCGAGCTGGGACTGCCGTTCTGGCTCGCGGGAGGGAGAGGGTCGCCGGCCGCGCTCGCGGCGGCGCGCGCGGCGGGCGCCACGGGCGTGCAGGTGGGGACGCTCTTCGCGTACTGCGACGAGTCGGGGATCGCGCCGGAGCTCAGGGCGCGCGTGCTCGCCGGCGTGGCCGCCGGCACGGTGCGGGTGCGCACCGACCCTCGCGCATCGCCCACGGGGTATCCGTTCAAGGTGGTGGATGTGGAGGGGCTGGAGCGGCAGGACGACCGACGCGAGCGGAAGTGCGATCTCGGGTATCTGCGCACCGCCTACCGAACGGCGAGCGGCACGCTCGGCTACCGGTGTCCCGCCGAGCCCGTGGAGGCGTACGTCCAGAAGGGAGGCCACGTCGCGGACACGGTGGGACGCCGATGCCTGTGCAACGGGCTGGTGGCCAACATCGGCCACCCGCAACATCGAGAGGGCGGGGAGGAGCTTCCACTGCTCACGAGCGGCGAGGAGCTTCTCACGCTCGGCACCTTCCTCGGTTCGCGCGAGCGGTACTCCGCCGCCGATGTGATCGCGTACCTGCTCGCCGGCACGGTGGGAGACTGAACCGCCCGGCAACCGCCAAGCGCGGAGCGGCGCCGTGGCCGCTCCGCGTCAGGCGGTGAGGTCGTCCTCGAGCAGGAAGGCCGCGCGCACGTCGGAGAGCACCGAGGCCACGACCTCGCGGGCGCGCTCGGTGCCGTGCCGGATCGCGGCGAGCACGGCTCCCGGATCGCTGGCGAGCGCGGCGCGTCGCGACCGGATCGGCTCGAGCAGCGCCTGCAACACGTCCTCCAGCCGCCGCTTCACGGCGACGTCGCCCAGCCCACCCTTCCGGTAGTGCGCCTCGAGCGCCGCCACCTCGCCCTGGTCCGGATCGAACGCCTCGAGGTACGCGAACACCACGTTCCCCTCCACGGTGCCGGGGTCGCTCGCCCGCACGTGTCCGGGGTCGGTGTACATCGCGCGCACCTTCGCGCGAATCTCGTCGGGCGACGCGGAGAGGGAGATGGCGTTGCCCAGCGACTTGCTCGCCTTGCGCCCATCGACCCCGGGGAGGCGCGGCGTGTCCGAGAGCAGCGCGCGACACTCGGGGACCACCGGGCGTCCGGCGATGTGCGCCAGGCGGCGGACGATCTCGTTGGTCTGCTCGATCATCGGGAGCTGGTCGTCCCCCACCGGCACGAGCGTCGCACGGAACCCGGTGATGTCCGCGGCCTGACTCACGGGGTAGGCGAGGAAGCCCGCCGGGATGTCGCGCGCGAAGCCGCGGAGCTCGATCTCGCTCCGCACCGTGGGGTTGCGCTCCAGCCGGGCGACGGTTACCAGGTTGAGATAGAGGATCGTGAGCTCGGCCAGCTCGGGGATGGACGACTGCAGCGCGATGGTCGTGAGGCCAGGGTCGATGCCGACCGCGAGATAGTCCAGCGCCACCTCGAGAACGTTCCGCCGCACGTCGCTGGGCTGTCCGGCATGATCGGTGAGCGCCTGGAGGTCGGCGATGAGGATGGTCTGCCGGTGCTGGTGCTGCAGCGTCACGCGGTTGCGCAGCGATCCCGCGTAGTGGCCGAGATGGAGCTGGCCGGTGGGGCGGTCTCCGGTGAGGATGACTTCCCCCCGCGCGGCGCCGTCCTCGCGGCTCGCGGCCGGCGTGGCGCGACCATGTGTATGGGCTGTGCTGGACATGAATCGGAAACATCACCGGTCGAGCCGCGCGCCGTCAACGGGCTCGCGGATGATGCCGACACGACGAGGAGGAGCCTATGACCCCGGTGCACCGCACCCTCGCGGGCGACGTGCTCGCGTTCGATCTCGCGGAGGAGTCCCGCACGGTTCGCGAGGAGCTGGCCGCCACGCAGACGCGCATCGCGCACCCGCGCATCGCGCGCACGCTCGTGAAGGAGGGGCCGCTTCGCCTCACCCTGGTCGGCGTCGGCCCGGGCGGCGCGCTGCGCGAGCACCAGGCGGATGGACCGGTCTCGATTCACGTGCTGGAAGGGGAGATCGTGCTCGATGCCGGCGGACAGTCGCGCACGTTGCCCGCCGGCTCCCTCGCCGCGCTCGACGCCGGCGTCCGACACGCGGTACGATCGGAGCCGGGCGGTCTCTTCCTGCTCACGGTGGCGGCGCCCGCGAGCGCGAGCGGAACGGCGTAGCACGCGCGCGCCGGCCGCATCGGCGCCAGGACGTCCTGGCGCCGATGCGGCCGGCAGGGGCAGGAACGCTCAGCCCAGGTACGACTCCAGGGCGCTCGCCCGGCTCAGGTGCCGGAGCCGCGAGAGCGCCTTCTCCTTGATCTGCCGCACCCGCTCGCGCGTGATCCCGAGGATCAGGCCGATCTGCTCGAGCGTGAGCGGGTCCTCGCCGTCCAGCCCGAAGTAGAGCCGGAGGACGCGTGCCTCGCGCGGCCGGAGATAACCGAGCACCTCCTCGACGCCTCGCGCGAGCCCCTGCCGCACCACCTGCTCGTCAGGCTCGGCGGCGCCGTCGTCGGGCAGGTAGTCCAGCAGCTCGTTGTCCTCCCCCGGCGTGAGCGGGGCATCGAGCGAGAGGTGCGTCTGCGAGATGGAGATCGTCTTCGCCACCTCCTCCTCGCTCAGATCCATCTCCTCGGCGATCTCCTCGTGCGTCGGCTCGCGCCCGAGCTCCTGGAGCAGCGCGTTCGCCCGCTTCCCGATGCGGTGCAGCGTCCCGGCGCGGTTGAGCGGCACGCGCACGATGCGCGACTGCTCGGCGAGCGCCTGGAGGATCGCCTGGCGGATCCACCAGACGGCGTAGGAGATGAACTTGATCCCCTTCGTCTCGTCGAACTTGTGCGCCGCGCGGATGAGCCCGAGGTTCCCCTCGTTGATCAGATCGGACAGCGCCACCCCCTCGTTCTGGTAGCGCTTCGCGACGGACACGACGAACCGCAGATTCGACCGCACCAGCTTGTCCAGCGCCTCGGTGTCCCCTTGGTGGACGCGCCGGGCCAGCTCCACTTCCTCGTCGCGCGAGATCAGCGGGTATGCGCTGATCTCGCGCAGATAGACGTCCAGGGTGTCGCTCGGCGAGGGGGAGCGGGCGCGTCGTGATGAGGCGTGCATGCGGATACCTCTCTCGGCTACTTCTCGGCTACTCGTGGCGGCGAGCGTGCCCCTGAGCCTACGCAGAGACCCGTGGGGCCGCCATCCGGAGTCATCCCGCGACGGCATCAGGAAAACCCCGACGCGGTGAGGGGGAGGTGAGCGCGCCGGGTGGAAGAGCCGACACCGGGCGACGTCTCGACGCGAGTACAGCGACCTTGCGCACTCCGGTACCAGCCAACGTGTGCGCACCGGCGCGGCGTAGTGCTGTGCATGCGCAACGGTCGTTGCCACGCGGCCACGCCCCGCCGCCGGTGGCCGCGCGGCGAGAGATGGTCAACTCGTTGGCCACAAACAGGATGTCGATCAGTGGCCGGGCGAGCGCGCGATGGTCGTGGTGACGAGCGCGCGGCACGAATGATGAGGCTGGCGGCACCGCCGGAGGATCCGGGCGGCGCGCCCGGGCGCCGGCCCGCGCGCCAACATCGACGCGCGGCTCCGGCCGGCGCGGCACGCGCGGCGGCGCAACGCGATTCCGAATGCTTCCGATTCCGAGGAACGACGTGATCTTTCGCCGCCTGGACGGCGGCGCCGTCGTTCTGCAGGGCACCGAAGAGATCTACTACGGGCTGAACGACACCGGCGCCCGTATCTGGGAGCTGCTGTCGGCGTGCGCCACCTGCGACCAGCTCTACGAGCGACTCTCTGCCGAGTCCCCCGGCGCGGACGCGGCGACCATCCGCGCGGACGCACAGGCGCTCATCGCCGAGCTGCTCGAGTTCGGGCTCCTCGTACCTCGCTCCCCGGATCTCCCGTGAGCGCGGTGCTCGGGGTGTTCGGGGAGCGCGTCCCCCCGCGGGTGACGGAGAGCGCCACGCGCATGCTCGCCGCCATGGCGCACCGCGGGAGAGACCGCTCCATCGTGCACCGGGTCGACGGCGCGGTGATGGGCGTCGCCCGGCAGGCATGGGAGCTGGATCCGGGGTTCGCCGGTCCGGTGCTCGTCGCGCGTCAGGACGAGCTCACCGTCGCCGCCGATGCCACGCTGTACTACCGGCGCGATCTCGCGCGCGCGCTGCGCGCGCGCGGCGAGTACGCGGGCGACGACACGTCGTCGGCGCTGATCCTCGCCGCGTACCGCGCGTGGGGCGTCGAATGCGCCGAGCATCTCGAGGGGGACTTCGCCTTCGTGCTCTGGGATGCGCGACGGCATCTCGCGCTCGCGGCGCGCGACTTCGGCGGGAAGCGCCCGCTCTTTCACGCGTGCGCGGGCGACGCCTGGCTCGTGGCGTCGACGATCTCCGGGGTGCTCGCGTGCCCCGCGGTGTCGCGCGAGCTGGATGCCACCGTGATCGCCGAGGAGATGGCGGCGCTCACCGGGTCCGCGGACGAGACGGCCTGGCGCGCCGTGCGCCGCGTCGCGCCCGGATCGACCGTCACCTGGCGGGGCGGTGCCGCGCCCGCGTCCGCGACGCACTGGCGGCCGCCCGCGTTCGCCGACACGGTGACCGGCGGAACCGGCTCTCTCGACGACGCCGCGGGCGAGCTGCGCCTCGTCCTGCGCGAGGCGGTGTCCGAGCGCCTGGCGCCTCGCGGCCGCACCGCGATCTGCCTCAGTGGCGGCTGGGATTCCCCCGCGGTCTTCGCCACCGCGAGCCAGCTCCTGCGCGAGCACAGCGGACGGCGGTCGGTGCACGCGCTCTCCGTGAGCTTTCCTCCGGGCGACCCGGGGAACGAGGACGAGCTGATCGGCGCCATCGTCCGCTACTGGCGCACCGACGCGCACTGGCTCCGCGCCGACGAGATCCCGGCGCTCGACGGGATGGAGGAGCGGGCGACGCGACGCGACGAGCCGTTCCCGCATCCGTTCGAGGCGATGAACCGCGCGCTCGCGCGCGCCGGCGTGGCGATGGGCGCGCGCGTGGTGCTGGACGGCAACGGCGGCGACCAGCTCTTCCAGGTGTCGGACGTGTACCTCGCGGACCTGCTGGCCGGGGGCCGGTGGCGGACGCTGGCCCGGGAGTGGCGCGCGCGGGGTGGGGGAGTGGGAGTGCGCGACTTCGCGCGCGACGTGGTCGCGCCGGCGCTGCCGGACTGGCTGCTCCGCGCGGTGGATGCGGTGCGCGGCGGGGCGCCGCTCGCCGGGGGAGGGCTCGAGCGCCGGCCCCCCCGTTGGGTGCGCGCCGACTTCGCCCGGCGGGTCGGGCTCGCCGAGCGCGAGCGAGCGCACCTCCCGCCGCGCGGACGACTGAGCCGTGCCGCGCGCGAGAGCGCGTGCCAGCTCGCGCGCCCGACGCTCGGACGGATGACGGCGGACGTGAGCGCGTTCGCCCTCGAGGCGGGCGCCGAGCACCGCTCGCCGCTTCACGACGCGCGCGTCGTCCGCTTCGCGGCATCGCGTCCCGTGCTCGAGCGTCGCTCCGGCGTGGAAACGAAGCGTCTGCTGCGGCGGGCGATGGCCGGCCTGCTCCCGGCGGATGTGCTCGCGCCGCGGCGCGTGCGCACCGGCGTGCCGATCGGCTACTTCCTGCGCGCGGTGCGCGCGCACGCGCCGCGCCTGGTCGAGACGCTCTTCCGCGCGCCCGTGCTGGGCGAGCTGGGGATCATCGAGCCCGACGCGATGCGTGCCGCCTGGGACGACGTGCTGCGCCGCGGCAGCGCGAGCGGGACGGTGGCGCTCTACCTCGCGCTCGAGACGGAGCTGTGGCTGCGCGCGCATCGCGACGGTGCGGATGTCGGGCGCTCCGACGAAGCGCGCGAGGACCTCTCCGACCATCGCGCCCGGGCGGTGCTCGCGACCTGACGACCGAAGACGCGCGGCACGGTTGGCCGCGCTCCACCCGGGCCATGGGGGCCCGGACCTTTCTGCCATGGAGGCAAACATGTACCACAAGCCACACCTGGAGCGGTTCGGAACGCTTCGCGAGCTGACACAGGGGAAATCCGATCCCGGATTCGATCTGTCGGCCGGACTCGGCGACGACACGACCGAGCCGGGGTGCACCGCGCAGGCCGCGCCCGGGTCGGCGGCGGCGTGCGTCGGTGGGCGTTCCTGAGCAGTCGGCACTCGGGAGGCGCGGTCCTGGCCTCCCGGTGCCCGGAAGCACGATGCGGAGCGTTTCCGTGTACGGCGGCCGCCTCGACTCCGAGGTGCCGTTCGCGCTGCCGCCCGCGACCGCGGGCGACGCGCGCTGGACGCTGCGCCGCGCCCCCGGCGCGCCGCGAGCCGAGGATGCGGTCGAGACGCTCGGCGACGATCACGTGGAGGGGGACGCGCGCGTGCGCCTCATCCGGATCGTCGGCGGGTACCGGCTCGTCTACGACGACACCGGGACGTTCGACGTGCTCGATGGTGGAGCGCGAATCGCCTGGTACCCGGGGCCACGAGCGACGGAGGACGCGGTGCGGCTGGATGTGCTCGGGCGGGTGCTTCCCCTGGCGCTGCACGCGTCGGGGACACTCTGTCTGCACGGCAGCGCCGTGGAGATCGGCGGGCGCGGGGTGGCGTTCCTGGCGCCGAAGCGGCACGGGAAGTCGACGCTCGCGCAGGCCCTCGCGCGCGCTGGCGCGCGCGTGCTGAGCGACGACGTCGTGCCGGTGGATCCGGGGCCCGAGGCGAGAGTACGCCCCGGCGTGCCGCACGTGCGGCTGTGGCGCGATGCGGCGGCGCGCCTGGCGCCGGCGCACGTTCCGCCCGACGAGCCCCGCGCGAAGCTGACGCTGGACGTGCCGGGAGCGACGCACGCCGCGGTGGACGCGGTGCCGCTGGCCGCCGTGTACCTGCTCGCGCCGGTGAGCGGCGGCGCGCGCGACGCGGCGCGCCGCGTCGCGCTCTCCCCGAGCGCGGCGGCGATGGCGGTGCTCCCGCAGGCGCGCCTGGCGCCGCTGTTCGCCCGGGCCGCGGGCGCGGAGCTGCTGGAGGGCGTCGTGCGCCTGGCGGGGGCGGTGCCGGTGTACACGCTCGAGGTGGCGCGCGACTTCGCGCGGCTCGACGACGTCGTGGCGCGCGTGATGGGATGGCACGCCGGGGTGCGGGCCGCCGCGCGCTCGGGGGGCGACGCGTGACGATCGCCGCCCAGGCGGCGCCGGTGGTCCACGGCGCGCCCGCCGGGATGCCGGTGGCGCTGCGCGTGGAGCGGCTGAGCAAGCGCTTCCCGGTCCGGCGCGGGTGGCGGGAGATGCTCCGGCACCCGCGCGAGCGCCCGTTCGCCACCGCGCTCGACGGCGTGAGCTTCGAGGTGCGGGGGGGAGAGTTCTTCGCCCTCCTCGGGCCGAACGGGGCGGGGAAGTCGACGCTCTTTCGCATCCTGTCCACGCTCGTTCCGGCCGACGAGGGGCGAGCCACGGTCGAGGGGCACGACGTCGGGCGCGACGCGGCGCGCGTGCGCCGCGTGGTGTCGTCGGTGACGACGGAGGAGCGAAGCCTGAGCTGGCGCCTCTCGGCGCGGGAGAACCTCGCGCTGTTCGCCGCGCTGCACGACCTGCGCGGCGCGGCGAAGTGGCGGCGGGTGGACGAGGTGCTCGAGTGCACCGAGCTCGCCGACACGGGAAACAAGATGGTCGGCCAGTTCTCTTCGGGGATGAAGCAGCGGCTGCTCCTGGCCCGCGCGCTCCTGTCGCGTCCGCGCGTGCTCCTGCTCGACGAACCGACGCGCAGCCTCGATCCGATCTCGGCGCGCCGCTTCCGGGCGTTCCTCCGCGAGGAGATCGGGGGGCGGCAGGGGTGCACGGTGCTCATCGCCACCCACAACGCCGAAGAGGCGCTCGAGCTGTGCGATCGCGTGGCGGTGCTCGACCGCGGGCGGCTTCGCGCGTCGGGGACGCCGGAGGAGCTCTCCCGTCGCATCGCCGGCGCGCGCTTCCGGCTGGTGACGCGCGGCGCGTCCGGGCCCGTGCTCGTCGAGCTGGCGCGGCGCGGGGTGATTCGCGATCTGGTGCCCGGCGAGACGGAGGAGGGGAGCGGCTGGCACGCGGTGACGGTCGCGATCTCCGGAGGCGCGGCGGGCGCCGCGGCCGTCGCGGGAGCGCTCGCCGCGGCCGGCGTGGAGCTGGCCGCGCTCGAGGCGGTGCGTCTCCCGCTCGCCGATCTCATCGAGCGGGTGGTGCGGGACGACGCGGCGGAGGTGCCGCATGCATAAGCTGGGCGCGCTCCTGCGCGCGAACTGGCTCGTGGGCGCGAGCTACCGGATGCAGATGCTCCTCTCCATCGGCTCGCTGCTCGTGATGGTGGTGCCCGTGTACTTCATCGCGCACGCGCTCCAGCCGACGATGGCGCGATCGATCGCGGCGCAGGGAGGGGAGTACTTCGGCTTCGTGCTGGTGGGGATGATCGCGTTCACGCTGCTCACCGTCGCGGTGAGCGCGCTGCCGAGGGTCATCGGCGCGGCGATCGGCTCCGGCACGCTCGAGGCGTACCTCGCCACGCCGACGCCCCTCCCGACGATTCTCGCCGGCCTCGTGTCGTACGAGTTCCTCTGGTCGCTGGTACGGGCGGTGCTGCTGCTCGGCGCCGGCGCCGCGCTCGGCGCGCACGTGGCGTGGGGGCGATCACTCGCCGCGCTGGGGGTGCTCGCGCTCATCGTGCTGGCGCACCTCCCGTTCGGCGTGCTGGGCGCGGCGCTCGTCCTCTGGTTCCGCACCGCGGGGCCGCTTCCCAGGGCGGTGCTGACCGCGTCCGGGCTGCTCGGTGGGGTGTACTATCCGACGCACGTGATCCCCTCCTGGCTGCACGCCGTCGCGGGCGCGATCCCGCTCGGGTACGGCCTGCGCGCGCTGCGCGTGATCCTGCTCGAGAACACCGCTCCCCGCGCCGTGGCTGGCGATCTGCTCGTGCTCGCCGCCTTCGGCGCGGGGCTGTGGATCGTGAGCGCGATGGCGTTCGCCAGGGCATTGCGCGATGCGCGACGGGAGGGGGCGCTGTCGCAGTACTGACTACGCGCGAGGCGGGGGCTTCCGGTCGCGCGCGGTGTGCCGCGCCCGCGCCCCGGGGGGCGGCACGCCCGGGCGTGCCTTGCGGCGGACCGGCGCGGCACGCACTGTCCTGGCGAACGTTCCACCACTCGTACCGCTCACTCAGGACAGGGGTGACCCGATGAAGGCGTTCCTCTCCGCGGCGCTCGCCGCCACGCTCGCGATTCCCACCGTCGCCGCCGCACAGGGCGGGAGCCCGCTCGCCGACGCGCTTCGCGCCGATCTCCAGCGCCAGCAGCGCAACCTCGTCGCGGCGGCCGAGGCGATGCCGGCGGACAAGTACGGTTACAAGCCGACGCCGGCCCAGATGAGCTTCGGCCAGCTCGTGCTGCACGTCGCCGGCTCCAACGAGTACATGTGCAGCACCATCTCCGGCGCCAAGCGCCCCGACGAGGCGAAGCTCCAGCCCACCGCTCCCAAGGACACGCTGGTCGCGCGGCTCAAGCGCTCCTTCGAGTATTGCGGCACCGCGCTCGCGTCGGTGACCGACCAGAAGCTCTCGGAAACGGTGCCGTTCTTCGGCGGACGCACGATCTCGCGCGCCGGGGCGATGCTCGACCTCGCGGCGGACTGGGGGGACCACTACGGCGCGGCGGCGATCTACCTGCGACTCAACGGGGTGCTTCCGCCCACCGCGCGCCGGGGCGAGAGCTGAACCCCGGCGGCGCCATCGGCCGTCCACGCGCGAGACGTCGCGTTCCCGCGTGGACGGCCGGTGGCGTCGGGCCTACTGTTCCGACGAGATCACGAGGAGGAACCCGTCTGGGTCGCGCAGGTGAAACACGCGCGCCCCCCAGGCGTCGGCCGGCTCCGATTCGAGCGTCGCGCCACAGGCTTTGATCCGCGTCGCCAGGTCATCGATGTTCTGAGTCGTGGTGAGCCGGAGCGAGAACCCGACGCCCTTGACGCGGTCCGATCCCCTGGCGCCGTTGTCCTGCGTGAGCAGCAACGCCACCGATCCGGCGCGCAGTCGCACCGCGAACGGCGCTCCCCCGCGCTCGAACTCACGCTCGACCGCGAAGCCGAGCACGTCTCGGTACCACGCCACGCTCGTCTGGAGATCGCCCGCCGTCAGGGAGGCGGCCAGGCTCGTGGCCACGAAGGGGTGTCGCGGCGCGTCGCCGGGACCAGCCCCCTGGGCCGGCCGAATGTCGCTCATGGGTCATCTTCCGTGTGACAGGTGACAGGTCCGACGTTCAGGGTGTGCGAGAGCGGGGCAGACCTCCCGAGCGTGACCGCCTCCGCATCAGGTGTCTCGAAGCAAGCTGCCACCTCGCGCGAGGGAGCGCTCCCTCGGCTCCGTCCTCGATCGGCCACTCAGTAGCTCGCGCGCAGCCCGAGCAGGAGCCGCCCGTTGTTGTTGTTGCGGGCGCCGCGACTCCGGGCTTCGCTGTCGTAATTGTCTTCGGCGGTGAAGGTGAGGGTGAGCGTGCTGTTCAGGTCGATGCCGAGCGAGGTCGAGCTGTTGAGCGTGAAGACGGACATCTCCGCGGCGCTCGGCTGATAGAGGGTGCTGTGTGAGATCTTGATGCGCTCCGCCAGACGGCGCTCGGCGCGGATGCGCCACGAGTAGCGAACGCGCGACGCGGGGACGCCGAGGTCGACGCTCGGATCGGTCGCCTCGGTGCGCTCGCCGAGCACGGCGAGGCTGAGGTCGAAGTTGGTGAGGCTGTCGTGGGCGATGATGAGCTTCGTCCCCAGCCCGGCGCTGTATCGGCGGTGGATGCGTTGCTCGAAGCTCGACTCGATGCTCCCGGAGAAGAAGGGGGAGAGGCGGTCGAAGGGGTGGTAGTCGAGGCCGAAGCTCGCCATCCAGGAGCGCGAGGAGAGCACGCTCGTCCCGGAGTCGGTCTTGGACTTCGCGTACGCCGCGCGGGCCTCGCCGTGCACCTCGAGGGAGCTGTCGACGTGCGTCCCGTTGGTGTGCGCGGCGATGAGCCACTGGCTGGTGTTGCCGAAGAAGATGCTCCCGCTCCCCTCGGCGGAGCCGCTCCACCCCAGCTTCTGGGCGGCGGCGGGCGTGGTGACGATGGCGGTGACGACCAGGGCGAGCGCGACGCCGCGGATCAGGCGCGCGACTGCAGTCACCGCGTTTCCTCCGGGCCATCGTCGAAGAGCATGGGGGCGCGCCGGCCGGCGAGCCCCATCGCCTCGTTGAGGCGCGTGAGCCCGGACGCGACCCCCGCGAGCTCGTCGCGAGCGAGCTGCCGGAGACCGGCGATGAGCAGGGTGGTCGGGGAAGGGGAGGCGGTGACGAGCATCCGCCGGCCGGCGGCGGTGATGCGGATGCGCTGGCGGCGCCGGTCGGCGCGGTCGGACCGCCGCGACACGAGACCCAGCTCGGCGAGCCGGTCGACCACCGCCGACACGGAGGAGCGATCGGTGAGCGTGCGGAGGGCGAGCCCGTTCAGCGACTCGGCGGGAGCGACGGCGAGCTGCTCGAGCACGAAGAGTTGCGCGGCGCTCAGTCGGGCCACGCTCTCGATCCGGCGGGCGGCGAGGCGGAGCGCCCGCTCGAGCCGGCGAATGCCGGTGAGCGCGGTGATGACCGCGGCCTCGCGCTCGGAGCGCGCCGCGGGACGCCGCGGGGCGCGCGCGGCGGCGCGCACGGCGGAGCGCGCGGCGGAGCGCGCGGCGGTCGCACGGACTGGCGCGCGGGGGTGTGAAACAGGATGCGTCATGCTGGTGGATGATGGGTGGGAGCCCACATATTATAACCGAGACGTCCCCCCGAGTCGAGCGACGCGGGCGCCGGACCGCGCCGCCCGGGCGCCCACGAACGTGCCGGAGCAAGTCATGTTCCCTCCCCAGATCGTCCGTCCACATCGCGCGCGCGCGCCGCGTCGCGTGCGCGCCGCGCTCGCCGCGCTCGCGCTCGTGCTCCTCGGCGCGCCCGGCGTCCTCCGTGCGCAGCAGCCGCCGGTCGCGGGGGCGGCCGACTCCGGCGCGGACACCTCGTCCGAGGCATCACCGATGTCGCCCGACTCGCCGCGCGCGGCGGTGGCGGCGTTTCTCCGTCTCACCGCGGCGGGGGATGACGAGCGCGCTGGCGCGTACCTGGTGGTGCCACGCGGGAGCGACGCCTCCGCCGGCGAGCTCGCGCGCGAGCTCGCCGCGGTGCTCGCGCAGGACGTGTGGATCGACCTGGACGAGATCTCCGGCCTCCCCGGCGGGGACACGAACGATGGGCTGTCGGCGCCGGTGGAGCAGATCGCGACCATCGAGACCTCGAGCGGCCGGCGCGAGCCCGTGCGCCTGGTGCACGTGGCGGGGCGCTCGGGACCCGCGTGGCGGTTCAGCAGCGCCACGGTGGCGCGCGTTCCCGAGTGGTACGCCGACATCGATGGCCGCTGGGCGCGCGAGCACCTGCCGGCCGTGCTGCTGCACACGGGGCCGTGGGGAATCCGGTGGTGGCAGTGGCTCGCGCTTCCGGTGTTGCTCGTGCTGGCGGCGGGACTCGGCCGGATCGTGAGCCGGATCGTCTGCGGGCTCCTGGGGCGAACGGTGCGCCGGACGAGCGCCACGTGGGACGACATCCTGGTGGAGCGGCTGGGCGGCCCGATCACGCTCGCCGCCATGCTCATCATCGCGGAGGGGCTGCTCACCTGGCTCGCCCTGGACGCCGCGGCGCGCGCCGGAGTGGGCCGCGTGCTGCACGCGGGGCTCTTCGTGGCGTTCTTCTGGGGGCTCTGGCGGTTCGTCGACGTGCTGGCGCAGGTCATCACGCTCACGCGCTGGGTCCCGCCGGGCCCGGGCGGGCGCTCGCTCCTCTCGCTTCTCTCCCGCGCCGCCAAGGTGGCGGTGGTGGCCATCGCGATCGTGGCCGTGCTCTCGACGCTCGGCTACCCCGTGGCCGGGCTGCTCACCGGCCTCGGGCTCGGCGGCCTCGCCTTCGCGCTCGCGGCGCAGAAGACGGTGGAGAACCTGTTCGGCGCGGTGTCCATCGGTCTGGACCGCCCGTTCCGCGAAGGGGACTTCGTGAAGATCGAGGACTTCGTGGGCACGGTGGAGACGATCGGTCTCCGGTCCACGCGCGTCCGCACGCTCGACCGCACGCTGATCACCATGCCCAACGGGAAGCTGGCGGACATGCGGATCGAGTCGTTCGCCGTGCGCGACCGCCTGCGGCTCTCGGCGGTGATCGGCCTCGTCTACCAGACGACGGCCGCCCAGATGCGGGAGGTGCTCGAGGGGTTCGAGCGCGTGCTGCGCGCGCAGCCGAAGATCTGGCCCGACGGCGTGACGGCGCGCTTCAGCCAGTTCTCCCCGTCATCGCTCGACATCGAGGTGATGGCCTGGTTCGAGACGAGCGATTGGGCCGAGTTCCAGCTCATCCGGCAGGACGTGCTGCTGCAGTTCATGGAGGTGGTGGAGCGCGCCGGCACCTCGTTCGCGTATCCGACGCGCACGGTGATACTCGAAGGGGGGAATGGGCAGGCGGGTGTTGGCGGGGGGCACGCGAAGGTCGTGGGGGGTGGAGCGCGAGTCGGAGCGACGACCAGCCGGAGCGAAGCGAGTGGGGGGTGAGACGCGAGTCGGAGCGAAGAGAACCGGGAGCGAAGGACGTGGGGGGTGAGGCGCGAGTCGGAGCGACGACCGCCCGGAGCGAGGCGAGTCGGACCGGCACGGCCCCCCCGGCGTCCCTCGCGCCGGATGGTCCTCGCTCCGACTCGCGCCTCACCGCCCTTCGTCCCGACTCCCGCCTAGCTGCCGCCCGAGCAGCGCGCCGACCAGCTCCTCCGTCGCGCGATCGATTCTGCCATCCGCCGCGGCCCGCGCCCGTTCCGCCGCGGCGAGGAGGCTCCTCGCTTCGCGCGCTCCCTCCGCGTACTGCTCCAGGAGCGCGCGCTGCTCGGGGAGGGGCGGGACGGGGAGCTCGAGCGCCATCACCGCGGCGCGGCTCACGCGCGGGCGGCCGATGCCGATCACCAGGTGCACGATCTGGCCGTAGGCGAGGTCGGAGCGGAGCAGGAGGGCGAGGAGCTCCGGGA
The DNA here is from genome assembly GCA_036378095.1 of Gemmatimonadaceae bacterium. GTDB lineage: Bacteria > Gemmatimonadota > Gemmatimonadetes > Gemmatimonadales > Gemmatimonadaceae > JADGGM01. Next base: position 96,239 of record DASUXC010000023.1, on the reverse strand, counting down.
GCATCGACGGCTCCTCGCCCGCCGGGCGGGGGGTGAGCACCAGGCACTCGGAGGACGTCCACGCCTCGCGCACGTCCGCCGACAGGAGCGCCACCTTGCGCAGCGCCGGGCGCATCCGGGCGAACAGGATGTCCCCGGGGAGGCAGCGCTTCACCGCGCTGCGCAGCGATGCGCCGCGCACCACCTGCGGCGTGCAGGCGCCCGTGCCCGGCGCGATGTCGGCGAGCCCGATGTAGGTGAGATCGTCGTCAGGCATCTCGCGCGCGGGGACGCGGGCGTCCGATCGCTCGCTCACCAGGGCGCGAAGCGCGCGTCGCGGGTGGCGCGCGTCCGCGAGCGCCGCCGCGGCGCCGTGCCGCGCCGGGTGGTGGAACGCGGGGTCGAGGCGGTGTCCGGCGCGAGCGAAGGCCGGATCGGCCGCGTCGGGAACCATGGCGCGAAACGCGCGCGGCACGCGCGAGGCCGATGCGCTCGCCGCACCGCCCCGCCACGCCGCGAGAATGCCGGGCAGATCCGAGTCGGGCACGAGCCGGCGCGTGTCGGGTTCCACGCGGAGGAGCGGCTCCCCGTTGCTCCGGCGGCCCACCACCTCCGCCTCGGCGAAGAAGGTCGGCTCGCGCGCCGCGCCGCCCCCCGTCCGCTCGAGGAGCACCACCGATGAGCGCACCGTGGCGTAGGGCATGAACGCCGTCTCCGGCAGGCTCACCACGGCGAGCGGGTGCGCGCGGTGCAGCACGTGGCGCCGGGCATCGGCGGTGGACGGCGCGTTCAACACGGCATCGTCGATGATGATCGCGACGAGTCCGCCGGGGCGCACCAGCTCCAGGCATCGCTCGAGGAAGAGCACCCCGCGGCGCCGCGAGGGGCGGCCGCGCCCCAGCTCGAACGCTTCCAGCGCGTCGGCGTGGGAGAGGTCGCTGCCGAAGGGCGGGTTGGTGATCACCACGTCCACCGTGCCGAGGCGCGGCGCGATCGCCTCCCCCAGCGCGCCCGCCCCGGGCACGAACGCCACCTCGGCGTTCGCGATGTCGTGCATGTCCAGGTTCATGCGGGCGGCCCAGGCGAGCCGCTCGTCGATCTCGTAGCCGATGAGACGCGGCGGCGAGGGGAGCCCGCGCTCGCGCGCCCACCGCGCCACGCCGAGGAGAAACCCTCCCGTGCCGCACGCCGGGTCGCACACCGTGCCCGAGAGCCGGTCGTCCACCATCGCGACCATGAAGTCGACGATCGGGCGCGGCGTGAAGAACTGCTGGTTGTCCCCCTTGTCGAACGCGTCGCGAATGAGCTCCTCGTACGCGAGTCCCTTCAGATCCTCCTCGCGCCCGGAGAGCGTGACGGGGGCGAGCAGGGCGGCGAGGCGCGCGAGCGCGGTGTCGGAGAGGCGGAGGGTGGCGAAGCGCTCCGGAAAGAGCGGGGCGCGCTCCGCCGTCACGCGCGCGAACGACCGGCGGATGGCGATCGCCCGCTCCGCGTCGGAGAGCGCGCCATCGGCGGCGAAGGCCAGCGCGCCATCGCCCTCGCGCGCGCCGCGCTCCCCGTGCGAGCCCCCGCGCTCGTCGCACACCTTGCAGTACAGCACCTTCGTGAGCTCGTCGAACCGCTCCATCAGACTGCTGGTGCCATCCGTGTCGCGAATGGCGCGGTGGAGCGCGCGCACCAGCCGCACCAGCGACCCGGAGGCGCGCGACGAGGCGGGCGGCACGGTGCTCAGCGCTCGCTCACGTGGTAGCGCGCCAGCACCTCGCGCACACGGTCGAGCGGGATCGCCTCCACCGTCCGTCCTCGGCTGGTGACCGAGGTGGCCATGAACAGCGAATCGTAGATCGCCTCCTCCGTGGCCTCGATCACGCCCTCGAACAGCCCCGACATGTCATCGTTCGGCAGATCGGCCACCGCGCGCGGGGCGGCCGCCGATCTCGCGTCCGTCGGCGCGCGTCGGCGGACCGACTCGGCGGTGGAGAAGGCGATCACGTAGTCCCCCGAGCCGTTCGACCCCGATGCGCCGGTGCGCGCGAGCCCCATCATCGCGCGCGCGGCGAGCCGGCCGAGGTTGCGGTCGGAGAGCGGGGCGTCGGTGGCCACGACGATCATGATCGAGCCGTCGCCGTGGTCGCCCTCCACGTCGTGCTGGAACGCCCACCGTCCCAGCGCTCGTCCCACGGGGGCGCCCATCACCTGGAGCACGCCGCCGAAATTCGTCTGCACCAGCACCCCGACCGTGTAGCCGCCGAGCGAGGCGGGGAGGACGCGCGAGGCCGTTCCGATCCCACCCTTCCACCCGAAGGCGATCGTCCCCTCTCCCGCGCCCACGCTTCCTTCCTGCACCGGCCCGGTGCGCGCGCCGTCGAGCGCCGCGCGCACCGCCGCGACGGTGACGGGGCGCGCGCGGATGTCGTTGAGCGTGCCGTCGTTCGTCTCCCCGACCACGGGGTTGATCGAGCGCACGTCGTCCATGCCCGGCCGCTCGAGCATCCACTGCGTGAGCGCGTCGGCGGCCTTCCACACGCAGAGCGTACAGGTGAGCAGGATCGGCGTCTCGAGCTCACCCAGCTCCGCCACCTGCGTCGCGCCGACGAGCTTCCCGAAGGCGTTGCCGACGTGAATGGCGGCGGGCACGCGGTCGTGAAAGAGGTCGCCGCCGTGCGGGAGGATGGCCGTGACCCCCGTGCGCACGGAGTCGCCCACGACGATCGTCGTCTGCCCCACGCGCACGCCGCTCACGTCGGTGATCGCGTTCAGCACGCCGGGGCGGAACACGCCCGGCGCCACCCCCAGCTCCCGCGCCCGCACCCGCCCCGCGGCCCGCGCCGCGGAGTCGACGACCGGCCCCGCCACCGGCGCGGGCGCCGTCCTCGATCGCCTCGCGCCAGCACACGCGGCTCCGCCGATGGCCGCCACGACCGCCAGCACCCGCCGCACCCGCACCCCACGCCTCACCGCCGCACCCCCTCGTCCCCCAACGCGCCCCGCGCCCCGCGCCCCGCACCCCGCGCCTCCGCCGCCCCGATCTCCGACACCAGCACCTCCTCGACCACGGCCAGGCATCGCTCGACTCCCGCCACGTCGTGCTCTCCCATGTGTCCGATGCGGAAGGTCGCATCACGCAGCTTGCCGTATCCGCCGCCGATCACGAACCCGCGCGTGGCGACGGCGGCGGCGATCGCACCTCCCCGCGCGCCGGGCGGCGCGGTGATCGCGCTCACCGTCGGCGAGCGCGATCCCTCGCGGGCGAGCACCGACACCTCCACGCCGTGACGCTCGCGCACGCGCTCGGCCCACGCCCACGTGGCGCGGGCCATCGCCTCGTGACGGCGCCAGCGCGCCTCCACCCCCTCGCGCGCGATGACGTCGAGCTGCGCGTCCAGCGCGTAGAACAGCGGGAGCGCCGGCGTGGCGGGCGTCTGATCGCGCAGCGCGTACTCCTCGAGCTCCACGAGGTCGAGGTAGCGTCCGCGCCCGCGCACGCTCCTCGCGCGCTCGATCAGCTCCGGCGTCGCGACACCGAGCGCGAGTCCGGGCGGGACCGCCAGCGCCTTCTGCGAGCCGGTGAACACGAAGTCCATCTCCCACGCATCGAACTCGAGCGGCGCGCCGGCCACCCCGCTCACGCTGTCCACGAGCGCCACCGCGCCATGGCGGTGCGCGAGCGCCGTCACCGTGCGGACGTCGGTGAGCACTCCCGTGGAGGTTTCCGAGTGCACCACCGTGACCGCGCTCCACCGGCGCTCGGCGAGCCGATGCTCCACCTCGTCGAGGTCGAACGTCGCGCCCCAGGGCACCTCGAGCATGCTCACCTCGCGCTCGCACGCCTGCGCGATCCGGGCGAACCGCTCGGAGAAGGCTCCGTTCACCAGCGACAGGATCGGCCCCTCCGGGGCGCAGCGCACCGCGCCCTCCATGAGGCCGCTCGCCGATGCGCTGCACACGAGCACCGGCCGCGTGGTGCGGAAGACGGGGCGCAGGCGCGCCTGGATGCGCGCGAACAGCGCCTCGAACGCGGCGCCGCGGTGCGCGATCATCGGTCGCGTCATCGCCCCGAGCACCTCGGGGCGCACCTCGGTGGGGCCGGGAAGGAAGAACGTGCCGAACGCCGATGGTCCATCGCTCATTGGAGCACGACCTCGCGAAGCTGAAGGAACGACTCGATCACCAGATCGGCGGCGCGCACCACCGCCTCCCGTCGCGTGAACCCCGTGTACGCCGCGAACGCCTCCACGACGGGACGCACGGCGGCGTCGGTGCTGCCGTCGCCCACGGCGAGCACGGGGCGGGGGAGGGCGGGGGCGATCGACCGGACCACCGCCGGCTTCCCCTCCTGCGTGGCGAGCGGGGATGCCGTGTCGAAGCCCGCGTAGGCGCCACCCGCATCGAAGCGCAGCTCCACCGCGTGCAGGTCGCCGTCGGCGAAGCCGAGCGCGCGCGCCATGGGTAGAATAGCCTGGCGCACGCCGCCGCTCACCAGGGCCAGCCGCACCCCGGCCGCGCGCAGCGCGGCGATCGCCTCCGGCGCGCCCCGAGCCACGTGCTCCTCGTACGCCACGGCGAGCGCCGCGATGTCATCGACGCCCGGTCGGATGATCGCGAGCCGCTCCCCGTACACGGCGTCGAGCGGGATCTCGCCGCGCATCGCGCGCGCCGTCATGTCCCGCACGCGCGAGGCCACCGCCCCCCCGCGTCGCGCGGCGAGCCAGTCGATCCCCTCCACGCCGGCGAGCGTGTTGTCCACGTCCAGCACGACCGAGGCCCAGCGAGGGCTCGCCCGCTCGCCCGCCCGCTCGCCGGCCCGCTCGCCCGCGCATTCGCCCGCGCTCACGGGAGCACGTTCCCCGGGGCGAGAATCCCCGCCGGGTCCAGCTCGCGCTTGATCGCCCGCATGACACGGATCTGGCGCTCGGTCATCTGGAGCGGGAGCCAGCGCCGCTTGAGCTTACCGATCCCGTGCTCGGCGGCCACCGTGCCCCCCATGGCGATGACGCGGCGCAGCGTCTCCTCGACCACCCGCTCCACCCGCGCGAGCTCGGCGCCGTCCCGGGCGATGAAGTTCTGGTGCGGGTGCCCGTTGCCGGCGTGGCCGTAGATCACGCCGGAGTCCACCCCCGCATCGCGCGCGATGGCGCGCGCGTGCGCGATGGCCTCGCCGAGACGTCGGTAGGGCACCGCCCAGTCGGTGGACACCTTGCGGCCGCCGGCCGTACGGCGCGCGGCGCCGCGCTCGTTCATCGTGGCCGGGACGGCGTGCCGCACGCGACGCGCCTCGCGCAGCTCGCTCTCGCTCGCCAGCACGGTGACGTCGTCGCACCACGCCTCGTGGCGCTCGGCGAGCGCGAGCCACGCCTCGAGCGCGGGCGGCGCGTCGTCATCACCCGCGTCCTCGGCGTACACGAGCGCGCCGGCCCCGGGCGCCCAGCCCCCGCCGTGCGCGTCGCGCGCGATGGCGAGCGCGCCGGCGTCGAAGTACTCGAGGCAGCGCGCGCGCAGGCGAGGCGCCTCCCGCGCGTCGGCCACGAAGGCGAGCGCACGACGCTCGTCGGGGAAGGGGAGCAGCAGGCCCGTCACGCTCGCCGGCGCCGGGAGGAGGGCGAGCTCCGCCTCCAGCACCACGCCGAGCGTTCCCTCGCTCCCGATGAACCAATCCACGGGATCGTGGGCGAGCGCGTACCCCACCGTGTTCTTCTCGAGGCGAGGCCGCCGGAGCTCGATCACCTCGCCATCGGCGAGCGCGACGCGGAGCGCGACGACGTGCGCGCGCGTCGCGCCGTAGCGGAGGCTGCGCGCGCCCGAGGCGTTGCAGGCGACCGCGCCGCCGATCGTCGCCTCCCCCTCGCTCGTCGGGTCCGGGGGGAAGAGCAATCCGCGCGCCGCGGCCACGCGCTTGACGTCGGCGACGAGCGCGCCGGCCTGCGCGCGGATCGTGCGCGCCCGTTCGTCCACCTCGCCCACTCGCGCCAGGGCGCGGAGCGACAGGAGGATGCCGCGGTCCGTGATGGATGCGCCGGTGGTGCTGGTCTGCCCACCCGCCGCCGTCACGGGAACGCCATCGGCCGTGGCGCGCGCGAGCAGCTCCGCCACCTCGCGCTCGTCCGTGGGGCGCGCGACCGCGTCGGGCACCAGGCGGAGCCCCGAGGCATCCATGGCGTGCGCCTCGCGCACGCCCGCATCGCGCGAGGGCGCCACCGGCGAGGCGCTCACGCGTCCTTGAAGCTCACGACCGTGGCCGAGTGCACGTCGGGGAGCTGCAGGAGCACGCGGCGCAGCTCCTCGGCGACCACGCCATCCACCGAGATCGCCGCCAGTGCCTCGCCACCCTGCGCCATGCGCGCCTGGTGGTACTCGGCGATGTTGATCCCCGCGTCGCCGAGCACCGTGCCCACGCGCCCGATCACGCCGGGCACGTCGTGGTTGGTGAGCACGACGAGCGTCTGCCGCGGCATGATGTCCACGTGAAAGCCGCCGATGCGCGTGAGACGCGGGGGGCGGTCGGGGAGCGCGATCCCCGCCACCATCACCTCCTGCACGCCGCCGCCCACCGTGACCTCGAGCGCGTTCGCGTGCTCGAGGCTCCCGGACTCGGCCACCGACAGCTCGATCCCGCGCGCCTCGGCGAGGGCGCGGGCGTTGATGAGGTTGAGCCGCTCCGTCTCGATCACCCCCTCCAGCACACCCACGGTGGCCGCGGCGAGGATCACGCCGCTCCCCGTGCTCATCTCCGGGCCGCACCGGAGCGCGAGACGCCGCACGGCCCGCACGCCCTGCGCGGCGAGCAGCGCTCGCGCCACCGCCGCGGCGCGACGCGCCACGAGCATCGCCGGCTGCAGCTCGCCCCACCGCCCGTCCGCCGCCGCGTCGATGTTCACCGATCGCGACAGCTCGCCGCGGAGCAGCGCATCGCGCACGGCGACGCAGACGTCGACCGCCACGTTCCGCTGGGCTTCCGCGGTGGAGGCACCGATGTGCGGGGTGAGCAGCACGTTGGGCGCAAAGCGCAGCGGGTGGTCGGCGGCGAGCGGCTCGGCGGCGAAGGCATCGACGGTGGCGCCCCGGAGGTGGCCGGAGGCGAGCGCCTCGGCGAGCGCCCCCTCGTCGATGATCCCGCCCCGCGCCAGGTTGGCGACCACGGCTCCCTGACGGAGGCGGGCGAGCTCCCGACGCCCGATCATCCCGCGCGTCTCGTCGGTGAGCGGCGTGTGCACGGTGAGAAAGTCCGCCTCGCCGAGCGCGTCGTCGAGCGCCGCGGCGCGGCGCACCCGCAGCGCGCGAAAGCGCTCGTCCGCGACGTACGGATCGTACCCCACCACGTCCATCCCGAAGGCGTGGGCGCGCGAGGCCACCTCCCCGCCGATCCGCCCCACGCCCACGATCGCGAGCGTCTTCCCCTCGAGCTGCGTGCCCATGAGGTCCGCGCGCTCCCATCTGCCTTGCGACATGGACGTCGCCGCGCGCGGGAGATGGCGTAGCAGCCCGATCACGGATCCGAAGAACAGCTCGGCCACGGCCACCGTGTTCCCCGCCGGAGCGTTGATCACGGCGATGCCGAGCTTGGTGGCCACGTCGAGCGCGATGTTGTCCACGCCCACGCCGGCGCGGCCGACCACGCGCAGGCGGTGCGCGTGCTGGAGCAGCTCGGCGGAGATGCGCGTCGCGCTCCGTCCGACGATGGCGTCGTAGGCGCCGATGCGCTGGAGCAGCTCGTGCTTGGGAAGGGTGGGAACCTCGTCGACGACGAACTCGGGCTCGCCGGTGAGTATGGCGACGCCGTCGCCGTCGATGTCGTCGGTGACGAGAATGTGGTAGGGCACGGTGCGGAATGGGGGAAAGTGGCGGGCTCGCCCGAACGGCGCGCCGCGTCGCAGGGAAGTTGCCGCTCGTGCCGCGGCTGGTCAATGCGCTTCCGTCCCCGGCGAGGCGCCGCGTGCCCGAGTCTTGCGTACCTGACGGCCGATCACCGGAAGAAGGACACGTGAACATGTCGAGCTCGAGCGGGTGGATGGGCGCGCGCCGGCGCACCGCGCTGCTGCTGGCCATGGCCGCCTTCGTGAGCGCGTGCACGGCGGACAGCAAGGAGCCGGCGCGCGCGCAGACCGTCACGCAGCAGGCGGCGCAGTCGGGTACCCTGGCGGCGGTGGCGCGGCGGGTGACGCCGGCGGTGGTGTCGATCGAATCGGAGTTCTCCCCCGAGGTCGCCGCCCAGATGCAGTCGCAGGAGCAGGGGATCCCGCCGGAGATGATCCCCCCGCAGATGCGGCCACAGGGGCCGGCACGGGCCACCGGCTCCGGCTTTCTCGTCTCGAGCGACGGCTACATCCTCACGAACAATCACGTGGTGGCGAACGCCGAGAAGGTGAACGTGACGCTGCTCGACCGCCGCATCTTCCCGGCGAAGGTGGTGGGGCACGACCCGGGCACGGACGTGGCGCTCATCAAGATCGATGGGTCTGGCTTCCCCACGGCGCCGCTCGGCGCGGACAGCAGCGTGCAGGTGGGGGACCCGGTGCTCGCCATCGGGAACCCACTCGGGCTCGACTTCACCGTGACCTCCGGGATCGTGAGCGCGAAGGAGCGCTCGGGCAACCTGCGCGCCCTCTTCCAGAGCGACTACGCGGTGGTGGACTTCATCCAGACGGATGCGGTGATCAACCCCGGCAACTCCGGTGGACCGCTGGTCGACATGAACGGGAGCGTGATCGGGATCAACAGCGCCATCGCGAGCCCCACCGGCGTGTACGCCGGCTACGGGTTCGCCATCCCGATCAGCATCGCGCGCACGGTGATGGAGGAGATCCGCAAGTACGGCCACGTGCGGCGCGCGATCCTCGGCGTCTCCATCCAGGACGTGGGGCCGGCGGATGCGCAGGCGGCGGGGATGAAGGAGATCCGCGGCGCGCTCGTGGGCGGGTACTCGGGCAACGACAGTCCCGCCAAGCAGGCCGGGCTCCAGCCCGGCGACATCATCCTCGCCGTGAACGGCAAGCCGATCGACCGCGTGTCGACGCTCCAGCGATTGCTGCTCGGCTACCAGCCGGGCGAGACGATCACGGTGGACGTCATGCGCTTCGGGCAGAAGCACACGGCGAAGGTGAAGCTCGGCGAGGCACCGACGAGCCAGGAGACGCGCGTGGCGGGCGGGCCGTCGAGCGGTGAGAACGCGCCGGGCGGCCGGCTCGGGATCCAGGTGACGCCGGTGACGCCGGAGGTCGCGGGGGAGCTCGGCCTCCCGACCGGGATGACGGGGATCGCGGTGGTGGCGGTGGATCCCGCGGGACCGTCGCGCGGACTGCTCTTCCCGCGCGACATCATCACCGCCACGCTCGGCGGCGGCCAGCAGCACCCGGTGCGCGCGGTGAACGATCTACGCTCGGCGCTCCAGTCGCGGACCGGGGTGGCGAGTCTGCTCGTGTACTCCCCGCAGGCGAAGGGGACGCGGGTGGTGAACGTGCCGCTGGAGAGGTGAGAGGGGCGGCTGCCAGACATGGCTGTCGGCTCTCGGCCATCGGCTCTCGGCCAAGGCTTCGTACAGAGAGCTCTCGGCGTGTGCAACGAGCCGAGAGCCGAGAGCCGAGAGCCGAGAACCGACCGCCGTGTCTTCCCGAGAGCCTCGTCTTCAGCTCCCCCCGCCGCTCCACTCGTCGCGCCGGAGCGCGGAGTGCTCGAGCAGGTGCTGCTCGGCATCCAGGGAGCCGATCGCCCGGACGAGCACGAGCGAGGCGCGCGCCGAGGCGTCGTGTGGGAGCGCGTCGGAGGCCCGGATCTCCCGTTGCACCAGCGCCCTGAGCCGCGTGCGAAGCGACGCCGGGATGTCGTGGTGCAGGGCGTCGATGGCCGCGTGGAGCGGGCCGCCGTTGCCGAGCCACTCCTCCACCAAGCGCGGCTCGACCGCGGCGAGCGAGACGACGAGCGCGAACGGTGCCCCGGTGAGGAGCATCCGCAGCACGCTCCGCTGGTCCGCGCCGAGCGCGGCGATGGCGCCCTCGAAACCCGCGCAGTGATGGACGGTGTCCGGCTCGCGCACCGGGGAGCCGTGTGGTCGAGTCGATGATCGGGACGGTGACATCGCGACGTGGAAGGAGCACCGGGGCGGTGGGGGAGCGGCGCGAGCCGCTGCTCGCGGACCCGCTCGCCGCGAAAGAATGACCGTTCGGGCAGCTTTCGCAAGCTGTTGATTTCCCTAGTCATCCATATCGGTACTGGGGAAAACCCTAGTTAGGTTTGACGTCTTACGTTCGCGCGCTTTCCATGCTAGACATATTTGTTTACATGGAGTCGGCGGGGCATCCCTTTCCGCCCGATGGCCCGCCGACCACGCGTCCCCGGCGCTCCGCGATCCCTTCAGCGGCGCCGGCGGGACGTCTTCGCCGTGGACCAGTCATTCCGCAACGTGCACGCGATCGTCTGCCAGTCGTACCATCGCTCGAGCGAGCGCACTCGCACCGGCGTACTTCCATCCCTCGGACGTGTACTAGCGCCGGGCTCGGCCGATCACGCGCGTTCCACCGGCGCGCCGCGCGCGGGGGAGCCGCGGTGAGCGCGCCCCGGCTGCTCGTGGCGGACGCGGAGATCGAGACGCTCGTCGAGCTGCGAACGATTCTCGAGCCCGATCTGCAGATGGTCGGCCTGGTCGGGAACGGGCGTGATGTCGTGGCGGCGGTGGAAGCACTCGCGCCCGACCTCGTGATGCTCGCCATCTCGCTTCCCGGCCGGAACGGGATCGACGTGGCGCGCGAGCTCTCGCGCCTGCGCCCGGGGTTGGCGATGCTCATTCGCGCCGCGCACGCCGACGCGGTGTACGCCGACGAAGCGATGCGGGCCGGCGCGCGGGGCTTCGTCCTGCGCGGCGGCGACGCGGCCGAGCTGCGCCACGCGATCGCGGAGGTGCTCGCCGGGCGAAGCTACGTGACGCCGCTCGTGCCTCGCGCGACGCCGCCGGAGGGGACCAACGTCCACCCGCTCACGCCGCGACAGGTGGAGGTGCTCCGGCTCGTGGCCCAGGGGTGTACCACCGTGGAGATCGCCGGGCAGCTCGGCGTGACCCCGAAGGCGGTGGAGTTCCACCGCGCGCGCATCAAGCGCGCGCTCGGGCTCCGCACCAACGCGGCGCTCGTGCGGTATGCGGTGGCGAGGGGGATAGTGTAGAAGCGGCTCTCGGCTCTCGGCTCTCGGCTACTGCCCCGCGTAGAGGGATCTCGGCGTGTGCACTAGCCGAGAGCCGAGAGCTGACAGCCGAGTCTTCCAGCCGCGTCTCTCACCCCTCCCTCGGCGCCACCTCGCGCCGGCGCTGCACGACGGTGGCGCGCACCGGCACCCCCTCGCTCAGCCGCTCGGCGCCGCCGACGACCACCTGCTCACCGGCGTCGATCCCCTTCGTGATCTCCACGAAGCCGGGCGTGCGCACCCCGAGCACGACCTCGCGCCGCGCCGCCCGCGACGCCGGGGTCACCACCCACACCACGCGCTCCCCCTGGAGGGAGAGCACGGCGTCCTCCGGCACCACCACCGCCTTCGGGCGCACGGCCGTCGCGAGGCGCGCCTCGATGAACATCCCCGCCTGCAGCTCGCGGCGCGGGTTGGCCACGCGCGCCTTCGCCGTGATCGTGCGTCCCGGGAGACGCACCACCGGATCCACGAAGTCCACCACGCCGGTGAACTCGCGGCCCGGGAGGGCCGCCACGCGGAACGCCACGCGCTGCCCCACCGCCAGCCGCTCGGCGAACCGCTCCGGCACCTCGAACACCGCGCGCTGCGGGTCGAAGGTCTGCAGCGTGATCAGCGGCTGCTGCGTGGTGACGTAGTCCCCGAGGCTCACGAGCCGCCGCCCCACCACGCCGCCGAACGGGGCGCGCACGGTGGTGCGGTCGAGGCGTACCGTGAGCAGGTCCAGCTCCGCCTGCGTGGCGCGGGCGGTGGCCTCCGCCTTCTCCAGCTCAGAGGGGGACGACGCCTTCTGCGCGAGCAGCTCGCGCGTGCGGGCGAGCGACTGCCGGGCGAGATCGCGATCGGCCTCGGCGCGCGCCACCTGCGCGCGCAGCTCGGCGTCATCCACCTTGAAGAGCGGCGTGCCGCGCGCCACGACGCGCCCCTCGGCGACGAGGATCGCCACCAGCCGGCCCTCGACCTCCGGGCGCAGCTCGATCGACTGGACGGACTCGATCTGCCCCGTGGCGTCGATGGCATCCACGACGGTGTCGTGCTGCGCGACGGCGACCTCCACCGGCATCGCCGGCGGGGCGCCGCCCGCGCGCCCTCCCGCCGCCTCGGCATCGCGCCCCTTCCCGCACCCGGCCAGCACGGCGCCGGCCACCAGCATGACGATCGCTCTCACGGCGTGCTCCTGTCGTCGAAGATCCGTCGTCCCAGCAGTGCCTCCAGCCCGGCGAGCGCGAGTCGTGCCGAGTGGCGCGACTGCACGAGGTCCGCCTCCGCCTGCGACAGGGCGAGCTGCGCCTCCAGCAGGTCGAGAATGGTCGTGGCCCCGGCGCGGTACCGGCTGTCCTGCACGCGATAGTTCTCGCGCGCCACGAGCAGCGCATCCGCGGACAGGAGCACGGTGGCGCGCGCCGTGGCGTAGGCCTCGAACGCCTCCGTCACGTCGCGCGCGATGGACCGTTCGGCGTCGCGCCGCGCCGCCGCGGCCGCGTCGCGCGCGGCGCGCGCCCGCGCCACCTCCACCTCGCGCCGCGCGCCGTCCCAGATGGGAAACGATGCCTGGATGGTGACCCACGAGCGCGTGGTGGCGCTCGGGAAGAAGCGATTGTCGAACGCCGCGGTGGACGCGCCGAGACTGATCTCCGGCAGGTACGATCCTCTCGTCGCCCGGAGCGCCGACTCCGCGGCGTGCTCGTTCGCGCGCGCGGACACCCACCGCGGGCCGTCGGTGCGCGCCCGCGCCACCGCCTCCTCGAGGGTGATGGGCAGCTCCCTCGGCACCGCGCTGTCGAGGGGAGCGGCTTCGACGGGTCCATCCATCCCCACGCGCCGGCCGAGCTGCAGGCGCGCGACGCGTACCGCCGCGTCCTGCTTCACCCCCGCCACGCGCGCGCGGCTCAGCTCCAGAAGGAGCTGGAGCGAGTCGGTGGCCACGGCGGCGCCGGAGACCACGCGGGCGCGCGCCACCACGAGCTGCTCCAGCGCGCGCTGGATGCGGTCCCGCTGCACGCGCGAGAGCTCCTCGGCGACGAGCACGTCGTAGTAGTCGCGCTCCGTGCGGAGCGCGGCGTCGAAGCGCGCCTGTCGCTCGTCGGCGCGCGCGCCCTCGAGCGCCGCCGCGCTTCGCCCCATCTCCGCCATGCGCCGCCCGCCGGTGAACAGGTCGTAGCGCGCGTCGAGGCGCGCGTTCACCGCCACCGAAGACAGGCTGCCGGTGCCGAGGTTGAACGTGGGGGTGGAGTACTTGCTCGCGTCGGTGGTCGCGCTGAGCGATGGGGTGAGCAGCGCGGACCACGCGGCGCGACGCTCCCACTCCGCGGCCGACGCATCGCCCCGCGCCGCGACGTACGCCGGGTCGAGGCGCGCGGCCCGGCGCAGCGCCTCATCGAGCGTGATGCGCGGCAGCGAGTCGGCCGCGGCGAGCTGGAAGAAGGCGAGGAGGGGGAGAATCATTCGACCTCCGCCGGCTCGAGCTCGGGTGTGGGCGCGGCCACGGGCCCACGCGCGCGCTGGCGCGCGAGATCGACGATGACGTACACCGCGGGAACCAGGTAGAGGGTGAGCACCGTGGAGAAGAGCACCCCGCCGACGATCGCGTAGCCGAGCGGCCGGCGGCTCGCCGAGCCCGCGCCGAGGCCGAGGGCGATCGGGAGCGCGCCCATGACCGTCGCCACCGACGTCATGAGGATGGGACGCAGCCGGATGCGCCCCGACTCGAGCACCGCCTCCACGGTGGAGAGCCCGCGCTCCTTCAACTGGTTCGCGTACTCCACGAGCAGGATGGAGTTCTTGGTCACGAGCCCGATGAGGAGGATCATCCCGATCTGGCTGTACAGGTTGATCGTGGACCCGGCCACGAGCAAGGTGACGAGCGCGCCGGTGACGGCGAGCGGCACGGCGAGCAGCACGGTGAAGGGGTGCAGCACGGACTCGAACTGCGAGGCGAGCACCATGAACACCACCACCAGGGCGAGGGCGAAGGCGAAGTAAAGCGCCGATCCGCTCTCCTGCAGCTCGCGCGACTCGCCGGCGAGGGCGATGGTGCTCCCCCGGGGGAGCACCTGCCGGGCGACCGCGTTCAGCGAGTCGAGCGCGGCGCCGAGCGTGAAGCCGGGGGCGAGCCCGGCGGAGAGGGTGAACGCGCGCACGCGATCGAAGTGGTTGAGCTGGCGCGGTCCGACCCCCTCGGCGGTGCGCGTCACGGCGCTGAGCTGCACCGGCGTGCCGCCCTTCCCGCGCACGAACAGCCCGGTCATGTCGCTCGGCGTGGCGCGTTCCTCGGGGCGAAGCTGCAGGAGCACGTAGTACAGCTTGTCCTCGCGGGTGAAGGTGCTCACGCGGGTGCCGCCGAGCATCGTCTGCAGGGTGGAGGCGACGTCGCGCACCGGCACGCCCAGGTCCTCGGCGCGGTCGCGGTCGAACTGCACCGTGAGCTCCGGCTTGTTCACGCGCAGGTCGGTGTCGACGTTGATCAGCCCGGGGATCTGCCGGGCGCGCCCGACCAGCGTGTCCATGGCCTTGGCGAGCGAGTCGAAGTCGGGATTCCGCACGACGAACTGCACCGGATTCCCGAAGCCGCCGAAGGCGGGGGGATTGTTGGCGAAGACGAGCGCGCCGGAGATCCCCATGAACTGCGGCTGCACCTCGCCGATCACGTCCTGGACGGAGCGCGACCGCGCCGACCAGTCGGTGAGGCGGGCGAAGATGAGCCCGCTGCTCACCCGTCCGCCGAAGCCGATGATCGAGAAGTAGCTGTCGACGTCCTTGGTGCGGTGCAGGATGTCCTCCACGCGGCGCTGGTAGCCGTCGGTGTAGCCGATCGACGCGCCCTCGGGAGCGATGACGAGAGTGACGAAGTAGCCACGATCATCGCTGGGGACGAACTCGCGCTGCAGCGATCGGAACACCACCACGGCCACGAGCACGAGCAGGGCGGCCGCCCCCACCGTGATCCAGCGGCGGCGCACGGCGCGATCGAGGGTGCGGGCGTAGCCGCGCGCCAGGGCGTCGAAGCCCCGCTCGAGCGCCTGGTAGAGCGGGCCGTGGCGCGGGGGGACGCGCAGCACGCGGGCGCAGAGCATCGGGGTCAGTGTGAGGGCGATGAACCCCGAGATCACCACCGCCCCGGCCACGGCGATGCCGAACTCGTTGAACAGCCGCCCGGTGGTGCCCTGGAGAAAGGCGAGCGGGGTGAACACGGCCACCAGGGCGATGGTGGTCGCGATCACCGCGAAGCCGATCTCGCGCGTCCCGTTCGTCGCCGCGTCGAGCGGCGCCTCGTGCAGCTCCTCCTGATGCCGGTACGCGTTCTCGAGCACGATGATCGCGTCGTCCACCACGATCCCGATGGCGAGGGTGAGCGCCAGGAGGGTGAAGTTGTTGATCGAGAAGTGCAGGAAGTACATGATCGCGAAGACGCCGACGATCGACGTCGGGATCGCGAGGCCGGGGATCACCGTCGCGCGCAGGTTGCGCAGGAAGAGGAAGATGATCAGCACCACGAGCCCGGCCGCGAGGAGGAGCGTCTCCTGGGCCTCGCGGATGGAGCGCTTCACGAACACCGACTGGTCGAATCCGACGTCGAGGCTCACGCCGGGGGGGAGCGACTGCTGGATCGCCGGCAGCTCGGCACGCACCGCGTCCGCCACCTCGACGAGGTTCGACTTCGACTGGCGCACGATGCCGATGGCCACCGCCGGGCGCCCCTGGAAGCGGAGCACGCTGCGCTCGTCCTCCGGCCCGAGCTCCACCTGCGCCACGTCGCGCAGCTTCACGAGCTGCCCGGCGGCGTTCGACACGGTGAGATTCCCGAACTCGTCGGGCGTCTTGAGCTCGCCGAGCGAGCGGACGGTGAACTCGCGCCGGGACGACTCGAT
This sequence comes from Gemmatimonadaceae bacterium, assembly GCA_036378095.1. Lineage (GTDB taxonomy): Bacteria > Gemmatimonadota > Gemmatimonadetes > Gemmatimonadales > Gemmatimonadaceae > JADGGM01. The sequence goes on along the minus strand of DASUXC010000023.1, from coordinate 80,226 downwards.
GCGCCCGGCGGGGATCTCCACGTTGCGGCTCCGGATCGCGTCCTCGATGTCCTGCACGGTGAGCCCGCGCGCGGCGAGCGCGGACGCGGAGAGCCACACGCGCATGGCGTAGCGCCGCTCGCCGAGGATGAGCGCCTGGCCCACCCCCTTCACGCTCTGCAGCCGCGTCTTCACGAGACGATCGGCGATGTCGGAGAGCTGGAGGAGGTTGTAGTTGTCGCCGGAGAGCGCCAGGTAGAAGAATGGATTGGCGTCCGCGTCCTGCTTGGCGACCACGGGCTCCTCCACTTCCTCCGGGAGCCGGCCGCGCACGCGCGCCACCTTGTCGCGCACGTCCTGGGCGACCGACTCGATGTCGCGGTCGAGCGTGAACTCGAGCGTGATGTTGCTGAACTCCTCGGCGCTCGAGCTGGTGAGCGTCCGGAGCCCCGGCACGGTGCTCAGCTCCTCCTCGAGGATGTCGGTGACCGCCGATTCCATCACCCGCGGGTTGGCGCCGCGGAGATAGGTGGAGACGGAGATGATCGGCGGGTCGACATCGGGGAACTCGCGGACGGGGAGCTCGAGGTAGCCGATGACGCCGAAGAGCACCAGCGCCGCGCTGAGCATGCTGGTGAGCACCGGCCGCCTGATGGCAGTGTCGGAGAGCTTCATGGGAGCGGCCCGGCGGGCGTGTGGTGGAGGGGCGTGCACCGATGCGGGCGCCCCGTACGGCGCGGGAGGCCGGGGAGGTGCCCTCGCGAGGGGAAATTCTCGGCGCCCCCGCCAGTCTGGACAAGGGCGCGATGTGTCAGGAATGAGTGAAAGCGGGGGGTGGGGAGGACGGGCGTTCTTCTTGCCGGGCTTTCCCCGGCATCGTCGCAGGAGACTCTCATGGCCATGCGTCTACAGGAAGTACACCCCGCCCTCGTCCACCTCCCGATCGCGACCCTCCCCTTGGCCGTCGGCGCCGACCTGCTGGGCCGTGCCACAGGCGACCCGGAGCTACTCGAGGTGGGACGGCGCTCGATGGCACTCGCGGCGGTCGGCGCCCTGGCGTCGGCGGTCACCGGGCTGATCGCGCAGGAGGAGGTGAGCACGGAGGGGGAATCGCACGACATGCTCATCACCCATCGGAACCTGAACCTGCTCGCGACCCTCACGGCGACGGCGATGGCGACGTGGCGCTCGCGCCGGGAGCCGAACGCGGGCTACCTCGCCCTTGGCCTGGCGGGGATCGGCGTGGTGGCGTACACCGCGTATCTGGGCGGGAAGATGGTGTACGAGCACGGCGTCGGGGTGGAGGCGGCGGACGGCCTGTACGACGAGCGCGTGCCGGAGCTCAAGCGGGGTGAGATGGGGCGGGTGGCGCGGACGTCGCTCCGCGACCTGGAGAAGGCGCTGCCGGCGACGGTGCGGGAGCTGAGGCGGGGGAAGGTGGCGCCGGCGCTGTAGGGCGGTTTAGGGGCTGGGGGCCAGGGGCCGGGGGTCGGGGGGGAACGGCGGGGATGGAGAGAGGCGGGACGGCACACCCCGATGCTCCTCTCCCCGCCGCTCCATGTCGTTGACGTTCCTGCTTCCACGCCCTGCCTCCGCCTCATCCCCCCCGTCCCCCGGCCCCTGGGCCGGCCTTCGGCCGGCCCTTCGCCCTCCCATGCAAAAGCTTCGGCTCCGGAACGTTGGCGATTTCTTAACCTCGACGAGTGTCGGGGGCTGTTCGGCAGGGCGTTGATGCCCAATCCAGGGGGTCGGTGCCGGGGGGGTGACGGCGCATCGATTCGGACGGCATTCAGACCGGATTTTTTCGTTGCTGCATGTTGACGAAAACCTGACCTAACCATAACGTCGCGTCGCGGCGCGCCGGCTCGTTTTCCGGGCGGTGCCGAGGGCCCCCGCCCCCGGCTGGCGCGCGCTGCTCACTCATTCCTTTCTCCCCATGGGAGGCGACGTGCGCAAGTTCAGTTCACTCCTCGTAGGTTCGCTGCTGGTCGCGGTGTGCAGTACCACCGCGCTCGCGCAGCGTGCGCTGCGCGGCACGGTTACGGACGCCGATGCAGGGGCCCCCGTCAACGCCGCGCGCGTGACGGTGAAGGGCACCCAGATCGGCACGTACACCGGCGCCGACGGGCGCTTCTCGCTCAATGTCCCGAACGGCGCGATCACGCTCGACGTGCGCCGGATCGGGTACGCGCCCATCACCGTCCCGGTCGCGGCCGACCAGAACGACCTCGCGATCAAGATCAAGGCCGACGTGCTCAAGCTGGGCGAGCAGGTGATCACCGGCCAGGCGACGAGCGTGGCGCGGCGGAACCTGGCCAACGACGTGGCCGTGGTGGGCGCCGAAGACCTGAACCACACGCACGCCGAGACGATCGAGAGCGCGCTCTCGGGGAAGGTCCCCGGTACCATCGTCACCGCGAACTCGGGCGCGCCGGGCGGCGGGCTCCAGATCCGGATGCGCGGCGTCACGTCGATCTTCGGCAACTCGCAGCCGCTCTACGTCGTGGACGGCGTGCCGATCGCGAACACCACGATCAACAACGGCCTGAACGCCGTGTCGAGCGCCGGGGCGGGAATGAACGCCTCGAGCCAGGACAACGGCGTGAACCGCATCGCCGACCTGAACCCCGCGGACATCGCCAACATCGAGATGCTGAAGGGCCCCTCGGCGGCGGCGATCTACGGCTCCCAGGCGGCCAACGGCGTGATCATCATCACGACCAAGCGTGGGCAGGCGGGGAAGCCCCGCTTCTCGTTCACGCAGCGTCTCGGGACGCACGAGCTGGAGCACAAGCTCGGCTCGCGCCACTTCACGCTCGATGAGGCGAAGGACTACGCGTCCGGCTACGACATCGACCCGGCGCAGGTCGAGGCGTGGTACCAGCAGACGGGCGGGTACGAGGACTACGAGCAGGAGGTCTACGGCGACAAGAGCCTGTCGTACGAGTCCGACCTGAGCGTGAGCGGCGGGACCGACGCCACCCAGTACTTCGTGTCCGGCCTGGCGATGCACGACAACGGCATCATGCGCGGCACCGGGTACGACAAGCAGGGGCTGCGCGCCAACCTCACGCAGCTCATCGGGAGCAAGCTGCAGATCAAGGTCAACACGAACCTGATCCACTCGCTCACGAAGCGCGGCATCTCGAACAACGACAACGTGAACGTGACGCCGTACTTCGTGTTCGCGCAGACGCCGAGCTTCTTCCCGCTGCGCGCGCCCGATGGCACGTTCAACCGCAATCCGTTCATCAGCAGCGAGAGCAACCCGCTGCAGACGGTGGCGCTGCTCCAGACGCCGGAGGACCTGTTCCGCCTGATCGGGTCGGTGAACGCCAAGTACACGGTGTTCAACTCCCCCACGCAGAACGTCGACGCCACGCTCGACCTCGGCGTCGATCACTTCACGTACAAGTCGAACATCTACTCCCCGTCGACGCTCTTCTACGAGCCGGGCGACGGGCTCCCGGGGACGGCCACGGACCTGACCGGGGTCGAGACGCGCGCGCCGCTCGCGCTGTCGGTCACGCACAAGTACACGCCGAGCTCCAACGCCTTCACGGCGACCACCTCCGCCGGCGTGCGTCGCGGCTACGACCACCTCGCCACCAGCAACGTGGTCACGCAGGACCTGCTCGCCGGGCAGCAGAACATCGACCGCGGCTCGGCCGTGAACGTGTTCGAGAACCGGCAGGAGGTCCGCACGCTCGCCTGGTACGCGCAGGAAGAGCTGCTCCTCCTGAACGAGCGCCTCTTCGTGTCGGGGGGCATCCTCGCCCAGCGGAGCACGAACAACGCGGACGTGAACAAGCTGTTCTACTACCCGAAGATCTCCGGCTCGTACCGGTTCCCGGAGCTCGGGCCGTTCCAGGAGCTCAAGTTCCGCGCCGCGTACGGCGAGACGGGGAACGAGCCGAACTACGGCGACAAGTTCACCTCGCTCACCGGCGTGACGTACGATGGGCTGAACGGGCTGGCGATCGGTGGGACGCTCGCCGATCCGAACCTGCACCCGGAGCGTGAGAAGGAGGTCGAGTTCGGCATCGACGCGGGGATGTTCGACTCCCGCATCGCGCTCTCGGCCACGGTCTACCAGAAGACCAACTCCGAGCTGCTCCTCCAGCAGCGCCTCGCGCCGAGCACCGGCTACGGCGTCCGCGTCTTCAACGGCGGCGAGATCCGGAACCGCGGCGTGGAGGCGTCGCTCACCGGCTTCCCGCTCCAGTCCAAGGAGCTGACCTGGCAATCCCGCGTCACGTTCACCAAGAACGTGGGCAAGGTCACCCAGCTCCCGGTGCCGGCCTTCCGCGCGCCGAACTCGTTCGGCTTCGCGTACGGGTCGGGCTTCATCGAGGAGGGCGCCTCGCCGTCGCAGATCTACGGCCGGAACGCCGAGGGGACGCTGACGAAGATCGGCGACTACGAGCCCAAGTTCACCATCGGCTTCTCGAACGACTTCACGGTGGGTCCCTTCCGCCTGTACGGGCTGGTCGACTGGCGGCACGGCGGCGATGTCGTGAACATCACGCAGAACGTGTACGACGAGCTGGCCACGGCGCCCGACGTCGAGGCGGCATCCGCGCGGCTCGACGCGTTCCACGGCGCCAACCACCAGTCCGTGTACATCCAGGATGCCTCGTTCGTGAAGCTGCGCGAGGTCACCCTCTCGTACCAGCTGCCCGACAACCTCGTGCACTCCGTGTTCGGCGGGCTGGCCAGCGGCGTGCGCGCGGAGCTGAGCGGCCGCAACCTGAAGACCTGGACCGACTACAAGGGGCTCGACCCCGAGGTCTCCAACTTCGGCAACCAGAACATCAACCGCGGCCAGGACCTCGCGCCCTATCCGCCGTCGCGCAGCTACTTCTTCACGCTCGCGGTGGACTTCTGACATGCGCGCGACATCCGCTCAGACGAATCGAATCCCTCCGTTCAACGGGAGAGCCATGCGAACCAGATATCTCGCGGTGGCGCTCGGCGTGCTGACGATGGGGGCGTGCAAGGATGCCACGCGTCCCGATCTGAACAACCCGAGCGTGACCGACTTCTCGACCATCACCGACCGGTCGCAGGTGCAGAACCTCGTCACCGGTGTCGTCCGCGCCGATCGCGGGCAGAACGAGTCGGAGATCGTCTTCGGTGAGACGATCGGCCGTGACCTGTACCGGATCACCGGCTCCGAGCCGCGGTGGATCACCGAGATGCTCGGCGAGTCGATCGACGCGTCCGACTTCCTCGGGCAGGCGATGTGGGGGACCGAGTACGCGGCCATCCGCCTCGCCAACATCGGCGTCACCGGGATCAACGGGGCCGATGCCGCCGTCCTTTCCGACGAGGAGAAGCAGGCGTCGCTCGGTGTGATCCGCACGATGAAGGCGCTCGAGTACCTGCGCCTCATCGAGGTGCACGACACGACGGGCGCGCCGATCAACACCGACATCGACCCCACGGGTGATCCGGCGCCGCTGAGCTGCAAGGGCGACGTCCTCGCGTACGTGGTGTCGCTGCTCGACAGCGCGGCCGCGAACCTGCAGGCCGGGGGGAGCGAGTTCCCGTTCACCCTTCCGTCGGGCTTCGCCGGCTTCGACGATCCGGCCGGCTTCCTCAAGTTCAACCGCGCCCTCGCGGCGAAGGCGAACGTGGAGCTGGCGTTCCGGAACTACGCGAAGGACGGCAGCATCGACAAGCCGTACCTGACTACGGCGCAGACGGCGCTGACCGCGTCGTTCATGGTCAGGGACGCCGGGAAGCTCGAGGTCGGGCCGTTCCACACGTACTCGACGAACTCGGGCGACGCGACCAACGGCCTCTTCGACATCACCATCCGCGCCAATCCGCGCGTGGTGGCCGAGGCCGACGCGGGCGACGACCGTGTGACGAACAAGACGACCACGACGACGACGGTGTCGGTCGGCGGCGACGCGCCGCCGCAGAAGGTATCGTCCAACGTCGCGTACACGCTGTACGACTCGCCGACGGCCCCGGTCTCCATCCTCACGAACAAGGAGCTGCTGCTCCTGCAGGCCGAGATCTTCTGGGGGCAGGGCGACATGACGTCCGCGATGGACTTCGCGAACTTCATCCGGACGACCGACGGCGGGCTGACGGCCAAGGTGGGCCTCATCGACTCCGCGTCGGTGCTCAACCAGATCCTGTACGAGAAGCGCTACTCGCTCCTCGAGCAGAGCGGCGCGCGCTGGGTCGACTCGCGCATGTTCGGCCGGCTCAACGGCTCCGAGCCGCCTGCCGGCGTGGGCAAGGAGCGCGGCCTCGACCCGCTCAACAACTTCCCGATGGCCGCCGACGAGGTGGTCGCGCGGAACGGGAACGTCAGCATCACCTCGTGCACGGTGAACTGATCGTCACGAGCGCTCCATGAACGACGGAACGGCCCCGGCGGACCATCGCCGGGGCCGTTTCTCATCTCGCCTCGATCCCCCCGCTCCCCGGCTCCCGGGTCGTCACGATCCCGCGCGCCAGCGCGCGCTCGGGGACGATCGTCGCGCGCTCGGGCGCATCGCGCATGCGCGACAGGACGTCGATCGCCTCGCGATAGCCGTGCAGCGTCCCCACGTCCACGTACGCCGTACCCGCCCGCACCCCGACCGCGCGCCCGCCGCGGGCGAGCCACGCGTTCACGAGCGTGCCGATGTACTCGTCGCGGCGGTCGCGCTGCCGCCAGAGCTCGTGCAGCTCGGCGAGCACGGCGCCGGGCATCTTGAACGCCCCCCAGATCCAGCGCGAGCGGGCGTTGGGCTGCTTCACCTCGATCTCCTCGACGTTCCCGGCGTCGTCCGTCGCCACGGCGTCGAACAGCTCGGGGCGCTCCACGGGGAAGAGGAGGAAGGCGAGCGCATCATCGGGGAGGGCGCGCAGCCCGTCGGCGGGAAACCAGATCGTGTCCGGGAGGCCGACGATCACCGGCTCGGCCGGCGGCACGATCGGGAGCGCCCGGAAGATCGCGTCGCACAGCCCCGCCGGCGACGACTGCACGGTGTAGACGATCTGCGCCGGACCGACGCTCCCGCCGTAGTACTCCACGATGTCCGTCTTGCCGGGAGAGACGACGAAGCAGATCCGGTCGGCGCCGGCGAGGATCATCCGCTCCACGAGATACTCGCTCACGGCGCGCGGGCGCTCGACGCCTTCGTCGAGCCGGCTCCCCACGGGGAGGAGCTCCTTGGAGAAGGCGAGCGGCTGGATCCGGCTCCCCGCGCCCGCCGCCGGCACGATCCCCCACATGGTCAGATCTCCACCGCCGGCGGCACGCGCGAGGCGGCATCGAGGAGTGCCTCGAGCTGCAGCGCCCGATGATCCGCCGTGTGCTCGGCGAGCGTCCGCTCGCGCGCGGCCCGCGCGACCCTGCGCAGCGTCTCGTCGGGGCTCTCGATGGCGGCGATCGCGTCCTCCGTGTTCGTGGCCACGAGGATCTCCTCCCCCGGGGTGAAGAACGCGTCGAGTCCCTCCCACGCGTCGCTCAGCACGGGCGCGCCGCACGCCGCCGCCTCGAACAGCCGCCCCGACGGGCAGTAGCCCATGTCGGCCATCGCCCGCCGCGTCACGTTGAGCGTGAGCCGCGACGAGCCGTAGAACGCCGGATGCTCGTCGGGCGGCAGGTGGCGCTTGAAGTGGATGTTCGCCGTCCACGGGAACGACTGCGGGTACTGCGCGCCGCCGATCAGGAAGCGGCGGTGCGGCAGCCGGCGCGCGGGCGCCACGAACAGCGCTTCCAGCGCCCGCTGCCGATCCTCGGCGTACGTCCCGAGGTACGACAGGTCGGCGAAGTAGTCGCGCGCCAGCGTCTCGGCGGGCGGACGGTGGACCGCCGGATCCGCGTGCCCGTAGAGGGGGGCCACGCGCGCCGCGCCGAGCCGCCGCTGCAGCTCGGAGAGCGCCGAGCCCCCGGTGTAGCTGAGCACCAGGTCGAAGCCGGCGAGCCCCGCCTCCGGCACGTACGGGACGCGCTCCCCCTCGCGCAGCCGGGCGAGCGTCACCGGCGTGTCGAGGTCGTAGAAGGCTCGCACGGCGCTCGCCGCGTCGAGCACCAGCTCGCACGCCGCCACGGCGTCGCAGCAGTACGACGTGACCATGGCCACGTCGGCGTCGGCCAGCTCCCGCCGCGCCAGCGGGAGCGCGTCCTCCCATGATGGATGCAGCACCAGCCGCGACGGCGGCGCCAGCTCGGACAGGTCGCGGTGCGCCGCGTAGTACGGCACATCGCGCTCGAAGAAGACGACCTGATGTCCTCGGCGCGCGAGGGCCGCGATCAGTCCGCGCCAGAGGGTGGCGTGCCCGTTGCCCCAGGACGAGCTCACCGAGAGACCGAAGACCACCAGCTTCATTGCCCCGTCAACCTCCCCATCGAGCCTGCCCGGGCGGAGCCCGAGCGGCACCATGCCGCTCGGGTCCGAGCATCCGCACCGGGCCACCGGGGGGGAGCGCAATAAGTGAGCTAGTCGCTGGGGAGGACCCCCGGACTCCGCCGCGCCCGAGCGGGCGATCAGGCCGCGTGCGGGAGGAGCAACCCGTTCGACTGCCGGCGCACGAGCGCCGCATAGAGCCCGTCGCGTCCCATCAACTCGGCGTGCGTGCCGATCTCGGCGATGCGTCCGGCGTGCAGCACCACGATCCGATCGGCGCTCACCACCGTCGAGAGCCGGTGCGCGACGATGAACGTCGTGCGACCGCGCGTGAGGTTCCGGAGCGCCTCCTGGACGAGCGCCTCGGAGGTCGTGTCGAGCGCCGACGTCGCCTCGTCGAACAGCAGGATGGGCGCATCCTTGAGCAGCGCGCGAGCGATCCCGATGCGCTGCCGCTGACCGCCGGAGAGCCGGTTGCCGTGCTCGCCGAGCGCCGTCTCGTACCCCTCGGGGAGCGCCAGGATGAAGTCGTGCGCGTACGCCGCGCGCGCGGCGGCCACGATCTCCTCGTCGCTCGCCGTGAGGCGGCCGTAGGCGATGTTGTCGCGCACGGTCTCGTTGAACAGGTGCACGTCCTGGTTCACGGCGGCGATCTGCTGGCGCAGCGAGCGCTGCGTCAGGCGTCGCACGTCGATCCCGTCGATGAGGATGCGTCCCGAGCCCAGCGGGTAGAGCCGCTGGAGCAGCATCATGAGCGTGGACTTGCCGCTCCCGCTGGCGCCGACGATGGCCACCGTCTCGCCGGGGGCCACCTCGAGATCGATGTCGTGCAGCACGGGCGTCGCGTCGTCGTACGCGAACGTCACGTGCTCGAATCGCACGCGCCCCGCGAGCGGCGGCGCGTCGATCGCGTCCGGCTCGTCGGGGATCGTGTCGGGTGCGTCGAGGATGCCGAAGATGATCTCGAGCGCCACGGTGCCCCGCCGCAGCGTCTGGTAGACGTTCGTGATCCCCTGGACGGGACCGAACAGCCCGGTGATGTAGCCGAGGACGGCGACCAGGGTGCCGATCGTGATGCGCCCCTGGATGAGCAGCCACCCGCCCACCCCGAGCGCCGAGAGGCGGGCGAGCGTCGCGGCGAAGCCGCGGAGCGCGTTGGTGACGGCGTCGGTGCGCACGCCGCGCCGCACGATCTCGTTCCCCGCGCGCTGGCCGCTCAGGAACCGGCGCAGCTCCACCTGCTCCATGGCGAACGCCTTCACCGTGCGGATCCCCGCCCACACCTCGTTGAGGCGCGAGTAGAGCACCGTCCACCGCTCCATGAGGGTGCGCTCGCGCTGGGTCTGCTCGCGCGCCGCCCACGCGCCGATGACCGCGGGGAGGGGGGTGAACGCGAGCACGAGGAGCGCGAGGTGCCACTCGAGCCGCGCCAGCGCGATCGCCGAGAGCGCGAGGTAGGCGACGGCGGGGACGAGGTTGAACGCGATCTCGCTGAACGCGGTGAGGAAGCCGGTGATCCCCTGGTTCACGCGCGTCATGGTGCCCCCCACGCTCTCCGCCTCGTGATAGGACATCGGGAGCTCGTTGAGCTTCCCGAGCAGGCGCTCGCGGAGCGCGTAGTCCACCGCCAGGCGGAGATCCCAGGTGGAGATGCCGAGCCATCCCTCGAACAGCGTGCGGGCGATCTCCACGCCGAGGAGCGCGAGCACGATCTCGGCCAGCGTGCCCAAGCCGGCGCGCGTGGTGAGCGTGTCGAAGACGAACTTCATGACGAGCGGTTGCAGCGCGCCGAGCGCCGCCACCGCGAGCGCGAGCAGGGAGATGCCGAGGAGACGACCGCGGTGCGGAACGACGAACTGGAGCGAGCGCCGGATGAGGCGGCGGTCGCGCCCCGGCTCGTAGCGCGCGTACTGGCCGCTCTTGTACTGCAGGTGAGACATGACGCTATGACGAGGCGCGAGCCAGAGCTCGGCGCGAGTGTCCGATGGGAAGGAGTAATGCGGGAAACGAGCGCGTCCACGGGGCGCGCCCCGCGAGCGGGGCCTGACCACCCGTGCGGAAGGCCCTCTAAAGCTAGACGATTCGCGCGAAAAAAGGGTAGCGCGGCGGAACGGCCGAAGTGCCGCGCGAGGCCCCGACACGAACTGCCCCGCACGAAAGGTAAGTACCGGCCCGCAAGTTGCACCCCCAGCCGCCGGGTGATGGGAGCTCGCTGTACGGAGCTCACGACGGCGTAGGGCGCGACCGCGCGGGTCGCTCAGGATTTGGCAACGTGGCCTCGACGTGCTCTTCCCGCCGTCACGCGACTCACGTGGGGACAGGAGGGCGTTGGAGATGGGGCAGATCCTGATCACCGGCGGGGCAGGGTTCATCGGCTCGCATCTGGCCGATGCGCTGCTCGAGCGCGGACATCGCGTTCGCGCGCTCGATAACCTATCGGAGCAGGTCCACGGGGATGGGCGGCGGCGCCCGGACTACCTCGATCCGGAGGTGGAGCTCCTCGTGGGCGACGTGCGCGATCCGATGGCGGTGCGCCGCGCGCTGCGCGGCGTGGATGCCGTGTTCCATCTGGCGGCGGCGGTCGGGGTGGGGCAGAGCATGTACGAGATCACCCACTACACGGACGTGAACAACCGGGGCACCGCCGTGCTCCTCGAGGCGCTCATCGATCGCCCCGTGGAGCGGCTCGTGGTGGCGTCCAGCATGAGCATCTACGGCGAGGGGCTGTACCGGGACGCGGACGGCGCGCCGGTGACGGACGCCGAGCGCTCGCTGGCGCAGCTTCGCACGGGGCGGTGGGAGCCGGAGGACGCGGCGGGCCGCTCGCTCGCACCCGTGCCGACCCCGGAGACGAAGCCGCCGTCGCTGGCATCCGTGTACGCGCTCTCCAAGTTCGACCAGGAGCGGCTCTGCCTGATGATCGGGCGCGCGTACGACATCCCCACCGTCGCGCTGCGCTTCTTCAACGTGTTCGGGCCGCGCCAGGCGCTCTCCAATCCGTACACCGGAGTGCTGGCGATCTTCGCCGCGCGACTCCTGAACGAGCACCGCCCGGCGGTGTTCGAGGACGGGCTCCAGCGGCGCGATTTCGTGAGCGTGCGTGACGTCGCCCGGGCGTGCGTCCGGGCGCTCGAAGTGAAGGAGGCGGCCGGACAGGTGTTCAACATCGGGAGCGGGCGGAACTACACGATCGTGGACGTCGCCGAGCGCATCGCCCGCGTGCTCGGCAAGGACTACATCGCGCCGGACGTCACCGGGAAGTACCGCGTGGGCGACATCCGGCACTGCTTCGCGGACATCGCTCGCGCGCGCGACGTGCTGGGCTACGCGCCGACGATCACGCTGGAGAACGGACTCGAGGGGCTCGCCGAGTGGCTCGCCGGACAGGTGGCGCAGGATCGAGTGGCGCAGGCGAGCGCGGAGCTGGCCGCGCGGGGGCTCACCGTATGACGCGCGCGCGGCGGGACGACCGGGAGATCCGGACGGTGGTGCACCGCGAGCCGGCGCCGAGCCCGGAGGCGCGCCCGGTGCTGATCACCGGCGGCGCGGGGTTCATCGGGTGCAACCTGGCGCACCGGCTGTTGTCGGACGGCCGTCCGGTGCTGCTGCTCGACAACCTCTCCCGCCCCGGGGTGGAGCGCAACCTGCGCTGGCTCCGTGAGACGCACGGCAGGAACCGGGTGGGCGCGGAGGTGGCCGACGTGCGCGACGCGGAGGCGGTGCGCGCCGCGGTGGCGCGCGCGAGCGAGGTGTACCACTTCGCGGCCCAGGTGGCGGTGACCACGAGCCTCACGGATCCGCGCGCGGACTTCAACGTGAACGCGCGGGGGACGCTCACCGTGCTCGAGGCGATCCGCGCGGCCGCCGATCCGCCGCCGCTCGTGTTCACCTCCACCAACAAGGTGTACGGCGCGCTCGACGACGTGCGCCTCGTGCGCAGGGGCGGCCGCTACGAGCCGCGCGACGGCGAGCTGCGCCGGCACGGCGTGGACGAGCGCCGCCCGCTCGACTTCCACAGCCCGTACGGCTGCTCCAAGGGCGCCGCCGACCAGTACGTGCTCGACTACGCGCGCTCGTTCGGGCTGCGCACGATCGTGTTCCGCATGAGCTGCATCTACGGCCCGCACCAGTTCGGCACCGAGGACCAGGGGTGGGTGGCGCACTTTCTCATCCGCGCCATCGAGGGGCGCCCGATCGTGCTGTACGGCGACGGAATGCAGGTGCGCGACATCCTCTACGTGGACGATCTCGTGGACGCGCTCCTGCTCGCGCAGCGGCACATGGATGGACTCGCCGGCACGGCGTTCAACATCGGCGGCGGCCCGGAGAACACGGTGAGCCTGCTCGAGCTGCTGGACGAGATCGGCGAGCTGCGCGGGGAGCGCCCGGAGACGGCGCTGCAGGGTTGGCGCACCGGCGACCAGCGCTACTACGTGTCCGACACGCGGCGCTTCCGCGAGGCGACCGGGTGGCGGCCGCGCGTGCACGCGCGCGAGGGGATCGCGCGGCTCCACGAGTGGCTCGAGGAGACACGGCGACCCGCGCGCGCCGCCACCGTGAAGCGGTCGGCGGCGGCGACGGTGCTGAGCGCCGCCGCGGGCGCGGCGGAGCCGTTCGACGACGGGGAGGAAGTCGCGTGAGCGGGGGCGTGGCGATCGCCCCGGGAATGGCGGCCACCGCGACGATGCGTGCGGCGGTGATCACCGGACCCGGGGCGGCAGGCGTGCGCGCCGTGGCGCGCCCCGAACCCGGGGCGAACGAGGTGCGCGTGCGCCTGGCGGGAAGCGGGGTGTGCGCGTCGAACATCCCGGTCTGGGAGGGCCGCGACTGGTTCACGTACCCGTGCGAGCCGGGCGCGCCGGGGCACGAGGGGTGGGGCGTGGTCGACGCCGTCGGCGATGGGGTGCGCGGGGTCGCGGTGGGGGATCGCGTGGCGGCGCTCTCCTGGCACGCGTACGCGGAGTACGACATCGCGGCGGCGGATGCGGTGGTGCCGCTCCCGCCGGCGCTGCACGACGCGCCGCTCCCCGGTGAGCCGCTCGGCTGCGCGATGAACGTGTTCCGCCGCTCGGGCGTCGAGCCCGGGCAGACGGTGGCGATCGTGGGGATCGGCTTTCTCGGCGCGCTCCTCGTGCAGCTCGCCTCGGGCGCCGGCGCGCGCGTGATCGCCATCTCGCGACGTCCCTTCGCGCTCGAGGTGGCCCGGTGGTGTGGCGCGCACGAGACGATCCGCATGGACGACCACCAGCGGATCGTGGAGCGCGTCAGGGAGCTGACCGGGGGCGCGGGGTGCGAGCGGGTGATCGAGGCGGTGGGGCTGCAGTGGCCGCTCGATCTCGCGGGGGAGCTCGCGCGCGAGCGCGGGCGGCTGGTGATCGCGGGATTCCACCAGGACGGACCGCGGCAGGTGAACATGTTCCTCTGGAACTGGCGCGGCCTCGACGTGATCAACGCGCACGAGCGCGACCCGCGCGTGTACGTGGACGGAATGCGGGCCGCGGTGGACGCGGTGGCGTCCGGCCGCCTGGCGCTCGCCCCGCTGCTCACGCACGCCTTCCCGCTGGATGACCTGGCCGGCGCGATGCGCGCGACCGTGGAGCGCCCCGACGGATTCCTCAAGGCGACGGTGCTCGCATGACGTCGGGGGTGGGAGAGGTGGGAGCGGGGACGGCGCCCCCGGTGCCATCGGGCGTGACGCGGCCGCGCCTGGGTTTTCTCGGCGTGGGGTGGATCGGGCGGCACCGGATGGAGGCGATCGCCCGGAGCGGCGCCGCCGAGGTGGCGGCGCTCGCCGATGCGGCGCCGGAGCCGCTCGAGGCGGCGCGTCGCGCCGCGCCCGATGCGGTGGTGGCTGGCTCGCTCGCCGAGCTGCTCGAGGCGGGCGTGGACGGGGTCGTGATCGCCACGCCGAGCGCGCTCCATGCGGAGCAGGCGCTGGCGGCGCTCGAGCGCGGGGCGGCGGTGTTCTGCCAGAAGCCGCTCGGCCGCACGGCGTCGGAGACGCGCCGCGTGATCGACGCCGCGCGCGACGCGAACCGGCTGCTCGGCGTGGACCTGTCGTACCGCCACACGAGCGCCATGCGCCGAATCGCGCCGCTCGTGCGCGAGGGAGAGCTGGGGCGCGTGTACGCCGTGGATCTCGTGTTCCACAACGCCTACGGCCCCGACAAGCCGTGGTTCCGCGATCCGGCCCTCGCCGGGGGTGGGTGCGTGATCGACCTGGGGATTCACCTGGTGGACCTGGCGCTGTGGGCGCTCGGCTTCCCACGCGTGGAGCGGGTGACGAGCCGTCTCTTCGCCGGCGGCGAGCCGGTGCGCGCGCCGTCGGCGGTGGTGGAGGACTACGCCGAGGGGCGGCTCGACCTGGCGGGCGGTACGGTGGTGCGGCTCGCGTGCTCGTGGAATCTGAGCGCGGGGCGCGACGCGGTGATCGAGGCCGCGTTCCACGGCACGGCCGGCGGCGCGGCGATGCGCAACGTGAACGGCTCGTTCTACGACTTCGTGGCCGAGCGGTACCGGGGAACGGCGCGCGAGGTGCTGGCGTCGCCGCCTGACGAGTGGGGCGGGCGGGCGGCCGTGGCGTGGGCGCGGCGCCTCGCCGGGAGCGCGGCGTACGACCCCGAAGTGGAGCGGTTGGCGGACGTCGCCGCCGCACTTGACGCGATGTACGGACGGTGATGATGACGAAGGTGTTGATGACGGTGGATGGCGTCGGCGGGGTCTGGACGTACGCCATGGAGCTCGCGCGCGCGCTGGCGCCGCGGGGCGTCGAGGTGGTGCTCGCCGCCATGGGCGCGCCCCTCACGCCCGCGCAGCGGTCGGAGGCCCGGGCGTGCCCGAACGTCCGGGTCGAGGAGGGGCGATACCGCCTGGAGTGGATGCCCGACCCCTGGCTGGACGTGCGGCGCGCGGGGCGATGGCTGCTGGAGCTCGAGGCGCGGGAGCGGCCGGACGTCGTGCACCTCAACGGTTACGCGCACGGCGCGCTGGCCTGGCGCGCGCCGGTGTGCGTGGTCGCGCACTCGTGCGTGCTGTCGTGGTGGCGGGCGGTGCGAGGGGGCGACGCGCCGGCCGAGTGGGATCGCTATCGCGCGGCCGTGCGGCGCGGGCTGGATGGGGCCGCGCTCGTGATCGCGCCCACGCGGGCGATGCTCGATGCGCTCGTGGAGTGCCACGGGCCGGTGACGGAATCGCTCGTGATTCCCAACGCGCGCGACGCGGCGCGCTTCGCGCCGGGGCGGAAGCGCCCGCTGGTGCTCTCCGCCGGGCGACTCTGGGACGAGGCGAAGAACGTGGCCGCGCTCGACCGCGTGGCGGCGCGGCTGCCGTGGGCCGTGTACATCGCCGGCGACCGGCGCGGCCCCGACGGCGTCGAGCGCACGTTCCGCGCGGCGCGCGCGCTCGGCCGCCTGGACGAGGCGGCGGTGGCGAGCTGGATGGCGGCCGCGTCCATCTACGCGCTCCCCGCGCGCTACGAGCCGTTCGGGCTCTCCGCGCTCGAGGCGGCGCTCGCCGGCTGCGCCCTCGTGCTCGGGGACGTTCCGAGTCTGCGCGAGGTGTGGGACGACGCGGCGCTCTTCGTGCCGCCCGGCGACGACGACGCGCTCGCCCGCACGCTGCGATCGCTCATCGCCGATGACGCGCGCCGCGCGGCGCTGGCCGCGGCCGCCCGCGACCGCGCGACGCGCTACGGCCCGGCGCGCATGGCCGAGGCGTACGCGAATGCGTACGCGCTGCTCGCCTCGAGGGGCGCCGCGCCCAGGGAGGCCGCGTGCGCGTCGTGATGTTCTACCACTCGCTGGTGAGCGACTGGAATCACGGCAACGCGCACTTCCTGCGCGGCGTGGTCACCGAGCTCGCCGCCCGCGGACACCAGGTGACGGTGTACGAGCCACGCGACGCGTGGAGCGCCGTGAACCTGGAGGCGGAACACGGGAGCGACGCGCTCGCGTCGTATCGCCGCGCGTACCCGGGGCTCCGGAGCACGCGCTACGATGCGTCGCTCGACCTGGGCGCCGCGCTCGACGGCGCGGATCTCGTGCTCGTCCACGAGTGGAACGACCCCGTGCTCGTGCGCCGCGTGGGCGAGCACCGCGCGAGCGCCGGAGGGTACCGGCTGCTCTTCCACGACACGCACCACCGCTCGATCACCGCGCGCGAGGAGATGGCCGCGTACGACCTGGACCGCTACGACGGCGTGCTCGCGTTCGGACAGGTGATCCGCGACGTGTACCTGGAGCGGGGGTGGGCGGAGCGCGCGTGGGTGTGGCACGAGGCCGCCGACGTGCGCGTGTTCCACCCGATGCCGGCGGACGCGCGCGAGGGGGACGTGGTGTGGATCGGCAACTGGGGGGATGGCGAGCGCGCCGAGGAGCTGCGCGAGTTTCTCATGGAGCCGGTGCGCGCGCTGGGGCTCGCGGCGCGCGTGCACGGCGTGCGCTATCCGGCGCACGCGCGCGAGACGCTGCGCGAGGCCGGGATCGCGTACGCCGGGTGGCTCCCCAACCACGAGGCGCCAGCCGTGTTCGCGCGCTTCGGCGCCACCGTGCACGTCCCGCGGCGCCCCTACGCGCGCGCCCTCCCCGGGATCCCGACCATCCGCGTGTTCGAGGCGCTCGCCTGCGGGATCCCACTCGTGTGCGCGCCGTGGGAGGACGCGGAGGGGCTGTTCACGCCCGGGCGCGACTACCTGGTGGCGCGCACCGGGGCGGAGATGCGCGAGCACCTGCGCGCCGTGCTGCACGATCCCTCGCTCGCCGCCGCGCTGCGCGCGCACGGGCTTCGCGCCATCCGCTCGCGGCACACCTGCGCCCACCGCGTGGACGAGCTGCTCGCCATCGCGTCCGCGCTCGGCATCCACTCCACCGAGGAGACGCTCACCCCATGACCGCCGGACTCGACATCGCGTTCTTCGGCTCGAGCCTCGTCTCCGCGTACTGGAACGGCGCGGCCACCTACTACCGCGGGATCGTCCGCGCCCTGCACGAGCGCGGCCACCGGGTCACGTTCTTCGAGCCGGACGCCTACGAGCGGCAGGCGCACCGCGACATCCCCGATCCGGAGTGGGCGCGCGTGGTGGTGTATCCGGGCGTGGGGGAGGACGGGGTGCACCGGGCCCTGGAGCGCGCGCGCGGCGCCGACCTCGTCGTGAAGGCGAGCGGCGTGGGCGTGTTCGACGAGCTGCTCGAGCGCGAGGTGCTCGCGCTCGGCGGGCCCGACACCCTCGTGGCGTTCTGGGACGTGGACGCCCCGGCCACGCTCGATCGCGTGGCGCGCGATCCGGCCGATCCGTTCCGGGCGCTCATCCCCCGGTACGATCTGGTGCTCACGTACGGCGGGGGGGATCCGGTGGTGCGCGCGTACGAGGCGCTCGGCGCGCGCCGGTGCGCGCCGGTGTACAACGCCCTCGATCCGGAGACGCACCACCCCGTGCCGCCGGATCCCCGCTTCGAGGGGGAGCTGGGCTTTCTCGGCAACCGGCTCCCCGATCGCGAGGCGCGCGTGGAGGCGTTCTTCCTGCGCGCCGCCGAGCTGCTCCCCGATCGCCGCTTCCTGCTCGGCGGCAACGGCTGGAGCGACCGGGCGCTGCCGCCCAACGTGCGCGCGCTCGGGCACGTGTACACGCACGAGCACAACGCCTTCAACTGCACGCCGCGCGCGGTGCTGAACGTGAACCGCGAGAGCATGGCCCGCTACGGCTTCTCGCCGCCCACGCGCGTGTTCGAGGCGGCGGGCGCGAGGGCGTGCCTCATCACCGACCGGTGGGAGGGGATCGAGCTGTTCCTCGAGCCCGGGCGCGAGGTGCTGGTGGCCGATGATGGGGAGGGCGTGGCCGAGCACCTGCGCGCGCTCGACACCCGCCGCGCGCGCGCGATCGGCGACGCGGCGTACGCGCGCGTGCTCGCCGAGCACACCTACGCGCACCGCGCGCGCGAGGTGGAGGCGCTGCTGGGCGTGTCGCGCGGACCGCTCGCCGAGGTGGCGTGATGGACACCGCCGCGCCGCTCGACATCGTGATCCTCGGCCTGTCGATCACGTCATCGTGGGGGAACGGGCACGCCACCACCTATCGCGGGCTCGTGCGCGAGCTCACCGCGCGCGGGCACCGCGTGCTCTTCCTCGAGCGCGACGTCCCGTGGTACGCGGAGAACCGCGATCTCCCCAAGCCGCCCTACGGCCGCACGGCGCTGTACCGCGGCCTCGGCGAGCTGCGCCGGCGCTGGGCCGACGCGGTGCGGAACGCGGACCTGGTGATCGTCGGGTCGTACGTTCCCGACGGCGTGGCGGTGGGGGAGTGGGTCACGAGCACCGCCCGCGGCGCCACCGCGTTCTACGACATCGATACGCCGGTGACGCTGGCCAAGCTGCGCCGGCGCGAGTGGGAGTATCTCACGCCGGCGCTCGTGTCCCGCTACGACCTCTATCTCTCGTTCACCGGCGGGCCGACGCTCGAGCGGATCGAGCGGACGTACGGCTCGCCGATGGCGCGGCCGCTCCACTGCTCGGTGGACGCGTCGCTGTACGCCCCCATGCGCACCGAGCGGCGGTGGGACCTCGGCTACATGGGGACGTACAGCGACGACCGGCAGCCGGCGCTGGAGCGGCTCCTGCTCGCGCCCGCGCGGCGGTGGACGGCGGGACGGTTCGTCGTCGCCGGACCCCAGTATCCGGCCACCATCGAGTGGCCGGCCAACGTGCGCCGTGTGACGCATCTGGCGCCCCGCGAGCACGCCGCGTTCTACAGCGCGCAACGCTTCACCCTGAACATCACCCGCGCCGACATGATCGCCGCCGGCTACTCGCCGAGCGTGCGGCTGTTCGAGGCGGCGGCGTGCGGTACGCCCGTCATCAGCGACTCCTGGCCGGGACTCGACGCGTTCTTCGCGCTCGGCGACGAGATCCTCGTGGCGCGCAGCACCGCGGATGTGCTGTGCTACCTGCGCGACCTCCCGGAGGAGGCGCGGCTGGCGATCGGCCAGCGCGCGCGCCGCCGCGTGCTGGCCGAGCACACCGCCGCCCACCGGGCCGCCGAGCTCGAGGGGTACGCCGTCGAGCTGCTCGCCCGCGAGCCGGCGGCGTGATGGCGCGGCCGGAGCGAACGACATGACGAGTCTCCTGCAGCACCAGGTCCTGGCTCCATCCAAGGAGCGCGAGCGCGAGATCGCGGCGCTCGGCCCCTGGTTTCACAACCTGCACCTCCCCGACGGCGCCCAGACGGCGCCGGCGCACGCGCTCGGCGATTTCCCGGCCTTCAAGTGGCGGCAGCTCGCGCCACACCTGCCCGCCGACCTGCGCGGGTGGACGGCGCTCGACATCGGCTGTAACGCCGGCTTCTACTCGTTCGAGCTCGCCCGCCGCGGCGCGCGCGTCACCGGGATCGACGTCGAGCCGCTCTTCCTCACGCAGGCGCGATGGGCGGCGCGCGAGTACGGGCTCGAGCAGGCGGTGTCGTTCGAGCAGCGGCAGGTCTACGATCTCGCGCACGACGGCCAGCGCTACGATCTCGTCCTGTTCATGGGCGTGTTCTACCATCTCCGCTATCCCCTCCTCGCCCTCGACATCGTCACGGGGCGCGTGAACCGGCTGATGGTGTTCCAGACGCTCACCATGCCGGGGGAGGAAGTGTTCGCGGAGGCGGGACGCGACCGGGAGATCGGGGACCGCGAGGCGTTCGCGACGCCGGGCTGGCCGAAGATGGCGTTCATCGAGCACCGCTTCGCGGGCGACCCCACCAACTGGTGGGCGCCCAACCACGCGGGAGTGGAGGCCATGCTCCGCTCGAGCGGCATGCGCATCACCGGGCGCCCGGGGCACGAGATCTACCTGTGCGAGCCGGATCGCGACGTGGTCGCCTGGCCGCGCGCCCGGGGGCTCGCCGAGCTGCGGTCGGCCACGGGGCGCGAGTGGCGCGAGGCGCCGTCGGCGTGAGGCGCGCGCCGTGATCGTCTACCGCGCGAGCGAGCGCCTGACGAGTCCCGCGGTGCGGCTGGGGGAGCTCGCGCGCCAGCTCGACGCGGCGAGCGAGCGGTGCCCGGCGTCGCACGACACCGTGCGCGAGCTGCTCATCGAGCTGGGAGCCGTGGAGGCGGTGGTGGCCGACGCGCTGCACCCCGCGGTCGACGACCTGGATGCGGCGAGCGCGGCGTGCGCGGCGTGCGCGGAGGCGACCGCGCGCGCCGCGACCGCGCTCCGCCTCTCGTGGGATGGCGCGCCGGGCGGGGAGATCGCCGGTGCGCTCCGCCGCGCCGCCCGTGCGGCCTGTGCGGCGAGCGCCTGCGCGCTCCCTGGCGAGGCGAGGGCCGGCACGCCGGAGGGGTACGCGTACTATGGGGTGTACCCCGAGGCGTACCTGGAGGCGGGGCGGCGCGTGGCGCGCGAGCGGCGCCCGCCCCGGGTGGTGTGCGTCGGCGTTCGCGGCATCGGCACGAGCCTGGCCGCCGCCGCCCGCGCGGGGCTGGAGCGCGAGGGGTGCCGCACGCACGCGTTCAACGTGCGCCCGCGCGGGCACCCGTTCGCGCGGCGGATCGAGCTCGGCGCCGCCCTGCGCGACGCGATGCGCGCGGTGCGCGACGCGCTCTGGCTGGTGGCGGACGAGGGGCCGGGGCTCAGCGGCTCGTCGTTCGCCGCGGTGGCGGGGATGATCGCCGAGCTCGGGGTGCCGGATCGCGACATCGTGCTCCTGCCGAGCTGGGTGCCGGACGGCGCCCGATTCGTGTCCGACCTGGCGCGTCACCGCTGGCGGCGCCACGCGAAGGTGTGCGTGTCGTTCGAGGAGCTGTTCGCGAACGGCCGGCGCCTGACGAGCGACCTGGGCGAAGGGGAGCTGGTGGACATCTCGGGGGGCGAATGGCGGCGGCACTGGCTCGCGCCGGCGCGCGAGTGGCCGGCCACGCAGCCGCAGCACGAGCGGCGCAAGTACCTGCTCGCGCCGGCCGGGGCGGCCGACCGCCTGCGCGAGCGCCCGGGGCCGCGCGCGCTGGCCGCCGCCGCGCGCGAGGGCGCACGGGTGGTGAAGTTCGCCGGGCTCGGTCGATGGGGACGCGCCGCCCACGACCGCGCGACGCGGCTCGCGCGCGCCGGCTTCTCGCCCGAGCCGCTCGCGCTCGCGCACGGCTTCCTCGCCTTCGAGCTGATCCCGGGAGCGCCCCTCCGGGCGCGCGCGAGACCGCCGCGCCTGGTGGAGCGCGTCGCGCGCTACCTCGCGTTCGTGAGCCGCGAGTTCCACACGGGCGACGCGGCCCGGCGCGACGGACTGGCGGACATGCTCGCGATCAACGCCCGCGAGGCGCTCGGCGAGCGCGCCGGCGCGCTCGCCGAGCGCACCGCCCGGCTGGGCGCGGCGCTCCCCGAGGCGCGCGCGGTGGCGCTCGACGCGCGGATGCTGCCGCACGAGTGGGTGAGGCACGGGCGGGTGCTCGTGAAGACGGACGGCACGGACCATCACGACGATCACTTTCATCCCGGGCCGCAGGACCCCGCGTGGGACATCGCCGCCGCCGCCGTGGAGCTCGCGCTCGCGCCGCACGAGGAGGACGCGCTGGCGCGGCGCTACGCGATGCTGACCGGGGACGCCGAGGTGGGGGAGCGGCTGGCATTCTACCGGGCGGCGTATCTCGCGCACCGGGTGGGCTATGCCGCGCTCGCCGGGTCGTCGCTCTCCGGCACGCCGGAGGGGGCGCGGTGGCGGCGCGAGGTGCGGCGCTACACGTCGCTCCTCCGCCGCGCCATCGCCCGCGTGTCCCGTGCGGCGTGAGGGGAGGGGGAGGGACGTGCGCCTGTACATCTTCGACGCCGATGACACGCTGCGGCGGACGCTCGTGCCGGGGCAGCCCTCGCCGCGAGCCCCGGAGGAGTGGGAGCTGCTCCCCGGCGTGGCGAAGCGTCTGCGGCGCATCCGATGGGGGGAGGACGCGGTGCTGGGGATCGCATCCAACCAGGATCAGGTGGGATACGGGCACGTAGACCTCAGCGTCGCGCACCGCCTGCTCGTGGACCTCGCCGAGGCCGCCAGCGGGTGGCGCCCGCCGGCCGAGGCGGTGGTGCTCTGCCCGCACCGCCTGGACGAGCCGTGCGAGTGCCGCAAGCCGGAGGCGGGGATGCTCCGGCGCATTCTCTCGTACTACGGGATCCCGGCGGATCGGGCGCTCTTCGTGGGAGATGCCGAGACCGATCGTGATGCCGCACGCCGCGCCGGCGTGCCATTCCTGCCGGCGCGCGACTTCTTCGGATGGAGCGAGGATCGCCGATGATCGAAGCGGTGATGTTCTGGAACGAGCCGAACAACAAGTCGCACTGGGACTTCCAGATCGACCCGGAGTGGCGCGAGTACAGCGCGATGACCGCCCTCGCCGCCCGGCGCGTCCGCGCCATGTGCCCCGAGCTGAAGCTGGTCCTCGGCGGCATCTCGCCGATCGACCCGAATTTCATCCATCTGCTCGACGGCTACGGCCTGCTCCAGCTCCTCGATGTCGTCGCGGTGCACGGCTTCCCGCTCGACTGGAACCACTGGCCGATCGACGAGTGGCCCAGGCGCATCGCCGAGATCGAGGCGGTCACCGATCTGCCGGTGTGGGTCACCGAGGTCGGGGTGTCCACGTTCGGCGCCGACGAGGTGCAGACGTTCGGCATCCAGCGCACGGCGGAGCTGCTCCTGGACCGCGTGGAGCGCGTCTACTGGTACAGCCTGCTCGACCTGCCCGCGGCGTGGGAGGCCACCACGCGGCACAAGGAGAGCGAGGGGAGCGCGTACTACCGGCACTTCTACATGGGGCTCATCCGTGACGACCGCACCCCCAAGCCGGCGCTGTCGTGCTTCGATCCGCGCTTCGGCATCTGCCAGTGGTTTCACTTCGAGGACCACCGGCTGGAGTTCGCGGTGGAGTGGCTGAGTCGGCTCGGCGTGCGGAAGCTGCGCACCGGCTTGAGCTGGGCCGACTGGCGGCGCCCGAACGCGGCGGCGTGGTTCGATCGGTTGATGGCGGCGCTCGCGCCGTTCGACGTCACGGCCACGCTCTGCTTCACCCCCGAGGACGCCGGCAAGGCGCCGCACCACACGAGTCCTCCGCGCGATCCGGCGGAGTTCGAGGCGTTCGCCGCGGAGATGGTGGAGCGCTACGTGCTCCCGGATCGCGCGAGCGCGCCCGCCGCCGCGCCGAGCGGGGGGGACGCGGCGGCGTGAGCACGTTCCTGCTCGTTCGTCACGCGGCGATCGACGCGCACGGCACGTCCATCGCCGGGCGCGCGCCGGGCGTGGCGCTCAACGCGCTCGGGCGGGCGCAGGCGTCCGCGCTCGCCGAGTCGATGCGCGGGGCGGCCGTGGACGCGGTGTACAGCAGCCCCATGGAGCGGTCCTGGGAGACGGCGCGGGCGATCGCCGCGGCGCTCGGGCTCGAGGTGCAGCTCTCTCCGGCGTTGTCGGAGCTGGACTTCGGGGAGTGGACCGGGCGCGCGTTCGCCGACCTGGACGACGTCCCGTCCTGGCGCCGCTTCAACACGTTCCGGAGCGGCACGCGGATCCCGGGCGGCGAGCACATGGTGGAGGTGCAGGCGCGGGCGGTGGGGGAGATCGAGCGGCTGCGCGCGCGGCACCGCGAGGGGACGGTGGTGGTGGTCAGCCACGGCGACACCCTGCGGTCGATCGTCGCCTGGTACATTGGACTGCCATTGGACCTGTTCCAGCGGCTCGAGATCGGCCCGGCGTCGACGAGCACGCTGGAGGTGACGGACGACGGGGCGCGGCTCACGCTCCTCAACGCGCCGCCGCCCGGGGGTGGCGGCTAGCGCGTTCCCGGTACGTCGCCGGCGCGTCGCCGGCACATCCATCCCCCCTTCCTTCGCGGGAGCGCGCGGCGCACTATTAGCGTGCTGGTTCGACATCATTCGACACGAAATGGAGGGCGTGTGCTCTGGGTCTGGATCTCGGCCTGGGTGGTCGGCGTGAGTCTCATGGTATTCTCGTTCGCCTTCGGCGTGAGTCTCCGCCGGTGGACGCTGGCGATCGTGCTGTTCGTGGTCGGCGCCGTGCTGGTGGGAGGCGCGGCGATGGCGGGGAGCGGGATCGACCATCAGGTACACGGCATCCGCGTGGACGAGACGGGCTGACCCGCTCTCGCGCGGACCCCGGCGTGATGCGCCGGGCACGGGCGGCGAACGGGCGCGGATGCGCCTGCTCGCCGCCCGTCGTGCTTTCGCGATGCGCCGCGATGCGCATCCACCGGTACGCATCGTGCGACGATGCACGACGTGATCCGCGACCAGGTACGCACCGAACGCATCGTCGCGGCGCTCCGGCACGCCGGGCTCGACGCGCTCGTGTGCGCGCGGCCGGCGAACGTGCTCCTCGTGTCGGGCTACTGGCCGGTGGTCGGCACGGCCATCGCCGTGGCCACGCGCGACGGGCGAGTGGGGATCCTCGCGCCGGAGGACGAGCGCGAGCTGGCCGAGCGCTCCCACGCCGATCTCGTCGCGACGTTCGCGCCGGGCTCGACGCGCGAGCTGCGCACGGCGGCCGAAGCGGCGCGTGAGCCGCTGGCGGCGCTGGTGCGCGACCTCGGCCTGACGGCGCCGGCGCTCGGCTGCGACGCGGGAGAGGGCACGGAGCCCGCGTCGTACGCCGCGATGCACCTCTACGGCGAGGCGCTCGGCCGGCTGGCGCGCGATGCCGGCGGCGCGCTGGCGCCATGCGCGGGCGACCAGTTGCTCGCGCGGCTCCGCGCGCGACTCACGGAGCCGGAGGTGCGCCGCGTCGAGCATGCGTGCGCGATCGCCGAGCACGCGTTCCGCGCCGCGCGGCGCGCGGCGGTGCCGGGCGCGAGCGACCGCGAGGTCGCCGCCGCGGCGCGCGCTCCGCTCTCGCTCCGGGCCGATGGCGCCGAGCGCGCCGATGGATTCGTGTGGTGCATGAGCGGGGCGGAGAGCGCGCGCGCCTCCGCCGCCTACGCGCGGACCGGCGACCGCCGCATCGCGGCGGGCGACCTGGTGCTCGTGCACTGCAACTCGTACGTGGACGGCTACTGGACCGACATCACGCGCACGTTCACGGCGGGCGAGCCCGGCCCGGCCGTGCGCGACATGTACGACGCGGTGCTCGAGGCGCGCGACGCGGCGCTCGCGGAGATCCGTCCGGGCGTCACTGGCAGGGCCGTGGATGCCGCCGCGCGCGCCGTGCTCGAGCGGCGCGGATACGGCGCGGCCTTCCGGCACGCCACCGGGCACGGCGTCGGCTTCGCGGCCATCGACCACGACGCGCGCCCGCGCCTGCACCCCGCGTCGAGCGACATTCTCGAGCCGGGCATGACGTGCAACGTCGAGCCGGCGATCTACCTGGACGACATCGGCGGCCTCCGCCACTGCGACGTCGTCACCATCACCACCGAAGGCGCCCGCGTGCTCACCCCGTTTCTCGCGTCCGCGAGGGAGCTGGCGCGCACGTGAGGCACACCCCGAACGAGCCGCGTCCGCCCGGCGTTCCCGGGCGCGCGGCGCAACCCGAGCGAGAGGTAGCGTAGCCATGGCGAATGCATCCGACGTGCTGGTCGACACGATGATGGCGTGGGGGATCGATACGGTGTTCGGCCTGCCGGGCGATGGGATCAACGGCATCATGGAGGCGCTGCGCGAGCGGCGCGACCGGATCCGCTTCATCCAGGTGCGCCACGAGGAGGCGGCGGCGTTCATGGCGTGCGCGCACGCCAAGTACACCGGGCGGCTGGGCTGCTGCCTCGCGACGTCCGGCCCGGGCGGGATCCACCTGCTCAACGGGCTGTACGACGCCAAGCTGGACGGCGCGCCCGTGCTCGCGATCACCGGACAGACGTACTCCGATCTCCAGGGGAGCCACTTCCAGCAGGAGATCAACATGACGCTGCTGTACCAGGACGTGGCGGTCTACAACCAGGAGGTGATCAATCCCCTGCAGATGGAGATGCTGACGAACGAGGCGTGCCGGCACGCGCGCAACCATCGCGGCGTCGCGCACCTCACCATCCCGGTGGACTATCAGGAGTACGAGCCCAACGGCAAGCAGTCGATGCACAAGCGCAAGCACTTCACCGCCCGGACCTGGGCGCCGCACATCGCCGTGCCGCGCGAGGAGGAGCTGCAGCAGGCGGCTCGCATCCTCAATCGCGCATCGCGCCCCGTGATGCTGGTGGGGCAGGGGGCGCTCGGCGCGCGCGACGAGGTGATCGCCGTGGCCGACCGGCTCGGCGCGCCGATCGTGAAGGCGCTGCTCGGCAAGGGCGTGGTGCCGGATGACCACCCCCTCACCACGGGTGGGATCGGCCTTCTCGGCACGACGCCGAGCCAGGACGCCATGGAGCAGGCCGACGCGCTGCTCATCGTGGGCTCGTCGTTCCCGTACATGGAGTTCCTCCCCGACCCGTCGAGCGCGCCGGGCGTGCAGATCGACGTGCGCGCCGACCGGATCGGCCTGCGCTATCCGGTGGAGGTGGGACTCGTGGGGAACGCGAAGGAGACGCTGAAGGCGCTCCTCCCGCACCTCAAGCGCAACGGCGATCGCTCCTTCCTGGAACGGGCCCAGAAGGGGATGAAGGACTGGTGGGCGGTGATGCAGTCGCGCGAGTCGCGCGACGACACGCCGATCAAGCCGCAGCGCGTCGCGTGGGAGCTGTCGCGGCTGGCGGACGACGACGCGATCATCTCCACCGACTCGGGAACGATCACCACGTGGATCGCGCGCCACTTCCGCCTGCGCGGCACACAGCAGTTCAGCTGCTCGGGGACGCTGGCGACGATGGCGCCGGGGCTGCCGTACGCGATCGCGGCGAAGCTCGCCTTCCCCGATCGGCAGTCGATCGCCTTCGTGGGGGACGGCGGCTTCACGATGCTCATGGGGGAGTTCCTCACGGCGGTGAAGTACGCGCTCCCGATCGTGGTGGTGATCGTGAAGAACAACGTGTTCGGGCAGATCAAGTGGGAGCAGATCGTCTTCCTCGGCAACCCCCAGTACGGCGTG
Organism: Gemmatimonadaceae bacterium; assembly: GCA_036378095.1. GTDB lineage: Bacteria > Gemmatimonadota > Gemmatimonadetes > Gemmatimonadales > Gemmatimonadaceae > JADGGM01. Next base: position 52,914 of record DASUXC010000023.1, on the reverse strand, counting down.
GAGCTCCACAACCCGAACTTCGCGGCGTACGCCCAGGCGTGCGGCGGGGTGGGGATCACCGTCACCGAGCCGGAGGCGGTGCGGCCGGCGCTCGAGCGCGCCCTGAGCGCGGGGAAGCCGGCGATCGTGGAGGTGCTGGTGGATGCGAACGAGCCGCCGATGCCGCCCAAGATCACGGCCAAGCAGGCGATCCACTTCGCCGAGGCCCTCGCCAAGGGGCAGTCGAAGGGCGGGCGCATCGCGCTCACCCTCTTCCGGGACAAGCTCCACGAGCTGATCTGAGCGGGGGGCGCGATGGGCATCGAGCTTCCCACGCTCCAGCGGGTGGAGCGGCCGGCGGACCTGGGCGTGCGCATCGACCGGCGCGCGCTCGAGCGGGAGCTGCGCGCGGTCGTGCACGGGGACGTGCAGTTCGACGCGGGCAGCCGCGCGATGTACGCGAGCGACGCGTCCAACTACCGGCAGGTGCCGGTCGGCGTGGTGCGACCGCGCGACGCCGAGGATGTGGTGCGCGCCGTGGAGGTCGCCCGGCGACACGGCGCGCCGATCATCGCCCGGGGCGGGGGAACGGGAATCCCCGGACAATCGGTGAACGCGGCGCTGATGATCGACTTCTCGCGCTACATGACCGGGTTGGTGGGCCTCGACCCCGCGGCGCGGCGCGCGCGGGTGCAGCCGGGGATCATCCTCGACCAGCTCCGCGACGCGGCGGAGCGGCACGGGCTCACCTTCGGCCCCGATCCCGCGACGCACGACCGGAACACGCTCGGCGGGATGATCGGGAACGACTCGTGCGGCGTGCACTCGGTGATGTCGCAGTTCTACGGGCCGGGCCCGCGGACGGCGGACAACATCGAGTCGCTCGAGGTGCTCACCTACGACGGGCTCCGCATGCGCGTGGGCGCGACGAGCGATGAGGAGCGCCGGCGCATCATCGCCGAGGGGGGACGGCGGGGCGCGATCTACGCCGCGCTGGAATCGCTGCGCGATCGGTGGGCGCCGCTCATCCGGGCGCGCTTCCCGAACATCCCCCGGCGCGTGTCGGGGTTCAACCTCGACGCGCTGCTCCCCGAGAAGGGATTCCACGTGGCCCGCGCGCTGGTGGGGAGCGAGTGCACCTGCGTGCTCGTGCTCGAGGCCACGACGATCCTCATGCCGAGCCCGAAGGCGCGCGCCCTCGTGGTGCTCGGCTTTCCCGACGTCTACGCCGCCGCCGACGCGGTGCCGCGCATGCTCGAGGCGAAGCCGATCGCGTGCGAGGGGATGGACGACACGTTCATGGAGGACATGCGGAAGAAGGGGATGGCGCCGTCGCACCTCGACCTCTTCCCCGGAGGACACGGGTGGCTGCTCGTGGAGTTCGGCGGCGATTCGCGCGACGAGGCGGTGCAGGCGGCACGACGGGCGCAGGCGGCCGCGCGCGACCTCGGGGCCACGATGAAGATGTTCGACGATCCCGCCGAGGAGCGGCTGGTGTGGCACCTTCGCGAGGAGGGGCTCGGCGCGACGGCGCGCGTGCCCGGCGAGGCCGACAGCCACGAGGGGTGGGAGGACTCGGCGGTGCCGCCCGACAAGCTGGGTGCGTACCTGCGCGACCTGCACGCGCTCTTCGACCGCTACGGGTACCACGGACCGCTCTACGGCCACTTCGGGCAGGGGGTCGTGCACACGCGCATCGACTTCGATCTCGTGACCGAGCCCGGCATCGAGCGGTTCCGCGCCTTTCTCCACGACGCGGCGCACCTCGTGGTGTCGTACGGCGGCTCGCTCTCCGGCGAGCACGGGGATGGGCAGGCGCGCGGCGAGCTCCTCCCGATCATGTTCGGCGAGGAGCTCGTGGAGGCGTTCCGGGAGTTCAAGGCGATCTGGGATCCCGAGTGGAAGATGAACCCGGGGAAGGTCGTGAACCCCTACCGCGTGGACCAGAACCTCGCGCTCGGCGCCGACTACCACCCGCCCCAGCCGGCCACGTACTTCCGATACCCGCGCGATCGCGGAAGCTTCGAGCGCGCCGTCACGCGCTGCGTCGGCGCGGGGGTGTGCCGCCGCAAGGATGGCGGGACGATGTGCCCGAGCTACATGGTCACCCACGAGGAGCGGTGGACGACGCGCGGCCGCGCGCGGTTGCTCGCCGAGATGCTGCGCGGCGACCCGGTGACGGGCGGGTGGAAGAACGAGCAGGTGCGCGAGGCGCTCGACCTCTGCCTCGCGTGCAAGGGGTGCCGGGGGGAGTGTCCGGTGCAGGTGGACATGGCGACGTACAAGGCGGAGTTCCTCGCGCACTACTACGAGGGGCGCCTGCGTCCGCCGGCGGCGTACGCGATGGGGCTCATCCATCGGTGGGCGCGGTTGGCGTCCGGGGTGCCGTGGCTGGCCAACGCGCTCACGCACGCGCCGGTGCTCGGCGCGGTCGCCAAGCGCGTGGCCGGGATCGCCCCCGAGCGCGAGATCCCGCGCTTCGCGCGCGAGCCGTTCACCCGCTGGTTCCGGGGGCGCGACGCGCGCAAGGCCGAGGGGACGCGCGTGCTGCTCTGGCCGGACACGTTCAACAACTACTTCTTCCCCGACACCGCCAGGGCGGCCGTTCGTGTGCTCGAGCGCGCGGGCTTCCGTGTGGAGATCCCGCCGCGGCCGTTGTGTTGCGGGCGGCCGCTCTACGACTGGGGGATGCTCGACGAGGCGCGGGAGCTGCTCCGCCGCCTGCTCCGGGCGCTCCGGCCGTGGCTGGAGGCCGGCGTCCCGGTGGTCGGACTGGAGCCGAGCTGCGTGTCGGTGTTCCGCGACGAGCTCGTGGAGATGCTGCCGAACGACCTCGATGCGCGGCGACTGTCGGAGCGCTCGTACCTGCTCGGCGACTTCCTCCGCGCGTACGCGCCCGACTATCATCCTCCCCGGATGCGGCGCGCCGCGCTCGTGCACGGCCATTGCCACCACAAGGCGGTGATGGGCATGGACGCGGAGCTGGCCGTGCTGCGCGACATCGGCCTCGAGTGCGAGGTGCCCGACACGGGGTGCTGCGGGATGGCCGGCGCGTTCGGCTTCGAGCGTCGGCATTACGACGTGTCCATCCGCGCCGGCGAGCGGGTGCTGCTCCCCGCCGTGCGCGCGGCGAAGCCGGACACGCTGATCATTGCGGACGGGTTCAGCTGCCGGGAGCAGATCGCGCAGGGGACGGGGAAGAGGGCGCTGCACCTCGCGGAGGTGCTGGACATTGCTGGGGAGTAGGCCGAAGGGGGTGAGGCGCGAGTCGGAGCGAGGAGAAGCGGGTGCGAAGCGAGTCGGGGGTGGAGCGCGAGTCGGAGCGAGGACCAGCCGGCGCGATGGACGCCGGGGGGGCGGTGCCCGTCCGACTCGCCTCGCTCCGGCCGGTCGTCGCTCCGTCTCGCGCCTCATCCCCCACGTCCTTCGCTCCCGCTTCTCCTCGCTCCGACTCGCGCCTCACCCCCTTCGGTCCACTACCCGCCCAGAGAATCCTCCTTCCCCTCCGATCCGTACGTACGCACAGAGCCATTGTCCGTCCCCCCATCCCACCCCATGCCCTCATCCCCGCTCACCACAGGACAGAGCTACTGGCGGTCGAGTCGCGCGCCACGGTACAGCTTGCTGTTCGCGCTTCCGCTCCTCCTCGCCTACGAGGGGCTCGCCGCGGTGCTTCCGGTGCGGGAGACGCACGGCGTGCGCAACGGCGCGGACGTCATGCTCAAGTCGCTGTTCGTGCTCGTGGCGGGAGCGCGCGGCCCGATGCTGTTCGGCATCGCGCTGCTCGCGTTCGGCGCGTGGATCGTGTGGCGCGACGTGCGTGCCCACGGGCCGGTGCGGCGCCCGGTGGTGTTCGTGGGGATGCTCGGAGAGTCGGCGGCGCTCGCGCTCGTGTTCGGCGTGGTGGTGGGGACGATCACCGCTCGTCTCCTTGGCGCGCTCGGTGTGCTCGCCATGGCGCCGATGGACCGGCTGGACTTTCCCACGCGGCTCATGGTGTCGCTCGGCGCGGGGCTCTACGAGGAGCTGCTCTTTCGCGTGCTCCTCGTGACGGCGCTGGATGCCGCGGCGCGCCGGCTGTTCGGGTGGCGCCCGTGGGCGGCGGGTGCGGGGGCCACCCTCGTGGGTGCCGCCATCTTCTCGGCGTTCCACTACATCGGCCCGTACGGCGACCCGTTCCTGCTCCAGTCCTTCGTCTTCCGGATGATCGGAGGCGTCTTCTTCAGCGCCCTGTACCTGCTGCGCGGCTTCGGGATCGACGCCTGGACCCACGCGCTCTACGACGTCTTCCTCCTCCTGCGCTGAGCGCGCCCGCGCCGCGCCGCGGCCGTCAACGCGCGAGCGCCGTCCGGCACCCGGTGCGCGCCGACTCGTACGCGCACTCGAGCACCGCCGCCACGCTCTCGATGTCGCGCAGGTAGGGCTCGCATCGGTCCGCGTCCACCGCGTCGGCGAACTCCGTGAACAGGGCGGAGAACCAGCCCGCGTACGACGCCTTGTCCAGCTCCGCCGAGTGATCGAACGTGCGGACCTCGCCGTCCCGCTCCAGGCGCAGCACGCCCCCCACCCACTCGATCGTCCCCAGCTCGCCGACGAAGCGCACGCGGTTCTCGCGGTGCCGCGCGCCCCACGTGAGGAACATCAGGCCGAGCCGCTCCGGGTACTCGAAGAGCAGGTGCGCGCTGTCCTCCACGTCGTAGTCCTGGTGGCGCAGGCGCCCGGTCCAGGCGCGCACGGCGTCGGGAACGCCGGCGGCGTCGAGCATCTGGTAGATGAGGTGCGTGCCGTGATCGAGAAGCACGCCGCCGCGGCTGTCGGCCGAGCGCGCCCGCCACGGCGTGGCATCGGTGCTCGTTCCCCGGTCCGCCCTCGTCCGGTAGACGTGAAACTCGGCCAGGTGCCAGCGGCCGATCACCCCCTGCGCGAGCCACTCGCGAACGCGCAGCCACACGGGGTTGTACCGGTACTGGTGGCACGGCATGACCACCCGCCCCGCGGCGCGCGCGGCGACGGCGATGCGCCGCGCCTCCGCGCGCGTGAGCGCCACCGGCTTCTCGCACAGTACGTGGTGCCCCTGCTCCAGCGCCCAGAGCGTCAGCTCGAGGTGCGAGGCGGTGGGAGTGCAGATGTCCACGAAGTCGAGCGGCCACACCGCCGCCAGCTCGTCGCGGTGCGCCAGGTGCCGGATGTCGCCGACGGGTTCCACGCCGGCGGCCGCGTCCACGGTGGCCACGATCTCCAGCCGCGCGCGCAGGGCGGGGTCGTGGAGGAAGCCCGGGATGTGCGCGTGCCGGGCGATCCCACCCAGGCCGATCACGGCGCCGCGCCGCGCGCGCGCGACCGGGCGCGGCGCGGGGGCGCCGAGCGCCCCCGGCCAGGTCGTGCCGGACGCCGCGATGGTCACTGCTGGCTCGCCAGCTCGGAGGCCTCGATGAGCACGTCTCGCATGATCGCCAGCGCCTCCATCGCCTGCTCCTCGCTGATGACGAGGGGTGGGTTGATGCGCACCTCGGGATTGTAGATCATGGCGAGAACGCCGCGGGCGAGGAGCCGGTCGAAGATCCATCGCGTGAGGCGCTTGCTCAGCAGCGTGCGCGTCCCCGGTACCACGAGATCCATTCCGATCATGAGCCCGCGCCCACGCACGTCGCTCACGATCGGCACCTGCTCCTCCCAGCACCGCATCTCGGCGAGCATCGCCGCGCCGAGCGCGCGGCTGTGCTCCACGAGCCGCTCCTCGAGGATCGTCTCCAGCGTCACGCGCGCGGCCGCCGCGGCGAGCGGGTTGCCGCCGTAGCTGGAGGAGCTGCCGCTCGGATTCGCCCATGGCCTCGCGTGCGCCACGGGCTCCCGGATGAGGAGACCGCTCATCGGAAAGCCGCCGCCGAATCCCTTGCCCACGCTCATGATGTCGGGGACGATCCCCTCGTGATCGACGCCCCACATCGTCCCGGTGCGCCCGAAGCCGGTGATCATCTCGTCGGCGATGAGCAGCGCGCCCCGCTCGTCGGCGAGCGCGCGAAGCGCCTTCAGGAAGCCGAGCGGCGGGACGATGTTCCCCGCCGTCCCCTGGATGGGCTCCACGATGATGGCGGCGATGTTTCCCGTCGTCTCGAGCTCGATCTTGCGCCGCAGGAAGTCCACGCACGTCCAGTCGCAGGACGGGAACGACTGGGCGAACGCGCATCGCGCGCACGAGGCGTAGGGCGACGAGTAGCGCCCCGGCATGAGCGGGCCGAGCCCGTGCTTGAACGTGCTCCCGAGCAGCGGAAGCACGCCGGCGGTCTTGCCGTGGAAGCCGCCCCAGAAGCCGATGAACTCGTCCTTCCCCGTGTACGAGCGCGCGAGCCGGAGCGCCGACTCCACCGCCTCGGCGCCGCTGGAGTAGAACTGCACGCGGTCGACGTCGCCGGGCGCGAGATCGGCGAGCATCCCGACGAGCGCCGCGCGGTGCTCCGAGGTGAAGCTGCCCACGTGAATGCGGGCGAGCTGGCGCTGCATGGCGGCCACGTACCTGGGGTGCGCGTAGCCGAGACTCGCCACGCCGATGCCGGCCATGAGATCGATGTACCGGCGGCCATCCACATCGTACAGCAGGGCGCCCTCTCCGCGGTCGATGCAGATCTGGCTGAACAGCGCGAAGCTCTGCGCGCCGGGCGCGAGGTGCGCCTGCTCGCGGTGGAAGATCTCGCTCGACTTCGCGCCCGCGACCCAGGGAGGGGATGCGAGTTCCGACACGTCGGGGTTTCCTCGATGGAACGGTGGGCGCACGCGAGGCGGAGTGCCTCGTGGAATGCCCGACAGGAGAAGCTAGGCGGCGCGCGAGGGGCGTACCAGCGAGGAAGCGGGGTACAAAGTCTTTTTTGTGTGCTTGATGAGGCGCGGCCAACGGCTCTCGGGAAGACGCGACTGGAAGACAAGGCTGTCGGTCATCGGCTCTCGGCCATCGGCTTGCGGCACACGCCGAGAGCTCTCCACGCGGGGCAGGTAGCCGAGAGCCGAGAGCCGAGAGCCGAGAGCCGAGAGCCGATGGCCGAGAGCCGCGGCTCATCACACCTCGCCTAACGCCTCCGCTACCGCGTCGAGCGTCGCATCCACCTCGCGCGGCCGGTTCGCGCCCGGCGGCGGAGGCTCCATCTCGCGGTGGTAGCGCACGAGGATGCCCGGATCCTTGAGCACGTGCCCGGTGAGCACCGCGACCACGCTCGCGTCGGGTGCGATCACGCCGCGCCGCGCGAGCGCCCGCACGCCGGCCACGCTCGCCGCGCTCGCCGGCTCGCACCCGACGCCCGCGGCATCCACCACCGCCTTCGCTTCCAGGATCTCCTCGTCGCTCACGGCGACCACCATTCCGTCGGTGTCGCGTATGGCGCGCACCGCGCGGTCGTGCGATGCCGGATCGCCGATCGCGATCGCCGTCGCCACCGTGTTCGGGGTCACCCGGTGGCGCGTGGCGAAGCGCTCGTGGTACGAGAGTGCGAATGGGGCGGCGCCCGCCGCCTGCACGGCGAGCAGGCGCGGGAGCCGGTCGATGAGCCCCGCGTCGCGCGCCTCGACGAGCGCCTTGCCGAAGGCGGACGTGTTCCCGAGGTTCCCCGCCGGCACCGCGATCCAGTCCGGCGGCTCCCACCCGAGCTGCTCGAGCATCTCCAGTACGATCGTCTTCTGCCCCTCGATGCGAAACGGATTCACCGAGTTGAGGAGATGCACGCCGAGACGCGCGCTCGCCTCGCGGACGAGGCGCAGGCAGTCATCGAAGTCGCCGCGCACGAGCAACGTGCGCGCGCCGTAGGCGAGCGCCTGCGTGAGCTTGCCGAGCGCCACGCGCCCCGCGGGGATGATCACGAGGGCGGGGAGATCGGCCAGCGCGGCGTACGCGGCCAGCGACGCGCCGGTGTTCCCGGTGGATGCGCAGGCCACGGCGCGGGCGCCGATGCGCCGCGCCTGCGTGATCCCCACGGTCATGCCGCGATCCTTGAAGGAGCCGGTCGGGTTCATCCCCTCGTGCTTGAGGCGGAGACGGCCGAGTCCGGTCCAGCGCGCCACGCGTGCGGCATCCACCAAGGGCGTGTTCCCCTCCGGGAACGTCACCGGCTCCGTGGCGCCAGGGAGCACGAGCTCGCGGTAGCGCCACACGCCGGAGGCATCGGGACCGGCGAGGGCGCCGCGGCGCGCGGCGAAGCGGCGGGCCAGCGCCGCCCCGCGCTCGGGGGGCTCGGGGTGCACCACGTCGAGCAGCGCGCCGCACCGGTCGCACTCCGGGGCGGGGTGGGTGTCCGGAAAGGTCGCCGCGCACGCGGCGCAGCGGAGGAGCGTGCGGGACGGAGAAGAGGCGGAGGCGTGCATCGCGGGCGGAGGATACGCCGCGGCCGCCCGCGCCGGAAGGGCGAATGGATCGGCCGGCGATCGCCGGCACCGCGACGACGCGGGCGCCGAAACGCGATCGGGGGGTCGGCGGTCTTTCCAGTACGTGGTGCCGATTGCTCTCGACGCGCCCCGGCCCTACACTGTCTCGTGCCGGCACCGTGCGCCGGCCACCCTTCGCTCGGTTCCGACATCCAATGACGCAACGCTTCCGCAGGATCGCCATCGCCGGCGCTCTTCTCCTCCCGCTCGCGGCGGGCGCCTTCGTGCTCGAGCGCCCGGACAGCCGCTCCGGCGCCCGCCTCTTCGATCAGGTGATGACGCTCGTCTCCGACCGCTTCGTGGACAGCGTCGGGAACGGCATGCTGTACGAGAAGGCGGCCCGCGGCCTCGTGCGCGAGCTCCAGGACCCGTACGCCGCGCTCTACTCCCCCGAGGAGCTCAAGGCGTTCACCCTCGCCACCGGCGGGCGGTACGGCGGGCTCGGCATGCTCGTCGAGGACCAGCAGGGCACCGTGGTCGTGAGCCGCGTGTACCCGCACACTCCGGCGGAGGAGGCCGGCGTGCGCGAGGGCGATCACATCGTCGGCGTGAACGACGCCACGACGCGCGGGTGGAAGCTGCCGCAGGTGACGGACGCCCTGAAGGGGACCCCCGGCACCGAGGTGCGCGTGACGTTCGAGCGGCCGGGCGTGCCCACGCCCATCAAGCTGTCGTTCACGCGCGCGGTGATCCACATCCCGGCCGTGCCCTACGCGCTGATGCTCGACGGCAAGATCGGCTACATCCCGCTCCTCCAGTTCAACGAGACGGCGGGCGACGAGTTCGAGGGCGCGGTGCGGCGCCTCACGAAGGAGGGGGCTCGCGCGCTCGTCATCGACCTCCGCGGGAACGGCGGCGGGATCGTGGACGAGGCGATCTCCATCAGCAACCTCTTCCTTCGCGACGGGCAGGAGATCGCGAGCGTGCGCGGCCGCGCCGGGGAGGCGCAGCGGTACGTGGCCAAGGGCGATCCGCTCGCGCCGACGATCCCGCTGGTCGTCCTCACCGACGGCTACACGGCGTCGGCGAGCGAGATCGTCACCGGCGCGCTGCAGGACCACGACCGCGCGCTGGTGGTCGGCACCACGTCGTTCGGCAAGGGGCTGGTGCAGTCGCTCTTCCCGCTCGACGGTGGGTGGGCGCTCAAGCTGACGACGGCCAAGTGGTACACGCCGAGCGGCCGCTCCATCCAGAAGGAGCGAAAGCTCGTGGACGGGCACCTGGTGGAGGTCGCGGACTCGCTCGAGACGGACAGCGTGAAGCGGCACCGTCCCGCCTACAGGAGCGATGCCGGGCGCACGGTGTACGGCGGCGGCGCGATCACCCCCGACGTGGTCGTGCAGCCGGACACGCTCAGCACCGTGGAGCAGGATTTCCTCAAGGCGGTGACGCCGAAGTCGCAGGAGTTCTACGTCACCCTGTACGCCTACGCGTTCGAGCTCAAGGACCACGTGCGCCCCGACTTCCGGGTGACGCCGGCGTGGCGCGACGAGTTCTACCGGCGCCTCTCGAAGGCCGGCGTGAAGGTGGACCGGGCGCTGTACGACTCCGCGTCCACCGAAGTGGACCGCATCCTCGGCGACCGCGTCGCGCGGCTCGCGTTCGGCGATTCCACGGCGAAGCGGCGCGAAGTCGGCGACGACGCACAGCTCAGCCGGGCGCTGGAGATCATCCGCCGCGGTGAGACCCAGCAGGATCTCTTCGCGACGGCGCGGCGGCGCTGAGCGGCGTACGGCGGGCGATGGGGCGAGCGTTCTCGCTGGCGGCCGCGGCCGTCGTGGCGCTTTCCGCCGGCGCCGCGGCGCAGCGTGCGCGGCCGGCGCAGCGCAACGTCGCCAAGCTCCTGTTCGACTCCGGCGTGATCGCCGTGGACGCGCGCGCCGACTCGCACATCGTGATCGGCGCGGCGGTGGGTGACAGCACCCTCGTCGTGCCGATCCCGGTGTCTCGCGCGCGGGAGTGGGTCGATTCCGCCAGCGCGATCCTCGCCCGCCGGGTGCGCCGCTCGAAGCATCCGCGCCACTACCGCAGTCTCATGGTCGATCCGGACAGCGGGGCGGGGGTGTCGCTCACCCGGCACGTCGTGTACGGCCGCTCGACCTACCGGCTCTTCTTCGCGAACACGTCTTTCGGGGGCTTCCCCATGGGACTCAGCCGGCGCGAGGCCGACCTGCTCGTGCGCGCGGTGCGCCGGGCGGTGACGGCCTCGCGGGCGATGGCGAGAGCGCCGGCGGACAGCGGGAGATAGTACTGCACCGTCAGCTGTCGGCGCTCCGCTGAAGACCTGGCTGTCAGCTCTCGGCTCTCGGCCATCGGCCAGTGCACACCCCGGGAGCTCTCTCCGATCGGACGTAGCCGAGAGCCGATGGCCGAGAGCCGATGGCCGCCTCCCTCACCACCCCCACCCGATCGCCCGGTCCGCGCGCAACGCGACGGGCATCGGTTCGGCGATGGCGTCGTCCGTGATCGCCAGCTCGGCGATGTCGGCGATGTCCGCGCGCACGTCGGCGAGCACGGCGTTCGGGGGGGTGCGTCCATCGGGGCGCTCGTGGATCCGGTTCGCCAGCACGATCACGAACAGGTCGTGGTCGGGGTCGATCCACAGCGAGGTGCCGGTGAAGCCGGTGTGGCCGTACGCTCGCTCGCTCATGTGCTGCCCGCAGCTCGCGCCCCCCGCGCACGTCTCCCACCCCAGCGCGCGCCACCCGGCGCTCCGACGGGTGAACAGCGCCACGGTGGAGGGACGCACGATCCGCCGCCCGCCGTAGCTCCCCCCGCGGAGCATCATCTCGGCGAAGATGGCGAGGTCGGTGGCGGTGGAGAACAACCCCGCGTGCCCCGCCACGCCGCCGAGCGCCCACGCATCTTCATCGTGCACCTCCCCGCGCAGCGGATGGCCGCGCGGCGGCGACACCTCGGTGGGGGCGATCCGCGCGCGCATCGAGCGCGGCGGGCGGAAGCGCGTGGAGCGCATGCCGAGCGGGCGGTAGACGCGCCGCGCCAGGAACGCGTCCAGCGACTCGTGCGCGATCGCCTCCACCACGAAGCCGAGCACGTCGGCGCCGAGGTCGGAGTAGAGCTGCGCGGTTCCGGGGGGGTACGCCAGCGGGGTGGCGAGCACCAGGCGGCGCGCCGCGCGCGGCGTGCGCGCCTGTCGCCAGAGCGGTCGGCCGGCGGGGAGACCGCTCCGGTGCTCGAGGAGCATGCGGATCGTCACGCGCCGCTTGGCGCCCGTGCGGTAGGCGGGGAGCCACCGCGCCACCGGATCGTCGAGGCGCAGCTTCCCCTCGTCGTACAGCACCATGATCGCCGTGGTGGTGGCCACCACCTTGGTGAGGGAGGCGAGGTCGTACATGGTGCGCTCCGGGCTCACCGGCGCGCTCCGGCTTCCCCAGTCGAGCGCGCCGTAGCCGCGGCTCCACACGAGTCCGCCGTGGCGACCCACCACTACCGCGGCGCCGGGGTAGCCGTCGGCCCCGAGCCCGAGGCGCGCCACGCGGTCGATCGCGGCGAGGCGTTCGGCGGACATCCCCACGTCATCGGGGACGACGAGAGCGGGCGTGCACGGCGTGTGGGCCAGCGTGCACGCGGCGAGGAGGAGGAACAGCATCGGCGACGGCTCCTTCGAGGCGACTATGCGCTCGCGCGCGGCGGGGCGCAATGCCTAGCGCCCGACGGGCGACGAGCGGGGGGAGCGCCGGGCAACCGCGGCGCGGCCCGCGGATCATCTTGCGCCCGCCGGCCGGGTTGGGCATGCTATCATTACTCGCGGTCGGTCGCAGGTGCCGCGGGCCGTTCCCGATCCAGGAGACTCCCGTGTCGCCGCGACGCCTTCACACGCCTGTCCTCCGCGCTCTGCTCCCCCTCCTCCTCCTCGCCGCGTGCGCCAAGCCCAAACGCACGGTGGTCACCAACCCGAGCGCGGAGGTCGTCGTCGCCGTGACCAACGATCAGAGCCCGCCGGCGGCGGTGAGCGTGTACATGCTGTCGGAGGACGGATCCCGCCGGCTCCTCGGCACCGTGCCGCCGGCGTCGAACCGCACCTTCCGCTACGCACCCGTGTCGAACACGGGGCAGTTCCGGCTCGTCGCGCAGACCGCGGGAGAGAGCGACATCGCCTCGCAGCCGTTCACGCTCGCGCGGACCTCGGCGGTGTCCTGGTCGCTCCGGAACAACATCATCCAGTTCCTCGACCAGTGAGGCGACGCCGCGCGCTCAGGGTGCGCGGTACACCGTCCCGCCCTTCATGACGAAGCGGACATCGCGCAGGGCATGGATGTCCTTCGTGGGGTCGCCGGACACGGCCACGAGGTCGGCGACGTAGCCCGGCTTGACGGTGCCCACGCTGTCGCCGAGCCCGAGCACCTGCGCGTCCACCGATGTCGCGGCGCGGAGCGCCTCCACCGGCGTCATCCCGTACTCCACCATCAGCTCCAGCTCGCGCGCGTTGTCGCCATGGGTGAACACGCCCACATCGCTCCCGCTGATGATCGTGACGCCGGCGTCGAGCGCCGCGCGGAAGCTCGCCTTCTTCTCCCGGACACGCTGCGGCTCGGGATCGACCCCCTTGCGCCACCCGCCGTACTGCAGGATCGCCTCGCCCGCCGCGATGGTCGGGCAGAGGGCGACGCCGTGCTCCTTCATCAACCGGAACACCTCCGGCGTCACGTCATCGCCGTGCTCGATCGTCTGCACGCCGGCGAGCACCGCGCGCCGCACGGCCTCGGCGGAATACGCGTGCACCGCCACCGGACGCCCCGCGCTGTGCGCGACCTCCACCGCCAGCTTCAGCTCGTCGAGCGTGAACGTCGGGCGCGTCTCGCCGTTCGGTCCCCAGCGGTAGTCGCCGTAGAGCTTCACCCAGTCGGCCCCCTTGCCGATCTGGTCGCGGACCACGCGCGTCAGCGCATCCACGCCGTCCGCCTCCTCGGCGCCGAGCGGCACGTCCCACCGCGCATCGAATCCCTTGGGGCCGTAGCTCCCGGTGGCGACGATGGCACGCGTGGCGACGAGCATGCGCGGGCCGGGAACGATCCCTTGCTCGATCGCCTGCTTCAACCCGACATCCGAGTAGCCGGCCCCCTCGGTGCCGAGATCGCGCACCGTGGTGAACCCCGCGAGCAGTGTGGCGCGGGCGTGATTCACGGCCCGCGCCACGCGCAGCGCCAGCGGCTCCTTCAGCACCTGGTCGTTCCACGACGTCTCGTTGTACGGGTGCAGGAACATGTGCGAGTGCGCCTCGATCAGCCCGGGAAGGAGCGTCGTCCCGGGGAGCTCGACGCGCTTCGCGTCGGCCGGAGCGTGAACGTCCGCGCTCGGGCCCGCCAGGACGATGCGGTCGCCGCGAACGAGCACCACCCAGCCGGCGTGTGGGGCCGCCGCGACGCCGTCGAACACCCGGTCGGGCACGAGGAGGTAGGTGGAGGGCTGCGCGGGCGTCTTCGTCTGCGCCCGGAGCGGGAGGGGGGAGAGGGCCACGAGGAGAGCGAGGGCGATGGAGCGCATTACATGGTGGGTGGTGAGAATCGGCGTGCCGCTCCGGTTTCCCGGAGCGGGTCGGGCGCATAACCTTATCGCCACGCCGGGAGCGCCGCCACGTGGCGGGAGATGAGCCCGGCTCCACCATTCCGGACCCGCCACTCGTGCCTGACGCCATTCGAACCATCTCGCTCCGGAAGGAGTATCCGCCGCCCGCCACGCGGCGCCGCCGGAAGGTCGCGCCGGGCGTGGAGGGAGGCGCCACCGGCGCGCCGAGCTCGGCTCCCGTGGTCGCGCTGCAGGGGCTCGACCTCGCCGTGGGCGAGGGGGAGTTCTTCGGCCTGCTCGGACCCAACGGGGCGGGGAAGACGACCACCATCGGGATCCTCACCACCCGCGTGAAGCCGACGTCGGGCACGGCGGTGGTCGCGGGCGCGGACGTGGTGCGAGACGAGGTCGCCGTGCGGCGGCGCATCGGCGTGGTGCCGCAGCGCCCGAATCCGGACCGCAGTCTCGGCGTGCGCGAGAACCTCGTCTTCCACGCCGCCTACTTCGGCATCCCGCGCGCCGCGGCCACCCTGCGGGCGAACGCGCTCCTCGAGCAGCTCGGCATCGCCGACAAGGCGCTCGCGAAGGTGGATCACCTCTCGGGCGGGCAGCAGCAGCGCCTCATGATCGCCCGCGCCCTCATCCACGACCCGCTCATCGTGTTTCTCGACGAGCCCACGGTGGGACTCGACCCGCAGGCGCGCCTCGCGCTCTGGGAGATTCTCCGCGCGCTGCACGCCGAGGGGCGGACGATCGTGATGACGACGCACTACATGGAGGAGGCGGACCGGCTCTGCGACCGCATCGCGATCGTGGATCGGGGGCAGCTTCTGGCGGTGGACACGCCGGCCTGCCTGAAGGCGAAGGCGCCCGGGGGGACGCTCATCGAGCTGGCGCTCGATGGCGACGCCGGGCCCACCGCGGCGCGCGCCCGCCTGGTGCCGGGCGTGCTCGGCGCGGACGCCGCCGGTCAGACGCTTCGCGTGTACGGCGAGCGCGGAGGGGAGCTGATCCCGCCGCTCATCCGCGCCGCCGAGGAGCACGGGCGCCACGTGCACGACATCCACCTCTCCCCACCGAGCCTCGAGACGCTCTTCATCTCCCTCACGGGAAGGACGCTCGACCGATGACCACGATCGCCATCCCCGCCGAGCCGCGCGCGCCGAGCGTGCTGCGCGTGTTCGGCGCCCTCCTCGCCCGCGATGTCGTGGTGGCGCGGCGGGAGCTTCCGTACTTCCTCGTGCGCACGACGCTGCAGCCGCTGCTCTTCATCGTCGTGTTCGGCTACCTGCTTCCGCGCATGGGCTTCGTGGGGCGGGGATACGGCGCGGCGCTCCTCCCGGGCATCATCGCGGTGAGCCTCGCCCTCTCCAGCGTGCAGTCGGTGGCGCTGCCGATGGTGCAGGACTTCGGCTGGACGCGGGAGATCGAGGACCGGCTGCTCGCCCCCGTGCCGCTGCGCGTCATCGCGCTGGAGAAGATCGTGCTCGGAGTGATCCAGGGGCTCGTGGCGGGGGTGTTCGTGCTCCCCATGGCCCGGCTGATCATGGGGCCGATCGATGCGCTGTCGGGCGCGCACATCGCCGCCGTGCTGGCGGTGACGATTCTCGGGAGTACCGCCTTCTCGATGCTCGGGCTGCTCATGGGCTCGGCGATCGAGCCGCAGCAGGTGGGGCTGATGTTCAGCGTGGTGGTGGCGCCGATGATCTTCTTCGGGTGCGCCTACTACCCGTGGCAGGGGCTCGGCGTGGTGCCGGCGATGAAGTGGGCGGTGCTGGTGAACCCGCTCGTGTACGTCGCCGAAGGGATGCGGGGCGCGCTGACGCCGGATCTCCCGCACATGAGCCTCGCCGTCGTGATGGGCGCGCTCGTCGCGATCTCCGCCGTGTTCTGGGTGTTCGCCATCAGGAGCTTCGAGAAGCGAGCGATCGGGTAGTGGAGCGTGGATGATGGGGCGTGGGACGGCGAACGGCGGGTGTGCCACGCCCCACCGATCTACTCTCCATTCCGAAGCATCCCCTCGTACCCGCCGACCAGATTCATGACGTCCCGCCTCCCCCGCGCGAGGAGGAGGCTGGCGGCGATCGCGGAGCGGCCGCCGCCCTTGCACTGCATCACCAGGGGGACGCCGGCGGGCAGCTCGGCGAGTCGGTCGGTGAGATGGCCGAGGGGGACGTGGCGTGCGCCGGGGATGTGGCCGGCCTCCCACTCCGACAGGCCCCGCACGTCGATCACGGCCACGTCGCCGCGCGCCATGCGCTCGCGCAGCTCGGCGGGAGTGATCTGCGGCACGCGCTCGAGCGGACGCCCCTCGGCGCTCCAGGCGGTCATCGCATCCGCGCCGAAGTGGCCGGCCACGTGGTCGATGCCGATCATCGCGAGGTCGCGCGTCGCGCGCGCCGTGCGCGCGCCATCCTCGTCCTCGTCGACGATCAGGTACACGGGGCGGTCGTACGGGATGAGCCAGCCGGCCCACGTGGTGAACGACGCGTCGAGCGGCACGTTGATCGTTCCCGGCACGTGCCCCGCCGCGAAGTCCGCCGCGTGCCGCGTGTCCACCACGAGCGCGCCGTCGGCGAGGACGGGGGCGAGGCGCGACGCCGCCAGGCGCTCCGGGCGCCGCGCCCCCCCGAGCACGGCCGGACCGTCGCGATTCACGCGCTTCATCGTCGCGAAGTATCGTGGCGGCTCCGGCTGCCCGGCGAGCACCATCCGCACGAACTCGTCCTCGTCAGGCACGGCGAACGCCCAGTTGAAGAGCCGCTCGTACCCGAGCGTCGTCTGGGGCACCGCGCCGAGCGCCTTGCCGCACGCCGAGCCCGAGCCGTGCCCCGGCCAGAGCTGCAGGAAGTCGGGGTACGTGGCGAGCCGCGCGAGCGACCGGAAGAGCTGCCGCGCGCCCGCTTCCATCGTGCCGGCCACCCCGGCCGCGCGCTCGAGCAGGTCCGGGCGCCCGACGTCGCCCACGAACACGAAGTCGCCGGTGAGGGCGCCCATCGGCTGGTCGGCGCTGGCGGTATCGGTGACCAGGAAGGTCAGGTGCTCCGGCGTGTGCCCGGGCGTGTGCAGTGCGTCCAGGCGCACGCGTCCCACCTCGAGCGTCGCGCCATCGCGCAGCGCGACCGCGCCCTCCCGGTCGGCGAAGGCGTAGCGCCAGTCCGGCGCGCCCTCGTCGGAGAGATACAGCCGCGCGCCGGTGGCCCGCGCCAGCTCGAGGCTCCCGGAGACGAAGTCCGCGTGGATGTGCGTCTCCGTGACGTGGGTGATGCGCACTCGTTCGGCGGCCGCCGCGGCGACGTACTGCTCCGCATCACGGTTCGCATCCACCACCACCGCGGTGCCGCTGTCGGTGCAGCCGATCATGTAGCTCGCCTGCGCGAGCTGGTCGTCGTAGAACCGCCTGAGGAACATGGAACGGAGGGCTGGAGTTCATCGCGCGCCGTGACGGCGCGCGTAGGCCACGGCCATGGCGCCGAGCTCCGGGCTGCGGAGCCCGGAGCGCTGGGCGAGCGGCACGGCCTCGGCGAGCGGTCGGTGCTCGTCGAGCGCGAAGTACGGGAGGAGCAGCGCCCCCACGCGGTTCGAGCTGGCGCAGTGCACGAGGATCGGGCGGCGCGCCGGGTCGCGCACGATCTCGCGGAAGCGATCGAACGTCGCGTCGTCGAGGGTGGCTTGGGTCACGGGAAGCGGCACGTACGACAGGCCCGCCGCCCCGACGGCGGCCGGCTCGTCGTGCCCCCGCGGCTCGTCGGCGGCGCGCAGGTCCACCACGGTGCGGTACCCGGCGCGCGCCAGCTCGCGCCACGCCGACTCCGCCGGCTGTCCCGCCGTTCCCACCCCGTCCACGGGGCACGCGCCGTTCGGGATCGTGCCCATCACGTCGTGCAGTGCGTCGCCAATCATGTGGTCGCTCCACCGCGGGTTGCCTACAAGATGGCATGGCCGGGCGCTTCGGAGAACGGGCGCGTTGTCCGGCGCGCGCCCCACTGGCATCTTTCCGCGCGCCTCGGGATGTCCCCGACGCCGCCTTCCCGCGAACATCCCGATGCGCCTCCCCCCGCGTCTGCTGCCGTTCGTGCTCTCGCTCGCCACGCTCGCCGCGCCCGCTCCCGCGGCGCGCGCGCAGACGGACCGCCTCACCTTTCCGGAGCTCGACTGGCGGGCCATCGAGACGCCGCACTTCCACATCTACTACCCGGCGGGCGCCGAGGCGTGGACGCGGGACCTGGCCTCGCGCATCGAGTCGGTGTACCGCGACGTGTCGCGCATCGTCGGGAGCGCGCCGGATCGGCGGGTCACGGTGATCGTGGAGGACCCGTACGCGGTCCCCAACGGCTTCGCGATTCCGCTGCTCGACGAGCCGGTGGTCTTCTTCTGGCCCACCCCGCCGGAGCCGGCGTCCGGCGTGGCCGACAGCCGAGGGTGGGGAGAGATGCTCGCCGTGCACGAGCTCACCCACATCGCGCAGCTCACTCGTCCATCGCGCAATCCGCTGCAGCGCTTGCTCACGCGCTTCTCGCCCGCCAAGCTCGGCCCGCTCGCGGTGAAGTCCCCGCGCTGGCTGATCGAGGGGTACGCGACGTACGTGGAGGGGAAGCTCACGGGGATGGGGCGGCCGCACTCGGCGTGGCGCGCGGCCGTGCTGCGCGAGTGGGCGCGCGAAGGGAAGCTCCCCACGTACGGACAGTTGAGCCACGATGCGCGGTTCGAGGGGGGCTCGATGGCGTACCTCGTGGGCTCGGCGTACCTGCAGTGGCTCGTCGATCGGGCGGGGGACTCCAGTCTCGTGCACCTCTGGCGCCGCATGAGCGCGCGGAGCGACCGCCCGTTCGACGATGCCTTCGCCGGCGTGTACGGGGGCGCGCCGCAGGACCTCTACGGGCGGTTCACCGCCGAGCTCACCGGACGCGCGCTCGACGTGGAGCGCGCGATTCGCTCGGCGATCGCGCCGGCGGCCGATTCGGGCGCGGGACGCGTGGTGCAGGCGCTGAGCTGGCGCACCGGCAGCCCCGCCGTTTCCCGCGATGGACGGTTCGTGGCGCTCACGCTCTCGCCGCGCGACGAGCCGACGCGCGTCGTGGTGTGGCGCACCGCCGAGCCCCCCGTGGACACCGCGGCGGCGCGGGCGCGCGAGCGCGCGCGGCGGCTCGATCCCGAGGACGTGCCCGCCATCGAGTGGCGGCCGCGGCCGCGCGAGCCCGTGGCCACCCTGTGGCCCACCGGAGGGGCCGCGTACACCGAGCCGCGCTTCCTCCCCGATGGCCGTCACCTGCTCGTGATCCGCTCCACCGGGCGCGGGGACGGCGCCGTGCGCCCCGACCTGTTCATCTGGGATCGCCGCACGGGGGCGGTCCGGCGGATCACGCATGGCGGCGGCATCCAGCACGCCGATCCATCCCCGGATGGCACCTGGGCGGTGGCCGACCGGTGTGTGGAGGGGATCTGCGACGTCGTACGCGTGGACCTCGCCACGGGGCGCCTGACGACGCTCGCCCACGGCGCGCCCCGCGTGGTGTACGACCGCCCGCGCGTCTCCCCCGATGGCCGCACGATCGCCGTCGCGCTCCAGCGTGGCGGATGCTGGCGCATCGCGCTCCTCGATGCCGCCGGGCCCTCGGCGCCGCGCCCCATCGGCCCGGACGACGGCGCCAACCGCTACGATCCCGCGTTCTTTCCCGACGGTCGGGCGCTGGCGCTCGTCTCCGATGCGACAGGAATCCCCAACGTGGAGGTGATGGACGCGAGCACCGGCGCGGTGCGCGCGCTCACCTTCGTCACCGGCGCCGCACTCGCCCCCGAGCCCGACTCGGCGGGCGGCGTGGTGTACTACCTCCGGCTGCACGCCAAGGGGCTCGACCTGAACGCGGTGCCCGACACCGTGACGCGGACCACGACGCTCGCGCTCTCCCCGGAGCTCGCGCCGGCCGTGCGCGTACCGCCCGATCCGCCGGGTCCGTTCGCGGCCGGGGCGGTCCCCGAGTCGCGTGCGTACGGAATCGGTCCGCGCACGTACCGCGTCCTCCCGTCGCTCGTGTGGGGAGCCGAGGGGAAGAGCGTGGGCGCCATGCTCGCCGGGCTCGACCCGGTGGGGCGGCTCACCTGGGTGGCGCAGGGGATGTACGGCGACCGGGGCACGTGGCGCGGCGCCTCGGCGGGCGCGGCGTGGCGGGGGTGGCCACCCGTGCTCTCCGCGGAGGGCTTCTACGTCGAGGACCACCCGTCGGCGCAGCACGGCGATGTGTCCACCCCGCTCGCGCTGGACGCCGACTACGCCGGAGGCGCCGCGCGGCTGGAGTGGGACATCGATCGCCTGACGAGCGCCTACGCCATCGCGGTCGGCGGCTCGGCCGGGCGCATCGACGGGCCGGCGCGAGCGGGCGCGGCACGGTCGCTGGCGTTCGCCGAGTGGCGCGGCGCCTTCCGACAGACCCCGCGCACCTGGGCCATCATCGAGCGCATCTCACTCGCCGGCGCCGCGGGGCGGACGGCAGGGGATGGGTGGTCGCGCGGGATCGCGACGGGAACGCTCTCCCTCCGCACGCCGCGCATCGACATCGATGCCGAGGGCGGGTACGGGATCGTGAGCAGCGGCGCCGATCCGTTCGAGCAGTTCACGATCGGCGGGTCGCGCCCCCCGTTGTTCGATCCATCGCTCCTCGCGCAGCGCGTCGCCATGCCGGCGCTCCCCGTGGGCGTGGCGGGAGGGCGGAGCATGGCGTTCTGGCGCGTCACCCTTCCGCGTTCACCCCTCTCCCCTTATTTCTGGTCGGCCAGCGCGGGGGACACGCCGCGCCGCTGGCACCATGTGGTGGGCGTCGAGGGAGCGTTCCACACCGACGGGCTCTGGCCCGTGCGGCTCCCCGGCGTCCGCGTGCTCGGCGGGATCGGCTATTCGTTGAGCCGCCCCTTCGCGCACGAGACGCGCGCCTACCTGAGCATCACCTATCGTCCGTGAGCGCGCCGCGCACGAGTCGTGCAGGCGCGAGCAAGGAGAACACGTGACCGTGTGACCGGGAGGAGAGCATGTTGTCGGTGGAGAAGTTGGAGAAGCTGGCCGCGTTCGGCGCCTTGGGCGTGTGCGCCGTGCTGGCCGGCATCTGGGCCCTGCTCGTGTACTTCACGATGCCGCGCTCCGGCGCGGTGGGCGGAGGGATCGACATGACCGAGGCCGTCGTGGCGTGGGTCGCCGTGGGGCTGATCGTGCTCGCGCTCATCGCGGCGCACATCTACTTCGCCCGGCGCCTGCTCGCGATGTCGCGCGGGGAGCGGTTCGTGCTGTGAGACGCGGGGTGCGGGGTGCGGGGCGCGGGATGCGTATGAATAGGGACTGAGCGACACGGGGACCGGCGAAAGCCGGTCCCCGTGTCGCATTCCATGTTCACGCGTCCCGCGCCCCGCGCCCCGCGTTACTATCTGAACCGCATCCCGTTCGGCGCGACCTCGCCAGGGCGGAACGTGCGCGGCTTCGACTCCGCCTCGCGCCGCTTGCCACCCTTCGGCGCGCCCGGCGCGCGCTCGTCCGGTCGGGCGTCCGGTCGGGCGCCCGATCGCACGCCCGGCTCCGAGCGCATGGACAGCGCGATGCGCTGCCGCTCGAGGTCCACCGACATCACCGTCACCTTCACGCGCTGCCCCACCTTCACCACCATGTTGGGGTCGGCCACGTAGCGGTCGGCGAGCTGCGACACGTGCACCAGTCCGTCCAGGTGCACGCCGATGTCCACGAACGCGCCGAACGCCACGATGTTCGTGACCACCCCCTCGAGCCGCATCCCCGGTGAGAGGTCCTTCGGCTCCTGCACGTCCTCGCGGAACGCGGGAGCTTCGAACGTGTCGCGCGGGTCGCGCCCCGGCTTGCGCAGCTCCGCCACGATGTCGTGCAGGGTGGGGAGGCCGACGTCCACCGAGACGTAGCGGGAGAGGTCGACGCGCTCGAGCAGCTCCTCGTTGGCGAACAGCGCGTCGGGGGCTACGCCGAGGTCGCCCGCCATGCGCTCGACCAGCGCGTAGCGCTCCGGGTGCACCGCGGTGCCATCGAGCGGGTGCGCACCGCCGCGGATGCGCAGGAAGCCCGCCGACTGCTCGAACGCCTTCGCGCCCAGCCGCGGCACGGCGAGCAGGTCGCGGCGCGAGCGGAACCCTCCGCGCTCGTCGCGCGCGCGCACGATGTTGAGCGCGAGCGAGGGACCGATCCCGGCGACGTACGAGAGCAGCGGCACCGACGCCGTGTTCACCTCCACGCCCACGCGGTTCACCGCGCTCTCCACCACTTCGTCCAGCCGGCGCTTGAGGCGCGGCTGGTTGACGTCGTGCTGGTACTGCCCCACGCCGATCGACTTGGGGTCGATCTTCACCAGCTCCGCCAACGGGTCCTGCAGCCGGCGGGCGATGGAGACCGCGCCGCGGAGG
This sequence comes from Gemmatimonadaceae bacterium, assembly GCA_036378095.1. Lineage (GTDB taxonomy): Bacteria > Gemmatimonadota > Gemmatimonadetes > Gemmatimonadales > Gemmatimonadaceae > JADGGM01. The sequence continues at coordinate 30,594 of DASUXC010000023.1, read as the reverse complement.
GCGACGTCGAGGGATGGGAGCTCCTCGCGCGCGAGGTCGGACGCCGAGTACACGGATGCCCCCGCCTCGTTGACGACCACCACCTGCGGGCGCGGATCGTCGATCTCGCGCACCACCGACCGCGCGAGCGCCTCCGTCTCCCGCGACGCCGTGCCGTTGCCGATCGCGATGAACTCCGGCCGGTGCGCGCGGACGAGCCGGGCGAGGTCGGCCGCGAACCGATCCGGCTGATGCAGGTACAGCGTGTCGGTGTCCAGGAGCGCGCCCGTGCGCGACACCACCGCCGTCTTCACTCCCGTGCGGTATCCCGGGTCGAGCCCGATGACGATGCGCTCACCCGCCGGCGCGGCGAGGAGGAGTTGCTCCAGGTTGCGGCCGAAGATGCCGATCGCCTCGTCGTCCGCCCGCGCCTTGAGCTCCAGCCGGAGCTCCACCTCGATCGATGGGGCGAGGAGCCGCTTGTGCGCATCGTGCGTGGCGAGCGTCATCTCGCGCGTGGCGCGCCGCTGCGCCACCAGCTCCCGCTCGAGCAGCGCCAGGATCTCCTCCGTGGGGCCGGCGATCGACCAGAGCAGGAAGCCCTCCTCCTCGCCGCGGCGGATGGCCAGCACGCGGTGCGAGGGGATCTCCGTGAACGACTGCGAGAAGTCGTAGTAGTCCTGGAACTTCGAGACCTCCTTCTCCTTTCCGAACGCCGCCTGCGACCGCACCACCCCCTTCGCTCGCGTGAGGTCGCGCACCATGCCGCGCAGCCGCGCATCCTCGGCGATCCGCTCGGCGAGGATGTCCCGCGCACCCTGCAGCGCGTCGGCGGGGGAGGGGACGCCCAGCTCCTCGCTCACGTGGGAGGCCGCCGCGGCCTCCGCTTGGCTGTCGGTCACCTCCCCGGCCCAGATCAGCTCCGCCAGGGGCTCCAGGCCGCGCTCCTTGGCGATCGTCGCGCGCGTCCGCCGCTTCGGTTTGAACGGGAGGTAGAGGTCCTCCAGCGCCTGCTTCGTGTCCGCGGCCATGATCTTCGCGCGAAGCACGTCGTCCAGCTTGCCCTGCTCGGCGATCGACGCGAGCACCGCGGCGCGGCGCTCCTCCAGCTCCGACAGGTACGCCGCGCGGTCCCGCACGTCGCGCAGCTGAACCTCGTCGAGCCCACCCGTCACCTCCTTTCGGTAGCGCGCGATGAACGGGAGGGTGTTGCCCGCCTCGAACAGCGCGAGCGTGTCGACGACCTGGCGCGGGGCGAGCCCCAGCTCCCGCGCGACCTGCGAAAGCAGATTATCAGGCAGCATGCATCCTGAAGTAGAAGTACGACTTGCGCCTTTCCGGCGACGCCGGATCGGCAACTGGATTCGGGGAGATGAAGGGGGATCTCACCCGCAGCGTGACGCGAGCGGGTGCAACCGCGTTACAGCCGGACACTTCCCCGCGTCATCCATAGTGGGAGGAGCCGGGATGACCGACACCGTCGAGACGCGCTGGGAAAGTCACAACGAAGCCGGGCGACGCTACTTCGGCCAGGGCGATTACGCCAGGGCCGAGGAAGCCTTCATCGCCGCCATCCGGGAAGCCACGCTTCTCGGAGCGGACAACGTACGCCTGGCCTCGAGCCTGAGCAACCTCGGGCAACTGAAGTTCCGGCAGAAGGACTACGCGCAGGCCGAGGCGCTCTTCCGCCGCTCGCTGACCGTCCGTGAGCGAGTGCTGGGACCCGAGCACTTCAGCCTCGTCCAGGCGATCAACAACCTCGCCGCCCTGCACTACACGCGCGGGGAGCTGGACCAGGCCGAGCCGCTCTTCCGTCGCGCGCTCGAGATCAGCGAGGCGCAGTTGGGGCGCGATCACGCCGACCTCGCCGTCCCGCTCAACAACCTGGCGCGTCTCTACTTTCGCCGGAACGATGGCGCCGCCGCGGCGCCGCTGCTCACCCGGCTGCTCTCGATCAAGCAGGCGGCGGTGGGCCCCGACCACCCCGAAGTCGCGGCGATCCTCACCAGCCTGGCGAAGGTGCGCTCCACCGCCGGGGCGCACGGCGACGCGGAGCTGCTCGCCCGGCGGGCGCTCGCCATCCGCGAGCGGATCCACCCCAACGGTGATCCCGCGGTGGCCACGAGCCTCGAGACGCTGGCCGACATCGTCGCGGCGAGCGGCAACGTGACCGAGGCTCGGTCGCTGCGCGATCGCGCGCAGGCGATGCGGAGCGGGGGGGGCGGCACGTCGCCCACTCCCGCGGCCGTCGCGTCCGTCGCGTCCACGCCCCTGCCTCCCGCCGCGCCCTCGGTCCCGGCCGCGCCTCCAGCTCCTCCCCTGGCGATCGTGCCTTCCGCGATCCCCACCGTTCCGGCGCCTCCAGCACCGCGCGCCGCACCACCCGCTCCGAGGCCCGCGGCACCGACGCCGGTGCGCCCGGCCGACGCGCCCCCGGCCGCGGCGGCGAAGTCCGATTCCCTCCCGTGGATCGAGCCGCCGACCTCCCCGGCGCTGCGCCGTCCCCTTCCAACCCCACCACCGCTGCAGGTCGAGCGGGAGCTCGTTCCCTCGGCGGCCGAGCGTCCAGCGCCGCGCCCGAGCGAACGCCCGAGCGAACGCCCAAGCGAGCGCCCGAGCGAACGGCCGAGCGGACGGCCGAGCGGACGGCCGAGCGGCGAGGCGCCGCGGGCCCGGGCGCCAGAGCCGGACCCCGCGCGGGAATCATCGCCGCGCGCTGGCGGCGTCGCGGAGCCGCGGTCCGAGCGCCTCGCTCCCCGATCGGTGATGCGGGATTGGCCGCGCGAGCCGCGGCGTCCGTGGCTCAAGGTGGCCGTGGCGGCCGCCCTGATCGTGGGAGTGGGTGGCGCCGCATGGATCGTTCGCGGTGGCCGGAGGGGGGGCGGTCTGGAGAACATCGTGCACGACGCCGGTGCCGCGGTCGGCGCGGTGCGCACCGCCGAGGCGAAGCCCGCCCAGCCCACCACGCGCGAGAGCGCGGGGGAGAGCGCCGGGGAGAGCGCGGGCGACGGCAAGCCGCTGAGCGCTCCGGCCGGCGCGACCCCCACCCCGGAGCGCGCAGCCACCCTCGCCGCGCGACGCGGCGCGGACTCGATCTCCGCGCGCGCGGAGAGCTCGCGTCGCGAGCCCGCCGGCCAGGAGGCCGAATCGGCGGACGAGCCTCCCCCCCTTCCGACCATCAACGTCGATCGCGTGGCGAACAAGCTGAACGCGAGCGCCCGCGCGCGGGCCGACTCGCTCGCGCGTGCCATCACGGTGAAGCCGCCGACGTTCGACGACGGGAAGCCGAGATAGAAGGATCGAGTCTCGACGCTCGGAAATGCGCGGCGATCGGTCATCGGCTCTCGGCTCTCGGCCATCGGCTCTCGGCTACGGCCCAGCGTAGAGAGCCCTCGGCGTGTGCACGAGCCGAGAGCCGAGAGCCGAGAGCGGAGAGCGGACAGCCGTGTCCCGACAGCCGTGTCCCGACAGCCGCGTCTCCCCGCCGCGCTCCCTCCCACGTCGGTGATTCGCTCTTTCCATCGACGCCTCACGATCGTAGTGTACCGGGAATGAGAGCCATTCGTGGGAGCGCAGATGCTGCAACCGACCGGTAGCACCCGGGTGATGGCCGGCCGTCCCGGGGGCGCCGGCGCCGATGACGAGTTGCTCCGCGCGGTGAGGGAGGCCGCCGCGGGCCAGTACGACATTCTCGGGGAGATGGGGCGCGGGGGGGGAGGGATCGTGATCTACCTCGCCCGGGATCTGGCCACCGCCACCCTCGTCGCCCTCCGCCTCGAGCCCGACTCCGAAGGGTACGCCCTCACGGTGGTGCGCGAGCTGGATGCGAGCATCCCATCCATGGGAGGCACGTGTCCGAGATGCGGCGCGCCCCTCTTGGGGTGGGGGCGGTTCTGCGCGCAGTGTGGGAGCGACGTGTCCGGGACGCGAGCGACGGAGCCCGCGCGCTCGCGCGAGGAGCTGCTCGAGGCGGTGCGCGGCGCGGCCCAGGGCGAGTACGAGATCCTGGGCGAGATGCCTCGCGCCGAGGGTGCGGGGGTCGTCTACTTCGCGCGCGATGCGAGCACCGGCCGGATCGTCGCCCTGCGTCTGCAGAAGGACGCGGCGCCGGCCGACGATGGGAGCGAGTCGTACTCGCTGGGTGTCACCAGGGTGATGAAGCCGCTCGTCGCGTCGATGGGCGCGACGTACAGCTCTCCCACCGAGGTGATGCGTGCGGCGCGCCCCACCAACGGGGCCGACGCAGGGGCCGAGACGGGCACCACGCCCACCGGCGTCGACGTGCAGCCGATCCGGGCGCAGCCCTCGGCGGCGCGCGCCACCCCGCAGGAGGTGCTGCTCCCCCAGGAGGAGGCGCCGCGCGACGAGGTGCTCCCCCCCCGTCCCCCGAAGAAGACGCCAGAGTGGGTGCTGGGCGCCATCGCCGCCGTGGTGATCGGCGCGATCGCGCTCGCCGTGTTCGTGCGCGTCCGCACCTCCCCCGACGGCACACAGGCGCGCGTCATTCCCGGCGCATCGGACGTGGTGGGGGAGCCGGTGATGCACGCCGCCGCGTCCCGGCCGGCGACCACGGCGGACTCCGGTCGCATCCAGGTCGCGGCCACCCTGCCGCGTGGCGCGCGCGCCACCATAGATGGCGTGCCCGTGCCAGGCGGTGCCGCGCTCGCCCTCGCCGCGGGCCCCCACGTGCTGGCGGTGAGCGCACCGGGCTACGTGAGCGTCTCCGAGGAGGTGTCGCTCGGCGCCGGGCAGACGCTCCTCTGGACCCCAGCGCTCGCCCCGGTCCGCACCGCATCGGCTCCTCGGACGACTGAGCGAGCGGCGGCGCCGGCGGCGCCGGCGGCGCCGGCGGGGCCCCGCCGCACGCGCGCGGAACCGGTGCAGCGAGCCCAGGCTCCCGACACGCCGGCCGCCGGCGCGCCCGCCGCTCCCTCCTGCGCCAGCGCCTACGATGCCAAGCGGTGGGACGCCGCGCTCGCCGCCTGCCAGCGCGAGGCGGAGGCGGGGAACGTGGCGGCGGAGCGCAACCTCGGCGCGATGTACGATCAGGGGCTCGGCGTCTCGCGCGATGGCGCGCAGGCCGCCAACTGGTTCCGCAAGGCGGCCGACGCGGGGAGCCGCGATGCGGCGTACCAGCTCGGCACCATGTACATGTCGGGACGCGGCGTGCCCAAGGATCCGGCGGAGGCGGTGGGCTGGTTCCGCAAGGGCGCGCTGCTCGGCGATGCCGAGGCGCAGCTCCAGCTCGCGAGGGCGTACGAGAACGGGACCGGCGTTGGCAGGAGCTCGGACGAAGCGGTCACCTGGTACACCAAGTCCGCTCAGCAGGGGAACGCGCGAGCGCAGAACTACCTGGGGTGGCTGTACGGGAACGGGCGGGGAGTGAGTCGCGACGACGAGCAGGCCGTGAGGTGGTTCCGCAAGGCGGCGGATCAGGGCGACGCGCAGGCGCAGTACAACCTCGGCTTCATGTACGCGAACGGGCGCGGCGTGGAGCGCGATGAGCAGACGGCGGTGAGCTGGTTCCGCAAGGCGGCGAGGCAGGGGTATGCCGACGCGATCCAGGAGCTGAGGCAGCGCGGCATCACGCCCTGACGAGTCGCGCGCATCGACCGAACGTGGGGCGGCGCACCCGGGTGGGGCGCCGCCCCACCGCGCATCCCCCGGTGGCGCGCCGCGCGGCCCTGGCGTGGGAGGGCACGCGCGGAGATACTTCGCGAGCGGCGCGATTCGAGCGCCGGCCACGGACGACGACCAGCGGTCCGCTCGGCGGACGAGGAGCGAGGATGGCGGATCAGATCGACTATCGAGTCATCGGCGACGACCTGCAGGCGGTGATCATCACGCTCGACCCGGGGGAGGCGGTGGTGGCGGAGGCGGGAGCCATGATGTTCATGCAGGACGGCATCAGCATGGCCACGACGCTCGATGCCACGGGGCGCCAGACGGGGATCGTCGGCAAGCTGCTCGCGGGTGGGAAGCGCATCCTCTCCGGCGACTCGTTCTTCGTCACCCTGTTCGCCAACGAGGCTCCCCGACGTCGTGACGTGGCCTTCTCCTCTCCGTATCCGGGGAAGGTGCTCCCGGTGGATCTCACCGGGTGGGGCGGCACGCTCATCTGCCAGAAGGACTCCTTCCTGTGCGGCGCGCGGGGGATCGACGTGAGCATCGCGTTCACCCGGCGCATCGGCGCCGGGTTCTTCGGCGGGGAGGGATTCATCCTGCAGAAGCTCCAGGGTGATGGGCTGTGCTTCCTGCACGCGAGCGGCACGCTCCACACGGTGGACCTCGCCGCCGGCGAGTCGCTTCGCGTGGACACCGGCTGCCTCGTGGCCATGCAGCCGTCGGTGCAGTACGACATCCAGATGGTGCCGGGGATCAAGACGGCGCTGTTCGGTGGCGAGGGGCTCTTCTTCGCACGGCTCACCGGACCGGGGCGCGTGGTGCTGCAGACGCTGCCGTTCTCCCGCCTGGCCGACCGCATCATCGCCGCGGCCCCGCGCGCCGGCGGCCACCGCAAGGAGGAAGGGAGCGTGCTCGGCATGCTCGGCGGCCTGCTCGATGGCGACAACTGACGTGTCGACGATCGCGGCGCCTCCCGCCGACCCCATCGCCTTCTTCAACACCCTGCTCGACGAAGCCCGGCGCGTGGACCCCTCGCGCCTCCCGGAGCCCACGGCCATGGCGCTCGGAACCGTCGGCGCCGATGGGCAGCCGTCGGTCCGCATCGTGCTCCTCAAGGACGTCGATGAGCGCGGCTTCGTGTTCTACACCAACTTCGAGAGCCGCAAAGGGCGCGAGCTGCTCGCGCACCCGAAGGCGGCGCTCTGCTTTCACTGGCAACCGCTCGAGCGCCAGGTGCGCGTGGAGGGGATCGCCTCGCCGGTGGCGCCGGCGGAGGCCGACGCGTACTTCGCCACGCGCGCGCGGGCGAGCCAGATCGGGGCGTGGGCGTCGCGTCAGAGCGAGACGCTGGCCAGCGACGAGGAGCTCGACGCCCGCGTGCGCGAGGTGGAGGCCCGCTTCGATGGGGGGCCGGTGCCGCGCCCCCCCCACTGGTCCGGCTTCCGCATCCGGCCCGAGCGCATCGAGTTCTGGCGGAGCCGCGCGTACCGGCTGCACGAGCGGTTGGTGTACGAGCGCGCCGGCGAGCAGTGGCGCGTGCGCCGGCTCTTTCCGTAACGGTGCCGCGGCGCACTATACGTGGCCGTGGTGACCTTCTAGAATTCGCGCACTATGGCTACTCGAGTCGCTGAACCCGTGCCCGTTCCGCCCGCTTCCGAGTGGACGATCGAGGATTCCCGCGCCCTCTACAACGTGGAAGGGTGGGGGATCGGCTTCTTCGATGTGAACGCGAAGGGGCACGTGGTCGTCCGCCCGGACAAGGCACGCCCCGAGCGCGAGCTCGACCTCTACGAGCTCGCGATGGATCTCGCGGAGCAGGGGATCGGCCTCCCCCTGCTCCTGCGCTTCTCCGACATTCTCCGCTCCCGGATCGAGACGTTGACCCAGCGTTTCCGGCGGGCGATCAAGGAGTTCGACTACGGCGGGGAGTACACGCTGGTCTATCCGATCAAGGTGAACCAGCAGCGGCACGTCGTGGAGGAGATCGTGCAGTTCGGCGCGGCGGCCGGGGTGGGGCTCGAGTGCGGGAGCAAGCCGGAGCTGCAGGCGGTGCTCGCGCTCAGCGAGTCGGCGAGTCACATCATCGTCTGCAACGGCTACAAGGACGAGGAGTACATGCGCCTCGCCCTCATGGGGCAGAAGCTCGGCCACCAGGTGTTCATCGTCATCGAGCAGGTGAGCGAGCTGGACGTGCTGCTGCGCGTGGCGGACGAGATGCAGGTGCAGCCCACCGCGGGCGTGCGCATCAAGCTCGCCTCCGAGGGGTTCGGCCGGTGGGCGGAGAGCGGTGGGGAGAAGTCGAAGTTCGGGCTCAGCGCCGGCGAGCTGGTGAAGGTGATCGACAAGCTGCAGGGCGCGGGGCGCCTCGACGTGCTCCGGCTGATCCACTTCCATCTCGGCTCCCAGATCACCGACATCCGCTACATCAAGTCGGGGCTGCAGGAGGTGGCGCGCTTCTACGCCGAGCTGCACGACGCGGGGGTGAACATCACGCACGTGGACGTGGGGGGCGGGCTCGGGATCGACTACGACGGCTCGGGGTCCACGTTTGCGGCGAGCGTGAACTACTCCGTGCAGGAGTACGCCAACGACATCATCTACACCCTGGCCGAGGCGTGCCGGGAGGCCAACCTCCCGATGCCGCACATCATCTCCGAGTCGGGGCGTGCGCTCACCGCGCACCACGCGCTCCTCCTCCTCGACGTGATCGATGTGGAGTCGCAGCAGGACGTACCGGTGCCGGAGCTCACCGAGGACGACCACGCGGTGCTGCACGAGCTGAAGGAGGGGTACGAGACCGTCAGCACGCGCTCGGTGCGCGAGGTGTACCACGATGCGACGTTCGCCAAGGAGCGGGCGCAGGCGCTGTTCAACAGCGGCGTGCTCTCGCTGCGCGGGCGGGCGCTCGCCGAGCAGCTCTATCACGCCACCCTCAACGCCTGCGCGCGCATCGCGCAGCGCGACCGCGAGGAGTACTCGGACATCATCGAGGACCTCGAGGCGCAGCTCATCGACCGCTACTTCTGCAACTTCAGCGTCTTCCAGTCGCTCCCCGACAGCTGGGCGATCGACCAGCTCTTCCCGATCATGCCCATCCACCGGCTCGACGAGGAGCCGGTGCGCCGCGGCACGCTGCAGGACATCACGTGCGACTCGGATGGGAAGATCGACCGCTTCCCCGGCGGCAAGCACGGGCGGCCGAGCCTGGAGCTGCACCCGTACCACGAGGGGGAGCCGTACATCCTCGGCATCTTTCTCACGGGGGCCTACCAGGAGATCCTGGGCGACCTGCACAACCTGTTCGGCGACACGAACGCGGTGCACGTACGGCTCTCTCCCAGCGGCTACGAGGTGAGCGATCTCGTGCACGGCGACACCGTGACCGAGGTGCTCAACTACGTGCAGTTCCGGGCCTCCGACCTCCTCACGATGTTCCGCCGCAAGGTGAGCGCGGCCAAGAACCTCACCCGCCAGGAAGCCAACGCCTTCATCGCCGACTACGTGGCCGGGTTGGAGGGGTACACGTATCTGGAAGGGGAGGGGGCGGGGCGGTGAACGGCGCGGGGCGCGGGGCGCGGGGCGCGAACGGCGCGGGGCGCGTCACCGTGGAATGCGACGAGGGCCGGCAGTTGCCGGCCCTCGTCGCTCAGTCTCCATTCTCCCGCGCCCCGCGTCCCGCGTCCCGCGTCCCACGCCGTTCATGACTCACCTCCTCGCCACCCTCGTCGCCGTGCTCCTCGCCACGAAGCTGCTCGGCGAGGGGGCGCAGCGCGCGGGGCAGCCGGCGGTGCTCGGGGAGCTCATCGCCGGCGTGCTGCTCGGCGTCTCGCTCTTCGGGATCCTGAATCCCCACGATCCCGTCATCCACGCGCTCTCGGAGCTCGGCGTCCTCATCCTGCTGTTCGAGATCGGCCTGCACACGGACCTTCGCGAGCTGATCGGCGTCGGGAGCGCGGCCACGGTGGTGGGGCTCGTCGGAGTCTTCATCCCCTTCGTCCTCGGCTACCTCGTGGGGCACCTGCTCGGGCTCGGGGTGCTCCCGGCCATCGTCTGCGGCGCCTCGCTCACGGCCACATCGATCGGCATCTCGGCGCGCGTGCTGTCGGACCTGGGGCAGCTCGAGACGCGCGAGGGGCAGGTCGTGCTCGGCGCGGCCGTGCTCGACGACGTCGTGGGGCTGATCATCCTGTCGGTGGTGAGCGCGCTCGTGGCCGGCGAGGCGGTGTCCACGGGAAGCGTGGCGCTCAACGCGATCGTGTCGATCGGCTTCATCGTCGCCGCGCTGCTCATCGGCAGCCGGCTCGTGCCGCCGCTGTTCCACGTCATCGAGCAGGTGGAGACCACGGGCGCGCTCGGCATTCTCGCCGTGGCCTTCGCGTTCGCTCTGGCGTGGCTCGCCGCCGTGTCGCACTCGGCGCCGATCATCGGGGCGTTCGCGGCCGGTCTCGTGCTCCACCGCACGCCACAGCGCCAGGAGATCGAGCGGCGGGTCGCCACGCTCGGGCACTTCTTCGTGCCGATCTTCTTCGCCGCCGTCGGCGCCGCGGTGGACGTGCGCACGCTGGCCGACGGACACGTCGCGCTCATCGCCGCGGCGCTGATCGTGGTGGCGCTGGGAGGGAAGTACGCCGCCGGCTTCGCGCCGTGGTGGTTCCGGGGGCGCAAGTCGCTCATCGGCGTGGCGATGATCCCGCGCGGCGAAGTGGGTCTGATCTTCGCGCAGATGGGGCTGACGTCGGGCGTCCTGGACGTGAGCTTGTTCAGCGCGATCGCCGTCATGGTGATGGCGAGCACGCTGGTGACACCGCCAATTCTCGGCGCGCTCACGAGAGGGGCGGTGCGGGTGCCTGGGCTGCGCGACCGGCCCGGCGACGGTGGAATCGACGACCTCGTGGCCGGGGCCGGGTCGGACCGCGAGGGGTGAGCGGACGGTGGGCGGTGCGCGGGGAAGGGCGGGCGCGCGCCCGCCCTTCGTCCCACGCGCGATGAGCTACTTGCCGGGACGGCTCTCGTAGCGCTTTGCGATCTCCGGCCAGTTCACGACGTTCCACCACGCCGACACGTAGTCGGCCCGGCGGTTCTGGTACTTCAGGTAGTAGGCGTGCTCCCACACGTCCACGCCCATGATGGCGTGACGGCCATTCATGAGCGGGTTGTCCTGGTTCGGCGTGCTCTCGATCGTCAGGCTGCCGTTCGGCGCCGCGATCACCCAGGCCCACCCGGAGCCGAACCGCGCGCCAGCGGCGGCGTTGAACTGCTCCCTGAACTTCGCGAAGTCGCCGAACGACTTCTTGATCGCGTCGGCGAGCGCTCCCGTGGGCTCCCCGCCCGTGTTCGGCGCCATGATCACCCAGAACATCGAGTGATTCCAGTGCCCGCCGCCGTTGTTCCGCACGGCGGTGCGGACGCTCTCCGGCACGGCGTTCAGGTTCGCGATCAGCTCGTCCAGGCTCTTCCCCGACAGCTCCGGCGCCTTCTCGATCGCCGCGTTCAGGTTGTTGACGTACCCCTGGTGGTGCTTGGTGTGGTGAATCTCCATCGTCCGCGCGTCGATGTGCGGTTCCAGCGCGGAATAGTCGTACGACAGCGGCGGAAGTGTGAATGCCATGTCATGCCTCCGGAGTGTGCGTTCGCGCCGTCACGGCGCGGTTCCGTCCGGGGACGGCGTGGGGCTGCGGCGCTGTCGCAGCCAGCCGATCATGCCCGGCAGGATCGAAAGGAAGATCACCGCCACGATGACCAGGTCGATGTGCTTGTCGATGCCTGGGATGTAGCGGCCCAGCACGTAACCGGTGAAGAGCATCCCCCAGACCCAGGCGATGCCGCCGGCGACGTTGTACACCACGAACTGCCGGTACCGCATCTCCGCGACTCCCGCGACCACCGGCGCAAACGTCCGGATGATCGGCATGAATCGCGCAAGCACGATCGTCTTGCCCCCGTGTTTCTCGTAGAACGCGTGGGCACGGTAGAGATGTTTCTTGTTGAAGAAGAGCGAGTCCTCGCGCGTGAAGATGCGTGGGCCGGTCGCCCTGCCGATCGCGTACCCCACCGAGTCGCCCACCACGGCCGCGGCCGACAGCACGATCCCCATCAGGTACACGTTGAGAAAGCCCTGTGACGCGAGCAGTCCCGCGGTCACGAGGAGCGAGTCGCCCGGGAGAAAGAAGCCCACGAGGAGTCCCGTCTCGGAGAACACGATGACGGTGAGCACCAGGTAGCCGCCCCAACGGATGAGTCCCTCGAGATCGGACATCTGGTGCCACAGACTGAGAATCTCGTGCATGTCGCTCCACGAACGAATGATGGTATGCCGCGAGGATGCATGAACATCGGCAGCAGCGGCGCGCGGGTCAACCGCTGGCACCGGCGTTGCGGGCCGGCCGCCGCACGGGGGCGCTACGGCCCGTAAGTCGTTGTTCCGCCTACACGACGGCTGTGCGTGGTACGCGAGTTGCGTTTCGCGGGACCTGGGTTGAAGACGTGAACCTTCTCGCGGAGCCAATCATGTTGTGGACGATAGCGGTAATCCTGTTCATCCTCTGGCTGCTCGGCTTCGTGGTGCTGCACGTGGGCGGCGGACTCATTCACATCCTGCTCGTCCTCGCGATCATCGCGATCATCTGGCGCCTCGTCACCGGCCGGCCGGCGGTCTAGCGACACTCTCGGGGGGCGGCGAACGGCCGCCCCCCACGGCCGGTGGGCGTGGTTGCGCGCGACGCGGCGGCGGCGCACCTTTGCCGCTCCTCGCTCGCGATCATGACGATCACGCTTCCGACCACGCTCGCGGTGCTGGTGGTGTCGCACACCCACTGGGATCGCGAGTGGTATCACCCCGCCCCCCGCTTTCGGCAGCGCCTCGTGGCGCTCGTCGACGAGCTGCTCGACGCTCCCGCGCCGCCCGGCGTCAGCTTCCTGCTCGACGGCCAGGCCGTCGTGCTCGATGATTATCTCGCCGTCCGCCCCGAGCGTCGCGAGGCGCTCGCGACGCGGCTGAAGGACGGCGCGCTCGAGGCCGGCCCCTGGTACGTGCTGGCGGACGAGCTGATCCCCTCCGCCGAGGCGCTGGTGCGCAACCTGCTCGTGGGGCGCGCGGTGCTTCGCGCGCTCGGAGCCGAGCCGCCGCCGGTGCTGTATTGCCCCGATTCGTTCGGCCACCCCGCCGCGCTGCCGACCATCGCCGCCGGGTTCGGGCTCCCGCTCATCGTGCTCTGGCGCGGCTACGGCGGCCCGCACTGGCCCGCCGGTGACGTGGCGCGCTGGCGCGCCGCGGATGGCGCCGAGGCGCTGCTCTATCATCTCCCCCCGGATGGGTACGAGTTCGGCGCGAGCCTCCCCGCGGACGAGCGCGCGGCCGACCGGTGGCGCCGCGTGCGCGACGTGCTCGCGCCGCGCGCGGCGCTCGGGATGGCGCTCCTGCTCAACGGCGCCGATCACCACGCCCGGCAGCCGGATCTCGACCGCGCGCTGGAGGCGCTCGCTCGCGCCGCCCGCCCCGACGAGGTGCGCCGCGCGTCGCTGCGCGTGTTCGCCCGCGAGCTCGGCGCGCGCGCGCGCGGCGCGACGCTCCCGGAGGTCTGCGGCGAGCTGCGCGACTCGTCGGGCTACGCGTGGTCGCTCCAGGGCACGTTCGGCACGCGCGCGGCGCAGAAGCGGCGCAACGCGCGCGTGGAGCGGATGCTCGTGCGCGATGCCGAGCCGTGGTGCGCGCTCGCCGCGCGCGCCGGCGCGCCGTCGCGTCGAGCGCTCGGACGCGCCGCGTGGACCACGCTCCTCCTCGCCCACCCGCACGACACGCTCTGCGGCACGTCCGTGGATGCGGTGGCGCGCGCCATGGACCAGCGCCTCGACGACGCCCAGGCACAGGGGGAGGGGCTGCGCGACGACGCCATCCTCGATCTCGTCGGACACGACCGCGCGCGGGCGAGAGAGCACGCGCACGAGTGGTCGCCCGTCGTCCTCGTGCGCAATCGCGCCGCGCGCCCCCGCGGCGGCATCGCCGAGCTGGACGTCGCGCGCTTTCGCCGGCACGTGCGCGTGGGGCCGGGCTCCGGCCACGCCGCGGCGTGGCCGGAGCCGTCACCGGCGCCCATCGGGCTCGGCGCGCGCGTGCCGCTGCAGGTGCTGCACGATGCCCCGCGCCACGACCGCGTGGAGTCGCCGCTGCACTACCCGGACGACGACCTGGTCGACGTCGCGCGCGTGGTCGCGTGGGTGCCGCCGGTGCCGGGGTACGGGATCGCCGCGCTCCCCATCTCCCGCGAGCCCGGCGCGGCGGACGGCGCGCCGGACGCCGTTCGTGTCGGCGAGCACTGGATCGAGAACGAGGCGCTGCGGCTCTCCATCTCGGCCGCGGGCGTCGTGCGCCTGGCGACCCGCGATGGGCTGATGGCCATGGAGTCCGTGATCGGGTTCGAGGACGTGGGCGACGTCGGCGACCTGTACACGCACTCGCCGCGCGATCCGGTCGTGCACCCCACGGCGATCCTCGGCCCGCGGGTGGTGCACCGGGGACCGCTGCGCGGTGAGCTCCGTGCCGCCTGGTGGCTGGAGGTGCCGACCGCGAGCACGCGGGAACGACGCAGCGCGAGCACCGCGGCGCTCGTCGTGCACGCCGCGTTCGCTCTGGACGCGGGCGCCTCGTTCGTGCGCGTGCGCGTGTGGGGGGAGAACGAGGCGCGGGACCACCGGCTGCGCGTGGTCTTCGCCACCGGGATCCCGAACGCCGAGGTGTGGGCCGACGCCGCGTTCGGCCCGGTGCGGCGCGCGCGACCGGGCGCGCCGGTGGACGACGCCGAGCTCCAGCCGGCCACCGCGCCGCTCGCGCGCTGGGTGACGCTGGCGTCGTCCGCGCGCGGGGTGACGGTGTTCTCCGATGGCCTCGCCGAGTACGAGGCCACTCCCACCGGCGACGTGGCCATCACCCTCGTGCGCGCCGTGGGCGAGCTGTCGCGCGCCGACCTGCCGGAGCGTCCGGGGCACGCCGGGTGGCCGGCCCCCGTGCCCGGCGCGCAGGCGCGCGGGCCGTTCGAGGCGCGCTTCGCCCTGCTCCCGCACGGGCCCCGCGATGCGAGCACGATCGCGCTCGTCGAGCGCACGGCGGACGACGTGCTCCTCCCGCTGGTCGGCGACACGCTCCGCAGCGCGCTCGACGTGCCGCCCGCGGCGGCGGGGCTCGAGCTCGATGGCGAGGGCCTCGCCCTCTCGGCGTGCAAGGAGAGCGAGGACGGCGCGTGGACGGTGCTGCGCTGCGTGAACCTGCTCGACACCGAGGTCCGGGGCGCGTGGCGCGTGGGCCCGCGCGTGAGCCAGCGGGTGAGCGAGGCGCGCCTCGCGCGCCTCGACGAGACGCCGCAGGAGCCGCTGGTGGTCGCGGGGGGGACGATCCCCTTCGCCGCCGCGCCGCGCGCGGTGGTGACCGTGCTCGTGCGCTGACCGCGCTACGCGCGCCCCCGCATCGTCTCCGTCAACGGCTCGCCGGCCAGCCGGTCGCGCAGCGCGTCGCCGAGCAGCGTGCAGGCGAGCACGGTGACGACGAGCGCGAGCCCCGGCGCGAGCGCCACCCACGGCGCGACGACGATCGCGTCGCGCCCGTCGGCGATCATGTTCCCCCAGCTCGGCTGCGGCGGCTGGATCCCGAGGCCGAGAAAGGAGAGCCCGCTCTCCAGCAGGATGGCGCTCCCCACGCCGAGCGTGATCGCCACCACGGCCGACCCGAGCGCGTTGGGGAGCACGTGACGCCAGAGCAGGCGCGCGCTCGGCGCGCCGAGCGCGCGCGCGGCCTCCACGTAGGGCTGTCCGCGCACGCCGAGGACGTCCGCGCGCACCAGCCGCGCCACTCCCATCCAGCCCGTGGCCATGAGCACCGCGACGACCATCGTCGCGCCGGGGCGCCAGAGCGCCGCGCACACCAGCAGCAGCACGAGGCGCGGGATCGCGAGCAGGGCGTCGCCCAGCGCCATCGCCGCGCGGTCGATGGCGCCGCCCACCCAGGCCGCCACCGCGCCCACGCCGATCCCCACCGCGCCGGCGAGGAGCGAGCCGAGCGCGCCCACGAGCAGCGAAACGCGCGCGGCGAGCATCATGCGCGCGAACAGGTCGCGGCCGAAGCGGTCGGTGCCGAGCAGATGAAAGTGTCCCGCGCCGTCGATGGTGAGGGGGGGAAGGAGCCGCAGCCCGATCACGTCCCCGATCGCGCGCGGATCGGTGGGGGCGAGCGCGGGAACGACCGCCGCGCCGATGACGAGCGCGACGAGGATCCCCAGGGCGATGCGCGTCCGCCACGCGCTCGGGAGGGCGGGGATCACGAGCGCCGGCGCGGGTCGAGCACGGGGAGGAGCAGATCGCCCGCGAGGTTGGCCGCGATCACGAGCGCCGCGTAGACCGCCGTCGCCCCCATCACCACTGGATAGTCGCGCGCACGGATGGCGTCCACCATGAGCCGCCCCATCCCGGGCCAGGCGAACACCGTCTCCACGAACACCGAGCCGGCGAGCACGCCGGGAAGCGCCAGGGCGAACAGCACGACGAGGGGCGGGAGCGCGTTGGCGAGGACGTGCCGCGCGTACACGGCGCGACGCGACGCCCCCTTGGCGCGTGCCGTCCGCACGAACTCCATCCCGAGAAGGTCCGCCACGATCGAGCGGGTGTACCGCGCGATCCCCGCCGCCCCGATCGCCGCCAGCGTGAGCACGGGGAGGATCGCGTGGCGCGTCACGTCGGCCAGCGCGCCCCCGCCGGCGGCGCTCCCCGCCGGATCGCGCACGCCGAAGGCGGGGAGGCGCAGCCATCCCGGGAATGCCCACCGCGCCGCGCCGTACGTGAACACGGCCACGAGCGCGAGCGCGAGCCAGTAGCTGGGCGCCGCGTACACCGACGTGGTGAGCACCGTGAGCGCCGTGTCCGTCCGGGTGCCCCGGCGTGCCGCCTGAGCCATCCCCACGGCGATCCCGATGATGAAGGTGAGCGCCAGCGATGCCGCGCCGAGGCCGAGCGAGATGGGGAGCGCGCGAGCGAGCAGCGCCGTCACCGGCCGGCGCTCGGCGAAGCTCTCCCCGAGATCGCCGCCGAGCACACCGGCCGCCCAGTGCGCATATTGCACCACGAGCGGGCGGTCGAGTCCGAGCTCGGCGCGCTCGCGCGCCGCGTCGGCCGCCGATGCCGTGGGCGCGATCAGCAGCGCCGCCGGGTCGCCAGGGGCGGCCCGCAACAGCACGAAGGTGAGCGTGAGGACGATCCAGAACAGCACCACCGCGTCGAGCACGCGGCGCACGAGGAGACGCATCGGGTGATGATGCGACGTGGTCGCCGCGCGTCAACCATCCGCGCCGCCCGCGCCGCCCGCGCCGCCGCCGTCGTCGTCGCGATGGTGGCGGTCACGGGGTGCGGCGCCGTGTCGCGCCCGGCGGACGCCGTGGTCTACGCCTCCGGCGCCGACCTCGAGTCGGCGAACCCGCTCGTGACCATCCACCCGCTGTCGCGCCAGATCCAGCGCTACGCGCTCTTCGTCACGCTCGCCCGCTACGACGAGGCGCTCCGCCCCTCCCCCTACTACGCGACCGCCTGGCGGTGGGGGGACGACCGGCGCACGCTCACCTTCGCGCTCGCCGGCGGGCTCCGCTGGCACGACGGCGTCCCGACGACCGCGCGCGACGTGGTGTTCACCATCGATGCGGCGCGCGATCCGGACACCGGCTTCCCCCGCTACGCCGACCTGGCCGACGTGTCCGCCGCGGATGCGCCGGACGACTCCACCGTGGTGCTGCGCTTCGCGCACCCCCAGCCGCGCTTTCCCGACGTCCTGTGCGAGCTGCCGATCGTCCCCGCGCACCTGCTCGCGCGGGTGCCGCGGCGCGACATGCGTCGCGCGGCGTTCGGGACGGCGCCGGTGGGCAACGGTCCGTTCCGGTTCGTGGAGCGCCGCGCCGGACAACGCTGGGTGTTCGAGCGCAACGACGCCTTCCCCGCCGCGCTCGGCGGGCCGCCCCACCTGCGGCGCTTCGTGGTGGCGATCGTGGACGAAGCGGCCACGAAGTTCGCGGGGCTGGTGAGCGGCGAGCTGGACGTGGCGGGGATCTCCCCCGGCATGGCCTCGCTCGCCGAGCGCGATCCATCGCTCCGCGTGCTCGACTACCCGGTGCTCATCTCGTACGGCATCGTCTTCAACGTGACGCGCCCGCCGTTCGACGACGCGCGCGTGCGCCGCGCGATCGGGCTCGCGCTCGATCGGCGGCGCATCGTGACCGCGGCGCTGGCCGGCTTCGCCACGCCGGCCGCCGGACCGGTGCCCCCCGACCACCCCTGGGCGGCCCCCGACTCCGCGCCGCGCGACACGGCGCGCGCCGACTCCCTGCTCGATGCGGCGGGGTGGCGCCGCGGCGCCGATGGTTGGCGCGCGCGCGACGGGCGCCCGCTCTCCTTCGAGCTGCTCACCGTGGGGAGCGACGGCAACGCCGTGGAGCAGCTCCTGCAGTCCGACCTCGCGCGCATCGGCGTGCGCGTCGCGATCCGGCAGCGCGAGATGGCCTCCTTCCTCGCCGAGGCGCGCGCGGTCCCCAAGCGGTTCGACGCGCTGTTCACGGGGATCCCGGGGGATCTCTCGCTCTCGTATCTCTCGGCGATGTACGACTCGCGCCAGGCGGGGGGCGCGCTCGACTACGGCGGCTATCACACGCCGCGGCTCGACTCGCTCCTCGGGCGCGCCAGACGCGCCGCCGATGGCGCGCCGGCGCGCGAGGCGTGGCTCGAGGTGCAGCGCGCGCTGGCCAGCGCCGCGCCCGCGGTGTGGGTGTATCACGCGCGCGGCGTGCAGGGGCTCTCGCGACGTCTCGAGGGGGTGCGCATGGACCTGCGTGGCGAGCTGGCCACGCTCGCCCGGTGGACCACGGCGCGCCGCGCCCCCGCCGTGGCCGCGCGATGACGCTGCTGCTCGATGACGCGCTCCTCGCGCGCCGGCGCGAGGTCGCCCGCGACGCTGGCGCGCTCGCCCCGCTCGCCGCGTCGCTCAGGCGCGAGCTCCAGCCGCTGCTCGACGCCGGCGTCGAGGTGCCGCGCGTGAAGGCCATGCTCACCCGCGATGGCGGGCGCTGTCCCCGACACGGGGTGCCGCTCGCGTTCGATCCATGGCGCCCGCGCCAGCACCGCTGCCCGGTGTGCGGCGAGATCTGGCGCGGTGAGCGGCACGACCTGTGGTGGGTGATGGGCTACCAGCTCTGGCTCGCCGAACGCGCCGCCCGCGCCGCCGTGCTGCACGCCCTGCTCGGCGAGCCGGTGCTCGCCGCGCTCTCGCTCGCCATCCTCGACGCGTACGCCGAGCGGTACCTCGACTACCCCAACCGCGACAACGTGCTCGGGCCCACGCGGCCGTTCTTCAGCACGTACCTCGAGTCGATCTGGCTGCTGCAGCTCGCCGTCGCCCTCGACCTGCTCGAGACGAGCGGCGCGGCGGGAAGCGCCGGCGCGCGCGTGCGCGAGCGCATCCTGCGCCCGAGCGCGGATCTCATCGCCTCGTACGACGAGGGTGGCTCCAACCGGCAGGTGTGGAACGACGCCGCGCTCCTCGCGGCCGGGCTCCTGCTCGACGACCGGCGCCTGGTGACGCGCGCGGTGCTCGGCGAATCCGGCCTGCTGGGACAGCTCTCCGGCGGGCTCCTCCCCGACGGCACCTGGTACGAGGGGGAGAACTATCATCTGTTCGCGCACCGGGGGCTCTGGTACGGCGTCACCATGGCCGAGCGCGCGGGAATCGATCTGCCGTCGCCGCTCGTCGCGCGCTTCGCCGAGGGGTTCGCCACGCCGCTCGCCACCGCGCTCCCCGATCTCACCTTCCCATCGCGACGCGACTCGCAGTACGCGGTGTCGCTCCGGCAGTGGCGCTTCGCCGAGTCGTGCGAGCTCGGGCTCGCGCGCGGCGACGACCCGCGCCTCGCCGGCGCGCTCCGCGTGCTCTACGCGGGTGACATCCCCAAGCGCGACACCGGACGGTGGCGCTCCACCGCCGAGGCGGAACGCAACGAGCCGGCCACGGCGCTCGACCGGGCCGATCTGGGGTGGCGCTCGCTCCTCCTCGCCCGCGAGACGCTGCCGCCGCTCGAGCCGTACGCGCCGCGGTCCACCGTGCTGGAGGGGCAGGGGCTCGCCGTGCTGCGGCGGGAGCGCGGGCGCGTGTACGCGGCGCTCGACTACGGCCACTCGGGCGGCGGCCACGGGCACCCGGACCGCCTCGGCCTGCTCCTCGTGCGCGGCGCCGACCGCTGGCTCGACGACATGGGGACCGGCTCGTACGTGGACCCGACGCTCCACTGGTACCGGAGCACGCTCGCGCACAACGCGCCGCTCGTGGACGGCCGCTCGCAGCGTCGCGCCAACGGCGTGCTGCGCGCGTGGGACGAGCGCGGGGGCGTTGGCTGGGTGGACGCCGAGGTCCCGCGCGGCGGGATCGCGCCAGGCGTGCGCGTGCGTCGCTCGGTGGTCGTGATGCCGGCGTACCTCGTCGATCGTGTCGAGTGGGAGGCCGACCGGCCGGTGCGCTTCGAGCTGCCGATCCACGTCACGGGGACGCTGCACGGCCCGAGCGCATTCCATGCGGCGGCGCTCGATGGAGGGGAGGCGCTGGAGGACGGATTTCCGTTCGCCCACGACGCCGAGGTGGCCGGGAGCGAGGCGGGCGCGGTGGTGCGCCTCGACCGCGGCGGCGCGCCGGCGGCGTGGATCACCGCCGATGCGGCCACGGAGTGGTGGCGCGCCGTGGCGCCGGGCGCTCCCGGATCCGGTGAGTGCGAGTTCCTGCTCGTGCGCGCGCACGGTCGCGGGGGAACGATCGTCTCGGTGTGGAGCTGGGCCGGCGAGGTGGCGGACGTGCTCTCCCGCGACGGCGCGATCGTCGTGGACACCGCCAGTGGCGCCAGGCACGAGCACGCGCCCACCGAGTCCACGTGGCGGATCGCGCTCGCGGAGGCGGGGGGCAGGAGCGGCATCGAGCTCGCCGGGACGCGCGCGACCTTCGCGCCCGCGACGGTGGACGACGAGAGCGACTCGCGCGTGGAGCCCGAGCTCATCCCCGTGGCGCCGGCCGCGCCGCTGCACATCGAGCTGGGGGAGGGCGCGTACCGGATGTCCGAGGAGCGGTGGCTCGACGCCGGCGCGCCCACGGCGGTCGTCTCGGTTCGCGTGGAGGAGCGCGACCTGGTGGTCGACGTGGAGGTCGTGAAGTCGCCGGTGGTCTTTCGCGCGGCGGACGCGCCCGACCCGGCGCTCGACAACGAGCACCCCGACATTCACAGCGACGGCGTGCAACTGCATCTCGCGGCGCCCGCGTGGACGCACCCCGCCGCGTGGCTCGCCGTCCCGGAGCCGCCGGGCGGGCCCATGCGCGTCCGGCTGGTGGACGGCGCGCGCGCCGACATTCCGCTGCGCGCCACGTGGCGCCCCACCGGCGCGGGGTGGGCGGCGCGCCTCCGCGTCCCCGTGGACGCGCTCGGCGACTGCCGGGAGAATCCGCTGGGCCTGCAAGTGGTCATCAACGACATGGCGCCAGGGCGCCGACGCCGGCGCGGACAGCTCGCGCTCGGCGGCGCCGGCGGCCACGTGTACCTGCGCGGCGACCGCGAGTCGCCCGCCGACTTCCTCCACTTCCTCCTGCCGCGTGTCTGACCATCCGCTCTCGCTCGTGCGCGTGGTGCTGTTCGAGCCCCTCGATCCCGTGAACATCGGCGCCGTGGTGCGGGCGATGAAGAACATGGGCGTCGCGGACCTGCGACTCGTGCGGCCGGCGCCGTACGATCCCTCGATGCTGGAGCGCGTGGCCCACGGCACGCGCGATCTCGTGGCCCGCATCCGGCACGTCGAGTCGCTCGACGAGGCGCTCGCCGACTGCGTGCGGGTGGCGGGCTTCACCGCGCGCCGTCGCGCGGCCAAGTGGCGCACCTCCACGCCGCGCGAGGCCGCCCCCGAGCTGCTGCGAGCGGCGGAGGAGGGGCCGGTGGCGCTGCTCTTCGGGCGCGAGGACACGGGGCTGCCGAACGAGGCGCTGGACCGCGCCAGCCTGGTGGTCACCATTCCCACGACCGAGCACGCATCGCTCAACCTCGCGCAGGCGGTGCTCGTGGGGCTCTACGAGCTCCACGTCGCCGCTCCCGCCGCCTCGCGCACGCTCGCGCCCCCGCGCAAGGATGCGCCCGCGGCCACCGCCGAGCAGTTCGAGCAGCTGTTCGCCGACGTCGAGCGCGCGCTCGCCGCGCTCGACTTCTTCCGCACGCGCAACCCGGAATTGATCCTGCGCACCGTGCGCTCGCTCGCCTTCCGCGCCGCGCCCGATGCGCGCGAGATCGAGCTCGTCCGCGCCATGTCGCGGGAAGTGCTGCGTGCGCTCGATCGCTCGCGCGCCGGCGCGCGCCCTTGACGCTCGCCTCGCGATCGGGCTTTTTCCGGGCATGCCGAACTTCCTCGACTCCGACGATACCGACGCCGAGTGGCGCGCGCGCGCGGCGGCGGTGATCCCGGGCGGCGCGTCCACGGGGAGCAAGCGGCCGGAGGCGCTCTACGGCGTGGATGCGGCCGACGCGCCCACCCACTACGTGAGCGCGTCCGGGTGCCGGGTCGTCACCGCGGGCGGGGTGGAGCTGGTGGACTGCACGATGGCGCTCGGCGCCGTGGCGCTCGGTTACGCGGACGACGCGGTGACGCAGGCCGTGGCCGACGCCGCCGCCCGCGGCAACGTGAGCGGACTCTCGAGCGTGCTCGAGGTGGAGGTGGCCGAGCGGCTGTGCGAGGTGATCCCGTGCGCGGAGCGCGTCCGCTTCCTCAAGAGCGGGGCGGAGGGGGTGAACGCGGCGGTGCGCATCGCCCGCACGCACACCGGACGGCCGCTGGTGCTCGGCTGCGGCTACTTCGGGTGGCTCGACTGGTGGAGCGACGCGCCGGGCGTGACACCGGGCGCGCGCGCGGACTTCCGCGCCGTGCCGTTCGACGACCCCGATGCCCTCGAGCACGCCGTGCGGAGCGCCGGCGATGCGCTCGCGGCGGTCGTCCTCGAGCCGGTGATCGAGCGGCTGCCGAGCGAGGAATGGGTGGCCACCGCGCGGCGACTGTGCGACGAGACGGGTGCGGTGCTCGTCTTCGATGAGATGAAGACGGGCTTCCGGCTGCGCACGGGGGGCTACCAGGAATTCGCGGGGATCACCCCCGACCTCGCCGTGTTCGGGAAGGCGCTGGCCAACGGCTACCCGCTCGCTGCGGTGGTGGGGCGCGCCGACGTGATGGAGGCGGCGCGCGTCACGTGGATCTCGTCCACGCTCGCGGGGGAGACGGTGGGGCTCGCGGCGGCCGGCGCGGTGCTCGAGTGGCACGCGCGCGGCGAGGTGTGCGAGGCGCTCTGGGAGGTGGGGGAGGAGATGAAGGGCGCCGTGGAGCGAGCGGTGGCCGCATCGGGAATCGGCGGCGTGCGCGTGCGCGGGATCCCGCCCATGTGGCTCGTCGATTTCGACGAGGAAGAGCATCGGACGCGCTTCCTCGCGCTCGCGCGCGAGGGGGGCGTCCTGTTCAAGCGCGGGGCCTACAACTTCGCCTCGGCCGCGCACGACGAGAGCGCCATCGCGCGCATCGAGACGGCGGCGAGCGACGCCCTGGTGCGGCTGCGGGACGAGGTTCATGCGGGCTGAGGCACGCGCGAGCGACGCGCCGCTCGCCGGGAGCGCCCCGCTCGTGGACGTGCACGCGCACTTCTACCACCCCCGCTGCGGGCGCAAGGACTGGGAGGCCCCCAACCGCGCTCGGCTGCGCGCGGGAGACCGGATCGGGATCACCGTCCACATCGCGTCGATTCTCGGGACGTGGGGCTTCACCTCGCCCACCTATTTTCCGTCCCCTCGCGACGTGACGATCGGGAACGACGAGATGCTCGCCATCCAGGAGCGCGAGCCGCGGCGCGTGCGGAGCTACGTCGCGGTGAACCCCAACGACACCACCCACGCCCTGGAGGAGATCGCGCGGTGCGTGGAGCGCGGCGCGGTGGGGGTGAAGCTCGCCGCGAGCCGCCGCGCCGACGACCCGCTGCTCGATCCGATCGCCGGCGAAGCGGAGCGGCGGGGACTTCCGGTGCTGCACCACATCTGGCAGCACCGCGCGCGCGAGTGGCCGGGGCAGGAGATCTCGGACGGCGTGGACCTCGCGCGCCTCGCGACGCGCCACCCCGGCGTGACGTTCATCCTCGCGCACATCGGCGGGGGCGGGGACTACCGTCACACGTTCCCGGCGGTGGAGGACGTGCCGAACATCGTCCTCGATCTCTCGGGGAGCGGCGTGGACCGCGGGATGCTGGATGACGCGCTGCGCGCCGTCGGCGCGTCGCGACTCCTCTGGGGGTGCGACATCACCATGGAGACGGGGCTCGCCAAGCTGCGCGCGCTCGAGGTGATCGGCCTGCCGGCGGCGGAGATGGGCGCGGTGCGGTGGGGCAACGCCGCGCGAATCTTTCCCCCCGGCTCGCTCCCCGGCGTGCCAGAGCCCGAGGGCGCGATGGGGAAGGGGATGGAGCGCGCCGCGCGATGACGATCGACGTCAACACGTTCATCGGCGGCTACCCGTTCCGTCATCTCCCGCACCCCGATCCGGAGGTGCTGGCGCGGGTGCTCGCGCGCGAGGGGATCGCCGGCGCGTGGGTGGGGCATCTCCCCTCCGCGTTCCATCGCGATCCGGGGGCCGGGAACGACGCGCTGTTCGCGGCGCTGGCGCCGCACGAGGGCGTGCTGCGTCCGGCGCCGGCCATTCGCCCCGGGTGGCCAGGGTGGGAGCGCGCGCTGGCGTCGTGCGTGTCGCGCGGCGCGGCGGCGATCCGCGCCTACCCTCCGCAGTGGGCGATGGGCCCGCACGATCCGGCGATGCTCGAGCTGGCAGCGGCGTGCGGGAGCGCCGGCGTGCCGCTCGTGCTCACCGTGCGCTTCGAGGATGTGCGCCAGCGCCACTGGATGGATGGCGCCGGCGATCTCACCGGCGCGGCCATCCGCGCGATCGTGCGCGCGAGTCCGCGCGTGCGCGTGCTCGTCACCTGCGCGGGGCGAGCGCTGGTCGAAGAGGTGCACTGGGGGCTCACCCCAGCCGAGCGCGCTCGGCTCTGGTGGGACATCTCGTGGATCTGGGGTCCGCCGGAGGATGACCTGGCGCACCTGCTGCGCACGATCGGCGCGCATCACTTCGTGTACGGCAGCGGGTGGCCGCTCCGTCTGACGCAGACACCGTCGTCGAATCTCGCGCTCCTGCCCGATGAGTTGCGCGAGGTGACGCTCGCCGACGCGTCGGCGCTCGCGGGAGCGGACGTGGTGGGAGAGGTGCGGTGAGGAGACGCGGCTGTCGGCTCTCGGCCATCGGCTCTCGGCTACTGCTCTGCGTAGAGGGCTCCCGGCGTGTGCCGTAGCCGAGAGCCGAGAGCCGATGGCCGACAGCCGTGTCGTCCCGAGAGCCGAGGGCCGACAGCCGCGTCGTCACGCCGCGTCTTCCCGAGCGCCCATTAGTTTGCGCCAATCAAACCGCGCGCTCCGTCGCGTTCGCTCGCACGATCGCTCGCGCGATCACACGTGCGAGACCAGTGCGCCTCGGCGCCCGTGTGGCGTCCCTCTTGCGCGCGCGCTGCCGTCGAAACAGATTCCCGGCCGTTCTGCCGGACTTGTGAAACTGTTCACAAATCGGGCGAATTCGCCCTCACAACACGCAAGGTCGCGATGACGATGAGGAGGAAGTGGGCGATCATCCCGGGGCTCTTCGCCCTGGCGGCGGTCGCCGTGCTCTTGTCGGCGTACACTGGTGCCACGACGCAGCAACCCGATACGGTCATCACCGACAAGGGATCGTGGGGCTACTCCGCGGCGTCCTCTCCCCAGGGACGCTCCCCCGTCCAGCCGATCGCCTTCCCGCACCCCACGCACGTACAGACGCTCGGCATGAACTGTCTGTACTGCCACTTCTCCGCCAACAAGTCGATCGACCCAGGGCTCCCGGCCGTGAGCACTTGTATGGGTTGCCATACGATCGTCGGCCCCAACCGGCCGGCCATGAACGGCCGCCCCGCCCGCAAGAGCACGGAGATCGAGAAGCTCCAGCGCTACGCCGCCGAGAAGAAGCCGATCCCATGGGTGCGCATTCACAAGGTCCCGGACTACGTGAACTTCCCGCACATGCGACACGTGAACGCCGGCGTGACCTGCCAGACGTGTCATGGCCAGGTGCAGCAGATGAGCCGCGTCTACCAGTACGCGTCGCTCAACATGGGGTGGTGCATCAACTGCCACGTGGGGAACGTGAATCCCGCGTGGAAGGCGCGCTACGACTGCAGTGTCTGTCACTACTAGGACATCCTGAATGCCTGAGTCTTCCCAGTCGGGCGTCCGCCGGCGCGAGTTCCTGAAGATCCTGGGAGCCTCCGGGGCCGCCACCGCGGCCATCGGGTGCAGCTCCGACCGCGTCGAGAAGCTGATCCCGTACCTCAATCATCCCGACGAGACCGTTCCCGGCGTCTCCAACTACTACGCCTCCACCTGCCGCGAGTGCTCGGCCGGGTGCGGCGTGCTGCTCGAGACGCGCGATGGGCGCACCTTCAAGCTCGAGGGCAATCCGGCCCACCCGCTGAACCGCGGCGCGCTGTGCGCGCGCGGGCAGAGCGCGGTGCAGGGGCTGTACAATCCCGACCGGTACCGCGGGCCGATGATTCGGAAGGGCGACGCGCTCCAGCCCGCGACGTGGGATCAGGCGCTCCAGCTCCTCCGCCAGAAGCTCGACGGTCTGGGCGGCGGCGCCGCCGGCGCGGTGTTCCTGAACAAGCACGAGACGGGGAGCTTCCCCGCGTTTCTCGATGCGTGGCTCGCGGCGCACGGCATCCCCGCGCACCTGAGCCACGACGCGTTCGCCGACCAGGCGGTGATCGCCGCCAACCGGCAGAGCTACGGCGTCGCGTGGCCGTCGCTCGACTTCGGCGCCGCGCGCCTGATCGTCTCCTTCGGCGCCGACTTCCTCGACGGTTGGGGGGCGAGCGTCACCCACCAGCTCGACTTCGCCGACGCCCGCGCCAAGCTCGAAGGGGCGCCGCGCTTCGTCTACATCGGACCGCGCCGCTCGCTCACGGGGCTCAACGCCGATCAGTGGATCGCGTGCACGCCGGGCACCGAGCTGGCGATCGCCAACGCGCTGCGTGGGCAGGGAAGCATCGATGACGCGGCGCACGCCGCCGGCGTCGACCCCGCGGTGCTGCGGGCGCTCCAGCAGGAGATCGGCGCCGCGAAGCCGAGCCTCGTGCTCGCCGGCGGCGGCACCCCCGACGGCACCGAGCTCGCGCTCGCCGTCAACGCCCTCAACCAGCAGCTCGGCAACGTGGGGCGCACGGTGCTCCCGGACCGGCCGATCACGAGCTTCGAGGGCATCGCCAGCGACGCCGAGATCGGCGACGCGATCGAGCGCATGCGCGCCGGCCAGGTGCCGCTCCTCATGGTGCGCGGGGTGAACCCGGCGTTCACCTTCCCGAAGTCGGCGCGGGTGGCCGAGGCGATCGCCAAGGTTCCGTTCAAGGTCTCCTTCTCCAGCTATCCCGACGAGACGTCGGAGATGTGCGACCTGGTGCTCCCCGACCATCACCCGATCGAGTCGTGGGGCGACGCGCAGCCGATGGCCGACGTCATGTCGCTGCAGCAGCCGGGGATGGACCCGGTGTACGACACGCGGCAGACGGCGGACGTGCTCCTCGCGCTCGCCAAGGGGAACCCGCGCGCGGGCGCGCAGTTCGCCGCGCCCAACTACATGCGCTGGCTGATCGACCGGTTCCCCGGCGGCACCGCCGCGTTCACCACCGCGCTCGAGAAGGGAGTGGCGAGCGGATCGCTCGCCGCGAAGCCGGCGGCGCGTCCGGCGGTCAAGGTGTCGCGTCCGGCGGCCCCGGTGGGCCAGGGAAGCGGCGACTTCTTCCTCGTCGTCTATCCCTCGCCGGTGCTCGGCGAGCACGGCGCCAACAAGCCGTGGCTCCAGGAGCTCCCCGACCCGGTCACGAAGATCTGCTGGCAGTCGTGGGTCGAGGTGAACACCGAGACGGCCAAGCGGCTCGGCATCGATTCCGGCGACATCCTCACCGTGGAGACGGCGCAGGGGAAGGTGACCGCGCCCGCGTACGTCTACATGGGGATCGCCCCCAACACCGTGGCGCTCGCCTTCGGGCAGGGGCACACGGCGTACGGGCGCTACGCCAAGGGGGTCGGCGTGAATCCCGCCGAGCTGCTCCCCACGGGCTTCGATCCGCGGTCCGGCGCGCTGGCGTGGACGGCCACCAAGGCGAAGATCGCGAAGACGGGGGCGTTCCTCCCGCTCGTGACCACCGAGGGCTCGTCGCGGCAGCACGGACGCGGGATCGCGCGCGCGGTGGCGGTGGAGGAGCTCGGGCAGCTCCCCGAGAAGCGCCACGAGGAGATGCCCGGCGATGCGTCGCACGAGTATCTCCCGGGGCTCCGCTCTCCGCTGGCGAGCGACGCGACCGGCGAGCTGGGCTCGTCGACGAAGCGCAAGGAAGAGGGGATGTACGACCCCGGGCACTGGAGCGGGATGGCGAAGCGCCGGTGGGCGATGACCATCGACCTCGCCCGCTGCACCGGCTGCTCGGCATGCGTCACGGCGTGCTACGCCGAGAACAACATTCCCACCGTCGGTGCGGCGTTCCAGAGCACGGCCACCGCGCAGTACGAGGGGCAGGCGGGCGGGAACATCATCAAGGGCCGGGAGATGAACTGGATCCGGCTCGAGCGCTACTGGGAGGGCGGGGAGGACGGCGGGGCGTTCGAGGCCCGCTTCGTTCCGATGCTCTGCCAGCACTGCGGGAACGCGCCGTGCGAGCCGGTGTGCCCCGTGTACGCGACGTATCACTCCCCCGACGGGCTCAACGTGCAGGTCTACAACCGGTGCGTGGGGACGCGCTACTGCTCGAACAACTGCCCGTACAAGGTTCGCTACTTCAACTGGTTCGGCTACGGCGAGCCGGCGCGCCCGCAGTACGCGTGGCCGGAGCGCATGAGCTGGCAGCTCAACCCCGACGTGACGGTGCGTGGCAAGGGCGTGATGGAGAAGTGCACGTTCTGCCTGCAGCGCATCCGCGAGGCCGAGCACCGCGCGCGCGCCGAGGGGCGCGAGGTCCAACCCAACGAGTTCACCACCGCCTGCGCGCAGGCGTGCCCGTCGAAGGCGATCGTGTTCGGTGACGCCGCCGACGAGCAGTGGTCGGTGGCCAAGCTCGCGCAGGACCGGCGCGCGTACCACGTGTTCCACGAGGAGCTCAACACCTTCCCGGCGGTGGTCTACTTGCAGAAAGTCAATCACCCGGCGCCGGCGGCGCCGGCTGGAGCGTAAGGGGGCACCATGGCGACTGTCGCGAAACCGACGGCCAGGGTGGACCTGGGGCCCAACCTTCCGGCCGCCAACGTCCAGCTTCCCGCCGTCAGGAACTACCAGCAGGTCAACGACGACATCATCGCCACCCTGCGACCCACCAAGGCGTGGTTCGCGGGGCTGTCGGTGGCGATCCTCTGCCTGCTCATCGGCGCCACGGCCTGGACGTACCAGATCTACATGGGCCTCGGCGTGGCGGGGTACGCCCCGCCGGTCATGTGGGGCGTGTACATCGTCACGTTCGTGTTCTGGGTCGGCATCGGACACGCGGGGACGCTGATCTCCGCCATTCTCTACCTGTTCCGCGCCGGTTTCCGCACGACGATCTACCGATGCGCCGAGGCCATGACGGTGTTCGCGGTCATGACCGCGGGACTGTTTCCGATCCTGCACCTCGGGCGCCCGTGGAAGTTCTTCTACCTGATCCCGTACCCCAACTGGCGACTCATCTGGCCGCAGTTCAAGAGCCCGCTGGTGTGGGACGTGTTCGCGATCCTCACGTACCTCACGGTCTCGACCACGTTCCTCTACATCGGGCTCGTCCCCGACCTGGCGGCGCTGCGTGATCGCGAGACGCACCCCGTTCGCAAGAAGATCTACGGGATGCTCTCGCTCGGCTGGCGGAACTCTGACCGCGAGTGGCGCCACTTCGCCCGGGCGTACCTGTTCCTCGCCGCCTTCTCGACGCCGCTCGTGCTCTCCGTGCACTCGGTGGTGTCGTTCGACTTCGCGATGTCGCTCGTGCCCGGGTGGCACGCGACGCTGTTCGCCCCGTACTTCGTCGCCGGCGCGATCTTCTCCGGCATCGGGATGGTCTTCACGATCGGCATCCCGCTGCGGAAGTACTTCAACCTGAAGCACATCATCACGCTGAACGACCTCGACGCGGCGGCCAAGCTCTGCCTCTTCACGTCGCTGGTCGTGGGCCTCGCGTACCTCACCGAGTTCCAGATCGCGTGGATGAGCGGCAACGACTTCGAGCAGGAGTACTTCTGGAACCGCCTGTTCGGGCAGTGGGCCTGGTCCGCGTGGATCATGCTGATCTGCAACATGGTGCTGCCGCTGTCGCTGTTCTCGCAGAAGCTCCGCCGCAACCCGGCGTGGCTGTTCATCCTCTCGATCTTCATCAACATCGGGATGTGGTTCGAGCGGTTCGTGATCGTCATCCCGTCTCTCTCGCACGAGTTCGAGCCCTGGCAGTGGTCGAGCTACGCGCCCACGTGGGTGGACTACGCGATCCTCGCCGGCAGCTTCGGCTGGTTCTCGATGTGGTTCCTGCTCTTCATCAAGCAGCTGCCCGTGATCGCGATCGCCGAGGTGAAGGAGATCATCCCGCCGAAGCTGCGGCGGGCGCACCCGCACGCCGACCACATCGACACGGCCGGCCGGCACATGGACTACGAGCCGGACACTCCGGGGGAGTACGCCTGACGAGCGGCGTCCTTGGCATCTTCCCGTACCTCGACGACGCCGTGGAGGCGATCGAGGACATGCGGAAGCAGAACGTCGGCGAGATCAACGTCTACTCGCCGACCCCGCGGCACGAGCTCGAGCACGCCATCCACGCGCCGACGAGCGTCGTCC
>DASUXC010000022.1:0-4335 GCA_036378095.1 Gemmatimonadaceae bacterium | reverse complement strand
ATCTCATCGCGTGCGCGGTGCGCCAGCGGTGCGCCCTCCTCACGCTCGACCAGGGCCTGGCGCGTGCCGCGACAGCGGCGGGAGTCGACGTCATGGAGGTGAGCTCATGAAGGAATACACGTACTCGGAGGCGCGGCAGCGCCTGGCCGCACTCCTCGAGCGCGCGCGCCGCGACGGGGCGGTGCGCATCCGGCGCAAGGACGGGCAGGTGTTCGTCCTCCGGGCCGAGACGACGGAGCGCTCGCCCCTCGATGTCCGCGGCGTGGACCTCGGCATCACGCGCGCGGAGATCCTCGACCTGATCGGCGAGGGCCGCCGCAAGGTGTGAGCGTCGCGATCCTGCTCGGCCACTCGCAATCGGTATTCTTCCCTGAGCAGGCGGCGTCCATCGATCCCACGCACATCCTTCACCTCGCGGCCGCGTCGATACCGAGCGGCGCGGTGGGGTTGGCCCCCGTCTTGCGGCGCCCGCGTCCTCTGCCTGCGCGACACCTGATCGATGGTGCGCCACAAGGAGGGCAGTATGAGAATGGAGCAGGGCGAGACGGAGCCCAGGGGCACGCCTGAGCGGAACGTGCCGCTCACGAGTGTGGAGGAGAGGGCGCCGGGAGAGCAGAGCGTCGCGGAGCGCAACAAGGAGCTCATGCAGACGCTGGATGACGCGTGGAACGCACAGGACCTGGACACGTTCGCGAGACGCCATCGGGATGACGTCGTCGTGCGCTGGCCCGGCCAGCCGGAGACGCACGGCATCCAGGCGCACCGGCAGGAGGCCATCGATTTCTTCCGTGCCTTCCCGAACCAGCGGATCGGTAACCGGCCCTACAAGATGCTCATCGGCCAGGGCGACTGGACCTGCTCGATCGCGCACTTCACCGGGACCATGACGGGACCCATGAAGGGACCGGACGGGAAGGAGATACCGCCGACGGACAAGTCGTTCGACGTGGACTTCTGTACCGTCGCGAGGTGGGACGAGAACGGGCAGATCATCGAGGAGAATCTCTTCTATGATCTGGTGACCTTCATGAGGCAGATCGGCCTGAGCAAGTAACACGGCCGACGCGAACCCGTTCGGCGAAGGCGGGCGAAATGATGGGAGCTGCCGACCGCGCACGACACCACGCTGGCACGGATGTCGACCGCTCCTTCTTCGATCAGGCGTTCTCGCGGGCGGCGGGCGCGCACCGCATCACCGGGAACCGCGTCGACCTGCTCGTGGATGCCGCCGAGAACTACCCGGCATGGCTGAACGCGATCGCGGCCGCCAGACGGTACGTGAACTTCGAGAGCTACATCCTGCGCGATGACGCGGCCGGCCGCGAGTTCGCCGACGCGCTCACGGCGAAGGCGCTCGAGGGCGTGCCGGTGCGCGTCCTCTACGACTGGCTGGGCGCGCTGGGGAAGACCCCATCCCGATTCTGGAATGCGCTGCGCCACGCGGGGGTGGAGGTGCGGTGCTTCAACCCATTCCGGCTGGCGAGCCCGCTGGGGTGGATCCACCGCGACCACCGAAAGACGCTGACGGTGGACGGGTGCCTCGGCTTCGTGACGGGACTCTGTGTGGGCGACGATTGGGTGGGCCATCCCGCGCGTGGGATCGCCCCGTGGCGAGATACAGGCGTCGCGGTACGCGGGCCCGCCGTGGCCGCGATCGAGCAGGGCTTCCGCCACGTGTGGTCCCTCATCGGGCCGCCGACTCGCGACGACGACGAGCGTGGCACAGCCGACGGGCCGCCCGTCGCCGGTGACATGGCGGTGCGCGTCGTGGCGAGCGAGCCGTATCACGCGGGGCTCATCCGCGTCGACGCGCTCGTAGCCGAAGCAGCGCGCGAGACCATCTGGCTCCACGATGCCTACTTCGCGGGCACGCCGACCTACATACAATCGCTTCGATCGGCCGCGCTGGACGGCGTCGACGTGCGTCTGCTCGTGCCCGGAGGAACCGACATCCCGATCCTGCGCCCGCTCTCGCGCGCCGGTTACCGCCCGTTGCTCGAGGCCGGCGTTCGAGTGTTCGAGTGGAACGGGCCGATGCTCCACGCCAAGACATCCGTCGCCGACGGGCGCTGGGCGCGAGTCGGCTCGAGCAACCTGAACATCGCGAGCTGGCTCGGCAACTACGAGATGGACGTGATCGTGGAGGACGAGCGATTCGCCCGCGCCATGATGGAGCAGTACCTCCGCGACCTCGGGAACGCCACCGAGGTCGTGTTGCGCCCCGGGCGCCGCCACCTCGTGGGGCGCGCACCGTTGGCCACCTCGGGTATCGAGCGGGAGTCACTACGGGAGCGACCGCATGCCAGAGGAGGCGGCAGCGCGGGGCGCGCGGCGGCTGGCGCGATTCGTCTGGGCAATACGGTGACGGCCGCCGTGACCGACCGCCGCGTGCTCGCGCGCGCGGACGCTCGTGTCGTGGTCGCGGCCGGCGCGATCCTGATCGCGGCGGCGGTCGTGGCGCTGCTCTGGCCACGCGTGTTCGCGATTCCCTTCGCCCTCTTCATGACGTGGTTCGGCGGGGCACTGCTCGTGCGAGCGTATCGCCTCCGTCGACCCCGGCAACCGAGCGGCGTCGCACAGGCCGGCTCGACGTCCGCTTCGAGGTGATCTCGTGAGGCGGGTGTACGCACTCGGTACATCCACCGCGATTGTCCGAACGCTTCACTCGGCCCGTAGTGCCACACCCGGGGCCACGCGCGTGGCGCGCCGCGCGGGCACGGCGGCGGCGACGATGGCCACCAGCGCGAGCGCGCACACCACGGCCACGAGCGTCGCCGGATCGCGTGGAGAGACCTCGAACAGCAGCGGCTCGACGCTCGGAGCGGCAACGAAGGCGACGAGCATCCCGAGTACCACTCCGATCCCCACCAGGCGGAGCGCCTGCCGGAGCACCATCCCCACCAGGCGCGCGCGCGTCGCGCCGAGCGCCGAGCGGATCGCGAGCTCGATGGTGCGCTGGGCCACGCTGAAGGCGAGCACGCTGTACAGCCCGATCCCCGCCACGAGGAGCGCCAGGACCCCGAACGCCGTGAACGCGGTGGCCCCGAGCCTCCATGAGCGGGTATCCGGCTCGATCAGCTCCCGGAGCGGCCGGACCTGGGCGTAGCGCAGCGCCGGCTCGAGCGCCAGGAGCTCGCGCTGCACGATGGGGATCATCGCGTCGGCGTCCGCACCACCCCGGACGCGCACCAGAATACCCGCGGGCGACTCCTCGACGAGGTGCTGTTCCGCCGGGAGGAAATACTGCATGCTCTCCCCATCGAGGAACGCCTCCCGGATGGCGTTCCCCACGACGCCCACCACCGTGGCGCAGGGCGGCTCGCCCCGCTCGGCCGACGCGCGGCCGATGATCAGGCACCGCCCCACCGCCTCCTCCCCCGGCCAGAGGACGCGCGCCATCGTCTCGTTCACGACCGCCACGCGGGGCGCGCCGAGGCGATTGTCCCGCGGCTCGAGCCTGCGGCCGCGCACGACGCGAATGCGCAGGGTCGGGAAGTAGTCGGGATCGACGGCGTGCACGATCGGGGGGCCCGACGGCAGCGTGGGGATGGAGTCGAGCCCCGGCACCCGCAGCGGGGCATCCATTTCGCTCCAGTACGGGAGCGACACGTCCACCGAGGCGTGCGCCACGCCGGGGAGCGCTCTGACCCGCTCCGCCGCGCGCCGCATGAACGCCGCTCTCCGCTCTTCCGGGGTGCCGCGATCGAACACCGCAGTCACGAGGAGCACGCCGTCGGTGTTTCGAGCAACGTCGAGCGAGTTCACCTTGCGGAGGCTGTGCACGAACAGCCCCGCGCCGACGAGGAGCACCACGGCCAGCGCGGCCTGCACCACGATCAGCGCGTCGCGCGTCCGGGAGGAGGCGCCCGAGCTGCCGCGCGCGCCGCCCTTCAACGTCTCGAGCACATCGGGGCGGCTGGTCTGGAGGGCGGGGATCACCCCCGCGGCCGCGCCCGCGAGCACCGCCAGCGCCAGCGCGAAGGCGACCGCGCGCGCTCCGACCACGGGCCCCGACCAAGCGATCTCCGGCAGCAGCACGTGGCGCAGCGCGGTTCCGCCCCACTGCGCCAGGAGCAGCGCGGCGAGAGCGCCGAGTGCGGCCAGCAGAAGACTCTCCGCCAGCGCCTGCCCCAGCACCCGCCCGCGGGAGCCGCCGAGGGCCAGCCGGATGCCGACCTCCCGCCGCTGCCTGACGCCTCGGGCGAGCAGCAGGTTGGCCACGTTCGCGCAGGCGATGAGGAGGACCAGGAGCGAGATCCCGGCCAGCCACGTGGCCACCTTCGACTCGCGCGATGCCAGCGGCCCGCGCGCGGCGATCAGCGGGGTCGCGACGAC
>DASUXC010000021.1:0-4693 GCA_036378095.1 Gemmatimonadaceae bacterium | reverse complement strand
GGACGGGTGGTGGACAAAACAAAAAAGCCCGGGCGGTGATGCCGCCGGGCAGGTCGCTTTTTAGCATTTGTTTTACGTGGCTGCAATAGGCGGCAAATGACCACGGAGCGTTTCGATTGTGGCGGAAGGTTAGGTTCGAAGGTCCGACTTGTCAAGGGTGTCAGCATGGGAGGCGAGGAGCGAGTCGGAACGCGGGGCGGTAGAGCGCGAGACGGAGCGAGGATCATCCGGCGCGAGGGACGCCGGGGGTATGGCGCCCGTCCGACTCCCCTCGCTCCGGCCGGTCGTCGCTCCGACTCGCGCCTCACCGCCCTTCGCTCCCGGTTTTCCTCGCTCCGACTCGCGCTTCACCCCCGACTCGCTCATCGACGGAGAACACATGGCAGACGCGAGCATCGATCCCACCACGACCGCACTCGTGCTCATCGACCTGCAGCGCGGGATCGTGTCCGGCGACACCGTCCCGCACGCGGCGGCGAACGTCGTGAAGAACGCGGCGGCGCTCGCCCGCCGCTTCCGGGAACGCGGCGCCCTCGTGATTCTCGTGCGGGTCGACCCCGGGCCGGATGGGAAGCTCATGCCGCGGCCGGCGGCGGACGCCCCGCGCCCCTCGCGCGTCATCTCCCCGGACTTCGCCGAGCTCGTGCCGGAGCTCGGCCCCGAGCCCGGCGACGTCGTCGTCACCAAGCACCAGCCCAACGCGCTCTACGCGACCGACCTCGAGGTGCATCTCGCCCGGCGCGGCGTGCGCACCATCGTGCTCGGCGGGATCTCCACCAACATCGGCGTCGAGTCCACCGCGCGCGCGGCGTACGAGCGCGGCTTCGAGCAGTGGTTCGTGGAGGACGCGATGGCGGCGCGCGACGCCGAGATGCACCGCCTCGCCGTCACGCGCTTCTTCCCCACCATCGGTCGCGTGAGGAGCACGCGGGAGATTCTGGAGGCGATCGGGGGGTGAGATCGGGCGCTCGTGTGGACACGGCTCTCGGGACGACACGGTTCTCGGCCATCGGCTCTCGGCTCTCGGCTTGTGGCACACCCCGAGAGCTCTCTACGCTGTGCCGGTAGCCGAGAGCCGATGGCCGAGAGCTGACAGCCGTGTCGTCCCGGGAAGAGCCACACCCATGACCGACTTCTCATGCCCCGCCTGACCTCCGCCCTTCGCCACCGCAACTACCGCCTCTTCTTCGGCGGGCAGAGCGTCTCGCTCGTCGGGACGTGGATCACGCGGATCGCGACGAGCTGGCTCGTGTACCGGCTCACCGGCTCGGCGTTCCTGCTCGGGCTCGTCGGCTTCTGCGGGCAGATCCCGACGCTCATCCTGACGCCGTTCAGCGGCGTGCTGGTGGACCGGTGGGACCGGCACCGCATCCTCGTGGTCACGCAGGTCCTCTCCATGCTGCAGTCGCTGGCGCTCGCCGTGCTCGCGCTCGCCGGCGTCATCACCGTGGGAGAGATCCTCGCGCTGCAGCTCTTCCAGGGGATGATCAACTCCTTCGACACCCCGGCGCGGCAGGCGTTCGTGGTGGACATGGTCGGCGGGCGCGAGGACCTGCCGAACGCGATCGCGCTCAACTCCACGATGGTGAACGCGAGTCGCATCGTCGGCCCGTCGATCGGCGGCATGCTCATCGCCGCGTTCGGGGAGGGGTGGTGCTTCATGATCGACGCGATCTCGTACGTGGCGGTGATCATCTCGCTCCTCGCCATGCGCATCGCGCGCACCCCGCGCGGACGGGCGGAGACGCGACTGATCGAGGAGCTGCGCACCGGCTTCGACTACGTGCGCCACTCGCTCCCCATCCGGTCGGCGCTCGTGCTCCTCGCGGTGGTGAGCACGATGGCCATCCCGTACTCGGTGCTCATGCCGGCGATCGCCCGCGACACGCTGCACGGCGGGGCGCACACGTTGGGCTTTCTGATGACGGCGTCGGGGCTCGGCGCGCTCGCCGGCGCGCTCTATCTCGCGTCGCGCGGCTCGGTGGTCGGGCTCGGCCGCGCGATCGCCGTGGCCACCGCCACCTTCGGCGCGGCGCTCGTGGCGTTCGCGCTCTCCCGCACGCTCTGGCTCTCGCTGCTCATCCTGCCGGTGGTCGGCGCCGGGTTCATGGTGCAGCTCGCGTCCACGAATACCGTGCTGCAGACCATCGTGGAGGAGCGCCTGCGCGGCCGCGTGATGGCGTTCTACACCATGGCCTTTCTCGGTACGGCGCCCCTCGGCAGCCTGCTCGCTGGAATCGTGGCCGCCCGCATCGGCGCGCCGAAGACGATTCTCCTGGGCGGGGTCGCCGTGCTCCTCGCCGCCATCTGGTTCACCCGCCGCCTCCCCGCCCTCCGCGACGCCGTGCGCCCGATCTACGTGGAGCGGGGGATCATCACCGTGCCGGGAGTGGACACGGGCGGGAAGGCACTGTGAGAACTCGGGAATCGGGAATCGCCCACGCGCTCCCCGCGCCCTCGATTCCCTATCCCCGATTCCCGAGTATCTCCACTCCCAGCCTCGCCAGTCCCCGCTCGGCCTCCCGCGCCCAGCTCGCGTTGGCGAGTGGATTCGCCGGGCTCGGATGCAGGATCCCGCCGATCGTGATGTCGCCGTGGTCGCCGAGCACCTCGCGGGCGCGCGATTCGGCGAATCGGCCGAGCCCCACCACGACGCGCGGAGCGAGGGCGCGCACGCAGCGCGCGAGCGCGCGGTCGCACGCGTCGTACAGCGCCTCTCGCTCGTCGGCGGGGAGCTTGTCGGGGGTGCGATTCCGCCCGCTCTCCTCCATGAACACGAGCGGGCAGTAGTTCCACACGAAGAAGCGCTCGAAGAAGCGGTCGGGGGTGCCGAACCGGTCCCGCGCCCACCCCCAGAAGCGGCGTCCGCTCACCTCGCTCCGCGTGCAGGCGAAGCCGAGCACCGGGCGCTTCGGGTGCTCCGTCTCGGGGCGATCCACGCGTCCGTCGAGCCCGAGCCAATCGCGCACCATCGACACCTCGCCGAACGGCACCCCCGTCTGCGCCATGCCGAACGGGCCGGGGTTCATCCCGAGGAGGAGGACTTCCCTCGGACCGGTGCCCCACCGCTCGAGGTACGCGCGGTGCGGCTCCCAGGCGTAGGCGAGCGGGTCGTACACGTGCGTGACCGGGGGCGCGAACGCGAGCGCGTCCACGTCGCGCCGCAGGTCGCGGGCGATGGTGGTGAGGGTGGGCATGCGGGGAATGTAAGGGGCGATTGGGGAGACGCGGCTGTCGGCTCTCGGCTCTCGGCCATCGGCTACGGCACACGCCGAGAGCTCTCTACGCGGGGCCGGTAGCCGAGAGCCGAGAGCCGATGGCCGAGAGCCGCTTCTACGCCACCCTTCTCGCTCTCGGCATCTTCGCCCGATGCTGCCTCGGCGGCGGCTGGCGGAGCTGCCAGCGCACGCGCGCGCCCACGGCGACCACCACGAGGAGCACGCACAGCTCGATGAACACCTTCTCTCCGTCGATCGGATCGATCGGGTGGTCGCGCAGCGTGGGGTCGGTGAGGATCGAGTGGATGGCGTAGAGCGGGAAGAGCGCGTACGTCGTGAAGTGCATTCGCTTCCACCACTTGCGTCCGATGCGAAAGCGGAAGTAGGAGGTGATCACGACGAACGCGAGAAGGTACAGTGCCGCCGCGCCGAGCGTGTTGATCCAGGGCTGCTTGGGCGCGTCGACGGGATAGAGGATGTCCACCAGGTCGAACGGCACGCGGCTCGGCAGGAGGAGGAGCGCGGGGTGAACGAGCGAGAGCGCGAGCGCGGTGTAGCCCACGTAGTTGTGGACCCTGACCGTGTTCACGCGGCGGTGCGGCCAGTCTCGCACGGGGTTGTACTTGTGGGCGAGGAGGAGGCCGAGGAGGATGTTGACCGTGAGCAGCCCGATGGCGGCGAGACCGGCGTAGTTGGAGAGCTCGATCGGATCCAAGGCGAGGGGGTGGGGCTCGAGGGGTGGTGAGGCGGAGTCCGGGGCGGAGGCACCGGCACTTTTCCAAGATACGCGCCCGGATCACGGATCGCTGTCCGCGCGGGCGAGATCCCGCGCGGTCTCCCTCGCATCGCGCTCCGGCGCATCCCGGCGCGTGGCTGCGGCTATAGCTCGAGTGGGAGCCGTACCACGCGAAGCGCTCGCCGGCGGCGCGCCGGATGGGCGCCTGTGCGGCGAGGCGCTCCTCCGGCGCCGTCGCGCGGCCTCAGAACCGCCACGCCGCGCCGAGCGTCCAGTCGGCCGTGGTACCGGTGAACCGGAGGCCGAACTCGCGCACACGGAGCTCCGCGCGCAGTCCGAACGCCCGGTTCAGCGCGACGCGCACGCCGGCGGCGCCGGAGAGAGTGAGGTGCGACTCGCTTCCGCCGTCCGCCGCGTTCCGGAACGTGGTGGCCAGCCCGGCCCCCACCCCGAGGTAGGGTGCGACGCGCCGGGGAATCTGGAGCTGCAGCTGCCCCTCGGGCATGAGCAGCGTGGAGTGCACGCCGAAGTCCTCCTGCGGCCGCGCCATCGCGAGACCGCCTTCCAGAAGGAGTACACGGGCGAGCGGGACCTCGCCGCGCACGGCGACGACCGCCATCGTGCCCGTCCCGGAGAGGTCGAACTGCGACACGCCGGCGCTCAGCGAGAGGGCGGGGCGCGGGGCGAATGGGTGCTCCGGCGGTGTGGTCGCCTGGGCGGCGAGGCGGTGCAGGGGGAG
>DASUXC010000020.1:0-25683 GCA_036378095.1 Gemmatimonadaceae bacterium | reverse complement strand
CAGGTTGACGGCGGCGAGGTCCTTCGTGCGCTTGAGCTCCAGCCAGGTCGCGATCACGTCGGGGGTGAACACGTCGCCGACGAGCAGGAACGCGTTGTCCTTCTCCAGCGCCGTGAGCACTTCGGCGAGCGAGCCGGGCGTATTGCGAATGCCGCGGCGCGCGCGACCCTCGAGATCGTACAGGTCCGCGTCGATCGGCGCGGGTGGCTCGATCTTCCGCTTGATCCCGTCCAGTCCCGCCATCAGCATCGCCGAGAAGGCGAGGTACGGGTTCGCCGTCGGATCGGGCGCGCGGAACTCGATCCGCTTCGCCCTGGGGCTCGGCGAGTACATGGGGATGCGGCAGATCGCCGAGCGGTTGCGCTGCGAGTAGATCAGGTTGATCGGCGCCTCGTAGCCCGGCACCAGCCTGCGGTAGCTGTTGGTGGTCGGCGCGCAGAACGCGAGGAGCGCCGGCGCGTGCGCGATCAGCCCGCCGATGTACCAGCGCGCGAGATCGGAGATGAGCCCGTAGCCGTTGGCGTCGTAGAAGAGGTTCGTGTCCTCGTTCCACAGCGACTGGTGCACGTGCATCCCGCTCCCGTTGTCGCCGAAGAGCGGCTTGGGCATGAACGTGGCCGTGAGCCCGTGGTTGTGGCAGACGTTCTTGACGATGTACTTGTAGAGCATCGTCCGGTCGCCCATCTGCACGAGCGTGGTGTAGCGCATGTCGATCTCCGCCTGCCCCGCCGTCCCCACCTCGTGGTGCTGCACCTCCACCGGGACGCCGGCGTCGATGAGCGCGAGCATGATCTTCGAGCGCACGTCCTGCAGGCGGTCCACCGGCGGCACGGGGAAGTACCCCTCCTTGTGGCGCGGGCGGTGGCCGAGGTTCGGCGTCGCGCCGTTGCGCCCCGAGTTCCAGATCCCCTCGTCGGAATCGATGTGGTAGTACCCCTCGTGCGCGTTCTGGTCGAAGCGGACGGAGTTGAAGATGTAGAACTCCGCCTCCGGCCCCCAGTACGAGGTCGTGGCGATGCCGCTCGTGCGCAGGTACTCCTCGGCCTTGAACGCGACGAAGCGCGGATCGCGCGAGTACGGCTCGCGGTCGATCGGGTCGTACACGTCGCACACGAGGGAGAGCGTGGGGACCTGCAGCACGGGGTCGACGAACGCGGTCGCGGCGTCGGGCATGAGGAGCATGTCGCTCTCGTCGATCGCCTGGAAGCCGCGGATCGAGGAGCCGTCGAAGCCGAGCCCTTCGCGGAACACGTCCTCGTCGAGCGCCTTGGCGGGGATGGAGAAGTGCTGCCACTGCCCCGGCAGATCGGTGAACTTCACGTCCACCACCTGGAGCCCCCGCGCCCGAATGAGCTCCAGCACCTGCTGCACTTGATCGGCGGGGCTCGACGTGCCGAGCGCCCGTCCCCTGCCCCTGGGCTTCGTGGTCGTCGCCATGCTCCATCTCCTCGGTGCGTGTTGGCTCGCTCCCACGCGGCGGCAGCACGCCGCCGCCGTGCGACGATAGTGCCGGATCGACGAGCTGTCAATCGAAGCGTGCACGAATCGCACTGACATGGTGCCAGAGTGGCGAAAATCCGGCCAGACACGACGCGATGTTACCCTGAGCGTGCAATTTTCGCACGACACGTGTGACACACGACGGACTCGACCGGAACGAGCGAGCTCGGCGGTCTCGCATTTGGCGCCGGAGTGAGCCATCCTCTACCCTGCACGCGTCACACATGACGAGCGTGGCCGCCACGCCGACCGGCACACGGTCCGGCACGACGTGAGGCGCCACGGACCTCGAGATCGTGTCGTCGGGATCGAGTCGTCGCGGCGTGCCGTCGCGAGCGCGCCATCCCGGGATCGCGCGGGCACGGTCGCACCGCATCCGGATCACCTTTCCTGGAGTGTAGTCATGCGTCAGCTACTGGCATCGATCGCGATGGTCTGCGCGCTCCTCGCGGGCGCCACCGCTCCCGCCCCGGCGCAGGGGCTGTTCGGGAAGCTGAAGGCGAAGGCGAAGCAGCGGGTGGACAACGAGGGCGACCGCGCGGTGGACCGGGCGGTGGACCGGGTCGTGGATGCGGTGGTGTGCGCGGTGACCGACCTGACGTGCATCGCCAAGGCGCACAACGAGGGGAAGTCGATCAAGGTGACCGACGCCAACGGGAACGCGGTCTCGAGCGCGGACTCGGCGGCCGCGGTGTCGCAGGCCGTCGCGGCGGCGGCCGCCGCCGCGGATGAGGGGATCGATGCCGGCCCGTCCGGGGGGGGCGCGGCGGGCGCCTCGGCCGCGGCCCCGGGCACCGGCGTGTGGCTCAACTACGACTTCGTGCCGGGCGACAAGGTGCTGTACTACGACGACTTCTCCGGCGAGAACGTGGGCGATCTCCCCCGCCACCTGGAGATGGCGGATGGGAACGCGGAGGTCGTGGAGATCAAGGGGGAGAAGTACTTCCACACCACCACCGGCGCGACGTTCTACATCAACTTCGAGAAGCCGCTGCCGGAGCGCTTCACGATCGAGGCGACGTATCACGTCGACCGCAACGCCGGCCCGATCAAGTTCATCGTCGGGAAGGGAGGCTACTACACCGCCGACGTGTACTGCTACCAGAACAAGGCGGGGATCTACGGCGGCGGAAAGAACGGGAGCAAGAGCTCCGAGCAGGAGGCGAAGGGGATCGCCCCCAACGACTTCGTGCACTGCCGCGCGATGTACGATGGCGGCTACGTGAAGGCGTACCTCAACGAGCAGCGGCTCGCCCAGCTCAACGGTCTCACCTTCACGCGCGGGACGACGATCGAGGTGTACGTGCCGCGCGCCTCCGACGGCGCCGCCACGCTGATCAAGGAGATCCGGATCGCGGAAGGGGGGAAGAAGCTCTACGACGTGATCGCGGCCACGGGGCGCGTGAGCACGCACGGCATCCTGTTCGCCACGGGAAGCTCCACCATCAGCCCGGAGAGCACGCCGACGCTCAAGGAGATCGGCGACATGCTCGAGGCGCACCC
The DNA here is from genome assembly GCA_036378095.1 of Gemmatimonadaceae bacterium. Lineage (GTDB taxonomy): Bacteria > Gemmatimonadota > Gemmatimonadetes > Gemmatimonadales > Gemmatimonadaceae > JADGGM01. Next base: position 22,680 of record DASUXC010000020.1, on the reverse strand, counting down.
CGAGCTGAAGCTCGTGATCGAGGGGCACACGGACAACGTCGGCGCGGCCGCGGCGAACCAGACGCTCTCCGAGCAGCGCGCGGCGGCGGTGAAGCAGTACCTGGTGTCGACCTACCACATCGACGCCGCGCGGCTCCAGGCGAAGGGGTACGGCGCCTCCAAGCCCGTGGCCTCCAACGACACGCCGGAGGGGCGGCAGCAGAACAGGCGCGTCGAGCTGGTGAAGGTGCGATGACCGCTCCCGGCGCGGGCGGCCCCGGGGCCGCCCGCGCCGCGTGCCGGCGTCGATGCCGGCGGTGACCACCCACTCGCGGAGCACGCCGATGTCCCGCTCCCTGCAGCTCGTTGCACTCACCCTCATCGCCACCGCGGCCGCCACCGCGACCGCGTGCGGCGGCACGGACGCGAGCGTCGACGCCGCCGCGACCGCCGCCGCGACCGCCGCCGCGACCGCCGCCGCGAGCAGTGGCGCGCAGGCGGCGGTCGTCGAGCGGACCGCGTCGTCCAGCTCCCCGTTGGACGATGCCGCGGTCGCGAACTTTCGCCTGAGCAGCGATCTCGTGTCGCGCGCGACGCGGGCGAACGAGAACATCGCCGCGGTCCTCGCGGCGACCCCGGCGCTGAAACGGCAGCTCGCGGCGGAGAGCGACCGCGACGATGGCTCCGGCTCGCTCGCCGAGATCGTGCGCCGGATCGAGGCCAAGCCTCCGCTCGAGCACGCGATCGAGAGCGCGGGGATCTCGACGCGCGACTGGATGCTGACCATGCTGAGCGCGATGAGCGCGGGGTTCGCGTACGCCGCGAGCCGGCAGCACGCCCGGCAGGGGGGCGCCACCAGCCAGCTCTCCGCCGCGGCGCGGGACAACCTCGCGTTCTACGGCGCGCACGAGGCGGAGATGCGCCGCTTCGGGGAGTCGCTGAAGGCGCTGCAGTTCGACGAGTAGTCCGGGAATGGCGCGGCATTGCCGGCCGGAGCGCACCGGGGCGCCGGCCGGCGGCGACCGCCGATGCGACGGGGGGCGCGCTCGATCGAGCGCGCCCCCCGTCGCATCATCGGCCGGCACCCTGGGCGCCGCCCACCCGTGCCCTCAGTACTTGGCCAGGTAGTTGTCCAGCTCCCACTGCGAGACCTGCATGATGTACTCGCGCCATTCCTGACGCTTGGCCTCGAGGAAGTTGGTCGTGATGTGCTCGCCGAGCGCCTCGGTGATCACCTTGTTCTTCTCCAGCTCGTCGCACGCCTCGTTCAGGTCGCCCGGGAGGTCGTCGATGCGGAGGCGGCGCTTCTCGCGGTGCGACATCTCCCAGATGTTCTGGTTCACCGGCTCGCGCGAGTCGGCCTTCGTCTCGATCCCGTCCAGCCCCGCGGCGAGCATCACCGTGAGCGCGAGGTACGGGTTGGCGGCCGGGTCGGGAATGCGCAGCTCCACGCGCGTGCCGAGCCCGCGCCGGTCGGGGATGCGGATCATCGGCGAGCGGTTGCGCATCGACCACGCCACGTTCACCGGAGCCTCGTACCCCGGCACGAGGCGCTTGTACGAGTTCACGAGCGGGTTGGTGATCGCGCAGTAGCCGCGCGCGTGCTTGAGCAGGCCGCCGATGTAGTGCAGCGCGACCTCGCTCAGCTCCCACTGGGCGCCCTTGTCCCAGAACGCGTTCGTGTTCCCCTTGAACAGCGACTGGTGCGTGTGCATCCCGCTCCCGTTCTGCCCGAAGATCGGCTTGGGCATGAACGAGGCGAAGAGGCCGAACTGCTGCGCGACGTACTTCACCACGAAGCGGAAGGTGGCGATGTTGTCGGCGGTGGTGAGGGCGTCGGCGTAGCGGAAGTCGATCTCGTGCTGGCCGTGCGCCACCTCGTGGTGCGCGGCCTCGACCTCGAAGCCCATCTGCTCGAGCACGTCCACGATCGCGCGGCGCGCATCCTCGCCGAGGTCCACGGGCGCGAGGTCGAAGTAGGCGCCCACGTCGTGCGTCTCCGTGCTCGCCACGCCGTTGGTGCCGGGCTTGAACATGAAGAACTCGGCTTCCATCCCGGCGTTCATGGTGTAGCCCATCTTCTTCGCGCGGGCGAGCTGGCGCTTGAGCGTGCCCCGCGGATCGCCGGCGAACGGGGTGCCGTCGGGGAGGTTGATGTCGCAGATGAGCCGCGCCACGCGGCTCTCCCCGTTCGTCCAGGGGAAGATCTGGAAGGTCCCCAGATCGGGGGCGAGCAGCATGTCCGACTCCTCGATGCGCACGAACCCTTCGATGGAGGAGCCGTCGAACATGATGTCCCCATCGAGCGCCTTCTCGAACTGCGACGCGGGGATCTCGACGTTCTTGTTGACGCCGAGGATGTCGGTGAACTGGAGGCGGAGGAAGCGGACGTCGTTCTTCTTGGCGAGATCGAGAATATCGTTCTTGGACGCGCCCGTGGTGTCGGGCACGATCGCGCGGCTCTTGACTGGCAAGGGATCCTCTATGGCGGGTGGGGGTGAGGCGACGCGGGAAAGCTAGCGGGCGCGGCGTCTCGTGTCAAACGAATCGTGCAATTCGTGCACGATTAGCCGCGCGATTGGTTATTTTTCCCGAATCGATCCGTCGGTTTTCGCGCGAGGCGGTGCACGATCGGCAGAATACCGTTACCGCTCCCGCGGCGAGCGCACGCCGGGTCCGCGCGGTGCCGTCCGCTCCGGCGCCCGTGTACATTTCGCGCGGGCGTCACTCATCACTCTCACGTCGTCATGGCTTCCACCACCACTTCCGGCACGACCACGTGCCCGAGCTGCGCTTCGCCAGCCTCGGGACGGTTCTGCGCCAGTTGCGGCGCACCGCTCGAGGGCGCGGTCTGCGGCGCCTGTCACGCCGCGCTCACCCCCGGCGCCAAGTTCTGTCACCGCTGCGGCACGGCGGTGGGCGCCGTACCGGCGACGCCGGCGGGCTCCGGTGCCGGAGCGGGTGGGGCGGGGGGCGCGCCGTCCGGATTCCCCGCGGCGCTCCCCTGGGCCGTGGCCGGGATCGCGCTCCTGGCGCTCATCGCCCTCGTCGCCGGCCAGCGCTTCGGGAAGCGCCCGGCCGCCGAGCCGGGGAGCGCCGCGGACGCTCCCGCCGCGCAGGCCGAGGGGGGTGGCGGGGGTGGGGGGGTGACGCCGGTGCGCGCGCCCGACATCTCGTCGCTCTCCCCCCGCGAGCGCGCCGACCGCCTCTACGACCGGATCATGCGCCTCGATTCGGAGGGGAAGAAGGACAGCGTGCAGTTCTTCGCCCAGATGGCGATCTCCGCCTACCAGATGCTCCCCGAGCAGGACCTCGACACGCGCTACGACATGGGGCGGATCGCCGAGGTGGCGGGCGCCACGCCGCTGGCGCGCGCGCAGGCGGACAGCATTCTCGCCGCCGACTCGACCCACCTGCTGGGCCTCATCCTCGCGATCTCCACCGCGCGCGACGCGAACGACACCGCCGCCGCGCGCGCCCTCGAGCGTCGGCTCGTCGCCGCCCAGCCTTCCGAGCTGGCGAAGAACCTTCCCGAGTACCAGCGCCACGAGCGCGAGATCGCGGCGGCGATCGACGACGCGCGCAAGCACCAGTGACTCTTTCCCACGACATGACCTCCTCCGTCCGAACCATCCGCGTGGCCCACAGCCCCGACTCCGATGACGCGTTCATGTTCTACGCGCTCGCCGCGGGGAAGATCGACACCGGCGACCTGCGCTACGAGCACGAGCTGCAGGACATCGAGACGCTCAACCAGCGGGCGCTGCGCGCGGAGCTCGAGGTGACCGCCGTCTCGATCCACGCCTACGCCCACCTCGCCGACCGCTACGCGCTCCTCCCGCACGGGGCGTCCATGGGGGATCGCTACGGGCCGCGGCTCGTCGCCCGCCAGCCGCTCGCCCGCTCGGACGTGCGCGGCAAGCGCATCGCCATCCCCGGCCCGCTCACCAGCGCGTACCTCGCGCTCCGGCTCTACGAGCCCGAGTTCACCCCCGTCCCCACGCCGTTCGACCAGATCGAGGACGCCGTGGTGGATGGCGCCGTGGACCTGGGCCTCCTCATCCACGAGGGGCAGCTCACCTTCGGCGACCGCGGGCTGCACCTGGTGGTGGACCTCGGTGAATGGTGGTACGGGGAGACGGGTCTCCCCCTCCCCCTCGGCGGGAACGTCGTGCGGAAGGACCTGGGCGGCGACCTCATTCGCCGCATCTCGCGCGACCTGCGCGCCAGCATCGCCTACGGGCTCGCGCACCGCGGCCACGCGCTCGACCACGCCATGCGCTACGCCCGCGGGCTCGACCGCTCCCGCGCCGATACGTTCGTCGGGATGTACGTGAACGATTGGACGCTGGACTACGGCGACCGCGGGCGCGAGGCGGTGCGCCTCCTCCTCGATCGCGGCGTCCGCTCGGGCGTCATCGACCGTCCGGTGCAGGTCGAGTTCGTGGACGACTGAGCGGTCTCTAATGCAAGGACCCGGCGTTACAGGACTTTTCACCGGGTCGTCCTTCCTGCAGAGGCGAGCCGCTCCCCATCCGGCCGCGCGCGGTGGCGCCATGATTCTCGCCAGCCACCCGCGCGGTCGTCGTTCCCGGTCGATGCGTTGACCAACCAGATCTCCCACCGCTTTCCCACGCCGCAGTCGTCAGGCCTGATCGACGCCCGAGCGCGGCTCGATGCGGCGGGTGTCGCCACGCGCGACATCCCCGCCGAGCAGAGCGCGCGGGAATCGCGGGCGCTCGCGGAGATCGTCCAGCGCATCAACCAGTCGCTCGAGCTGGATCGCGTCTTCGCCCTGATCGCGCGGCACGGGGCGGCACTGCTCGGCGCGAGCGGCGCGCGGCTCGGCATGCTCGATGGCGACTCGTTCGTCATCGTCGCCGCCGTGGGCGCCGGGCAGGCGGAGATCGGCGAGCGCGTCGCGGTGTCGGAGTCGTACTGCGCCGAATCCATCCGCTCGAAGCGCCCCACCCGCACCGTCGACCTGGCGAGCGCGCCCGAGCGCTGGGCGTGGAGCGCGCGCCACGCCCCCAACGACCACCGCAACGCCGTGGCCGTCCCGCTGCTCGTCGGCGATCGGGCCATCGGCGCCATCATCGTCGTCGGCAACAGGGAGCGCGACTTCGACGATCACGACGAGGCGCTCCTGCTCGCCCTCGCCGACCATGCCGCGGTGGCGATCGAGAACGCGCGGCTCTACCGCGCGTCCGTGCGAACGATGCGGCACGCCAGCATCCTCGCGGCCGCCGCGCGCAGCCTCGCGCTCAACACGACGCCCGAGGCGATGTACACCGACATCGCCCGCATCGCCCGCTCCTCGCTCGGCGCCGATGGCGTGAGCATCTACCTCGCCGAGTACGACCGCCGCGCCGTCCGGCTCGCCCACGCCGACGGCGTCGCCGCGACCACCACCGAGTGCGCCAGGCCGTTGTTCTGGGACGCCGCGGGCGGACGCGTGGTGAGCACCGGGATCGCCGAGTTCCACGTGGACGCGACCGACGGCGAGCACGCGACCATCGCGCGTGCCCTCCGCGAGGCGGGCATCGCCTCGGCGGCGCTGCTGCCGCTGCTCATCGAGGGACGGCCGCGCGGGCTGCTCGTGCTGCGCTTCGCCGCCACGCAGGCGTTCGACCACGAGCAGCGCCAGCTCCTCTCCGACTTCGGGGCGCACGCCGCCGTCGGCGTGCGCAACGCCCTGCAGCTCGCCACGCTGGAGCAGCGCGCCGGCCGGCTCGCCGCCGTGGCCACGGTGCAGCAGGCGATCTCCGCCGCGGCGTCGTTGGAGGCGGTGTACGCCGAGATCTACCGCGCCGTCGCGTCGGTGGTCGACTGTCCCTGCTTCGCCCTGCTCGTGTTCGATGAGCACGACCGGGTGTTCGTTCCCGCCCACGTCGTGAACGACGGCGACGCCATCGACTGCGCCACGCTCCCGCGCTTCCCGCTCGACGACGGGGCCACGAGCCAGACCTTCCGCACCGCTCAGCCCAGCGTCGTCGCGCGCTCCGCGATGGGGTGGTCGGGGCGCACGCACGAGCTGGACGTCTCCGGGCGCGTGGCCGTCGTCCTCAGCGCCCCGATCGTGGATGGCGATCGCGTGCTCGGCGTGCTGCAGGCGCAGTCGTACGACCAGGACGCCTACGACTGGGACGACGTGGATCTGGTGATGCTCGTCGCGCGGCAGGCGGGTACGGCGATCGTTCGCGCGCGGGCCTTCGAGGCCGAGCACCTCGCGCGGGAGGAGGCGCAGGCGGCGTTCGCGATCGCGCGCGTCGCGCTCCGTGCCACGGAGGTCGCCGGCGCGGCGCAGGGCATGCTGCGCGTGCTCGACGAGGTCGCCCCCGGCGCGGCGGCGGCCATCGGCATCATGGAGGGGGACACCGTGCGGTGGGTCGCCGGCGTCGGCGACGCCCCGAAGCTCGCCGGCACCACCGTGCGCCTCGATCCGTGGCACGGGATGCCCGGCCCCGGTGTCGCCATCCCCGGCGCGCCGGGCGGCGCGATCCCCCTCCGCGCGCGCGACCACGTCATCGGCCTCATCGCCCTGGCCGCGCCGATCGCCGGCCAGCGGCAGCGCGCGCTCCTCGGCCGGCTCGCCGCCCCCGTCGCGCTCGCCCTCGACGCCCTCCTCACCCGCGAGGCGGACGAGCGCAAGCGGCACCGCGAGCGCATGCTCGGCACGGCCCTGGAGACGATGCGCCAGCCCGTCTTCCTCTGCACCACCGACGCCGTGATCCAGCACGCCAACGGCGCCGCCGTGCGCGAGTACGGCTACGGGCTCGCCGAGTTCGTGGGCATGCGCGCGAGCCGGCTCGTGATCCGCCCCGCCGGGCAGAGCTCCACCCTGGCGGTGAACGAGTCGATCCGCCGCTCCGGCGCGTGGGAGGGGGAGCTCCTGCAGCGCCGCAAGGACGGCGGCGAGTTCCCGGCGCACGTCACCATGAGCGCCATCCGCGACGACGACGAGCGCGTGGTGGGCGTGGTCGCCATCGTCCGCAACCTGTCGGAGGAGCGGCGCATCGCCGAGCAGCTCCGGCAGTCGGAGAAGCTCGTCGCGCTCGGCGAGCTGGTGGCCGGCGTGGCGCACGAGGTGAACAACCCGCTCACCGGGATCTCCGCCTTCGCGCAGCTCCTCCAGGATGATGACCTCACGCCGGACCAGCACGAGGCGGTGCACATGATCAAGCGCGAGGCGGACCGCGCCGTGACCGTGGTGCGCGATCTCCTCACCTTCGCCCGCAAGAGCGGCCCGCGGAGCGTGCCGATCCAGCTCAACGAGCTGGTGGAGCAGACGCTTCGCCTGCACACGTACGGGCTCCGTACCGCGGGGGTGCGGGTGGACCTGGAGCTCGCCCCGGCCATGCCCGTGGTGCGGGGCGACGACCGGCAGCTCCAGCAGGTGCTGCTGAACCTGATCGTGAACGCCGAGCACGCGATGGTCTCCGTCCAGCACCGGCGCCTGACGATCCGCACGGCGCACGAGGGCGGCCGCGCGATCGTGGAGGTGGCGGACACGGGGATCGGCATGTCCCCGGACGTGCAGAAGCGGATCTTCGAGCCGTTCTTCACCACCAAGGGAGACGGCAAGGGGACCGGCCTCGGGCTCAGTGTCAGCTTCGGAATCGTACAGACGCACGGCGGCACGCTCACCGTGCACAGCGCGCCGGGCTCGGGCGCCACGTTCCGCATCTCCCTCCCCATCGCGGCGCGCGAGGACGAGCCAGGCGCGCGGAGGGCAGACTGATGGTTCGCGCCGCCGAGCCGCCCGCCGGCGAGCTGCCGAAGCGGCTCCTCATCGTGGACGACGAGGACTCCATCCGCGCGGCGCTCACGCGCTTTCTCCGCACGCGCGGCTACACCGTGGAGGCGGCCAATTCCGGCTCCGCGGCGCTCTCCGCGCTGGAGCACGACCGGTTCCTCCTCATGCTCTGCGACATCCGCATGCCGGGGATGACCGGGCTGGACGTCCTCCCGCAGGCGCTCGCCAACGATCCGGACCTGGCGGTCGTCATGCTCACGGCGGTCAACGACGCCCTCACCGCCACCGAGGCGCTCGCCCGCGGCGCCTTCGACTACCTGGTGAAGCCGGTGGAGCTGCCCGTGCTCGAGGGCGCGGTGGAGCGCGCGCTGCATCGCCGGACGCTCGCCCTGGAGCAGCGTCGCGTGGAGCACGTGATCCGCGACGAGGTGGCGGCCCGCACCGAGGAGCTCGAGCACGAGAAGGGCGCGCTGCGCGCGCTCACCGTGAACGTCGCCGAAGCGCTCATCAACGCGATGGAGGCGAAGGACCCGTACATGCGGGGCCACTCGCGGCGCGTGGCCGAGCTGGCCGCGTCGGTGGCCGATGCCATGGGGCTCGATGCCGACATCGTGGAGGCCGTGCGGCTCGCCGGCCGCCTGCACGACGTGGGGAAGATCGGGATCCGCGAGGAGGTGCTGCACAAGCCGGCCCGGCTCACGCCCGAGGAGTACGAGCACGTGAAGCAGCACGTGCAGATCGGGATGGAGATCCTGGCGCCGCTCCAGCACCTCGGCGTGGTGCTCGACTACATCCACGACCACCACGAGCACTTCGACGGCAGCGGCTACCCGCGCGGCCTCGCGGGGGAGGCGATCTCCATCGGCGGGCGCATCCTCGCCGCCGCCGACGCGTTCGATGCGCTCACCTCCCGCCGCGCCTACCGCGAGCCGATGACGCCGCGCGAGACGATCGAGCATCTGGCGCGCTACGATGGAACGTTGCTCGACCCCGCCGTGTACGACGTGCTGCGCCGGGTCGTGCTGCGTCGACGAACGCTGGTGTTCATCGACGACGCGCACTCCTGATCGACGCATCGGCTCGCTCGCGCGGCTCGCTTACGCGGCTCGCGCGAGCGGCCGGCGTCATCCGCGGCGCGGTGCTCCGGCACCGCGCCGCATTTGTCATCGGGAACCGGGGCGGCGCCCGCGCACCGTTCCGGCCGGTGGCATCGCGAGGCGCGCACCCTCCGCCGAGCCGCGCAACAGACGACCGACGGTCCACGTATCATCGAATGTGACTCTCGAACCATCCTCGTTCCGGCGGTGGCGCGCTTCGGCGCCGGCCGCGCTCGGACTGCTGATCATGCTCGCTGGCTGTGTGGGTACGCCATCCGTGTCCGGAGTCGCCGGTACCGCGCCGGCGCCGAACACGCCGTGGACCCCGCCGCCCCCCACGCGGCGCGACACCGCGCGCGCCAACCCTCCAGCCGCCGTGCTCCCGAGCGACCTCGCCGAGCGCGTGCGCCAGCTCACGCTCGGCGACATCGTCGACCTCGCGCTGCGGAACAATCCCACCACGCGCATCGCGTGGGAGAACGCGCGCGCCGCCGCGGCCGCGTACGGGTCGCAGCGCGGCGCGTACTACCCCACCCTCGACGGCCAGGTGGGCGCCACCCGCATCAAGACGCTCGCCACGCAGGGGCGCACCGCGGTGGAGCAGACCACCTACGGGCCGAGCCTCTCCCTGTCCTGGCTGCTGTTCGACTTCGGCGAGCGCTCCGGCGCCATCGAGGGCGCGCAACAGGCGCTCATCGCGGCGGATTTCACCCACAACGCCGCCATCCAGCAGGTGGTGCTGCAGGTGGAGAGCGCCTACTTCGATTACGTCGCCAGCCGGGCGCTGGTCACGGCGCAGCGGCAGACGGCGGACGAGGCACGGGCCAACCTCGCCGCGGCGCAGGAGCGCCGGCGGGTGGGGGTGGCCACGGTGGCGGACGAGCTGCAGGCGCGCACCGCGCTCTCGCAGGCGCTGCTCGCGCTCGAGACCACCGAGGGGACGCTCCAGACCACGCGCGGCGCGCTCGCCGTGGCGGTCGGGCTGCCGGCGAACACGCCGTACGACGTCCAGCCGCCGGACACGACGCTCGCCGTGGCCGGCATCGCCGACAGCGTCGGCACGCTCATCGACCGCGCCGTCCAGGCGCGCCCCGATCTCGCCGCCGCCATCGCCGACTCGGCGCAGGCGAGCGCGCACGTGCGCGAGGTGCGCGGCGCGCGCCTCCCCTCGCTCTCGCTCGACGGCACCGGCGGACGCACGTATCTCCGCTCGCTCCCCAACGGTGGGAACAGCTACACGCTCACCCTGGGGCTCCGCATTCCGTTGTTCGCCGGCTTCTCGCGCGCCTACGACCAGGTCCAGGCCGAGGCCCAGGCCCGCGCCGCCGCGGCGCGCCTCGATGCCACGCGCCAGCAGGTGATCTTCGAGGTGTTCAGCTCGTACTACGCGCTCCAGACCGCCACCCGGCGCGTGCGCACGGCCGATGATCTGCTCGCCAGCGCGCGGCAGTCGCACGAGGTGGCGTTGGCCCGATACAAGGCGGGGGTGGGAACGGTGCTCGACCTCCTCGCCGCCCAGAGCGCGCTCGCCGACGCGCGGGCGCAGCAGGTGCAGGCGAGATGGATCTGGCGCACGGCGCTCGCCCAGCTCGCGCACGACGCGGGCGTCCTCGACGTTCACGGCGGGAGTCCGCTCCGCCTCGCCCCCGACACTACCGGTCAGAATCCCCCACGATGAGGTTCACCGTTCCGATCCGTTCCGGCGCGCTCCTCGGCGCCGTGCTGCTCGCCGCCTGCTCCGACCCGAAGGCGCCCCCCCCGGCCGCCGTGCCCGTGAGCGTCGCCCGCGTGGAGCGGCGCGACGTGCCGTACGAGATCGACGCGACCGGCACCGTCGAGCCGATGCAGACCGTCGCCGTCGCCTCGCAGATCGACGGCATCCTCACCCGCGTCGCGTTCAGGGAAGGGGACGAGGTGCAGCGCGGGCAGGTGCTCTTCCAGGTCGATCCGCGCCCCCTCCAGGCGGAGCTCCGGCGGGCCGAGGGCGTGCTCGCCAAGGATCAGGCGCAGCTCTCCAACGCCCAGGCCGACGTGAAGCGCTACGAGGCGCTCGTCCAGAAGGACTACGTCACCACCCAGCAGTACGACCAGGTGAAGACGACGGCCGCAGCGCTCCAGGCCACCGTCGAGTCCGACAGGGCGGCGGTGGAGACCGCCAGGCTCAACCTCCAGTACGCCACCATCCGCGCCCCGATCACCGGACGCGCTGGCGCCCTGCTCGTGCGCGAGGGGAACCTCGTCCGCGCCGCCGGGCAGCCGCTCGTCGTGATCAACCAGATCCGGCCGATCCTCGTCCGGTTCGCCGTCCCGGCATCGAACCTGCCGCGCCTCCGGAAGTACTCGGGGAACACCCTCCCGGTGCACGCGCAGCCGGCCAGCGCCGGGGGTGAGCCGAGCGCGGGGACGCTCACCTTCATCGACAACGCCGTCGACACGACCACCGGAACCATTCTCCTCAAGGCGCGATTCGCCAACGAGGATGGCGCCCTCTGGCCGGGCGAGTTCGTGAACACCGCGCTGCAGCTCTTCGTCCAGCACGGCGCGATCGTGGCCCCATCGCGCGCGGTGGTCCAGAGCCAGCGGGGGACGTACGTGTTCGTCGTCGCGCCGAACGGCACGGCCACCCAGCGCGACGTCAGCGTGGGGCGCACCATGAGCGACATCGCCGTCATCGACAAGGGGCTCACCCCCGGCGAGATGGTGGTCACCGACGGTCAGCTCCGCATCACGCCCGGCGGCAAGGTGCAGATCAAGGCGCCGCCGGGCACCGACCAGCCGAGGACCTGATGAACATCTCGGCACTCTTCATCCGCCGCCCCGTCATGACCACCCTGGTCATGGTGGCGGTGCTCATCTTCGGCATCGTCGCCTACCGGCTCCTGCCGGTGAGCGACCTGCCGCCGGTGGACTACCCGACGATCTCGGTGAGCGCATCGCTCGCCGGCGCCAGCCCGGAGACGATGGCCTCGGCCGTCGCCACCCCGCTGGAGAAGCAGTTCTCGACCATCGCCGGGGTGGACGTCATGACGTCCACGAGCAGCCAGGGCTCCACGAACATCACCCTGCAGTTCACCCTCGACCGCAACATCGACGCGGCCGCGCAGGACGTGCAGGCGGCGATCTCCCAGACGCTCCGGCAGCTCCCGCAGGGGATCGTCCCGCCATCGTACCGGAAGGTCGACCCCTCGGCATCGCCCATTCTCTACCTGGCGCTCGTCTCCCCGACGATGCCGCTGTCGCAGCTCGACGAGTACGCGGAGACGTTCCTCGCCCAGCGCATCTCCACCGTGGAAGGGGTGGCGCAGGTGCAGGTGTACGGCTCGCAGAAGTACGCCGTCCGCGTGCAGCTCGACCCGCAGGCGCTCGCCGCCCGCAAGATCGGGATCGACGAGGTGGCCTCGACGATCGACAACGGGAACGTCAACCTCCCCACCGGCGTGCTCTGGGGGACGGACAAGGCGTACACCGTGCAGGCCAACGGCCAGCTCGAGGACGCCAAGGCGTTCCGGCCGCTGGTCGTCGCCTACCGCAACGGCTCCCCCGTGCGCCTGCAGGACCTGGGCGATGTGGTGGACGGCGTGCAGGACAACAAGGTGGCGAGCTGGTTCAACGGCACGCGGGCGATCGTGCTCGCGGTGCAGCGGCAGCCGGGCACGAACACGGTGCGGGTCGCGCAGCTCGTGAACGACGCGCTCTCCCAGATGCGGCGCGAGTTCCCGCCGTCGGTGCAGGTGAAGACGCTCTACGACCGGTCGCAGTCGATTCAGGAGTCGGTGACGGACGTGAAGTTCACCCTCTTCGTGACGCTGTGCCTGGTCGTGATGGTGATCTTCCTCTTCCTGCGGAACCTCTCGGCCACGGTGATCCCGAGCCTGGCGCTGCCGATGTCGCTCGTCGGCACGTTCGCCGTCATGTACCTGCTCGGGTACAGTCTGGACAACCTCTCGTTGATGGCGTTGACGCTGTCCGTGGGGTTCGTGGTGGACGACGCGATCGTGATGCTCGAGAACATCGTGCGCCACATCGAGATGGGGGAACCGGTGTTCGAGGCGGCGCTCAAGGGGTCGCGCGAGATCGGGTTCACGATTCTCTCGATGACGATCTCGCTGGTCGCCGTGTTCATCCCCGTGCTCTTCCTGGGCGGTCTCGTCGGCCGGCTGTTCCACGAGTTCGCCGTCACGATCGGCGTGGCGATCCTCGTGTCCGGGGTGGTGTCGCTCACCCTCACCCCCATGCTGTGCAGCCGCTTCCTCAAGCCGCACGGCGGGGAGCGGCACGGCCGGTTCTACATGGCCAGCGAGCACGTGTACGAGCGCGGGCTCGCCGGCTACATGCGCTCGCTGGACTGGGCGATGCGGCACCGCCGCTGGGTGCTCGCGTTCTCGGCGGTGATCCTCGTCGGCACCGGCGTGCTCGCCGTGTTCGTGCACAAGGGATTCCTGCCGAGTGAGGACTCGGGCCGGATCTCCGGCACCACCGAGACGGCCGAGGGGACCTCGTACGACGCGATGGAGCAGCACCAGCAGCAGCTCGCCGAGATCGTGAAGGCCGACCCGAACGTGCAGGACTTCATGTCCGCGATCGGGGCGGGCGGGCGCTCGGCGACGATCAACCAGGGGCGCCTCTTCATCCATCTGAAGGACCGGAGCGAGCGGAAGCTGAGCGCGGACCAGGTGATCCAGGAGCTCGGGCGGAAGCTCGCCGCGGTGCCGGGTACCCGCGTCTACCTCGTGAACCCGCCGCCGATCAACATCGGCGGGCGCTCGTCCAAGAGCATGTACCAGTTCACGCTCCAGAGCCCGGACATCGAGACGCTCTACGACGCGGCGGGGCGGCTCGAGGCGCGCCTGCGGGAGGTCCCCGGGCTGGAGGACGTGACCAGCGACCTGCAGATCTCCAGCCCGCAGGTGGACGTGCAGATCGACCGCGACCGGGCCGCCTCCCTCGGCATCTCGGCCGACCAGATCGAGCAGGCGCTGTACAACGCCTACGGCTCGCGGCAGGTGTCCACGATCTACACCCAGAACAACCAGTACTGGGTGATCATGGAGCTCCTCCCGCAGTATCAGCGCGACCTCTCCGCGCTGAACATGCTCTACATCCACTCGGCCAACGGCGACCTGGTGCCGCTCGCCTCGCTCGCCAAGGTGACGCCCGACGTCGGGCCGCTCACCGTGAACCACTCCGGCCAGCTCCCGTCGGTCACGCTCTCGTTCAACCTCGCGCCGGGCGTGGCGCTCGGTGACGCGGTGACCCGGGTGCAGGACGTGGCCAACCAGGTCCTGCCGTCGAGCGTGTCGACGAGCTTCTCCGGCACGGCGCAGGCGTTCCAGCAGGCGCAGAGCGGGCTGCTGATGCTGCTGGTGCTCGCCATCTTCGTGATCTACATCGTGCTCGGCGTGCTGTACGAGAGCTTCATCCACCCGCTCACGATCCTGTCCGGCCTCCCGTTCGCCGGCTTCGGGGCGCTGCTCACGCTGATGATCTTCAACATGGAGCTCAGCGTGTACGCGTTCGTGGGGATCATCATGCTGATCGGGCTGGTGAAGAAGAACGCGATCATGATGATCGACTTCGCGATCGAGGCCGAGCGCGGGGAGGGGAAGTCGGCGCACGAGGCGATCATCGAGGCGTGCCGGGTGCGCTTCCGTCCGATCATGATGACGACGATGGCGGCGCTCATGGGAACGCTCCCGATCGCGCTCGGCGCGGGCGCGGGCGCCGAGTCGCGGCGCCCGCTCGGCGTGGCGGTGGTCGGCGGGCTGGCGTTCTCGCAGCTCATCACGCTGTACGTGACGCCGGTGATCTACACGTACCTCGACTCGCTGCAGCGCCGGCTGCGCGTGTTCTCCGCGGCGCCGGAGCCGGCGCCCGCTGCTGGGGATTAGGGGGCCGGGGGCCGGGGGCCAGGGGGGTTGAAGCGGGGATGGGAGAGAGGGATGCGGGAACACCGCGGTGCAGAGATGTGCAAGCGCGAACGGAGCGCCGGCGAGAGCCGCGCTCCGTTCGCGCGTTCATGGTGTACATCTCGTCGTGCGATGTTCTCCGATCCCTCCCCCATTCCCGCCTCTCCCCCCCGGCCCCCGGCCCCTGGCCCCCAACCCCCGTCGTATCGCTTGACGTACGAACGGTTCTGTTGTATTGGGGAGTCCGGACGAGGCGGTGCACACGTCGCGCGCCTCGTACGATGGAAAATCGCGCGTCAGTACAGGGCACACGACGTGCAGCGCGCGAACGGAACAGCGCACACCGGCAGCTCCGTGAGCTTCGCGACAAACACGACAGGAGGCGATCATGCCGCGCGGTGATGAGTACAACGAGAAGCTCCACCTCTCCGAGCACGATGACGACGAGGACGATCTCGGATATGGTGGCGGCGGCTCGTCGTATGATGAGGACGAAGACGAAGAGGCAGGCGGCGGGTGGGGCATGAAGCATCACGCGGAGGATCTGTGGGACAGCGCCGAGGAGGAGGAGGAGGAAGAGGAGGAGCTGGGGATCGAGGAGGAGGGGGGCGAGGAGGCCGATGAGGACCTCGGCATCGCGGGCACCGGCCGGGGAGGCGCGACCCGTGGTGGCACCACCACCGGCGGCTCGATGACCGCCAGCGGGCTCGCTGGCGGCGCCACCCCGGCTCCGGCGCCGGGCGGGATGCAGGGCGGACGCGCCACCACTCCGCCAGCATCGCGCACTGGCGGCACCACGGCGCGGCAGCCCGCGAAGAGCACCCCCAAGAAGACGCAGGCCAAGAAGGCCCCGGCGAAGAAGGCCCCGGCCAAGAAGGCTCAGGCCAGGAAGGGGGCGGCCAAGAAGGCCCCGGCCCGGAAGGCAACGGCCAAGAAGGGCGCGGCGAAGAAGGGCGCCCGGACGGCGGGCCGGACCACCGCGCGGAAGTCGGCGGCCAAGAAGGGCGCCGCGCGCAAGGCGTCGAGCAAGAAGACCACCGCTCGTAAGGGCGGCGCCCGCAAGGCGGCGAGCAAGAAGACCGCGCGCAAGAGCGCGGCCCGGAGGCGCTGAGCACGGCGCCGCGCCCCGAGCGTGGTGCGGATGCGTTCACGAAACGGCGAGAGACGCGCGTGCGGCTCTCGCCGTTTCCATTCCCCGGTCCGTCTTCCCCACCCTCTGCCTCCAGACTCCCCTGACCTCCAATCCCCGACCTCCGACTCCCGGCAGTGCGCTCGGCGGCGCGATCGAGCTCGATCGGCTCTGGCAGGAGAGCGCCGCGGAGATCCGCCGCACCGTCCCGTGCGACGCGCTCGTCATCGCGCTCGGCGATCCCTCGGGTGATGAGCCGCGCGTCGCGCTGAACAGCGGATACGGCGAGCCGGACGCCGAAATCGCGGCGCGACTCGGCGGGATCTGGCGCGCGGTGATCGCCGATGCCGGCGCGCGCCTCGATGCCTCCCCGGATGGACCGGAGCTCACGGTGCCCATCCCCGGGGCGCGCGCCGTGCTCGGCGCGGTCACCGTGCGCTACGACACCGATCAGGGCGCGCCCAACGCCGACCACGTGGTGCCGAGGCTGGGCGCCGTGGCGGCCGAGATCGGTGTCGGCATCGAGCGCGTGCGGCGGGTGGAGGCGCTGGTCGCCCGCCGCGCCATGGAGAGCGCCGCGCGCGTCGCCACCGGGCTCGCGAACGAGCTGCGCAACCCGCTGTTCGGGATCTCCTCCGCCGCGCAACTGCTGCGCTACCGCGCCCGCGAGGACCCCGTCATCGAGCGCAACGCCGGCCGCATCCTGCGCGAGGTGGAACGGCTCAATGGGATGGTCTCGGAGCTGCTCGAGTACGGCGCCCCGCACGCGCCGCACCAGACCCTCGTCGATCCCGATGCCATCTGGGACGACGTGATCGCCGGCAACCGCGGACTGCTGGAGAGCGCGTCACTCGGGCTCGACCGGCATCGGCCGCCGCATCCGGTGCGGGTGCACGCCGATGCCGGGCGGATCGCCCAGCTCTTCCTGTGCCTCCTCCGGAACGCCGCCGAGGCAGCGCCGCCCGGGAGCACGCTGGAGCTGCGATCGCGCCGGCTCGCCGACGGGGCGTGGCGGTGCGCGCTCCGCAACGATGGCGAGCCGATTCCCGCCGAGGCCCTCCCGCGGGTGTTCGAGCTGTTCTTCACCACGCGCCCCGGCGCGAGCGGTGTCGGCCTGGCCATGAGCGAGCGCATCGTGCGCGAGCACCACGGCACGATCGCCATCACGAGCACGAGGCAGCACGGCACGACGGCCGAGGTGACGCTGCCGGCGGACGGCTGAGCGTCGCGGGGAGAGGTAGGTCAGCGCGCAGTTTGCCGACAGCATTGTGGCAGAGCTCGCTAGGGTCGGCCGCCGGCTCCCGGCTCCCGACCCTCGGCTGGTGCACACGCCGAGAGTCCTAAATGCAGGGCAGTGGCCGAGAGCCGACGGCCGAGTCCTCGGTCCCCGAGTTTCTCGGCCGCATTGCTCCACCGCCTCCACCGCGCTGTCCCCATCCTGTCGCCAGTCCTGGCGGCGAGTTATTCTTCACGCCATGCCCGATTCACCCGTTCCCCTCCTGCGTGCCCACTCGCGGCACGCGCCGTGGAATGCGCGCGGTCTCGCCGCGCACGCCACGTCGCTCGTCGAAGCGGCCGCGATGCGGCCCACCAACGCCGCCGCACGAGCGGAGCCGAGCGCGCGCGCCGTCCGTTTCTACGTCGCCAGCGGACTGCTCGACCGTCCGGAAGGAACGGGCACCGCCGCCACGTACGGCTATCGCCACCTCCTCCAGATCCTCTTCATCAAGATCCGGCAGCGCGAGGGGCAGACGCTCGAGAAGATCAAGTCGGAGCTCGCCGATCTCACCGGCGACGCGCTCGAGCGGCGAGTGGCCACCTCGCTCGCCCCGGCGCTCGGCGCCGGTGCCGACCGCGCCGTCGCGGCGAACGGCGACGGTGATGGCATCTGGCATCGCATCCACGTGGCCACCGGGATCGAGCTCCACGTCCGCGACGACTCCCCCGCCGCGCGCGATGATGCGGTGATCGCCATTCGTGAGGCGGTGCGCGCGGCGCTCGGCCGCGCGGACATCCGCTGAGACGCGGGGCGCCGGGCACATCCCCGGCGCCCCCGTCCCATCGTCAGGCGCCGGGTAGTCAGGTGGTCGGGTAGCGGAGCCCGTCGGGTTCCAGGCGCCACCCCGCGGCTCGGAACGCCGGGACGTGCGCGCTCTCGATCGCCGGCGCGCCGTCGATCGCTTCGATCTTCGCGTCGCGGCGGCGCGCGCCCTGGGCCAGTGCCGCCGCCCGTCGCAGGTGCTCGCCCAGAGCGCCCGCCGCCGCCGTCACCTCCGCCGGCGCCAGGCCGTCGGCCACGTGCACGCGGCGGCCGCGTCCCTCGGCGGACACGAGCACCACCCCCGCGCGCGTCACCAGGAGCGCGCCGTGGCCGCGAGGCCGGGTGAGCGTGGTGCGCGGCACGCTCTCCAGCGGGAGCGAGTACGGGTTCGCCGGATCGCTCGCCGCGAGCACGACGAGCGGGGCATCGCTCCCCTCGTCGCGCGCCGCGCGCAGCCGCTCCACCGCGTCGGGGAGCGCGAACTGTGCGCCGCTCAGCCCTTCCACGAAGTAGCCGCGGCGCACCTCCCCGCGAAGCTCGAGGCGCCGGAGCTCGCGGTAGATGGCGCGCCACGACACGGCCGGACGCTCGCGTCGCCACCAGTCGCGCGTCACCACGCCGTACCGCTCGAGCCAACGCCGCGCGATCGCCTCCGCGCGCTCCTCCTCGGGCGCGAGCACGCCCCACGATCCCCCCGGCGCCCCCCGTGCCGGCCGCACGAGCGACCATCGCCCCACCCACCCCGACGCCGGTCCCGGCAGGTCGGGGCGCCGCCACTTGGGCAGCCGCCGCGCGCTCGGCCGGCGCTGCACCACGGGGCGTCCGGGCGATGGCGTGAACGTCGACGGGAGCCAGCGCGTGGGGTCCGGCTCGTCGCGCCCGCCGCGCGCCGGGAGCGGACGCAGCCGCGCCACCTCGCGCATCGCCTCCACCGTGTCGTTGGTCACGATCCCGGCGGCCACGAGCTCGCGGAGCGCATCGCGAACCGGGAGCATCGCGAGCCCCGTGGACGCCTGCAGGTCGGCCACGAACGATGCCCCCATCCGCTCGAGCGTCTCGCGCACCAGCACCGCCGCGTCGCCGAGCGGCGCATCGACCATCTCCGGAAGCCAGAGCGCGCCCTCTCCCCTCGGGAAGAAGCGCACCGCGGCGAGCACGAGCGCCCCCGATGCATCGGCGCGCGCGTCCCCCGCCCACATCACCTGCCCGCTCGCTCCGAGCCGCGACAGCCACCCCGGGTCGTAGCTCCCGAGGCGAGCCGGCAGGTAGTCGCGCTCCCACCCCTCGGCGGGGCGAGGCGCGCCGGCGAGCTGGTGGAGCACGATCTCCAGGCCGTCGGGGCCATCCAGCCGCTCCCGCGGGTCCACGTGCTGCCAGTGCTGGAGGAACGACGCGAACGCCGGCAGCTCCACCGGCTGGATCTGCCGCCGCAGCGCGGCCAGCGCGCGCCGGCGCGCGCGCTCGGCGATGCGCCGGGAGCACCACTCCGTGGCGGTGACGCCGCGGCGGAAGCGGGCACACACGAGCCGCCCCGTGCGCTCCCACTCCGTGAGCCGCGCCTCGATCCAGCGCGCTCCCCACCCGTAGCGCGCGCGCACCTCGCTCACCGTGATCGGGCCGGCGAGCGCGAGGAAGCGCGCCAGGATCTCGCGGCGCGCGGCACGCGGCTCGAGCACGGGCGTCGCGAGCGCGGCGGGGAGGACGTCGCCCGCCGCTCGCTCCTCGAGCGCCCTCCCGACGCGCACGCGCGCCACGCGCTCGGCGCCGAACGCGGCGGCGTAGGTGGGATACGATTCGGCGAGCACCACGCGCCACTCCACTCCGCCCGGGGTGGCGAAGGGGATCGCCACCGCGCGAGCGCTCGCGAGCAGCTCCTCCAGCGGATCGACCGCCGAGCCGCGCGCCTCCGGCTCGGCCACGCGCTCGCGCAGCTCCTCCACCGAGAGATCGCCGGCGCGATCGAGCAGGTGCGCCAGCTCGTCCGCGCTCCGCGCGCGCCGCCCCGGCGCCGTCCCCCGGCGCTCGGCGAGCAGCTCGGCCAGCGCGTGGGCGGTGTCGTCGTCGCTCTCCTCCTCCCCCATCACCTCGCCGAGGAGCGTCCGGTCCACCGAGAGGAGCGCGGCGCGCCGCTCCGCGCGCGGCGTGTCGTCCGCGTACATCCAGTCCATGACGAAGCCGAACTGCAGGCTCGCCGCGAACGGCGACGCCTGGGGCGTCTCCACCGTGCGCACGGTCACGCGCCCGGCCGCGATCGCGTCCAGCACCTCGCGCAGCGACTCGAGGTCGAAGGCATCCCGCAGCACCTCGCGGTACGTCTCGACGAGAATGGGGAAGCTCGGGAACCGGCGCACCACCTCGAGCAGATCCCCCGCCTTGAGCCGCTGCAGCCAGAGCGGCATGCGCCGGCGCGGCGAGCCGCGCGGGAGGAGCAGCGCGCGCGCGGCGCTCATCCGGAACCGTGCCCCGAAGAGCGACGTCGCCCCCACCTCATCCACCACGCGCCGTTCGGCCTCGTCGGCGGAGAGGCCGAGCAGCGCGTGAACGGGCGGGGGCGCGCCCAGGTCGGGAAGGCGGAGCATGATCCCGTCATCCGTGGCCAGCACCTGCACGTCGGCGCCGCGCGCCTCGTCGCCCCGGCCGAGCGTCTCGCGCACGCGCTGGGCGAGCGCCATCCCCCACGGCGCGTTCACGCGTCCGCCGAACACCGAGTGCACGATCACGCGCACCGCGCCCATCTCATCCCGGAAGTGCTCGATGAGAATGGTCCGGTCGTCCGGCACGATCCCCGTGGCGGCGCGCTGCTCGGCGACGTACTCGCGCAGCGAGCGCGCGGCTGCCGGATCGCACGCGTAGCGCTCGGCCAGCTCGGCGTCGATCGCGACATCGTCGGCCCCCGCCCGGGCGAGCTCCCGGCGCAGCGCGCCCACCCGTCGGCTCAGCTCCGGCGAGCGAGTGGAGAACTCGCCGTGCCAGAACGGCATCCTCGCCGGAGCGCCGGGCGCCGGGGTCACCACCACCCGATCGTGCTCGATCGCGCCGATGCGCCACGTGGCGGAGCCGAGCTGGAACACGTCGCCGACGCGCGACTCGTGCACGAACTCCTCGTCCAGCTCCCCTAGCCGCGTGCGGTCGGGGAGGTTCACCGTGTACAACCCGCGATCGGGGATCGTGCCGCCGGAGATCGTCGCCACCAGGCGGCTCGCGCGCGACCCGGACACGCGGTCGCCGATCCGGTCCCAGGTGAGGCGCGGCTCCAGCTCGGCGGCGAGGTCGGAGGCGTACTTCCCCGAGAGCATCCCCAGCACCTCGTCGAACGCCGCGCGGGCGAGTCGGTGGTAGGGGTACGCGCCCCGCACCAGCCGCAGCATCGCCGCGGACGTCCAGTCCTCCACCGACGCCATCGCCACGAGCACCTGGGCGAGCACGTCGAGCGTGTTCTGGGGGACGCGCGTCGGCTCCACGTCACCCTCGCGCATGGCGCCGACGATCGCCGCGCTCTCCACGAGATCGTCGCGATGCGTGGGCACGAGCACGCCGCGGCTCGCCTCGCCGAGGGAGTGCCCCGCGCGCCCCACGCGTTGGAGGGCGGCGGACACGCGCTTGGGGCTCTGGAGCTGCAGCACGAGGTCCACCGAGCCGATGTCGATCCCGAGCTCGAGGGAGCTGGTGGTGACGAGCGCCGGGAGCTCCCCCGCCTTGAGCGCGCGCTCGAGGGCGAGGCGCCGCTCGCGGGCGAGCGAGCCGTGGTACGGGCGCGCCAGCTCCTCGCCGGCGAGCGCGTTCACGCGCGCCGCGATGCGCTCGGCCTGGGCGCGATTGTTCACGAACACGAGCGTCGTGCGCGCGCGCCGGATGTGGCCGAGCACCAGCTCGGCGACCGCGGGCCACACGCTCCCTCCCACGTCGCCCAGGTCGGGCACGGGCGACACCACGGACAGCTCCATCCGCTTCACCAGCCCGCAGTCCACGATGGTGACGGGGCGGAACTCGGGGGGCGCGCCGTCGTCGGCCGGCGGCGTGCACCCGCCGAGGTAGCGCGCGACCTCGTCGAGCGGGCGCTGCGTGGCGGAGAGCCCGATGCGCTGCGGCGGCGCCTCGCACAGCGCCTCCAGCCGCTCGAGCGAGAGGGCGAGGTGCGCGCCGCGCTTCGTCCCCGCCACCGCGTGGATCTCGTCCACGATCACCGCGCGCGTGAGCGCGAACATGCCGCGCCCCTTCGGCGCGGTGAGCATGATCGCCAGCGATTCCGGGGTGGTGATGAGGATGTGCGGCGCCTTGCGCGTCATGCGCGCGCGTGCCGCGGCCGGCGTGTCGCCCGTGCGCACCGCGACGCGGATCTCGGGGAACGGCTCGCCCGCGCGCTCGAAGCGCGCGCGCAGCTCGGCGAGCGGGCGCTCGAGGTTGCGGTGGATGTCGTTGCCGAGCGCCTTGAGGGGGGAGATGTAGAGAATCTGCACCGCGTTCGGCAGCGGCTCCGCCGCGCCGCGCACGATGAGCTGGTTCAGCTCCCAGAGGAACGCGGCCAGCGTCTTCCCCGTCCCGGTCGGCGCGAGGATGAGCGTGTGCGCCCCCGTCTCGATCGCCGGCCACCCCAACCGCTGCGGCTCGCTCGCCCCCCCGAACGTCTCGGCGAACCAGGCGGCGATGAGGGGGTGGAAGGGGGTGCGAGGCATGACGGAAGTTACAACGGCGTCGGGGGCCGGGGGTTGGGGGCCAGGGGCCAGGGAATGACTGCGAGGGGGGCGGCGCGAACGCGCCGCCCCCCGCGCACA
>DASUXC010000019.1:0-2661 GCA_036378095.1 Gemmatimonadaceae bacterium | reverse complement strand
GAGCGCGAGCAGGCGGCGCCGCGTGTAGCGCGTCACGTGCTGGTTCAGCACATCGTGCGTGGTCCAGAGCGCGAGGAAGGCCGGGACGGTGGCGAGAAACACCCCGCCGGGCTCGAGCAGCGAGACCGCGTGCCGCAGCGCACCGAGCGGATCGCGCAGGTGCTCGAGCACGTCGAGCATGAGCACGAGCGAGTACCGCTTGCCGGGCTGGAAGCGCTCGTCGAACGGACCCACGGTGATGCGAGCGCGGTGCGGGCCCTCGGGGTCCACGAGCGCGGCGTCGTTCTCCACCCCGTCCACCGTGCAGCCGAGCGCGGCGAGCCGGTCGAAGAAGAGGCCGTCGCCGCACCCCACGTCGAGCGCCGCGCCCCATCCATGCGCCGGCCGGTGACGCTCGAGCGCGCGCACGATCCACCGCTCGCGCGCGCGCCACCACCAGTGCCGCTCGTACAGCGCCCGGTATTGCCGGCCGTAGTCGGGGAGCACGGCGCCCTACCGCCGTGGCCGGTGGGTGGAGCTCACTCGCGCCACCGCACCACGAAGCTCCCCACCCGCTCGCTGCGCGGGTAGCGCGCCTCGAGCGCGCGCTCGAGCGGCTCCGGCACGGGGCCGGAGAACTCGGGGAGCTGATTGATCGCGATCACCGTCACGTGCCGCGCCTCGAGCGCGCCGAGCACGCGCGCCGTCCGCCCCGTCGTGTCGTCGAAGAAGTCGTACAGCGTCCGCGTGGGGTTGCGCAGGCCGGCGAGGAAGTACACCTGCGGGCAGTCCGGCGCGGCGAACGTGTATCCGCCGGCGGCGTGCGCGCGCAGCAACCGCACGAGGCGCGCGTAGTCCTCGGCGTCGGATGCCGTGACGTCGACCCCCCCTCGGTCCAGCGCGAGGGGCACCGTCTGCTCGTCGCGAACGTAGAAGTGGCCCATGCCGTGGATGAAGCCGGGGTGGATGCGCAGCACGGCGAACAGCAGATAGAACGCGGCGATCGCCGCCGGCCCGAGGGTCGTCACGCGCGGCTGGAGCGCGATGACCGCCAACCCGGTGAGCACGACCAGCGGTGCCACGTAGAAGAAGTACACCGGCGCCGCGAACGGGAACTGCACGAGCGCGCAGAGCGCCGTCGTGGCGAGGAGCGCCACGAGCTGCTGCCGCCGCACCGCGCCGAGTCGCCGCCCGCCTCGCACGAGCAGCCATGCGCCACCGAGGACCACGAGCGAAACGAGGGCGCGCATCGAGCGCCAGATGAGCCAGTACACCATCGCCCGGCGCGCCGACACGATCACGAGCACGAGCAGTACGCCGCCGATGAGCCCCTTCGTGATCCACGAGAGACGCGCCCGCCCGGACGGGATGATCCCGGCCAGGAACGGCAGGGGGACGATCGCGATGAGCATCCCCCAGTCGAACGGCGGCCGCACGGCCGCGAAGCGCAGCCGCCTGGCCGGCGCGATGAACACCCCCTCCACGAGCGCGCCGACCGAGCCGGAATGCACGTACGGGATGAGAAAGAGCGCCACCGGCAGGAGCACGCCGAGCGCGAGCGGCGCCACCAGTCGCGCGAGCGCGCGGAACCGGCGCGCGTCCCGCCCGGGCGGCGTGGCCCACTCGTGGAGGAGCGCCACGGCGGCGGCGAGCGCCCCCGGCAGGACGAAGTGAAACGCCTCCCCCCAGCCGAGCTGACGCCAGGTGAGCGCCACGAGCACGGCGACGAACGCCGCGAGCCCCGCCGTGACGAACAGCGGGTACCACCAGTCGCGCCGCGGCTCACCCTGTTCCGGGTCGCGCGCGAGGCACTGCTCGCGGTACACGAGGACGAGCAGGGCGGCGCCGATGAAGTACACGCCGACGATCTTGATGAGGCAGGAGAGGCCCCCGCACACTCCGGCGGCGACGAGCCATCGACGCTCCCCGCGCTCGATGTGGCGGAGGAGCGCCGCCGCGCCGGCCGTCGCGAGGAACAGGTTGTACCACGAGGGAAGCGCCGCCGAGTAGTTCGGCAGGCTCCACGCCGCGGCCAGGAGCACGGCGGCGCCGGCCGCCACCGGCCCGGCGATCCGCGTGGCGATGTAGTACAGTGCGGGGATCCACAGCAAGAACGCGGCGAACAGCACCAGCCGGAGCGCGAGCAGGTTGGCGCCGAGCAGACGGAACGCCGCCGCGTTCACCATGGCGAGCCCCCCGGTGTACACGGCGTCGAAGTCGCGATGCGGCAGCTCGCCGCGCAACACGCGCTCGGCGCTCTGGGCCAGCGTGCCCTCGTCGTGCGGCACCCAGCCGTGGCGCAGGTGGTGCAGCGCGTACACGGCGCACCCCGCCCACACCACACCGAGCACGAGCCAGCGCACGCGCGCCGCGCGACGCGCGCCGCCGTCGGGATTGGTGGTGGTGGAAGCGGCGATGTGTGAGGGAACCGGAGCGTCTCGCTCCAGGATCGGGGTGGCCGGACCGTTCATCCCCGTATCGACGAGGGGTGACATCCCTCCGCAACGACGCCCGCCGCGGCGCCCGTGCGTCGCGGCATGATCGACGACCTACTCCCCGGCCACCCGCTGCTCGGCCTGCTCGGGCGTGGCGATCTCCGGCGCCGGCACGGGGTGCTCCCCCGTCCGCCGCACGTAGCGCTCGAGGCCGATCCCGAGCCCGATCGTGCTCACCACCACCGTC
>DASUXC010000018.1:0-41106 GCA_036378095.1 Gemmatimonadaceae bacterium | reverse complement strand
CCCCCACCCCCAACCCCCGCATCATCGCGTTGAATCCCGCCACATCCGCGCGCTCGACCGCGGCGAGGCGGGCGAGCTGCCCGTCGAGGGCGCGCTGCAGCTCGCGGTACACCGCGCGCTCCGTGGAGGTGGGAGGCGCGTCCGCGCTCTGCACCATGAGGTTGAGCGAGAGGAGCTTGTTGTAGATCACCACCGGGTAGTGCAGGGTGATCTCGTCGGCGTGCGAGTGCACCTCGGCGAGCGCCTGGCGAATGGTCTCGAGCTTCCCGATCACCGAGTCGGCGGCGACCTTCACCCGGGAGGCGTACGGCTGCCCCTTGGTGGCCTCCGTGCTCGCCCGGAGCTGCTTCTGGAGCGCCTCGATCCGCTCCACGGCACGCGCCGTGGAGTCGATCGCGCCGACCACCTGGCGGGAGAGCGCGAGCAGCGCGGCGAGGTCGGCCGGCGTCGCGCGCACGCGCGGGTCCTCCACCACGGTGAACCGCCGCTCGAGCGTGGTGCCGTCCGCGGTGAGCCGCACGGTGTACCGGCCAGGCGGCACGCGCGGGCCGCTCGACGTCCCCGCGTCCACCACGATCCCCTCGAGCTTCCGCGCGTCCGCGAAGCGCAGGTCCCACACGAAGCGGTTCGCCCCCATGCGCGTGGGGACCACGGAATCGCTCGGCGCGTACGACGCACTGTCCGTTCCGGTCTCGATGCGCTCGCGCGTTCGCTCGGCGCCGGTGGTGTCGCGCCCGCCATCGCCGCGCGCCGCATCGCGCGAGGCGGCGGCGAGCGGCTCGGCACCGGTGGAGTCGGCGCTCGAGAACGAGCGGATCACCGCGCCCGCGCTGTCCAGGAACGCGAGCTCCACCGGTCCCGAGGGCTTCTTCGCGAACCAGAAGTCGATGATCGCGCCGTTGGGCGGGTTGTGCCCGGTGAACGGGCGCCTGACGGCGTCGTGCGGATAGCGAAGCGCGGTGTCGGGCGCGAACAGGTACGTCGCGGCGCGGCGCACCGAATCGGCGAGCTGCCGGAGCGGGGTGATGTCATCGAGCGACCAGAAGGCACGTCCGTGCGTCGCGGCGAGCAGGTCGTGGCCGCGAATCGCCAGGTCGCGCACCGGGGTGCGCGGGAGGTTGAGCTGGAGCGACTGCCAGTGCGCGCCGTCGTCGAACGACACGTACACGCCGGTCTCGGTGCCCGCGTAGAGGAGGCCGCGCCGCCCGGGATCCTCGCGGATGACGCGCGTGTACGCGCCATCCGGGATGCCGGCGCCGATGCGCGTCCAGCTGTGGCCGTAGTCGGTGGTCCTGAACAGGTACGGACGGAAGTCGTCCTGCTGGTAGCGGTTGGCGGCGAGGTACGCGGTGCCGGCGTCGAAGTGGGAGGGCTCGATGATGCTCACGCGGGTGAACGCGCCGAAGTCGCGCGGCGTGACGTCCGTCCACGTCTTCCCACCGTCGCGCGTGAGGTGCACGAGCCCGTCGTCCGAGCCCGCCCACAGCTCGCCGGTCGCGACCGGCGACTCGGCGAGCGCGAACACGGTGGCGTACCACTCGGTGCCCGTCATGTCGTAGGTCACCGGCCCCCCCACCGGTCCCATGGTCGCCGTGTCGTGCCGCGTGAGGTCGGGGCTGATCGCCTGCCAACTGTCGCCGTCGTCGGTGGAGCGCAGCACCTGCTGCGCGGCGATGTAGAGCGTGCGCGGATCGTGCGGGGAGAACAGGATCGGGAACGTCCACTGGAATCGGTAGGGGACGTCCCTGGCGGCGAGGCCGTCGTAGTTGTTGAGCCACGCGGAGACGTCGCGCTCGGCGAGCGTGCGGTGATCGTAGCGGCTGAGCGTCCCCATGTACGAGCCGGCGAAGACGATGCTCGGATCGTGCGGGCGCGGGGCGATGTACCCCGATTCGCCGCCGCCGACCGGCCACCAGTCCTCCTTGCGGATGGCGCCCCAGTCGGAGCGGCTCGGGATGGAGACGGTGGTGTTGTCCTGCTGGGCGCCGTAGAGGCGGTAGGGGAATTGATCGTCGGTGATGACGTGGTAGAACTGCGCGGTGGGCTGGTTGTCGATGCTCGACCAGGTGTCGCCGCCGTCGAGGCTGACCGTGGCGCCGCCATCGTTCCCCTCGATCATGCGATCCGGATCGGCGGGATCGATCCACAGCGTGTGATCGTCGCCGTGCGGGGCGCGCACCTCCTCGAAGGTGGCGCCGCCGTCCACGGAGCGCCACGTGTCGAGGTTGAGCACGTAGACGGTGTTCTCGTTCGCCGGGTCCGCGGTGACGCCGGAGAAGTACCACGGACGCACCATGAACTTCTGCTCGGCGTTCACGCGGTGCCACGTGCTCCCCGCGTCGTCGGAGCGGAAGATGCCGCCGGTGCTGTCCGCCGCCTCCACGCTCGCCCACAGCCGCGAGGGGCGGACGGGAGAGACGGCGATCCCGATGCGGCCGATGAGCGCCGAGGGCATCCCGGGGTTGCGCGTGAGCTCGGTCCAGTGGTCGCCGCCATCGGTGCTCCTGAACAGTCCGGAGCGCCCGCCGCCCGCGGTGAAGCCCCAGGGCGACCGGCGGAAGCGCCACATCGCCGCGTAGAGGATGCGCGGGTTGGTGGGGTCGAGAGCGAGGTCGATCGCGCCGGTGGTGTCATCGGCGAAGAGGACGCGCCGCCAGGTGCGTCCTCCGTCGCGCGAGCGGTAGACCCCGCGCATCGGGTTGGGGCCGAACGCGTGTCCCGTGGCTGCCACGTACACCACGTCCGGATCGTTCGGGTCGACGCGGATGGCGGCGATGTGGCGAGTGTCGTCCAGTCCGAGATGGGTCCACGTGCGCCCACCATCGGTGGAGCGATCCACCCCGTTCCCGTAGGTGAGATCCTCGCGGAAGTCCGCCTCCCCCTCGCCCACGTAGATCACGTTCGGGTCGGAGGGGGCGACGGCGATGGCGCCCACGGACGAGATGCTCGACACCCCGTCGGTGATGTTGGTCCACGAGATCCCGGCGTTGGTGGTCTTCCACACCCCGCCGGCGACCGCGCCGAAGTAGAACACGCCGCGCCGTCGCGGGTCGCCGGTGACGGCGACGACGCGCCCGCCTCGGAACGGCCCGACGAGGCGCCACCGCAAGCCGCGGAGCGCGGGGTCGTTCGCTGGAGTCGTCGTGGTGTCGTGGCGGGTGGAGCCGCGCTGGGCCGAGGCCAGGCCGGGGAGCAGGAGCATGGCGGCGCAGACGCTGCCCTGCGCGAGCCGGCGGACGAGAGATGCGACGAGAGATGCGACGAGAGATGCTTGGTTCACTTGCGTGCGGCCGCCTCGGCGGTGAGGGTCGGATCCGCGCCACTCCAGGTCACGTCGGCCGTCGGGCCGTACATGGCCGGGACTGGGCGTCCCATCACGCGGAGATAGACCGCGAGCTGGGTGCGATGGTGGGCGGTGTGAAGGATGCGGCGCCAGAAGATCCAGATGCGCTCGCGTACCACATCGAAGAAGGGAACCTGCTCCAGCCACCACGGCTCGGTGTGGCCGGCGAGGATGACGAGACGCGGGCGCGCGAGGTCCACGGCGCGCGCGGCGTACGTGGAAACGGAGGGGACGGGGGGCACGATCGCCGACGCGTCCGGCTCGGGCGTGCCGAGGAACTCGCCGAAGAAGCGGCGCTCGGAGAGCAGTTGATGCCGCATGATGTCCCCCACCGTGCTCGCGCGCGGGTGCGGGCGGTAGCCGAGATCGTCATCGGCGAACTCCCGCCACAGCGACGCGAGCTTGTTCGTCTCGCTGGCGTAGGTATCGATGCAGTGCTGCAGCAGCGGGACGACCGCGCGCGGGACCTCCCGGTCGGGGAGCGCGGTGAAGGGATAGGTCATGGGCATGCGTGATTCCTCCCTGCGGGGCGCCAGCCGACGCTCGTGTGGCGCGCGGCGGTCGCGCGCGCCCTGGCACCGGCGCGGAACGGCGACCGACACTCCAGCATCTTGGCCACCGGCGCGCGGCTTAGGAAGGGGATGCGCGGGCTGAACCGTGCACGCGGCGCCTCGCCGAATGCGTGCGGGCGCGCACGGTGGCGGCGCGCGATCTGCACGCCCGTCATCCCCCACCGCGTCGCGCGCGGGGGGAAGGCCGGCGGCGGATCGCCGCCGGCGCGATCCAGGTCGGATTGATGTCCAGCAGCAGGAGGTCCTCATGGCCTACGACGACTACGGGAGGGGACGGGATTTCGGCAATCGCGGCGTTCGGGACTGGAGCTCGGAGTACGACCGCGGCTATCCGGGGCGCGGCGACTGGGAGCTCGGCGGTGGGCGGTACGGCTGGCGCGGCAGCGGGAGCGAGCCGGCGTGGCGCGGGAGCTGGGAGCCGTACTACGGCGTGGACACCGGGCGCTACGGCGCGCAGGGTGGCTACGACAGCTATTACGGAATCGGCGGGTACGGCGGGTACGGCGGCTACGGCGGGCCGGGGTGGTACGGCGGCGCGTACGGCGGCCCCTACGGCGCGGGATCGGCGGGCGGCTACTACGGCTACCCGAACTTCGGTTACACGGGCTACGGCGCGGGGGGCGCGCCGGGCTACGGCCCAGGCTACGGGTGGTGGAGCGGCGCCGAGCACCTCGGCTGGCGCGGCTATCCGGGGTACGGGGGAAGCAGCTACGGCTACGGCGCGGGCGGGCACGGCGGGTACGGCGGTGCGGCGCGCGAAGGGTGGATGGCGCGCGATCGCGGCTACGGCTCGGAGCTGGGGCGCGGAGAGCTCGGCCGCGGCTCGCTCGCCGGGCGGGGGCCGCGCGGCTATCGGCGCTCGGACGAGCGCATCGAGGAGGAGGTGAACGAGCAGCTCACGCGCCACCCCGAGATCGACGCCTCCGACATCGACGTGAAGGTGAACAACGGCGAGGTGACGCTCACCGGCCGCGTGGACGACCGGCACGAGAAGCGGCTGGCGGAGGACATCGTCGAGGCGTGCTCCGGGGTGACCGACGTGCACAACCAGCTTCGCGTGGGGCGCGCGGGGTCGTCGCGCGCGGAGCGCGAGGTGGGGCGCACGCCGGAGCAGGAGGGGCGCGCCGCGGGCGAGCGCGCGCGCGGCGGAACCCGCGGCGCGTCGAGCGCGAGCGCGACCTGATTGCGCTCCCTCCCGTCGGCGCGCCAGCTTTCCGGCGCGCCGACGAGCGCGCCGAGCGCGCGACGCGTTGGATGCGGCGCCGGGGAGGGTGCGCACCGTGAAGTGGTCCTGGAAGCTGGCGCGGATCGCGGGGATCGAGATCCGCATCCACGCGACGTTCCTGATCCTGCTGGCGTGGGTGGCGTGGGCCGGTTGGCGGACGGCGGCGCGCCCGGCCGATGCGCTCGCGAGCGTGCTGTTCATCCTGGCGCTGTTCGCGTCGGTGGTGCTGCACGAGTACGGGCACGCGCTCACCGCGCGCCGCTTCGGCGTGCGCACGCGCGAGATCACGATCCTGCCGATCGGCGGGGTGGCGCAGCTCGAGCGCATCCCCACCGTGCCGCGCGAGGAGCTGCTCGTGGCGCTCGCCGGGCCGGCGGTGACGGTGGCGATCGTGCTGGTGCTCTGGCTCGTGCTCGCGGTCGCGGGCATTCCCTCGGCGCCGGATGCGATGCTGCGCGAGGACGCGCCCTTCCTCGCTCGGCTCATGTGGGCTAACGTGTGGTTGGCCCTGTTCAACGCGATCCCGGCGTTCCCCATGGATGGGGGACGCGTGCTGCGCGCCGCGCTGGCGATGCGCATGAGCCACCTGCGCGCCACGCGCATCGCCGCCGAGGTGGGGAAGGCGTTCGCCCTGCTGTTCGGCATCGCCGGCCTGTTCTGGCTTCGCGATCCGTTTCTCGTGCTCATCGCGCTCTTCGTGTGGCTCGGCGCCGCCGGGGAGGCGGGGATCGCGCAGGCGCGCGTGGCGTTCGACGGTGTCCCGGTGGAGCGGGTGATGATCCGGGACGTGCGCACGCTCGCGCCGGAGGACCGGCTCACCCGCGCCGTGGGCGAGGTGCTCGCCGGCTTTCAGCAGGACTTTCCGGTCGTGGAGAACGGCATCGTGATGGGCGTGCTCACGCGCGCCGACCTGCTGCGCGCGCTCGCCCAGCACGGTCCCGACACGCGCGTGAGCGACGTCATGGAGCGGTCGTTCCAGGTGGCGCGACCGGACGAGGGGCTGGAGGAGGCGTTCGCGCGACTGCAGAGCTGCCGCTGCCACACGCTCCCCGTGGTGCACGGGCGGGAGCTCGTGGGCGTGCTGACGATGGACAACGTGGGAGAATACTTGATGATCCAATCCGCGATGCAGCGGGAGCGGAGTTGACGGCGGGCCGCCGCCGGGTGCTGGTGGTGGGCGCCACCGGCGTGCTGGGACGTCAGGTCGTGCCGCGGCTGGTCGCGCGCGGTCACATCGTGCGCGCCGTCGTGCGCCGCATCGAGGACGCGGAGATGCTGCTCGGCCGCGGCGTGGAGGTGACGCGCGGCGATCTGCTCGACGCGCGCTCGCTCCAGGGCGTGGCATGGCGGTGCGACGTGGCGCTGCACCTCGCCACCGCCGTCCCCCGACCGGGCGCGCCGCTGGACTTCACGCTGAACGACCGCATCCGCCGCGAGGGCACGGTGAACCTCATCACGGAGTGCCGGGCGCGCGGGGTGCGGCGCTACGTGCAGCAGAGCATCGCGTTCATCTACGGCGACCACGGCGACGAGATCGTGGATGAGCGAAGCGAGATCCGGCCGCCACCGCTCGCCTGCTCGGCGGCGGACATGGAGCGGATCGTGCGCGAGTCGGGGCTGGCCTGGGCGATCCTGCGCGGCGGGTCGTTCTACGGGCCGGGCACGGGCCGGGAGGAGTCGCTGCGGCGGGAGGCTCGCGCCGGCACGCTTCGCGTTCCGGGGGACGGCTCGGCGTGGCTGTCGCTCGTGCACGTGGAGGACATGGCGACGGCGGTCGTCGCCGCGGCCGAGCGCGACGATCCCGAGCTGCTCCTCAACGTGGTGGATGATGCCCCCGTGCGCTTCCGCGAGCTGTACGACCACGTCGCCCGCGTCGCCGGCGCCCCTCCTCCCCCCGCCGGCGCCCCCGCTCGGCTCCCCTCCGTCCGCTGCTCCAACGCCCGCGCGCGGGCCGTCCTCTCCTGGGCGCCAGCCCATCCGACCTATCGCGATGCGGCGTGGTGAGGGCGCTCGGGAGTCGTCCTGTTCCCACCATTCAGCTTGTTGCGCAGCGTTCGCACGCTGATCCCGAGCAGCACCGCCGCCCTCGTGCGATTGTTGTGCGTCACCTCGAGCGCCCGCTCGATCAGCACGCGCTCCGCCTCGCTCACGTTCAGCGACGTGAGCGTCACGGCGCGGGGCGCGTCGCCGACGGTCCGGGGCAGGGTCTCGGGTGGTGCGCTCCGGCGCGGGGTCTCGAGGATGGCCGGCTGAAGGATCGGCTCGGCGCTCAGGATCACCGCGCGCTCGACGACGTGCCGCAGCTCCCGCACGTTCCCGGGCCACGTCCAGCGCTGCAGGAGCGCGATCGCCTCCGGCGCGATCCCGGTGACCTCCTTCTTCATCTCCGATGCCGCGCGCTGCGCGAAGTGAAACGCCAACGCCGGGATGTCCTCGCGCCGCTCGCGCAGCGGAGGGAGGTGCACCGGGACGACGCTCAGGCGGAAGAAGAGGTCCTGCCGGAAGCGCCCTGCCGCCACCTCCGCCGCCAGATCCAGGCTCGTCGTCGCGATCACCCGCGCATCTCCGGCGATCGGCGACGCCCCTCCCACGCGCTCGAGCTCCTGCTGCTGGAGCACGCGCAGCAGTTGCTCCTGCGCCTCGGGGCGCAGCTCGGCCACCTCGTCGAGGAGGAGCGTGCCCCCGTTCGCCCGCTCGAACGATCCCGACAGCGCGCTCTCCATCAGCCGCTCGGGGAGCGCGGCGCAGCTCAGCGCGATGAACGGCCCGTCGCGCCGCTCGCTCAGGTCGTGGATCACGCGCCCGAGCAGCTCCTTCCCCGTGCCGGGCTCCCCATGGAGCAGCATCGTCGCGCGAGTCGGGGCGGCGGACGTCACCGCGTGCAGCGCACGACGCATGGCCGCGCTGTCGCCCACGATCCGCCGCGCGGCGCGCGCCTCGGCCACCTCGCGCCGGAGCTCCTCGATCTCGCGCCGCAACCGTCCCAGCTCCAACGCCTTGTCGACGACGAGCTGCAGCTGCGCCGGCCGGACCGGCTTGGAGAGGCAGTCCACGGCGCCAGCTCGGATGGACGCCACCGCCTGATCGCTGCTCCCGTACCCGGTGAGCATGACCAACGGGATCTCGCGCCCCTCGCGCGAGAGCAATCGCAACAGCTCGAGGCCGCCGAGCTCCGGCATCCGGTAGTCGGCGACGATCAGGTCGATGCCCCCGGCGGCGAGCCGCTGGAGTGCCTCCGGCACGCCGGGCGCACCGATGGTGTCGTGACCGGCGTGCCGGAGGGTCTCCTCGAGCACCATGCTCACCGAGGGGTCGTGATCGAGGTACAGGATCGTGGCCATGCCATCGGAAGGCTGATGGTTGCGGCGCCGAAGCGAGATCTCGCGAGGCGCGGAGCAGGTCGAATTGTCAGGCGCGCTCGTGCCTTTCCGTGTAGACGGATGGCGGCCGCCCCCGGCAACGTTTGCCGGGTCCCGTCATCGCGAAGCGCCACGGTGGGCGGACGCTCAAGAATCCGGCGCCGCCTCCGACACTGGTTCCGCAGGAGGGGGAACGATGAACTTCGACGAAACCAGTCACCGCGCCGAGCGGAGCGCGATCGGAGCGCCGGCGGGGGGCGCCGGCGCCCGGCGTGACCACGCGGACTTCGCGGCGGACGCGCCGCTCTCCGCCGAGCGCCTCACCGAGGTGCGTCGGCGCATCTTTGGTGGGGTGTACGACAGCGCGGCGGTCGTCGACGCCGTGGCGCGTCGGATCCTCGAGCGCGGAGATCTCTGATCGCTCGCGGGGGTATGGACCGGCGACCCGCGCGCCGGCTCAGGCGACGCGTTCGCGGAGCGGTGCCAGCTCGCGGCGGAGCTTCGCCAGCGCCCCCGTGCGGATCTGCGCCACGCGCGACTCGGTGACGCCGAGGACCTGCGCGATCTCGCGCAGCCGCAGCTCCTCGTAGTAGTACAGGATCAGCACCGTGCGCTCGCGTTGCGCGAGGCGGAGCACGGCGTCGCGCAGCAGCTCCAGCTCGCGCGCGAGCGTGAGCCGCTCGTCCACGTCATCGGAGGGTGCGGCGGCGAGCACGGCGGCGAGGGTGGCGCCGGGCTCCCCGCAGCGGCGTGGCGCATCGAGGCGCACCCGCGTGGTGCGTTCCACGTCCTGTTGCCACCGCCACACGGTGGCGAGGTCCACCGCCAGCGACTCGGCCAGCTCGCCGGCGCGCGGACGGCGGCCGAGCTCATTGGCCAGCCGCGCGGCCGCCGTCGTCACGGTGCGCGTGCGTCGCCGGAGCGACGAGGGAACGGAATCGTGGCGCCGGACCTCGTCGAGGATCGCGCCGCGGATCCGCGGCACGGCGAACGTGCTGAACGCGAGCCCGCGCGCCGGATCGAAGCGGTCGAAGGCCTCGATGAGCCCGAGCGTCCCCGCGCCGACCAGGTCGCCCAGGTCGAGCGCCCGCCCGAGCCCGCCGTGGATGCGACGCGCGATGGCGTGCACGAGGCGGAGATGCCGCTCGAGCAGGTGTGCTCGATCGGGTGGGGCGTCGCCGTCGCCGGCGGGGCGATCGGCCGCCGGCATCTCGGTCTCGCTGTCGGTGAAGGGCGCTCTGGACGTGACGTGTGACATCGGCGGCGGCGTGGAAGACGTACGCTCCACGAGCATGACTGCTCGCCGCGCCGGGTGTCACCGATCTTAGCGCACGTTAACGAGCGTGAGTGTGCCCTAACGAGTGGGTGGCGCGCGTGGATCGATCGCCGGGTGATGGCGCCGGAGCGCCCGCGAGCGCGCGGCGCCGCAGGAGGAGCGCATCGAGGCTGTACGGCCCCGCGCCGACGGCGGCGATGAAGAGCCAGATGAAGCTGAGGAGCACCGGCACCTCGCCGTGATTCTGGATGGGCCAGAACGCCCGCGGCGCGTGCGCCATGAAGTACGCCACCGCCATCTCGCCGGAGAGGAGGAACGCGGCGGGGCGGGCGAACAGGCCGACGAGCACGAGGAACGCGACGAACGTCTCGAGCACGCCGGCGAGCCCCATGAGCGAGAAGAGGGCCACGGTCCCGTGGTGCGGCCCCATGCCGCCGAGCACGCCGAACAGCTTCTGCGCGCCGTGCTGCATCATCACGAGCGCGGCGACCGCACGGAGGAGGGTGAGCGCGATGAACTGGTAGGTACGCATGAGCGACGGGTGGAGAGCGGGTGAGGTGAACGCGCGCCCGATCACCCGGACGCCGTGCACGAACCGGCGGGTGATGGCGCGCGCTCGCGCGCGAGCGACTCATCACACTACGCACGCCACCACCCGTACCGCTGACCGCTACCCAGTCCCGCGCCTCGGGCGCGGTTCCGCGCGGCCGGGCGCGCCGGGGCGTCCGTGTGCCGGACGCCCCGGCGCCGGAGAGGGACTCAGTCCGTCGGATCCGGGAGCCCGATGGACAGGGCGGGGAGCACGCGCACCGTGGCGCGGCCGAGCCGGGAGAGGTTGGTCGCGAAGGCGAGCGCGAGGGGGCTCGTCTCGGGGCTCACGAGCACCTCCACGCGCTGCCTGGCGAGCCGCGGCTCGGCCGGCGATGGTGGGAGCCCCGCCGAGGGGACGTAGACCGCGTCCGCGTGCACGCCCTCGGTGTCGAAGAGCAGGCTCGTGAGCAGGGCGGCCATCGACTCGTCGCCGCCGCGGTTGCGGCGCAGGTCGAGCACCAGCGACGCCATGCCGGACAGCCGGTCGATCGCGTCGATGGCCGTACACCGCGCGGCGGGCGATCCATGGAAGCTGCGCAGCTCGATGTAGCCCACGCACGCGGTGCGCTCCTCGACGCTCTCGAAGCCGTGCCGGCCGATCCACCGGCCCCGTTCGACGTCCCGCGACGGCGCCAGCCCCGCCGCGTCGATGCTCGCGATCGCCATCGTGCTCATGGTCCCTCACTTCGTCGGATGCCCGTCGTCCACTCTTTCGGTTCGACACGCCGGCGCGCAGAATGGTTTGCCGTCCGCGCCCCTCACCCTTCTATATCCCCATTGCCGTCCACTGATTCCCGCGTCCCTGGAGTCCACCAATGCACGCGTTCTGGACCGACCTGTTCCATCCAGGCGTCCCGGTTCTCGAGAAGATCATCCGCACGATCATCGTCTACTTCTTCCTGCTCGCCGGCCTGCGCATGGCCGGCAAGCGGGAGCTGGGCCAGCTCAACCCGTTCGATCTCGTCGTCCTCCTCGTGCTGTCGAACACGGTGCAGAACGCGATCATCGGGAACGACAACTCGGTGCTCGGCGGCCTGGTGGGCGCGGCGGCGCTCCTCGTGCTCAACTACGCGGTGGTGCGCTTTCTCTTCCTGCACCCCAAGCTCGACCGGCTGGCCGAGGGGCGGTCGTTGATCCTCGTGCGCGATGGGCGGGTGCTCGAGCGACACCTGCGGCGCGAGCTGATCACGCGCGCGGAGCTCGAGTCCGCCGCGCGGCGGCAGGGGATCGACGACCTGTCGCAGGTGCAGTGCTGCCGCCTGGAGGTGGGAGGCGCGCTCACCTTCGTGACGGCACACCCCACGGACGAGGAGCGCCGGTACCACGACCTGGTCCGCCGCCTGGAGTCGATCGAGCACCTCCTGCGCGCGGATCGGTCGGGCGCGGGCCATCCATCCCCCACCTGATCCGGGCGCGACGCACGCGCGCCCGCCCGCTCAGCCCTGGCGCGCCCCGCGCTCGGCGTCCCGCGCCCCGTGCAACTCGCTCCCGACGCGGGGATGCTCGAGGTGGAACCCCGTCGCTTCCTGGTACGCCCGCGCCAGCGCGAGCATCGGCGCCTCGCGGTACAGCCCGCCGAGGAAGGTGAGCGAGACCGGCGTGCCATCGTCGCGGAAGCCGTTGGGAACGATGACCGCCGGGTGACCGGTGAGGTTGGTGACCACGAGCTGGCGTCCGCCGGTCGGCGCCACCACGACGTCGACCTTGGACATCACCTCGGCCATCGCGCGCATGACGAGCGCGCGCACGCGGCTCGCGTTCACGTAGTCCACGGCGGGGATGAAGTGCGCGACGCGGAAGCTGTTCGGCCAGGCGTGCTCGTCCTGCCGCGTCATCTCGCGATCGCGGCCGCTTCGCGTGAGCTCATCGAACGCCGCCGCCGCCTCCGCGGAGAGCATGAGCGTGAGCGCGTCGTACGGGAAGTCGGGGAGCTCCACCGGCGCCGGTCGAACGCCGAGCCGTCGCAGCACGTCGAGCGCCGCGTCGTCGAACCGCTTGGTGGGGTGCTCCTTGTCGAACTCCGACGCGAGAATCCCGACGCGGAGCGCCGACGGCTTCACGCGCCAGTCCCAGTTGAACGCGGCATCGCGCGCCGTGGGGTCGCGTCCATCGGCGCCGTGGATGACGTCCAGCACGAGCGCGCAATCCTCCACGCTCCGGGCGATCGGCCCCAGCTTGTCCATGCTCCACGACAGCGCCATGGCGCCCGTGCGCGGGACGCGGCCGAAGGTGGGGCGCAGCCCGGTCGCCCCGCAGCGCGTGGACGGCGAGGAGATCGAGCCGAGCGTCTCGCTCCCGATGCTGAAGCCGACCAGCCCCGCGGCCGTGGCCGCGGCGGGACCGGCGGACGAGCCGCTCGAGCCCTGGTCGGTCTTCCACGGGTTGCGCGTCTTCCCGCCGAACCAGACGTCCCCCATGGCCAGCTCGCCGAGGGAGAGCTTGGCCACGAGCACCGCGCCGGCGGCGTCGAGGCGGCGCACGACGGTGGCATCGCGATCGATCGTCTGGGTGCGGTACGGGGGCGTCCCCCAGGTGGTGGGGTAGCCGCGGACGGCGAGGAGATCCTTCGCCCCCCACGGGATCCCGTGCAGCGATCCGCGGTACTTGCCGCGGGCGATCTCCTCGTCCGCCGCCTTCGCGCGCGCGAGCGCGCGGTCGGCGGTGAGGGTGATCACGCAGTGCAGCACCGGGTCCACGCGCTCGAGCCGCTCCAGGTACATGCGCGTGAGCTGCGTCGAGGTCACCTTCCGGCGGCGCACCAGCTCGGAGAGCTCGGTGACGGGAAGGAACGCGAGCTCCTCGAGATCCTTCGGCACCGCGCGCGCCGACACGGGCGAGCGGACCATCGGTCGCTCGCGGTGATCGAGCATCATCCCCGGCGGAAGCGGGTCGAAGTGCAGCGCGGGCGCGACGTCGTTCTCGAGCTTCACGGCGTGGAGCGACTCGAGCCGCTTCTCCTGATCGGTGAGCCCCTCCACCATCATGACGCGCTCCTGCTCGTCGAGCTCGAGTCCGGCCAGCTCCGCCGCCTTCGCGATCGTCTCCGGGGTGATCGGATCGCCGGCGGCGACGCGCCCCCAGAGGATGCCGGGCAGCAGGGTGGAGCCGAGTCCGATCGCCGCGAAGTACGACATGAACGCTCGGCGTGACGGCTGCGGTGGCGCGGTCGACGGATCCATGCACGTTGGCGGGAGAGGGTACGTATGCCGGCGGTGCTCGAATCGAAAGCTAAGAGTGGGACGGCGCGCGTCGAGGGACGCGGGGCGAGGTGCCGGACCGCTGGGGTGAACGACTGGTCAGGCGGGGTGAACGCGCGCGCCGCGTGCGGCGCCGCGCGCGTTCAGCGGAGCCAGTCGTCCAGGTGCTCGGCGACGAACGCGTCGTCCTGCATCTCCGGGTACGCGGCGGTCACGCGGTCGATCTCCTCGCGCTGGCCGGGGGAGAGCCCCTCGTCGGGGTCGAGGCACCAGATGCCTTGCAGGAGACCCTGGCGCCGAAGGATCTCGTGGATCCCGGCGATCGAGCCGCGGAAGGCGTTCCGCACGTCGAAGAGCGCGCCGTTGGCGTCGGTGATGGCCGCCGCGCGAGCCAGCCACGCCGCGCCCGACGCACCCGGATCGCGCGCGCTCCGGATCTCCTCGAGCAGCGCCACCGCGCACCGCGTCCACACCGCCCAGTGCCCGAGCAGCCCGCCCACGATGCGCGGCGCCGGCGCGAGCGCCGCGCCCGCGAACGGGAAGCGGGTGAGGAGGTCGACGACGATGCTGTCGTCGTTGCCCGTGTACAGCGCCACGTCCGGGCGGCCGGAGTCGGCGATGGCGCGCACCACGTCGAGCGTGCGGTACCGGTCGAACGGGGCGATCTTGATCGCCACGAGCTCGGGGAGCTCGGCGAGCGCGCGCCAGAAGGCGTACGACAGCGGGCGTCCCCCGACCGCGGGCTGCAGGTAGAAGCCCATGATGGGGATCGTCCCGGCGACGGCGCGGCAGTGCTCGAGCACGTCGCGCTCGTCGGCGTCGCGCCACGCGCCGAGGCTCACGAGCCCCACGTGGTAGCCGAGGTCGCGCGCGAGCCGGGCCTCGGCGAGCGCCTGCGGCGTGCGCCCGCAGATGCCGGCGACCTTGACGATGTCGCGCGCCGGGCGCGACGTGGCCTCGTCCACCGTGCGCGAGGCCAGCTCGAGCACCGGCGCGAGCAGCCCGTGCTTCGGCTCGCGGATCTCGAACTGGGTGGTGTGCACGCCCACCGCGATCCCGCCCGCGCCCGCCGCCAGATAGTATCGCGTGAGCGCGCGCTGCCGGCGCTCGTCCAGACGGCGATTCCGGTCGAGGGCGAGCGGATGGGCCGGTACGACGTGCCCGTTCAGCAGGTGCGCGCGAACGTCGAACACGGTCAGAACGTTCCGTCCCTGCTCTCGAACTTCGTCGGCTTGTCCAGCAGCCTGCCGCCGCGCTGCACCCAGTCCGCGACCCACAGCACGAGCTGCCCGGCCGTCGTCGTGAGAGGGCCGAGCAGCTCGACCGAGCGGCTGGCATCGCTGAGCAGGGCGTCGGGCGCCTCCTCGCCGATGATTCGCGCGGGGCGGCCGAACAGCTCGCCGAACCGCTCGGCGGCGGCGCGAATGGAGAGCGTCTCCGGGCCCGTGACGTTCAGCACGGCGGGCGGACTCGCCGCCAGCGGGAGACACTGCAGCGCGCGCGCGTTCGCGTCGCGCTGCCAGATCACGTTCACCCACCCCATCGTCACATCCACCGGCTCCTGGTTCCACACCTTGCGCGCCACATCGACGAGCACCCCGTAGCGCAGGTCCACGGCGTAGTTGAGCCGGACGATCGCCACCCGCGTGCCGTGCCGCGCGGCGTGATACTCGAAGATGCGCTCGCGGCCGAGACAGGAGGCGGCGTACTCGCCGACCGGCGCCGGGCGGTCGGTCTCGCGCGCGCCACCCGATCCGGCCGGCACGAGCGGGTACACGTTCCCCGTCGAGAACGCGACGATGCGCGCATCGCGCCACCGCTCGGCCGCGAGGTGCGGGACGACGGTGTTCATGAGCCACGTGGTGGCCGGCGCGTCGCTGGTGCCGAACTTCTGTCCGGCCATGAACACCACGTTCGGCGCATCGGGGAGCGCCGCCACGGCATCGCGATCGGCGAGATCGCAGCGGATGGTCTCCACGTTGGCGGCACGCAACTGGTGCTCGACGTCCGGCGAGGAGAAGCGCGAGACGGCGATCACGCGGTCCGCTCGGCGGAGCGCGTCGAACGCGCGCCGGGCCATGCGCGCGAGCGACGGTCCCATCTTTCCCGCCGCGCCGAGCACGAGGATGTCGCCCGGCGCCTGGCGCAGCGCGTCGAGCAGCGCGGGGGTGGGCTCCGAGAGCTGAAGCTCGAGCTCGGGCTCCGTGTTGGGCGGCGGCGCGCCGAACGCCACGCCGGGGAGTCGCTGGGGCTGGGTGCGATGCAGCATCACGCGGTCGGTTGGGCGTCGGCGCGGCGCACGGATCCGGGGCCGCTCAGGTGGTGGTGCGCTGGAGGTCGCGCGCGTAGCGCTTGAGCCGCTGGACCATGGCGTTCAGCCCCGCCTCGCGCGCGCCGAGCCCGATGTTCTCCATCATGGTTCGCGCCATGTCGTCGGGCAGCGCGAGCGTCGTCGCCGGCGGGTGATCGTTCACGGCGGAGAAGAGGATGGAGAGAAAGGCCGCGATGGTCGGCGACTGCCGCGTGTTCACGTCGGCGTAGAAGTGCAGCGTGCCGTCGCGGACCTCCGGAAAGATGTCCACCCGAGTCTGGCACTCCGGGATCGTGAAGTTCGTCCGGTCGATCGCCGTGTAGCGCGGCGGGAGCGGCTCGAGCTTCTTCGCGTACTGCACGAGTGCCTGCATCTTCTCCTCGCGGCCGAGGGAACGGAAGTAGCGCATCACGCGATCGATGCTCGGCGGCAGCGTGTTCGTGGCGGCGTCGTCGCTCATGGCTCGGGGGGGAAGGTGGATGCGCGCGGCGTGGTCAACCGCGATGCGGGGCGTGGTGCAGCTCCTCGGGCCGCACCGGGCGGAACATCACGTCGAAGGCCAGCCACACCGTCTTGGACACCGGATAGAACAGGAAGGGCGCCACGATCATGAACGGGATGCCGATGTATTCCAGGAGGTCCCACGGAGGATTGGGCCAGCTGGCGACGATCCAGATCACGAGTCCCGCGCCGAACACGAGCTCGGCCAGGACGATGTTGAACATCATGGCGCCGAGGAAGTAATCCTCTCCCTCGCCGCGCTCGAGCCTGAGCCCGCAGGTGGGGCAGGTCTGGCGGAGATGAAACCAGGATGTGAACAGTCCGCCTCCACCACAGTTGGGGCAGCGGAGCGTCAGTCCACGAAAGGCGAGCTGAAATATGCGTTTCACGGCGACTTCGACCTCGATCGATGCATCCGGAGGATCGGGGCGCGCGGAGCGCGCGCCGCGCCCTCGTGAAATATAGCGACTTCCGATGTCGCTCTCGTTCCCAGTCGCCCGGGCGGGGCATTAAGATGCGGCGGCGGGTGCGACCGGCGCCCGCCGCGGATCACGTTCACACAGCGAGGAACCGACGATGCCGACACGGAACGCGAGCGCCGTCTGGGAAGGCGGCCTGCAGACGGGGAAGGGAAGCTTCACGGGGGCGAGCGGAAAGATCGGGGGAGCGTACTCGTTCGGAACGCGGTTCGGCAACGAGCCCGGCACCAATCCCGAGGAGCTGCTCGCCGCGGCCGAGGCCGCATGCTACAGCATGGCGCTGAGCCTCGGCCTCGAGCAGAACGGCACCCCGCCGCGGCGGGTGGAGACGCGCGCCGCCTGCACGATCGACAAGGCGGGCGAGGGGTTCGCGATCACCACGATGCAGCTCACCGTGCGCGCGAGCGTGCCGGGGATCGACGACGCCGCCTTCCAGAAGATCGCCGCGGCGACGAAGGAGGGGTGCCCCGTCTCGCGCGCCCTCGCGGGCAACGTCAAGCTGGAGCTGAAGGCGACGCTGGAGTGAGGCGGCCGGAAGACGCGGCTGTCGGCTCTCGGCCATCGGCCATCGGCTTGCTGCACACCCCGAGAGCTCTCTACTCGGAGCAGTCACCGATGGCCGAGAGCCGATGGCCGAGAGCCGATGGCCGACAGGTGCGTCTTCCGGCCGCGCCGTTCCTCACTGCTTCGCCACCGGCAGTGACACGGTGAACGTCGAGCCCTCCCCCTGACGGCTCTCCACCGTGATGTCGCCCCCCATGGCGCGGGCGAGATCGCGACTGATCGCCAGCCCCAGACCGATCCCCTGCTGGCTCTCGTGGGTCTGGTGACGATCGATCTGCACGAACGGCTCGAAGATGCTCGCGAGACGGTCGGCGGCGATGCCGCGCCCGGTGTCGGAGATGATGAGGCGCGCCTGCCGTCCATCCGCCTGGCAGCGCATGGTGATGCGGCCGCCGGCGTCGGTGAACTTGATCGCGTTCGTGAGCAGGTTGAGCAGCACCTGCTGCAGCTTCTCGCGGTCGGCCCACACGCACACGGGGCTCGGACAGGGATCGTGGGTCACGACGATCCCGCGCGCGCGCACCTGCGGCTCGATGAGCGTGCCGAGCTCGGCGAGCGTGACGTCCACGTCCACCGCGCCGAGGCGGATCTCCACGTGTCCCGCCTCCAGCCGCGCGAAGTTCAGGATGTCGTTGATGAGCGCGAGCAGGTGCTGGCTCGCGCGCTTGATGCGCCGGAGGTCCTCCTGCTGCTCGGCGTTCAGCTCCCCTCGGATCCCCATGGCGAGGATGTCGGTGTAGCCGGAGATCGCGTTGAGCGGCGTGCGCAGCTCGTGCGACATGGTGGTGAGAAACTGCGCCTTCGCCTCGTTCGCGATCTCCGCTTCCAGGCGCGCCGCGCGCTCGCGCTCGAGGAGCGCCTGCCGCTCGGAGAGCGCCTGCTGCCGTCCGGCCAGGGCGACCGCGCGCGCCGTCGATTCGCGGGTGACCACGATGTTGATCCAGAGCGAGAGGAGCACGGCGAGCCCGGTGCCGACGACGAGCAGGATGCTGCTCCGCTGGGCCAGACTGTGCTCGGCCACCGCGCCCTCGGCGAGCCGCCGCTCGGCCGCGCCGGCGATGGCGGTGACCATGCGCCGGACGTCGTTCATCACGGCGCTGCCGCGGTCCGTGCGGGTCATGGCCAGCGCCTGGGCGCTCCGGTTGGCGCGCTGCAGGTCGATGGTGACGCGGAGCTCCTCCAACTTGGCCGAGGCGAGCGCGCCGAGGCTGTCCACGCGCAGCAGTTGGGCGGGGTCGTCGGCCACCGCCTCGCGCAGGCGGCGAAAGGCCGCCGGCATCTGGCTGCGCGCGCTGTCGTAGGGGGCGAGGTAGCTCTCGTCCCCCGTGATGAGGTACCCGCGCTGTCCGGTCTCCGCATCGAGCAGCCGGGCGAGCACGCGGGCGGATGTTTCCACAACGCGGTGGGCGCGGTCGACGCTCTGCCGCGTGAGCGAGACCTGGCGCAGCGCGAGCAGCGCCAGCGCGCCGACGGCGAGCACGAGGAGCGGTGGAGCGAGGACGGCGACCGGACGCCCGAACCGATCCGCCTGGTACCGGCGCGCGAGCGACCAGATCATACCGCCCGGGCGGGAGCGTCGTCGCGCGCGCCGGCTCGGGGGCGCGGGGCACGGGCGGCCCGGGAGGCGGGGAGCGAAAGGCGGTCTCGCGTGCGCATGGGTTGTCAGAATGCCAGCGCGCGCGCCCGCGTGCAACAGGGGGCTCGACTCGCACGGGGCGCCGGTGCGCCGCGAGATGCGAAGCGGGGCGGAAGGCCACCCGGCCCCCCGCCCCGCGTCATCTGGTGCCCGTCGCGTCCGGGCGCGTCACTCCACCCTCGGCTCGCCGTCCGCGCTCGCCCCGACGGCGTCCACGGATTCCTGTTCCGGTTCCGGGCGCACCACTCCGTCGTGCAGGTGGATGGCGACGCCACGCCGAGCGAGGTGCCGGAACTGGAAGGCGCTCGGCAGCGGCAGTCCCAGCTCGATCTGGCGGGAGTAGCGCTGCTCCTCGGCGAGGCGACGGGCGTGCGCGGCCAGGAGATCGCTGCGGGTCACGATCCCCACCACCTTCGTCGGCTGGTCGCGCATGA
Organism: Gemmatimonadaceae bacterium; assembly: GCA_036378095.1. GTDB lineage: Bacteria > Gemmatimonadota > Gemmatimonadetes > Gemmatimonadales > Gemmatimonadaceae > JADGGM01. The sequence continues at coordinate 21,618 of DASUXC010000018.1, read as the reverse complement.
CCACCGGGAGGCGCCCCACCTGCTCGCGCACCATGTGGTCGGCCGCCTCGCGCGCCGTGTTCGTCTCGTAAATGACCACCGGCGGCCGCGTGATCAGGTCCCGCACGAGAGTGTCGAAGTCCAGCTCGAGGTTGAGCAGATTGCGCCGCGTCACCACCCCGAGCAGGCGTCCCTCGTCGTCCACCACCGGGAAGCCCTGGTGCAGCGATTCCGGATCGCGCGACGCGAGCCAGTCGCGGACGTCCTCCACCGCGTCATCCGCCTTGAGCGCCACCACGTCCGGCGTCATGATCTGCTTCACCATCACCTGCGACAGGAAGTCGACCGCGTACTCGACATCCACGTTGGAGCCGCGACGCGCGAGCTTCTCCGTGTTGATGGTGTGGCGCATGAGGAGGAGCGATGCCAGGTACGCCGCGCTGCAGCCGCCGAGCAGCGGGAGCAGCCCCATGGGCTGGTGCGTGACCTCGAACGCGAAGATCACCGACGCGAGCAGCGCGCGGGAGGCGCCGGCGAAGATGGCGGCCATCCCGACCACCGCGGCGATGCGGATGTCCACCCCCAGCGCCGGTGCGACGGCGATGATGCCCGCGCCGAGCACGGAGCCGAGCCCGCCGCCGATGGTGAACAACGGCGCCAGCGTCCCCCCCGAGGTGCCGCTGCCGAGGGCCGTGGTCCACGAGACGAACTTCATGACCACGAGCAAGAGCAACGTCGTCCCCGCGAAGTCGCCGGCGATGATGTGCTCGATGTTGTCGTAGCCGGGCCCCATGGTGTGCGGGGCGAAATAGCCGATCACACCGACCACGAGCCCGCCGATGGCCGGCCACCACATCCAATGGATGGGGAGCCGGTCGAAGGCGTCCTCCATCGCGTACACGGCCTTGGTGACGTACACGGCGCAGACGCCGATGACCCCGCCGAGCAGGATGTACGTGGCCAGCGCGCCGCCGCCGGGCTGCGCGATGTCCGGCATCGGGAAGAGTGGTGCCGAGCCGTAGAACGCCATGCGCACCGCGGTGGCGGTGGCGGAGGCGAGCGCCACGGGGACGAGCGAGCGGGCGCGGTACTCGAAGAGCAGGAGCTCGATGGCGAGCAGCACCGCGGCGACCGGCGACCCGAAGGTCGCCGCCATCCCCGCGGCGGCCCCCGCGGCGAGGAGGATCTTCCGCTCGTCCGCGGTGATCTTCATGAGCTGGCCGACGAGCGAGCCCAGCGCGCCGCCCGTGGCGATGATCGGGCCCTCCGCGCCGAACGGCCCCCCCGTTCCGATCACCACCGCCGCCGAGAGCGGCTTGAAGATCGTCAGCTCGGGGGAGATGCGGCTCTGGTTGTGCAGCACCTGCTCCATCGCCTCGGGGATCCCGTCGCCCCGGATCCCGGGAGAGATGAAACGGGCCATGGCGCCGATGATGAGGCCGCCGATGACCGGGATCAGGATCACGAAGGGACCGAGATGATGCCCGGCCGGGGAAACGAACGAGGTGGAAAGCCTACCGTAGAAGGAAACGTTGGTGATCAGCCCGATGAGCCTGGTGAGCGCGACGGCGATGAATCCGGCGCCGAAGGCGACCAGGATGGCGATCCCGCTGATCAGGACGATGCGGCGCTGGTTTTCGGTGCGTTGATGCGGAATATGTGCGGCGTCGAGCGCGGGCCCGAGCGACGGTGCTACTGGCAATCCGTCAGTTGTCGTGGCGCGCAGGGCCTCGTGGTCTGGCATGTTGGGACTCTCTGAATCTGCCATGCAGTGCCCGAGCTCTGACGAACGGCATTGCGACGAGGCTCGGCTTGTCCAAGGGGATGCACAAGACACGCCCGCCGCACCTGGTCGCGACGGGGGTGCCGAGCGCAATGTATTTGTATCCAATATATACTGACGAACAGTCCGGCGCTTCGGTCACGAGCAGGTCGGGGTGGGGGTGGGGGCGAGGGCCACGCGACGTCCCTCCGCACACGTCAGTGCCGGCTACGGCGACCGGTCCCCCAGCTTCACCCCTCTCGAGATCCCCCCCGACACCACGAACGCCAGCACCTCGGAGCTCGGCGCCTCGAGCGGCACGACCTGGTCGGCGGGGAAGAGGAGGAGGTTCCCCGCGAAGTTGTAGGACTGCGGCAGGTAGACGGCCACCCATCCGGCGAGCCCCAGGTGATCGAGCGCGTCGGCGGTCACGAAGCCGACCGCCCGCGCGTGCCCTCCGGGCACGAGCGAGACGAGCACCGGCCGGTCGAATCGGCGGTGCTCGCCCACGAACGCGTTCAGCAGGTCCTTGGTGGACGAGTACAGGAGGCGAACGAAGGGGAGGCGGGTCAACACGCGCTCCAGCGCCGACACGATCCCGCGACCCAGCAGGTTGGACGCGAGGAAGCCGACGAGCGTGATGAGCAGCAGCGTGAGGACGAACCCGGCGCCCGGCACCGGGAGCCCCAGCCACCGGTCGAGCCGCACGAACACCACCCAGCACACGTAGAGCGTGAGCGCCACCGGCGCGGTGACGATCAGCCCCCTCAGGAAGTAGCGAACCAGGCGGCGCATGTGAGCAAGTCGGTCGATCGGTCGGTGAAGCGGAAGCTACACGGGGAGCCGAACGCGGCCCAGCCTCCGCGTCCGGTTCCCCGTTCACCGAGACCGACTCACCGCCTCACTGACTCACGACCACCCTCACCGGAACGCTGGCCCGCGTGCGATCCCAGGCCAGCGCGAGGGTACCGCCCTCGCCGCCCGGCTCGAGGGTGATGGTGAACTGCTCCACGGGGGTGGGAATGGTCGTCACCTGCATGTCGATCCGCGCCAGGTCGGCCGTGGAGTCGTACTCGGTCCCCCACTCTCCCGTCTTCCGGCTCACGATGAGCTTCCATCCATCGGGCGACGGGAGCGAGAAGAGCGTGTACGTCCCGCTCGGGACTCTCGTGCCGCCGATCTCCAGGTCGCGATCGGTGACCAGCGTGGTCGCCGCGTTGGCGCCGGTGCGCCAGACGACGTTCCAGGGGACGACCGACCCGAAGATCACCCGCCCGCGCTTGGAAGGACGGCCGTAGTCCACCGTCACCCGGGCGTCGCCGAACGCGGCGCGCGCGGTGTCGCGGGGGGACGGCATTCCCATCCCGCGGCTCGCGAACGCGCGCGTCAGCGCATCGATGTCGACCGTCCGCAGCCGCTGCACGGTCACCTGCTGCGTGGAGCCCGGCGACGCGAGCCCGAGGAGGTGCCACGATCCGTCCACCGCGAGCCGCGAGTCGCCGAACGGCGTCGTCATGAGCACCGAGTCGCGCCCGAGCCGCTTGATGGTCACCACGCTCGTCTCCGGCGACCCGAGGAAGAGCATCGGGATGGACACGCTGTCCGCTCCCGTGCGGCGCGCGCGGAGGAGCGCCGTCTCCCACGATGCGTAGCCCAGGTTCATGAGTGGGAGCAGCTCGGGGCCGGCCTTCACGGCCACGGTCCGGGAGCTGTCGGCGTGCAGCTCCACGACGGCGCTGTCGCCGCGGAAGGTGAGGAGCGCGTGCTGCATGGGTGGAGCGTCGGCCGGCTGCGCGGCGCCGCGCACGCTCACCTCGTAGCGCGTGAGGTATCCGCGCGCATCGAAGGTGGCGGTGTAGTGGCGCACGACGGTCTGCGGGATGCGCAGGAGATTCACCCCGTCGAGCGTCGTCGGGGTCCGTGTGAAGCGCTCGACGGCGACGGTGTCGTTGCCGAGGCGGACGAGAAAGGCGCCCTGATCGGCGCCCTGCGCGAGCGCGGCGCCGGCGCACAGCGTGGTGAGCGCGAGCACGGCGGCGGCGCGCGCGGAGATGGTCGTGGGGGTCGCGGGCATCATGGGAGGCTCGCTCGATTGAGGGAGTGCGCGAAACGCCGGGGCGACCGCCCGCGGCGCCATACGCTAAAGGGCGGAGGTGCCGGGGCGCCAGCCGCTCCACGAATTCCTGACCTTCGCGGGCACGTCGATTGCCGCGTCAACCTGCGCGCCCTCCCTCGCTGGAGCGACCATCATGACCCAACCCAGATCCGCGGCGTCCCGCCCCCCCTCGTGGACCGGTTCGGCGGCGGACTTCATGCCCGCTCGACGCACGCTCCCGGCGCTCCGTGCCGCCGCGGCCGGCTGCCACGGCTGCGACCTGTGGCTGGTGGGGACGCAGACGGTGTTCGGCGAGGGGCCGTCGCGCGCCGCCATGATGCTCGTCGGCGAGCAGCCCGGCGACCAGGAGGACCGGGAGGGGCACCCCTTCGTCGGTCCCTCCGGCCGCGTGCTCGACGCCGCGCTCGAGGAGGCGGGGATCGACCGGGACTCGGTGTACGTGACGAACGCCGTCAAGCACTTCAAGTGGGAGCGGGGGGAGCGGGGCAAGCGGCGCATCCACAAGAAGCCGAACGACATGGAGATCCGCGCGTGCCGGCCGTGGCTGGACGCGGAGATCGCCAGCGTCCGTCCGCGCGTGATCGTGTGCCTGGGCGCCACGGCCGCGCAGGCGCTGCTCGGCAAGCAGTTCCGCGTCACGCGGGAGCGCGGCCGCGCGATCCCCACCGACTACGCCGACGCGGTGATCGCCACGGTGCACCCGTCCGCGGTGCTGCGCGCGCCGCCGGCGACGCGCGAGCGGGCGGAGCGCGAGTTCCGGCGCGACATCCGAGCCGCGGCGGCGCTGCTCGAGCGCGTCGCCGTCAGCGAACGCGCAGCACGTACAGGCGCGCGCCCGGCTCGTTGAGCGGCGAGCCGTCGGGCGCGAGCTCGCCCACCACCCGCTCCGTTCCCGCGTTCACCGTCACCAGGAAGTAGACCGCGGCGGCGGATGACACGCTCCGCGCCTGGGGCGCGGCGGCGCCGAGCGTGATCGGCTCCAGGGGGAACACGCCGCTGTTCACCGCCGACTCCACCTCGTGGATGTTCCAGCTCGCGAACTGGTCGCGCGCCGGAAGCCCGCCGATCCCGTTGTCGTCCGCGAAGCTCGCCACCAGCCACCCGGCCATGAGCGTGTCGAACGGCGCTCCGGCGCGCGCGACGAGGTTGGCGACGCTCGTGTCCGGTCCCGCCACCAGCGCGCGGGTGAAGCCCGCCACGTCGCCGCCGGAGAAGTGGTCCGCGCTCCAGCGCACGAGCGACCACGCGGCGCCGCGCACGGCGAGCGAGGTGTCGGCGTGCTCGCTCGTCGCGCCGAGCGTCGCGGGGTCCTGGAGCCACCCGCGGTAGCGCACGAGGTTCTGCCCGAAGAACGCGTTGAAGTCGGCGAAGTCGTTCTGCGCGTCGGCCACGTCGTTGATGCCGAGCTCGCGGAGGTCGCCGAAGCCGTGCTCGGCGCGACCCACCAGCTCCTCGGCGAAGTGCGAGAGCGCCTCGTTCAGCCACACCGATTCGGGGGGCGCGTCGCGCGCGATCCGCACCCCGTCGTTGATCATGTGCTGGAACTCGTGCGCGATGATCCCGCGCGTGCCCTGCCGCACGTCGGCGGTGGTGCGCACGTCGCTGAACTGTCCCGTGGGGTCGGGGACGAGCAGGTAGAACACCTCGGACAGGTTGGACTCGGCGCAGACGCTCGTCGGCGCGAGGTCGCCGCCGAAGAAGAACCCCTCGAGGATCCCTTCGGAGCTTCGCTTGGTGGCCGCGTTCACCTTCGGCGTGAAGAGCAGGAAGACGTGATCGTTCGCGTCCACGTCCGACGGGCTGCCGAAGTGCGCGGTGTCGGCCGGGTAGATCTCGTCGTCGAACTCCTGCACGATCCCGGAGAAGTCCGACGCGGTGAAGCCGTTCGCCGGCGCGTTGACGTCCTGCAGGATGATCCCGTGCCGCCCGATCGCCTTCACCACCGCGCGCTCGGTGGAGAACGTGGCGCACGCGTCGTCGGCGTTGGGATCGGGGACGCGGAAGGACATCGTGTCGCCGAGCGCCGGCAGGGCGGCGGCGCTCGTCGCGCGGGCGCGGGCGGCGGCGAGCGCCGGCGCCATGGCGCCGGTGCCGATGGCGCGCGCGAGCACGCGGCGCTCCATGGCGCGCAGCCGTCCCTCGGCCGCGCCGTCGGCGGGGCGGGCGAGGGCGCGCGCCAACGGCGAGCCGCCCGCGCGACCGGCGTCGAACGACGGCGCGCGCACGACGGCGGCGAGCGGGCCGCTCGAGTCGGCCATCACGAACTGCATCGTCTGGTCGGGCTTCGGATCGGCGTTCGCCGCCACCAGCAGGAAGGTGCCATCCCCTCCGCCATCGGGCGACACCGCCACGCAGCGCAGCGCCGCGCCGTCGACCACGCGCACGCCTCCCACGGGGAGCGACACCAGCTCCGCGTCCGCGCCGTCCGGGCACGGGTCGAGCCCGCCGTTCGGGCCGGTGCCGCTCTCCGAGTTGCAGGCCGCGAGCAGCGCCAGCGCGGCCGCTCCGATCGCTCCCGTCCACCACCTCATGGCCGCCCTCCCGGTCGCGGCGGCGCGAGCGTGCGTCGCGCCGCGAGCATCTTCGTGGCGTCGTCGTAGTCCGGCATGAACACCTCCAGGCCGCCTTCGGGCGTGCTGCGCGAATAGCCGGCCACCAGTTGCACGTTGTAGTGGTCGATGGCGAAGTCGAATGGATCGCGCTCGTCGGCGTCCTCGATCTGCATGTCGGCATCGAGCATGATCAACTTGCCGAAGCGGAGCAGCCCGCCACGATAGTACATGAAATTATGCGACGACGTGTCGGGAGGCTCGAGTGGCGCGGGGCGGCCGGGTCCGGCGGCGCTGTCGCCGAACTGCTGCACGATCTGGTCGCCGACCACGCGGACCGCCGTCACCCGCCCCTCGATCGTCGGCGGCGGCACGATGCTGTCAGGCGCGAGGAAGAGATCGTTCCCTTTCACCGACGCCCCCTTCGCCTTGCTCAGGTCGAGGAGCTTCTCCAGCGTGAGGTTCAGCGCGCGCATGAGCCCGGCGCCATCCACGTCGAAGATCCGCGTGGCCACGGGGTGGAGGCGGATGTGTCCATCGGGGGTCACGGAGAGCTCGGCGGTGATCTCGAACGGGATGTCGACGACCTTGTGCAGGATCCCCCTCTGCTTGATGCGCCCTCCCGCCGTGCTCACGCGCAGGTCGCGCAGCGGCGATCCGCGATAGCCGAACACGTAGCGGTTGAGCAGGAGCGTCATGTCTTCCGTCGTGAGTCCCACCGATGCCCGGTCGATGTGGATGACGAAGCCCGCCTTGTCGTCGAAGAACACCGGGGTACCGGGGCGCTTGCTTCGCATGGTGCCCTCGAGGTACCTGATGCGCATCACGATCTGGTCATCGAGGTGAAAGCCGACGTTCCGCATGAGCACGCGCGTGCCGCGCGCCGCCGTCGTGTCCCCGCTGCCCACGTCGGACGGCGCGGCGCGCGGCGGCGCGAAGCGGGACGCGCCGATCACCCCGGCGCCCGCACCGGCGCCCGCACGCGCGGCGAGCGCGAGCGCGAATACCGCGATCGCGAGCGCGATGATCCCCGCCGCGGCCACCCGTCGTGCCCGCCGCCCGCTCCGCTGCGCGTGCATGTGCACCCCCTTTTGGGGCCTCTCCCGGCGGATGCAGGGACCGTGCTCGGGGGCCGGCTCTCGTCCGCTGCCCCGGCACGGAGCTCCGATTAGATTGTCGCGATGCATCGCCAGGCCCTCGATCATCTCCGGCGCGTGGATCCCACGATGGCTCTCGTGATCAATCGCGTGGGACCGTGTCGGTTCCGCGCGCGCTCCGAGGGGACGCACTTCGATGCCGTGGTGCGGTCCATCGTCTACCAGCAGCTCTCGGGGAGCGCCGCGTTCACGATCCACTCGCGGCTGCTCGCGCTGTTCGGCGGCGACTCGGTGGAGCCGCGCCGCCTCCTGGACACGCCCGACGAGACGCTGCGCGGGGTGGGACTCTCGCGCCAGAAGATCCTGTACCTGAAGGACCTCGCCGCGCGCGTCGGCGCCGGCGCGCTGCCGATCCACGCTCTCCACGAGCTCGATGACGACGCGGTGGTCGATGCGCTCACGAGCGTGAAGGGGGTGGGCCGGTGGACCGCGCAGATGTTCCTCATGTTCCGCCTCGGGCGTCCGGACGTGCTGCCGGAGCTGGACCTCGGCATCCGCAAGGCGATCCAGCGCGCGTACCGCACGCGCGGGCTTCCGTCCACCGCGCGCGTGCTCCGCATCGGCGCGGCGTGGGCGCCGCATCGCACGATCGCGAGCTGGTATCTCTGGCGGAGCCTCGAGGTGGATGGCGCGACGGCGACGCCCGCGGCGAAGCGGCAGGGTGGAGGCACGCGTGGGCGACGCGCCAAGCGCTGAGAGCGCCCCTCCAGCCGCATCCACCGCGCTCGCCCTGTTCGCGATGTGCGCGCCGGGGCTCGAGCGCTTCGTGTCCGACGAGCTGCGCGCGCTCGGCGCGCACGTCGTGGGCGCGGAGCCGGGCGGCGTGTCGTTCGCCGGTGACCTCGAGCTCCTCTACCGCGCCAACCTCTGGCTCCGCACCGCGGGGCGCGTGACGGTGCGCCTCGCCGAGTTCCGCGCCCGGGCGTTCGGCGAGCTCGAGCGGCGCGCGCGCCAGCTCCCGTGGGAGCGCTTCGTCGGCGCGGGGCGCGCGATCCGCCTGCGCGTGACGTGCCGCAAGTCGCGGCTCTATCACTCCGATGCGGTGGCGCAGCGGGTCGCCGACGCGATTCGCGCGCGCGTGGGCGGGGGGGAGGACGCGGTTGGGGTGGAGGTCGCCGGCGGCGCCGGCGGCGCCGCCGACGACGACGATGCCGGCGCCGCGCAGCTCATCATCGTGCGGCTGCTGCACGACCGGTGCACGCTGAGCGTGGATGCATCCGGGGCGCTGCTGCACGCACGGGGGTATCGCCTGGCCACCGCCAGGGCGCCCCTGCGCGAGACCCTCGCCGCCGCGCTGCTCGCCGCGAGCGGGTGGGACCCCGCCGGCGTCGCGCCGCTCGTGGATCCGATGTGCGGCTCGGGGACGATCGCCATCGAGGCGGCGATGCAGGCGAGAGCGATCGCGCCGGGGCTCGATCGCCGCTTCGCGTTCACGGCGTGGCCCGATTACGATGCCGAGCGCTGGACGCGGCTGGTGGACGAGGCGCGCGCGCGCATCCGTCCACGCGCGGCGGCGCCCATCCTCGCATCCGACCGCGATGCCGGGGCGATCGAGGCGGCCGCGGCCAACGCGGAGCGCGCCGGCGTCGCCGCCGACATCGCGCTCTCGCGCCGCGCCATCTCCGCGATCGAGCCGCCGGCGGCGAGCGCCGGGTGGATCGTCACCAATCCTCCGTACGGCGTGCGGGTCGGAGAGCCCGGCAGGCTGCGCGACCTGTACGCGCAGCTCGGCCACGTGGCGCGCCGCCGGTGCCCGGGGTGGACCGTCGCGCTCCTCTCGCCGGACCCGCGCCTCGAGTCGCACGCCCGGATTCCGTTCGAGACGGTCGCCACCACGCGGAACGGCGGGATCGCGGTGCGGATGGTGGTGGGAAAGGTGGGGTGAGAGAGCCGAGAGCCGCTCTTTCGCCGCGCCAGCCCGCCTCCTACACTATGGTGCCTTCGGTCCGGACCGCCCCGACCGTGCGGGGCAGCTCCCTCACGACGCTTCCGCCTCTGCCCATGCGCATCCGCCTCCTCCCCCGGTTCCTTCTCGCGCTCGCCGCGGTCGCGTTCCTCGCGGCGGCCCCGGCATCCGTCGCGGCGCAGGTGTTCCGGCCGGGCATCCGTCCCGCCGCGCGCAGCACGGTGTTTCTCGGGATCTCGGGATTGGCCGCCGTGCCGCAGGGGCAGTTCGACGCCTACGTCGGCACCGGGTGGGGGGTGACGGGGAACCTCCTCGTGCGCCTCGACCCGAACGGTGTCGTCGGGCTGCGCATCGACGGCGGCTACATCAACTACGGGAACGAGAAGAAGCGCGCGTGCATCAGCACCACCATCGGCTGCCGCATCGAGGTGGACGTGCACACGAGCAACAACATCGCGGTGCTCGGCATCGGACCGCAGATCATCCTGCCGACGGGGAAGTTCCGCCCGTACTTCACGGGGAGCGTCGGGCTCGCGTACTTCTTCACGCAGTCCTCGCTCGACGGGATCAGCGACAACCAGGACTTCGCCCACACCACGAACTTCGATGACGTGACGTTCGCGTGGACGGGCGGCGGCGGCCTGTACATCCCGCTCAAGGGCGGTCCCAAGCCCATCTCGCTCGACCTGGGCGTGCGCTATCACGGGAACGGCGAGGCACGCTACCTGCGCGAGGGGAGCATCGTCGACAACCCGGACGGCACGATCAGCTACACGCCGATCCGCAGCGAGACGAACCTCCTGGTGTTCTCGGTCGGGGCGACGTTCGGGCTGTAAGGGAGCGGCTGTCGGTTCTCGGCCCTCGGGAAGACGCGGCGTGACGACGCGGCTGGAAGATGCGGCTCTCGGCTCTCGGCCATCGGTGACTGCCCCGCCATGGAGAGCTCTCGGCGTGTGCAGGAAGCCGAGAGCCTGGGCCCGAGAGCCGAGGGCCGTTTCCTCACGCCGCCCACTCCTCGGCCTCGTGCAGCGCGCCCATGCGGCGCAGCTCCGGCCACGCCCAGGCCACCACGGCGACCACCAGGATCGTCACGATCCCTCCGCCGACCACCGAGATCACCGGCCCGAAGAGCGATGCCGTGAGGCCGGACTCGAAGCCGCCCAGCTCGTTCGAGGTGTCGATGAACACGCCGTTCACCGCCGACACGCGGCCGCGCATCGCGTCCGGGGTGCGCACCTGCACCAGCGTGTGCCGCACCACCACGCTGATGTCGTCCAGCGCCCCGAGCAGGAGGAGCATCACCATGGACAGCGCGAACGAGCGTGAGAGGCCGAACACGATCGTCGCCGCGCCGAAGCCCGCCACGGAGAGGAGCAGGTTGCGCCCGGCGTGCCGCATCGGCGCGCGGTGGGTGAGGATCACCGCCATGAGCAGCGCCCCCGCGCTGGGCGCGGCGCGCAGCCAGCCGAACCCCACCGGGCCCACGTGGAGGATGTCCCTGGCGTAGATGGGGAGCAGGGTGGCCGCGCCGCCGAAGAGGACGGCGAACAGGTCGAGCGTGAGCGCGGCGAGGATCACCTTCGACCGCCAGACGAAGCCCAGCCCGGCGCCGAGGGCGCGCAGGCTCATGGCCTCGCGCGCCCTCGGCGCCTGTCGGGTGGCGAGCGCCCACATGCACGCCATGCACGCGACGGCGAGGACGGCGCAGATCACGTACGCCGGACCGGCGTGATGTCGGAACCCGATGACGCCGCCGCCGAGCGCGGGTCCCACCACCGATGCCACCTGGAACGCGCTGCTGTTCCACGTCACCGCGTTGGGGAAGTCGGGGAGCGGCACGAGCGTGGGGAGGAGCGCCGACGCGGCGGGGCGCGCGAAGGCGAGCGACACGCCGACCGCGAGCAGGCACGCGTAGATGAGCGGCACCGGCCCCCGGGCGAACGAGAGCCAGGCCAGCGCCAGCGCGCACGCCACGAACCCGCCCTGAGCGATGATCACGACGCGCCGGCGGTCGTGGCTGTCGGCCGTGTGCCCGGCGGGGAGGGCGAGCAGGATGCTCGGCACCACCAGCACGAGTCCCACGAACCCCAGCGCGAGCGCCGAGTGCGTGCGGTCGTACAGCTCCCAGCCCACCGACACGTCGAGCATCTGCTCGGCGACGGTGAACAGCGTTCGGCCGGCGAGGAAGAGGCGGTAGTCGCGGTACCGGAGCGCGGCGTACGGATCGTGCCGGTCGTTCAACGGGAGTGGCGGCGGACGCGCGCGCGGGTGATGCGTGATGACATGGGGGAGGGAAGATAACCGGCGGCCGCCCCCCGAGGAGCGGCCACCGGCCGGGGCCTCACCGCCCTCCCACGTAGGTGATCCGCCAGATGCGCCCCCCCTTGTCGTCCGTCACGAACACGGCGCCGTCGGGCGCCTGGGCGAGCCCCACCGGCCGGTGCGCCGCGCTCGATGGCGACGGCGCGGCGCCGCCGAACCCGTTCGCGAACGTCTCGTACGCCCCGGAGGGCTTCCCGTCCTTCATCGGGACGAACACCACGCGGTACCCCGCCTGCGGCTCCGGCGCGCGGTTCCACGAGCCGTGGAAGGCGACGAAGACGCCGCCGCGATAGCGCGGGGGGAACATCGTCCCCGTGTAGACGAGCGCGGACATCGGCGCCCAGTGCCCGGGGAAGACGGCCAGCGGCTCCCGCTTGCTCGCGCACCGGCCGACGGCGCGGCCGTCGCCGCCGTACTCCGGTGCGAGGACGAGCTTCCGCGCCTCCATGCTGTAGAAGCAGTACGGCCAGCCGAAGTCATCCCCCTTGCGCACCTGCACCAGCTCCTCGGCCGGGTTCTCCGCGCCCGCCTTCGCGTCGAAGTGGTCGGGCCAGTTCTGGAAGAGCTGGTCGCGCCCGTGCTGGGTCGCGTAGATCGCGCCGTCGATGGGGCTCACCACGAGTCCCATGGCGTTGCGGATGCCGGTCGCGAAGTGCTCCCCGGTGCGCTGCGTCTGTCCCGCGCGGTTGGCATCGAAGCGCCAGATCCCCGCGCGCGTCTCGAGCTCGGTGCACGGGTCGTGTCCCGGCGACCCACGGGTGCGGTCCTTCACCTGGCACGAGTTGGTGTTCGAGCCGACGTTCACGTACAGCGCGCCCGAGCCGTCGAAGGTGAAGTTGCGCGCCTCGTGGCCACCGGTGGGGAGATCGATGACGATGGCCTGCGGGTCGCCGGTGGGAGTGAGGCTTCCGTCGGGGAGCGTCCAGCGCACGATGCGCGTCCGCTGGTCGGCGTACAGATGGCCGTCGTGGATTCCGATCCCGGTGCCCCCCACGGCGCCGAAGCGCGCGGAGGTGTCGGCGCGGCCATCGTGGTTCACGTCGCGCAGCGCCACGATGCCCCCGCTCCCGCTCCCCCCTTCGGCGCCGCGCTTGGCGGAGATGAGCTGCACGAAGACGTCGCCGTTCGGCGCCACGGCGATGTCGCGCGCGCCGCCCACCGAGTCGGCGAAGATCTCGGCGCAGAAGCCGTCGGGGAGGCGCAGGGCGTCATCGCCGTGCGCGCACCGGGCGACCTCGCCGCCCGCCGCGGCACTCGTCGTGTCGCCCGCCGCCCCACCCGGGCCCCGGTCCGTGCGCCGGTCCGTGCCACCACATGCCGCCAGCGTGGCGAGCGCGAGCATCGCCGCGCCCTGCCGCAGGGTCTCGCGAGTCATCGACAATCCTCCACCTCGGGTTCAGTCCGGGGCCGAACCCGCCCGTCGCGCGATCGAGCGGGGTGCCGCCGGGGTGCCGCTGGCCATCGACGCATCCGGGAATATATTCGGCGATGGAGCCCGAGTGCCCGCCGGCACGAGGGCGTTGTCCACCCGTCGAACGCGCATGGCCTCACCGCAGATCCCCAGCCGGGACGCACGCCTCGACGACAGCTCCGCTCGTGCGGCCGCGATCCTCGATGGCGTGGCCGAGCTGCTCGAGGGGCTGCCCGACGCCATGGTCGTGGTGGACGGAACGTGGTGCATCACGCACGTGAACCGCCACGCCGTGGCGCTGTTCACCCGATCGCGTGAGGCGCTGGTCGGCCGTCCACGCGCCGACACGCTCTTCCCGGCGATCGGCGCCGGCCCGTGGGAGCTGCTCCGGCGGGCGATGACCGAGCGCCAGAGCGTGGAGCTGGAGGTGTTCGTTCCCGCTCCGGAGCGCTGGCTCGAGGTGCGCGCCCTCCCTTTCCGCGACGGGCTGCTCATCCGGATGCGCGACGTGAGCGCGTCGCGCCAGAGCGAGTCGGAGCGCCACCGGCTGCTGGAGATCGCGCGCCGGGCCGCCGCGCAGGCGGTGCTCCTGCAGCGGCTCACCGCCGCGCTCTCCACCGCCCTCAGCGCGCGCGAGGTGGGCGCGGTGGTGCTCGAGCAGGCGCTCCCCGCGCTCGGCGCGACCGCCGGCGACGTCGCGCTGCTCAGCGAGGACCGCACGGAGTTCCATGCCCTCTGCTGGATGGGATACCCGGAGGAGATCGTGCGGCCGTGGATGCGCTACTCGGTGAACGCCGGCACGCCGGGGGGCGAGGTGGTGCGCACGGGGGAGCCGCTGTTCATGGGCTCGATCGAGGAGTGGGCGCGCCGCTTCCCGCGCGTCGCGCCGATCATCGCCGCCAACGGTCTCTCCGCGTTCGCCGGACTCCCGCTCGAGTTCCAGGGGCGCGTGCTCGGCACGATGAGCTTCAACTTCCCCGAGGAGCGTGCCTTCACCGACGACGAGCGCGCGCTCCTCGTGGCGTTCGCCAGGCAGTGCGCGCAGGCGCTCGAGCGGGCGCGGCTGTTCGAGGCGGCGCAGCGCGCGCGCGCCGAGGCGGAGGCGGCCAATCAGGCGAAGAGCGACTTCCTCGCCGTGATGAGCCACGAGCTGCGCACCCCGCTCACCGCGATCCTCGGCTACGAGGAGCTCCTCGCCGACGGGATCACCGGACCGGTGACCGAGCCGCAGCACCAGCAGCTCGAGCGGATCCGGGTGAGCGCGCTGCACCTGCTGCAGCTCATCGAGGAGCTGCTGGCGTACTCCCGGCTCGAGTCCGGGCACGAGGAAGCGCGCCTCGGCCCCGTGTCGCTCGCCGCGGTGTTCGATGAGACGCTCACGCTCGTCGCGCCGCTCGCGGCGGCGAAGCGGCTGACGCTGCGGCTGGAGCCGCCCCCCCCGACGCTCGTCTGCTGGAGCGATCCGGGGAAGCTCAGGCAGGTGCTGGTGAACCTGACCTCCAACGCGGTGAAGTTCACCGAGCACGGCGAGGTCGCGCTCACCGCTCGCGCGGAGACGACGGGGAGCGGGTGCGAGGAGGTGGTGGTCGAGGTGCGCGACACGGGGATCGGGATCGCGCCCGAGCACCTGGAGCGCATCTTCGAGCCGTTCTGGCAGGTGGAGCAGCACGTCGCGCGACGCGCCGGCGGCACGGGACTCGGCCTCAGCGTGTCGCGCGCGCTCGTGGAGCTGCTCGGCGGACGGCTCGAGGTGTCGAGCTCGGTAGGAGCGGGGAGCGTGTTCGCCGTGCACCTGCCGGGGAGTGATCCTCGTCGTGGCCGGGAGCACGAGTAGGGAGTGGGGCGTGGAACACCCAACCACGTGTGTGGTGTGAGGAAGGCGTAGGGCAGGCGCGTGGAGTTCCACACCCACGCACCACGCCTTCCTCACGCCACACCCGCCGTTCGTCGTTCCACCACTCCCCACGCCCGCTCGTTGACAACTCCCCGGCGCCTCCGCACATTGCGCCAACCACCGCGGCGATTTCTAGCGATTGCGGCCGCGTTAAAAATTCCGCTAAACCGCTCGCGCGCACCGTCGAGGCAGCCCGGGAGCGGACATCGCTCGCCGGGCTTTTTTCACGTCGTCCGGGCGGGCGCCATCGTCGAGGACAACATCATGACCCGCTCCGCCGCCGACTCCTTCGTTCTCTCCAGCGAATCCGTGTCCGAGGGGCACCCGGACAAGCTCGCCGATCGCATCAGCGATGCGGTGCTCGACCTGCACCTCGCGCGCGACCCGCGCGCGCGCGTGGCGTGCGAGGTGCTCGTCACGCACAACTTCGTGTGCGTGGCGGGGGAGACCCGCTCCACCGCCGGCGTGGACCGCGAGGAGATCGAGCGGCTGGCGCGCCGCGTGATCCTCGACACCGGCTACGATGGATTCGACGCCCGCTTCGGTCACGAGAGCGCCGAGGTGGTCGTGCGGCTGCAGCCGCAGTCGGGGGAGATCGGGAGCGCCGTGGATCGCAAGGCGAGCGCCGAGCAGCAGGGCGCGGGCGACCAGGGGCTCATGTTCGGCTACGCCACGCGGGAGACGCCGGAGCTCATGCCGGCGCCGATCACGTACGCGCACGCGCTCGTCGGCGAGCTCGCGCGGCTGCGCCGCGCGCGCGACGTGAGCTGGCTGCGCCCCGATGCCAAGTCGCAGGTTTCCATCCGCTACGCCGACGGCGTGCCGGCGGAGGTGACGCGCCTGGTGGTCTCCACGCAGCACGCCCCCGATGTGAGCCAGGACGCGATCCGCGAGTACGTGATCGAGCGGGTGATTCCCGCGGTGATCCCGGAGTCGCTCCTCGGGAGCGGCTGGCGAGACCTCGTGCTCGTGAACCCCTCCGGCGCGTTCACCGAGGGTGGCCCGGCCACCGACACGGGGCTCACCGGGCGAAAGATCATCGTGGACACCTACGGCGGCGCGGCCCGCCACGGCGGGGGCGCGTTCAGCGGGAAGGATCCCTCGAAGGTGGACCGCTCGGCGGCGTACGCGGCGCGCTGGGTGGCCAAGAACATCGTCGCCGCCGGCCTCGCCGAGCGGTGCGAGGTGCAGGTGGCGTACGCGATCGGCGTCGCCGCACCGGTGAGCGTGATGGTGGAGACGTTCGGGACATCGCCGCTCTCCCGCGGCGAGCTGGAGGCGCGCGTGCGCGAGGCGTTCGATCTCACGCCGTTCGGGATCATCCGCGACCTCGAGCTGCTGCGTCCGATCTACTACGACACCGCCGCGTACGGTCACTTCGGCCGCGCGCCGGGAGAGAGCGGCGGCTTCACCTGGGAGCGCGCCTCGCGCGCTGGAGCGCTGGGGGGCCGGGTGACCGGAGCGGGGCAGCGGGCATCGGCGGTCGAGGCCGGGCTTTCGGCTACCGCGTGAGGGGTGGAGGGACACGGCTGTCGGCCATCGGCTCTCGGCTCTCGGCTGCCTGCACAGCGTCGAGGACTCTCGGCGTGTGCCGCAAGCCGAGAGCCGATGGCCGATGGCCGCGTCGTCCCGAGAGCCGACAACCGCGTCTTCCCGACAACCGCCCCTCTGGTCCCCCGGTCCGACCCGCATTACATCTGAGCACTCGTCCCCCCGCTCCGGGGGAGCGGTGCTCGATCGAGAGGCGACCGGTGCCGTCACCCTTAGTCAAGCTCCGCCTTCCGTGCATCGCGGCGTGCCTGCTGGCCGTCGCGGCGTGCCAGCGCGCGAACGAGGCGGATGCCGCGCGGCGTCCCGCCGATGCGCCACCCGCCGCGGTCGCCACGGTCGCCACGGCCGCCGTCGTGCCGCTCCGCGCGCCACCCGACTCGGCGATCCCCGATGGCCCGCTCGGCGCGTCCATCCGCCGCGGACGCGCGCTGCTCGCCGCCACCCGCGACAGCCTCCCCACCCACGTGGGCGCGCACCTGCGCTGCCTGAGCTGCCACCTCGACGGGGGGAGCCGCGCCAACGGCATCCCGCTCGTCGGCGCCTATGCGCACTACCCGGAGTACCGCGCGCGCAGCGCGGCGATCGCGACGATCGAGGACCGGATCAACGACTGCTTCGTGCGCTCCCTGAACGGCCGGGCGCTCGATGCGCGGAGCGCCGATCTCCGCGACATGACGGCGTACCTCGCCTTCCTGTCGCGCGGCGTCCCGGTGGGGGCGCGCGTGGCGGGACAGGGGCTGGCGAAGATCGCCCCGCTGCGTGGCGACACGACGCGGGGGAGAGCGCTGTTCGTCTCCACCTGCGCGCGGTGCCATGGCGCCGACGGTGGCGGAACCACCGCGGCGCCTCCACTCTGGGGTCGGAACTCGTTCAACATCGGCGCGGGGATGGCGCGGCTCTACACCGCCGCGTCGTTCATCCGCCACAACATGCCGTTCGACCGCCCCGGGTCGCTCACCGACCAGCAGGCGGTCGACGTGGCCGCGTTCGTCGTCTCGCGTCCGCGCCCCGACCTCGCCGGGAAGGAGAACGATTGGCCGAAGGGGGGCGCACCACCCGACGTGGCGTATCCCACGCGGGGCGCGGAGGCCGGCCGATGAACGGATGAACGGAGGGGAGGGGCGCGCGCACGTCGCGACTGATCCGCGCCGCCCGGGGGAGGGGCACCGACACCATCAGCGGCAGGAGGGCACCATGACACCCGTACCACCGCTCGTCACACCCCGTCGCGGATTCATCGGGCGACTCGCCGCGGCATCTCTCGCGATCGGCTTCGGTGGCGCGCTGCCGGAGCGGCTGCGCGCCGAGTCGGCGCCTCCGCGCGGCGATCGCCACCCGGACATCGAGACGTGGCCCGGAGAGCTGAACGGGCGGCACCGCCAGGTGTACGACGCCGTCTCCATGAACGATGGCCTCTCGCTCGCCTGGGCGATGGTGTTCCTCGACACCAACAACGAGGCGAGCAAGGTGAGAGACGACGCGCTCAATGCCGTCATCGTCCTGCGCCACACCGCGATCCCGATCGCGTTCACCGATCCGATCTGGGCGAAGTACAAGCTCGGCGAGGCGTTCGGCGTCAAGGACCCGCAGACGAAGGCGCCGGCCGTGCGGAACATCTACTACCATGCGCGGGAGGGTGATCTCCACTTCCCGGGGATGGCCGTGGAGAAGCTGCAGGACCGCGGCGTGATCTTCGGCGTGTGCAACGTGGCGCTCGGGATCCTGAGCGGGATGCGGGCGAAGGCGGTGGGGGTGGAGCCGGAGGCGGCGATGGCGGAGTGGACGAAGGCGATGATCCCGGGGCTGACGATCCTTCCTTCGGGGGTGTGGGGGGTGAACCGCGCGCAGGAGCACGACTGCAAGTACTGCTACGCGGGGTGACCGTCGCGTGACGAGAAGGACCGGGCGGCGCGGCGTCGCGCCTCACTCCGTGATCGCGTCTCCCCCGTAGGGGTGAGCCAATGGCTCGCGGACCCGCGAGAGATCGGGGGTGAGCCGGCAGAGATGGGGGAGCCGGCTCCCCCAGCGCGCGCGCCAGGCGGCGAGCGCGCTGTCCACGCGTGCCTCCGCGCCCGGCTCGTCGAGGCGGATCTGCCGGAGCGTCCACCCCGGCGGCGCGTTGCCGGAGTAGCCGTTCACCGTCGGGACGCCGCGCTCGAGTCCCGCCCACATCCCGTCCACCTGATACTGCCACGTCATCCGCCGCGCGTGGCGCGGCGTGTACACGAAGGCCTCGCACGACGGCGACACGAGCGCGGCGACGCGCGCCTCCGCGGCGCGCGCGGCGTACTTGGCGTACACCTGCGGCTCCTGACCCTGCTCGAGCATCACCGCCAGCGCGGCGACGGTGGCGACCGTGCTCCACCGTCGCTCGCGCGCGTGGTCGATGAACATCGCCACGCCGATCGCCGCCGGCAGCAGGAGCATGAGCCCGATGCGCGACACCGCGCGGAGCGCGTCGGCGCCCGGCACCCAGCGGAACACGTACGTCCACAGCGTGTGGTCGCCCGGGACGCGCGTGGCGATGACGACGATCGTGAGCGCCGTGGCGAGCGAGAGGGCGGCCACCGGATGTCGACGGCGCGCGACGAGCCCCCAGCCGGCGAGCGCGGTGGTGACGAGCCCGAGCCCGAGCTCCTGCTCGCGCGGCATGCGGGCGGCGAACGCCGGCGCGCGCATGATGGCGCCGTACACCCAGTTGTCGCGTCCGAGGGAGAGCCACGACCAGGGGGTGGGCATGAACTCGCTCAGCGCGGCCCAGGGACGCACGCCGAGCACGCGCGCGACGGCGAGGTAGTGCGCGGCGAGGGGAGCGACGAGCAGGACGCCGAGAGCGGCGGAGACCGCGAGCGCGCCGCGCTGGCGGCGGACGAGCGCGCCGAGCGCGGCGCGGGGGGCGGGAAGCGCGAGCGACCAGAGCGCGACGATCCCGAGCGCGAGCACGAGGAAGAAGCCGTAGTAGAAGCCGGCCCAGAACTGCGCGGCCACCGCGGCGGCGAAGACGGGGAGCCAGCGCCGTGCTTCGCGCGCCGCAACGGAACCGCCGGGCGCCTGGAGCGCGCGGCCGAGCGCGTACAGCGCGAGCACGGTGTAGAGCTGCGGCTGCATCTGCGGGTGCGCCATCTGCGCCGTCCGCGCGTTGGCGAATGCGAAGAGGAAGGCGCCCGCGGCGGCCGCGGCGCTCCCCGCGCGCGCGATGCGGCGGAGGAGCGCGTACGCGGCGGCGAAGTTCAGCGTCGCCATCGCCATGAGCCAGCACTGGAGCGCGGTGTCCGGCGCGAGCCCGGCCGCGCGCAGGAGCCAGTAGACCGGCGCCACGGTGAGCAGCGTGTCCGAGTACGCCGTCACGTTCGGCGCGGGATAGTAGAAGGGGGCGTTCCAGAAGCTCGTGTGCCCGGGCGCGCGCAGCAGCCAGCGGTAGCCGTGCTCGAGGATGTACAGGTTGAAGCGCGTGTCGAGCAGGTCGCCCTGCACGAGCGTCCAACCGGACAGCAGCGTGGCGTGGAAGGCCATCGCCATCCCCGCGCTCCAGGCGGCGAAGGCGGGAAGGTGCGCGCGCCAGCCGCGCGAGGGCTCGGGCGCCGGTGGTGGAGCGGTCGGGGACGAGGGAGGGGCGCGCATGGATGCGCAGGAACAACGATCGCGACCATCCCACGTAACGATTGCGCGGGGACGGGTGGAGGGCGCGCGGTCCGTGATTGTATATTCCGCCCCCGGCGTGCGCGTACTGTGGTCGCGCGCCGTCCGTTCCGGCGCCAGCCACGGGGCTGAGCGCCGGTTGCTTCACGCTTCACCGGTTACACCATGCGTGCTGTCTGTATCGCGAGGCACCATTTCCTGAGTGAGCACATCGGCGCGATCTTCCGCGACGCTGGGCTCGAATGCGAACCCGTCGTGGGCTTTCGCGACGGCGTCGCCGCGGCGCGGTCGCTCGCACCCGACGTCGTCATCTGTGACTACGATCTGCTCGCCGCCGCGCCGCTCGGCGAATGGGAGAGCGACAGCGCTCTCGCCGACGTGCCGATCATCGCGGTGAGCCTCACCCGGCGCCCCGACGAGGCGCACCTCCTCGATCGCCGCGGGATCGCCGGTTTCCTGTATCTCCCCACGCTGGATGGTTCCCAGGCCTCGCGCATGGTGCGGGCGGTGGCGCGTGGCGGCGGCGTGAGCGCCCCGCGCGAGGCGCTCCGGTGGCGCGAGCCGGGGGTGGGGAGCATGCGGGGAGACTGAGCCCACCATGACGGCGGCGCCCCGCCCGCTGCTCTTCGTCGCCGTCGCGGCGCTCGCGGCGTGCGGTGGCGACGGCGGCCACGGCGCGGGACGCGCGCCTGGCCATGCGGCGGTCGCGACGCCCGGCCCGCGCGCCGCGAGCGGCCCGGTGGCGGCGAACCAGCGCGCGCCGGCGACTGCCGGCACGCCCCACGACGAGTGGAGTCCCAGCGAGGTCGTGAAGCGCCTCTCCGAGGCCGGGCTCGTGGTCACCGATCCGCACCAGCGGGCGCACCACGAGGGACTCGGCGTGAGCGGCGAGCGCCTCCAGGTGAGCGGCGCGGACGTGGAGGTCTATCTCTTCCCCGATGCCGACACGCGCCGCCGCGCCGCCCAGGCGATGGACACCGTCGCGCACGTCCTCCCGTCGGTCTATCTCCCGCGCTACGTCTTCTCGGGCAACCTCATCGCCATCGTGCGCACGCCGAACGACCACACGGCGGAGCGGATCGAGACGGCGCTCACGGCGCGGCACGCGGAGTAGCAGGGGGCGGGAGGAGGGTCCAGGGCGGGGGCGAGCGCCGTGCGCCCACCCCCTGGATGCACGGCGGGCCGGCCCCCCGGAGGGAGCCGGCCCGTCGCCCACGACACGGGCTCGCCGAACGCGCGGGGCGCGGTGCGCCGCGCGCGCTCAGCGCTCGCGCCGCCCGATCAGGTGCACTTGATGACGCCGTCGCCCACGCCGGCGATCGAGTCGGCGCC
>DASUXC010000017.1:0-6579 GCA_036378095.1 Gemmatimonadaceae bacterium | reverse complement strand
GGTGGCGCGGCTCGGCCAGCCGCTCTACGAGCACCGCGACCCGAACGGCTATCCCGAGACGGGTGACGCCTGGATCAACACCGGCTCCATCCTCGCCCGGATCAACTTCGGCCTGGCGGTGGCGGCGGGTCGGCTTCCCGGTGCGGGCGCGTCGGCGTGGGCGCGCGCGCACGACCTCGAGCGGATGCCGCTCGACGCGCAGGTGGATGCCGTGATCCGCGCCCTGCTCGGGGGCGAGGCATCCCCCGACACGCGCAAGGTGCTCGGCTCGGGCGTGAACCCCCTGCTCGCGGCGGCGGACAGCGCGCCCACGACCGATGCCGACGCGCCCCCCGCGCCCACCGCGCGCCGGGCGCGCCGTCGCGCCGGGCCACCCGAGGGGGTCGCGCGCATGGTCGGCCTGGCGCTCGGCTCCCCGGAATTCCAGAGACGGTGAGGACCTCGTGCAACGACGTGTCTTTCTCAGGTCGGGCGCGCTGGCGCTCGTGACGATGGGGCTCTCCCCCACCTTCCTGCGCCGCGCCGTGTTCGCGCGCGGACTCCCCGCCGCGCGGAAGGGGAAGGTGCTCATCTCCCTCTTCCAGCGCGGCGCGGCCGACGCCCTCAACGTGGTCGTCCCGCACGGCGACGCGGACTACTACCGGCTCCGTCCCACGATCGCCATTCCCCGCCCCTCGCGTCTCGTTGCCGGAGCGGCGGGGGTGCGCGGCGGCGCGAGCGGCGCCATCGATCTCGATGGCTTCTTCGGCCTGCACCCCGCGCTCGCGCCCTTCCAGCCGCTGTGGGCGCGCGGCCTGCTCGCCCCCATCCACGCGGTGGGGAGCCCGAGCAGCACCCGTTCGCACTTCGATGCGCAGGACTACATGGAGACCGGGACGCCGGACGTGAAGGGGACGCCCGACGGATGGCTCAACCGCTATCTCGCGGTTCGCGGGACGTGCGCCGAGTGCGCCGCGCGCTCTCCCTCTCCGTTCCGCGCCGTGGCGATGACGCCGGAGACGCCGCGCATCCTCGAGGGACCGGCGCCGACGATCGCGATGTCGAGCCTGGAGGAGTTCACCATCCGCGCGACCGGCACCGACGTCCAGCGCCTGGAGGCGCTCTATCGCACGGGGAGCGCGGACCTCGTGCACGGCACGGGCGCCGAGACGTTCGACGCCGTGAAGATGCTCCGCGCCGCCGATCCCGCGCGCTACCAGCCGGAGCACGGCGCCGACTACCCCCGCTCGCCGTTCGGGCGGAAGCTCCTGCAGATCGCGCAGCTCATCAAGAGCGACGTTGGGTTGGAGATCGCCTTCGCCGACGTGGGCGGGTGGGACACCCACGTGAACCAGGGCGCGGTGACCGGGCAGCTCGCGTCGCGGCTCGCCGACTTCGCGCAGTCGATCGCCGCGCTGGTGACCGACCTGGGGGACCGGATGGAGGACGTGGTGATCCTCACGATGTCGGAGTTCGGCCGGATGGCGCGGCAGAACGGGGACGGCGGCACCGACCACGGGCACGCCGGCGCGATGTTCGCGATCGGCGGCCCGGTGCGCGGCGGGCACGTGCACGGCCGCTGGCCGGGGCTCGCCCCCGAGCAGCTCTACGAGGGGCGCGACCTCGCCCTCACCACCGACTTCCGCGCCGTGTTCGCCGAGGTGGTGGCGAAGCACCTCGGCGCGGGGGACACGGGGCGGATCTTTCCGGGGTTCGCGGAGGAACCGGCGCCCGCGGGGGCGGGGATCCTCCGAGGGTGAGCGCACGACGAGTGGGCCGGCGCGCGCTTCGTGCACCACGCCCCGTCCCACTCGCGACCGCGCTCGGCCACCACCCGCTCGATGAGCGACGTGGCATCCTCCGAGACCGCGAGCTCGCCGGCCCCCGGGGCATGCCGCATTATTGTTGGCGTTGCCAGGTAGATGTCTCCTCGCCGGCGGGGTGCCGGCGGCACGTCATCCGGAGAGTGTCATGTCCACGGCCAGCTCGGCGTTCTCGCTCGCGCGCATCGGTCAGATCGCCATCCCGGTGCACGACCTCCCTCGTGCGGTCGCCTTCTATCGTGACGTCCTCGGCATGCGGTACCTGTTCGAGGCGCCGGGGCTGGCCTTCTTCGACTGCGGCGGCGTTCGCCTCATGCTCTCGCGTCCCGAGTCGCCCGCCGACGCGCACGCGGCATCCGTCCTGTACTATCAGGTCGAGGACATCGATGCCGCGTACGACACCCTCCGGCGGCGCGGCGTGGAGCTCATCGACACGCCGCACCTCATCGCTCGCCTGAGCACGCACGATCTCTGGATGGTGTTCTTCCGTGACAGCGAGCGCAACGTGCTGGGGCTCATGTGCGAGCGGCCGCCCGCGGTGGGGAGCGGCGGCGCGGAGTCGCCCGCGCCGGCTCTCAGAACTTGAAGATCTTCTTGAGGGCGTGCACGATCCGCTCCCCGACCCACTCGCCCTCCGCCTCCGGCGGCTCGAGGTGCTCGTGGCAGAGCTGCGTCGGCTCGCTCCCCTGCCGGAACCACTCGCGGCGCGTGACGGGGCACCATTCGGTGGCCAGCTCCCCCGTCTCGTCATCGATCTCGCGTGAGACGAGCCCCGGCGGGGGAGACCAGTCGACGTCGCGCGCGCCCTGGCGCCACCCGCGCGTGTAGAACGCCGCCCAGGCCGGGGCGGCCATGGCGCCGCCCGTCGCTCCGCCGGCGATCGGGTGCGGCGTGTCGTAGCCGAACCAGACGCCGGCCACGATCGACGGGGTGTAGCCGACGAACCAGACGTCGGTGCCGTCGTTCGTCGTGCCCGTCTTTCCCGCGATCGGACCCTCGGCGCCGAGCTCGCGCACCACGCGGCCGGTCCCCTCGTCCACCACCGACTCGAGCATCGAGGTGAGCTGGAACGCGTCGCGCGGGTCGATCGCGCGCGAGAGCGGCGCGATGTCCCGCGTCCAGAGCGTCGTCCCATCGGCCGCGTCGATGCGCCGCACGAGCCGAGGGTGCACGCGGAACCCGCCGTTGGCGAACGGGGCGTAGGCGGTCACCAGCTCGAGCGGGGTCACCTCCTCCGCGCCCAGGGCGATCGATGGCACGGCGGCGAGCGGGCTGCCGATCCCGCTCTCGTGCGCCACCGACACCACGCGTGCCTCGCCCACGGCACGGCTGAAGCGCACCGCCGCCGCGTTGCTCGAGTGGGCGAGCGCGTGGCGCATGGTGACCGGCCCGTCGTACTCGTCCCCGTAGTTGGCGGGGGTCCACAGGTGACCGCCCTGCTCCACCTCCACCGGGGAGTCGTCGACGATGGAGGCGGGGGTGAAGCCCACGGAGAGCGCGGCGGCGTAGACGAATGGCTTGAACGCCGATCCCGGCTGGCGGCGCGCGGCGAGGGCGCGGTCGAAGCCCCCCGGGTCGGGGTGACGCCCACCCACGAGCGCGCGGATGTCGCCCGTCCGCGGGTCGAGGGCGACCAGCGCCCCCTCCACCTCTCCGGCGCGGCGTCCTCGCCAGGCGCGCGCCTGGCGGTCGATCACCACCGCCTGGTCGCGAATCGCCCGCTCCGCGGCGCGCTGCGCGGTGGCGTCGATGGTCGTGTACACCGTCACGTCGCCCTCGTCGAGGGCGTCCGGCCCGAGCGCCGAATCCACGAGCGCGCGCACCGCCCCGATCACCGACGAGTTGACCTCCGCGGGATGCCGCTCCTCGGTGGCGACGACGAGCGGCTCGGCGGCTGCCGCGCGCGCGCGCCGGAGGGAGATGTACCCCTCGCGCGCCATGAGGGCGAGCACGAGGTCGCGCCGCGCGCGGGCGCGCGCCGGGTCGCGGCGCGGCGTGTACGCGGAGGGGCCCTTGGGGAGCGCGGCGAGCATCGCCCCCTCGGCGAGGGTGAGGCGCGACACGCTCTTGCCGAACAGGTCGCGGCTCGCCGCCTCCACGCCGTACGTCCCGTTGCCGAGGTAGATGACGTTCAGGTAGAGCTCGAGGATGTCGTCCTTGGACAGGTTGCGCTCGAGCAGCCGCGCGAGCCGCAGCTCGAGCAGCTTGCGGCGGAGCGTGCGGCGCGTGGCGATGTCGCGGGTGAAGGTGTTCCGCGCCACCTGCATGGTGATCGTGCTGAACCCCTCGCGCACGCCGAGGGCGGCGACGTTGCGGACGGCGGCGCGGACGACGGCCCGCCAATCGAGCCCGTTGTGCTGGTAGAAGCGGCGGTCCTCCGTGGCGATGAACGCCTGCCGCACGTGGAGCGGCACGCGCGCGAGCGGCACGTTGACGCGGCGCACGTGGGTGAGCCGCCCGATGAGGTGGCCGCTCCGGTCGAGCACGCGGCTCCCCTCCATGGGGCGGTACCGTCGGATGTCGGCGGCGGATGGGCACCCGCCGAAGGCGCAGGTGGCGAGCCAGGCGTCGAACGTCGCGATCCCGACCACGGCGACCGCCATGACCAGGAGCGAGCGCCAGCGCCGCCGCATCCAGAGCCGCGCGGGGATCCGCGGGTCGGCACGGAGCCGGGCGCGCATCCAGTCGCGGAGCGTTCCGAGACGTTGCCTCGGGCGGGGTTCATCCATCATCACAGTACGACCGTGTTCTCCACGCGACCCATGTTGGATACTACGCCGGCTGGCGGGGGAGGTTTCCCACCGGCTGCGTTCGGGGGTACAAAACGAGAACGGCGGTCGCTATGCTTCTCCGCCCTTCCCGGCTCCCACGCCTTCCACTTCCTGGTCGTTCCGATGTCTCGCCCCGCCGTCGTTGCCGCGCTGCCAGCGCTGCTCGTTCTTCTCGCGTGCCGAGAGGGGAAGCCGCCCGCCCTCCGCGCGCATCCGGCTCCTGCCCTCTCCCGCGCCGTGCCGGGCACCGTGACGAGCGCGGCCGCGGACACCACCGCGGACGCCCCCCCGGACACCACCGCCTCGTCCGGCTCGCGCCTCTCGATGAGCGGGCGTGCGCCGGACGCGCCGCGCGACCATGACGATGCCGCGCCGCGCCCCGTGGCGCCGGCGCCGGGCGCGGGCGGGACCGTCGCCGCGCCGGCACCGCCGGCCGGTCGCGGAGTGGCGAGCACGCGGGCGCCGAACGAGCTCGGTCGCGTCCCGATCCTCGAGTATCACCTGCTCGGCGATCGCGAGAGCCGCTGGATGGTGGAGCGTACGCACTTCCGGCGGCAGCTCGAGCTGCTCTACGAGAGGGGGTATCGCCCCGTTTCGGTTGCCGACCTGGTGGACCGCAAGATCGCGCTTCCCGCCGGGCAGTCGCCGGTGGTGTTCACCTTCGACGATGCCCCGCCCTCGCAGTTCGGCTACATCGAGCGGAACGGCGCGCTCGAGGTGGACCCGAACAGCGCCGTCGGGATCTGGCTCGACTTCCATCGAACGCACCCCGACTGGGCGAACAAGGCGGTGTTCTGCATGCTCCCCGGCGCGGCGGCTGGCCACGCGTTCTTCGGCGACAAGGGGATCGACGGGCAGCGAACCGAGTGGCGTCAGCGGAAGGTGCGGTTCCTGGCCGAGCAGGGCTTCGAGCTGTGCGACCACACGCTCTGGCACGCGAACCTGGGGAAGTATCCGGACGCCGTGGTGCAGGAGCAGATCGCGCGCGGTGTGTTGGCGATCGACTCCGCGGTGGCGGGATATCGCGTGCGGACGTTCGCGCTCCCGCTTGGCGTGTGGCCGAAGAACCGCGAGCTGGCGCGCGCGGGTGAATGGCGTGATCCGCGGAGCGGCCGGGTGGTGCGGTACGCGTTCGACGCCGTGCTCGAGGTGGCGGGCGGTCCGGCGCGGAGTCCGTACGACCCCAGGTTCGACGCGCACCGGCTGCCGCGCATGGAGGTGTTCGGGAACGAGTTGGAGAAGGCGCTCGATGCGCTCGACCGATCCGGGATGCGCTACGTGTCGGATGGGAACGTGGCCACGGTGGCGCGACCGGGAGAGCGAGCCCGACTCGTGTCGCGGTGAGCGGTGTGAGGGATGATCGGGCAGAAGGCCCGTCGCGCAGGGCGCGGCGGGCCGTCTCGTTTTCGAACGGTGTCCATTATCGAGGCGCCGGCGCGGAAAACGGGCGAAGTGGGCGGAGAAGTTTGTCCTGAAATGACCCCCTGTTGTCCTAAAAGTGTGCTTGCCGCGATCGATACTCCTACACAGTTTGCACGCCTGGACAGGCAGAACGACCGAGCATTGGAGGAATGAATGGGAAGCTCCGACACGGTGCTCCCTCACTTTCCGTTTTTCGAAGCGCTGGCCGGGATGAGCGAGTCGGACGCCGAGTGGCGCTCGACGAGCGCCGGGCTGGTGACGCTTCGTCTGTTCGACGCGTGGGCGAGCGAGGGGCCGCGGGTGGTGGCGTCGGACTCGTGGAGCGTGCGCGCGGTGCGGGAGACGATCGCGGCGGTGGATCCGCGGAGCTCGCATCGGGCGTTGCTGACGAGCATCGTCGATTCGATGGAGCTCGCCCGGACGGTGCGGGTGGCGGTAGTGGCGCCGCGGCTGATGGCGTACGCGCGCGCGCTGCAGTTCGACGCGAAGTGGGCGTTGGCGGCGGACGTGTACCGGACCGTGCTCTCGCACGTGCAGCCGGTGATGGAATCGGACGTGGTGGTGGCGGCGAACATGCAGTTGGG
>DASUXC010000016.1:0-2151 GCA_036378095.1 Gemmatimonadaceae bacterium | reverse complement strand
ACCTCGATCCGGCCGCCGGAGCGGTCCTCGAGCCAGCGCGTGATCTCGAAGCCGTGCATCGGCCCCCAGGAGAGGGTCTTGAGCACGAGGGTGTCGAGCGTTCCCTTGAGCAGGGCCATGGCGGCTATCGTGCCTCCCAACTGCCTTGGGAAAGAGTCTTGGGGGAGCGTCAGGCACAACTTGCGCAAGGCCGCGTCGGCGCGCAAGGACTGCTCCTGGGAGCGGTAGCCGCGGGAGGGGATACGCCGAGGCCCGCGTCGGGAGGCGGAGCCCTGCGGAGCCCGCGGGAGCCCGGCAGGACGGGGGCGAGTGAGTCCCGATTCCCCGTGCCCCCGGGCGGAGTGAGTCGCGGAGCGAGGTGCGATCGTCACATATTCTGGGGCGGCCGGGCGCTCGCTCTTGGCGAGCGCGGCGGCTCTCATCCGCCCCGACCAACCCTGACTGCCCCGATTCGTTGGAGGATCGACCATGGACGGCTACCGCGTCGCGCTCTTCTTTCACCTCCTCGCGCTGGTGGCGGCGAGCGCCGCCTCCGGCCTCGTTCACGTCGCCGAGTCGCGGGCGCACCGCGCCGCCACGCTTCGCGAGGCGCGGATGTGGCTCATGCTCACCGCCAAGACGGCGCGGACGTTCCCGATCGCCGTCGTCGTCCTCTTCGGCACCGGGGCGTACATGATCTCGGCCCGTCCGGGGTGGACGTGGAGCACCGGATGGGTGGTGGCGGGGATCGGCGGAGCGATCCTGCTCCTGGCGCAGGGCGGGGTGCTCGGAGGGCGCGGGCGCAAGATGAAGCTCGCGATCCAGCAGCTCGCGGCCGATGGAGGGCTCGACCGTGCCGCCACGCTCCCGCACGATCCGGTGATCGGCGCCCTCTCGTGGGCGAACACGGCCCTCGCCATTTCCATCGTGTTCGTGATGACCACCAAGCCCACGCTCGAGGGCGCGATCCTCGAGCTCGCGATCGGATACGTCCTGGGCGTAGTGATCGGGCTCTCCGGGAAGCGGAGCCCGGCGGCCGATGGCGAGTCCGCGGCACTCGCCGCGGAGAGCGTCCCCTCCGCCTCCGAGTGATCCTGGGGGTGGCCCGCGCCGCCTCCCCCAAGGCGGATGTGACGACGCCCCGGTGCGCGCGAAGCAGCGCGCACCGGGGCGTCGTGCGTTCGGGCCTATGGCTCAGCGCCCGCCGCGCGGACGCTCGATCAGGGCGATGGGCACCCCGATCATGACCATGTGCTGGATGACGTTCACGAGCGCCAGCCACGTGAGCCACGGCGCCTCCTTGAGGCGGCTCAGCGGGATGACGACGTGGTTCATGACCACCCAGATGACCGGACCGTACAGCAGGCCGGCCGTGACCGCGCCGCGCGTCGTGGCGGTGAGCCGGCGGAGCGCCGGCCACCGCTCGGACAGCACGTAGAACAGCATCGCCCACGCCATGGCGAAGGTGAAATGCAGCGCGAGCCCGAGCGCCGCCGTGGCCACGCCGCCCTGGAAGGCGGCGCGGCCGAGCAGCCCGGCGGCGATCGACTGCGGGATCCGCATCGCGGTGGCCTGTCCGAGCACCACCCCCCAGAGCAGCCAGGCGTAGACGATGTCGAGCACCCCCACCACCACGCCCGCGGTGAGAACGCGCACCATTGACGTCGGTCCGTGCTCGACGTACGACACTGACGACGTGGACATGATGCGCGCCCTCACGACGAGTGGGTGATGTCGCGTTCAGACCGTGATCGCGCCGCTCAGGTGCACGCGTTCGGGTCGTTCGCGTTCCGCGCCGGCTGCTGGCTCGGCTCGGGCACGTTCGGGTCCGTCTGCCGCGAGGTGATGCCGTACAGCAGGCGGCCGGGGATCACCGTGGCGCCGTTCGCCGGCGTGAGCGCCGGGATGCACGTGCGCTTGTAGTCGTTCCACGCTTCCACGTTCTGGAAGAGCGTGATGTACTTCTCGGTCATGATCGCCTGGAGCAGCGCCGGGCCGGCGGCCGCCGACGGTGCGAGGGAGATCGCCGAGTGCCATGGCGTCTCCGTCCCCCACGCGGCACGCTCCGCGTTGAGCGAGGCCAGCGCCCCCGCCTCATCGCCGGTCTGGAACTGCGCCTCGGCCATGATCAGCAGGTTCTCGTTGTACGTCACGATCGGCTGCTGGTACGCC
>DASUXC010000015.1:0-28216 GCA_036378095.1 Gemmatimonadaceae bacterium | reverse complement strand
GACGGGGACCGGCACGTGCCGGTCCCCGTCTCGCATTCCATGTTCACGCACCCCGCACCCCGCGTCCCGCGCCCCGCATCTCGCGCCAGCGTTGACACATCTCCAACGCGCGCCTAAATTGTGTGGGCACAATAGAGTAAGTAGAGCGGTTCGCTCCGCTCTCACCCTTCGGCCCTCGGCGCTCGCGCGCGAGGTGTGCTGTAGGAGTTCAGCGCTCGCGAAGGCACCCGGCTTGCACGGGGGCATTGTCGCATCTCGCGGACTCCGAAGGGGCGTCCGCGATTTTTGTCTTCCTTAGGAGGAGCTTCGCCCATTCAGGACAGCACCAAGCGCGTCCGCGTGAACCGGCAGATCCGCATCAGTCCGCTCCGCGTGATCGCGCCCGACGGCTCGCAGCTCGGAATCCTCGACCTCGACACGGCCCTCGCGCAGGCGGAAGCGCAGGGGCTCGATCTGGTCGAGGTCGCGCCGATGGCCCGCCCGCCCGTCGTCCGCATCATGGACTACGGGAAGTTCAAGTTCGAGCAGGCCAAGATGGCGCGGCAGGCGAAGAAGAAGCAGCACGTCATTCACCTCAAAGAGGTGAAGTATCGTCCCGGCATCGACGATCACGACTTCGTGACCAAGACCCGGCACGCGCGCCGCTTCCTCGAGGAAGGCAACAAGGTGAAGGTGACGATGATGTTCCGCGGCCGTCAGGTCGCGCACCCGGAGCTGGGCAAGGATGTCCTCGACCGGGTGTCCACCGAGCTGGCCGACATCGGGAAGATCGAGGCCGATGCCAAGCTCGAAGGGAAGAACATGACCATGATTCTCGCGCCGAAATGAGGCGAGTGGAATTCCCCCATGAAAATGAAAACCCACAAGGGCGCCGCGAAGCGCTTCAAGGTGACCGGCTCCGGCAAGGTCAAGCGCAACAAGGCCTACAAGAGCCACATCCTCACCAAAAAGACGTCCAAGCGGAAGCGTGATCTGCGCCGTCCCGACCTGGTGCACACCGCGGGCGACACGAAGCGCATGAAGCGCCTCATCCAGGCGTAAGGAGACCACACCATGCCTCGCGTCAAGTCCAACGTCACGCGCCTCAAGCGCAAGAAGCAGATCATGAAGGCCGCGCGCGGCGCGTTCGGCGCGCGCAGCAAGCTCTGGAAGGCCGCCAAGGAGAACGTCGAGCGCGGGTGGAAGTACGCCTACCGCGATCGCAAGAACAAGAAGCGCGACTTCCGCCGGCTCTGGATCGTTCGCATCAACGCCGCGGCGCACCAGAACGACATGAGCTACAGCGTCTTCATGAACGGCCTCAAGAAGGCCGGCATCGAGGTCGACCGGAAGATCCTCGCCGACATCGCGGTGCGCGATCCCGCCGCCTTCACCGTCCTCGCGGAGAAGGCCAGGGCGGCGCTCACGGCGGCGTAAGCGCGGGACGCGGTTCGCGGGGCGCGGGGTGCGGGATGTATGGATCGCGCCGCTGCGCGGCGCCTTCCCCCTGTTCCCGCATTCCCGACCTGCGCGCCCCGCGCCCCGCACACCGCGTCCCCAATCCGGCGGCAGCCCGACCCTCCGTGTCGGCTGCCGCCGTGTCGTTGTGGTCCAGCACTGATACCCATTCATGACGCTCGACGAATTCCTCAGCGCGGCCAGGTCGCTCGAGACCGACGGCCTCGCGCGCATCGATGCCGCCCCCGACGCGGAGGCGCTCGACGCCGCCCGGAACGAGCTGCTCGGGCGCAAGAGCGGCCGGGTCACGGAGCTCATGAAGGCGCTCCCCTCGCTCCCCGTCGATGCGCGGCGCGAGGCCGGCGCCGCCGTGAACCGCGCCAAGGCCGCCCTCGGAGAGGCGCTCGACGCCCGCCGCGCCGCGCTCGCCGCCAGCGCGCCGCCGACGCCGGAGCTCGATCGCACCATGCCCGCCCGCCATCAGTGGCGCGGCGCCCGGCACCCCGTCACCATCGTCATCGCCGAGATCGCCGACATCTTTCGCGAGCTCGGTTTCACCATCGCCACCGGGCCCGAGGCCGAGCACGAGTGGTACAACTTCGGCGCGCTCAACTTCCCCCCCGAGCACCCGGCGATGGACATGCACGACACGCTCTACCTCGACGACGGCGCGCTCCTGCGCACCCACACCTCGCCGGTGCAGGTGCGCACGCTGCAGTCGTATCCCCCGCCCATCCGCATTCTGGCACCGGGGAACGCCTACCGCCGCGACTTCTTCGATCCCTCGCACGCGCCGGCCTTCGTGCAGGTGGAGGGGCTCGCCGTGGATGAGGGGATCACCTTCGTCGACTTCAAGGGGACGCTCACGCACTTCGCCAACCGCTTCTTCGGCGCCACGCGCACGCGCTTCCGCCCCAGCTACTTCCCGTTCACGGAGCCGTCGGCGGAGATGGACGTGGAGTGCCGCATCTGCGGCGGCAGCGGCACGCGCGCCGATGGCACCCCGTGCGGCCCGTGCAAGGGGACGGGA
The DNA here is from genome assembly GCA_036378095.1 of Gemmatimonadaceae bacterium. Taxonomy (GTDB): domain Bacteria; phylum Gemmatimonadota; class Gemmatimonadetes; order Gemmatimonadales; family Gemmatimonadaceae; genus JADGGM01. The sequence continues at coordinate 25,749 of DASUXC010000015.1, read as the reverse complement.
TGGATGGAGATCCTCGGCGCGGGCATGGTGCACCCCGCGGTGCTCGAGGCCGCGGGGCTCGACAGCGAGCGCTACACCGGGTGGGCATTCGGGATGGGGCCGGCGCGCATCGCCCTGCAGCGCTTCGGCATTCCCGACATTCGCATCCTCTACGATTCCGACGTGAGATTCCTGGAGCAGTTCGCGCCATGAACGCTTCGTACGACTGGCTGCAGTCGATCGTCCCCACCTCGCTCTCCCCCGAGGCGCTGCGCGATCTGATCACGTCGCGCTGCTGCACGGTGGACGAGCTGGTCCGCCTGCGCGAGGACCTGCGCGACGTGGTGGTGGGGCTCGTGGTGGAGGCCGCGCCCCACCCGGACTCGGATCACCTCTGGGTGACGCGCGTGGACGCCGGCCGCGGCGAGCTGCTCGACGTGGTCTGTGGTGCGCCAAACGTCCGCGCGGGACACAAGTACCCGTTCGCCCCGGCGGGGTCCACCCTTCCGGGCGGACTCAAGCTCGAGAAGCGGAAGATCCGCGGCGCCGTCTCCAACGGCATGCTCTGCTCGGCGCGCGAGCTGGGACTCGGACAGGACCACGCGGGAATCCTGGAGCTCGACACGAGCGCGGCGCCGGGCACCCCCTTCCTCGCCGCCGCGCCGGTCGGCGATGTGCGCCTCGTGCTGGACGTGACCCCGAACCGTCCGGATCTCCTCTCTCATCTGGGAATCGCGCGCGAGATCGCGGCGGCAACCGGCGTCCCCCTCGCGCTCCCGCCCGTGCGGGGCGCCGAAGCGGTGACGCTCCCCGCCGCCGAGGTGGCGCCGCGCTCGGCGCGCGCCGCGAACGTGACGGTGGTGCTGGAGGATCCCGAGGGGTGCACCCGCTACATGGGCGCGGTCGTGCGCGGGGTGCGCGTGGGGCCGAGCCCCGACTGGCTCGTCGAGCGGATCACCGCCGTCGGGGGGCGCTCGGTGAACAACGTGGTCGACGTCACCAACTACCTGCTGCACGAGCTCGGGCAGCCCATGCACGCGTTCGACGCGGACCGGCTCGCCGGCGCGGCGGTGATCGTTCGCCGCGCGCGAGCCGGAGAGAAGCTGGTGACGCTCGACGGCGTGGAGCGAACGCTCGAATCGTCGATGACGGTGATCGCCGATGGCGACCGGGCCGCCGCGGTGGCGGGGGTGATGGGGGGCGCGGAGAGCGAGGTGGGGGAGAGCACCACGAGCGTGTTCCTCGAGGTGGCCACGTTCGATCCGTCGAGCGTGCGGCGTACCCGGCGCGCGCTCGGCCTGTCGACGGATGCGAGCTACCGGTTCGAGCGCGGCGTGGACCCCGACCTCCCCCCGCGCGCGCTGGAGCGGGCCGTTCGCATGCTCGCGGCCGTGGCCGGAGGGCGGCTGGATGGCGCGCCCGTCGATCTCTACCCGAGCCCGCGGCCGCGCACGCGCCTCGTGCTCCGCACGGCGCGCGTGGAGCGCGTGCTCGGCGTGCGCGTGGATGCCGGGGAGATCGCCCGCTTGCTGGATGCCGTGGGATTCGAGACGGAGCCGGCGGAGGGGTCGCTGTCCGTGACCGTGCCCGGTTGGCGCCCCGACGTGACGAGCGAGATCGACCTCGTCGAGGAAGTCGCGCGGCTGCGCGGCTACGATTCGTTTCCCGACGAGGTCCGTCCGTTCCGCCCGGGAACGGTACCGGACTCCCCCGTGGAGCTGGTCACCCGGCGGGTGCGCGAGCGGCTGGTGTCGCTCGGGCTGCTCGAGGCGCGGCCGCTCCCCTTCGTGCGCGGGGGCGACGAGTCGCACGTGCGCGTGGCCAACCCGCTCTCGGAGAACGAGGCGCACCTGCGCCGCGAGGTGCTCGAGTCGCTCGCGCGCCGAGCCGAGTACAACCTCGCGCACATGAGCCGCGACGTGCGGCTGTTCGAGGTGGGCGCGACGTTCGCTCCCTCGCGGGGCGTGCTCCCGCGGGAGGAGCTGCGCGCGGGGGTGGTGATCATGGGTCACCGCCGGCCGCCGCACTGGACCGAGGTGCGCCCGCCGGACTTCGACGAGTGGGACGCGAAGGGGGTGGGGGAGGAGCTGGCGCGCGCCGCGTTCCCCGGCGCGGCGGTGGAGCTGCGTCCGGGGGGTGAGGGCGGAGAGCGGCTGTGGGAGATCGTGGTGAGCGGCGAGCCGCGCGGGGACGTGCGCCGGCTCGTGCTCGACGCCCCGGTGTGGGCCGCGCCGGCGTTCGGCGTGGAGCTGCTCCTCATGGAGATCCCATCCGATCGCGTGGCCGAGCCCGGCAAGTCGCGGCACGTGCCGGAGCGAGAGCGGTTGGGGGTGGGCGCCGGGGTGGCCGTGCGCTATCGTCCGCTCCCCACCACGCCGGCGTCGGAGTTCGACCTCGCGCTCCTCGTCCCGAACGACATGCCGGCGGAGCGGGTGGAGCGAGTGCTGCGCACCGCCGCGGGCGAGCTGCTCGAGCGCGTGGTGCTGTTCGACGAGTATCGCGGCGAGAACGTTCCACCGGGGTTCCGCAGCCTCGCCTGGCGATTGACGTTCCGCCACCCGGAGCGCACTCTACGGGAGAAGGAGATCGCCGGCCGTCGCGAGAAGCTCGTGCGAACCCTCGAAGGAGAGCTCGGTGTCCGACAGCGAACGTCCTGACATAGCAGCCTTCGGCGAGCTGGAGCAGCTCATCCACGCGTTGGGGGAGGAGATGGCCGCGTGGCGGCGGCGAGCGCACGAGGCGGAGTCGAGGCTGGGGAAGGTGGAGGCCCGGTTGAAGGAGCTCGACGGGCGCGCGGCTGGCGCCGAGTCCCCGGCGTCGGCCGATGGCGGCGCCGCATCACCCCGCGTCGCGGAGCTGGAGCGGGAGAACCGGGAGCTCCGGCAGCGGCTCGAGGCCGCGCGGGAGCGGACCAAGCAGCTCCTCGAGCGGCTCCGCTTTCTCCGTCAGCAGCACGAGCTGGAGGCCGAGAGATGACCAAGAAGTCGACGGTGCGGGTGACGATCGTCGGGGAGGAGTACACGATCCGGAGCGACGAGTCCGCCGAGCACACGCGGGCCGTCGCCAACTACGTGGACGAGACGATCCGGACGCTCATGAACTCCGGGGCGGTGGTGGAATCGAACCGGGCCGCCATTCTGGCGGCGCTGCAGATCACCGACGAGTTGTTCAAGGCGCGTCAGGCGCCCCGGGAGATGGCCGAGCGCATCGAGGCGATCTCCGCGGACGTGAGGCGGATGCTGCCGCCGACCAAGCGTCCGGTGAAGTGAGGCGGTCGTGGCGGGCCGCGGCGCGTGGTCGCCGCGGCCCGCATTGCCTTTTGTTCGGCTCGCGCGTACTTTCCTCGCGGGTAACCGGCTAGACTCGTAGACGCAAGCCCTCGTTGCAGTTAGCCCACCCGTCCTCCGCCCCACGCCGGCGGACGACCGGCGGTGGCTCCGACGGGCCGCGCTGGCCGGCGAGTCTTCTCAGCTGCGTGGCGCCGCGCGTCACGTTGGAGCATAGATCCAATGAGCGAAACCACGCTGGTCGCCGCGTTGGGCGTTGCCATCCTGCTCGCCGCCGCGGCGTTTTTCGTTATGGGGCGCCGGGCCGGCAGGGCGGCGGAGCGGGCGGCCCAGGCGTCGGCCAAGGCGACGGCCGAGGAAACCGCGAGGCGGATCACGGAAGACGCCCGGCGCGAGGCGGAGACGCTGCGCAAGTCCGCCGTCGTGGCGGGGAAGGAAGAGACCATCCGCCTGCGCGAGTCGTGGGAGGTGGAGGCGGGGAAGCGCCGGGAGGAGCTGGAGCGCGCCGAGCGCCGCGTGCAGGAGCGCGAGTCGAGCCTCGATCGGAAGTTCGACACGCTCGAGCAGCGCGAGAAGGAGCTGGGGCGCCGGGGGAGCGACCTGGGCCGTAGAGAGAAGGCCGTCGCCGAGCGTGAGGGCGAGCTCGAGCGGCTGGTGGCGGAGGAGCGTCGCCGACTCGAGCAGCTCGCCGGGATGAGCGCCCAGGAGGCCAAGGTCGAGCTCATCAATCGGCTCGCCGAAGAGGCGCAGGCCGAGGCCGCCAACCAGATCCGTGAGATCCGCGAGACCGCCCGCCGGAACGCCGAGCGGGAGGCCAAGAAGATCGTCGCCCTCGCCGTGCAGCGCATCGCCTCGGAGCACACCTCGGAGATCAGCGTCGCCTCGGTCTCCCTCCCGAACGACGAGATGAAAGGGCGGATCATCGGGAGAGAGGGGCGCAACATCCGGGCGTTCGAGCTGGCCACGGGGGTGGACGTCATCATCGACGACACTCCCGATACGGTCGTGGTGTCGTGCTTCGATCCCGTGCGGCGCGAGGTGGCGCGCCTCGCCCTCTCCAAGCTGGTGGCCGACGGGCGCATCCACCCCGGGCGGATCGAGGAAGTGGTCGCCAAGTCGCGCAAGGAGGTGGACTCGGCCATCCAGGAGATGGGCGAGCAGGCCGCCTACGAGGTGGGCGCGCACGGACTGCACCCCGAGCTCATCAAGCTCGTCGGCCGCATGCATTACCGCACGAGCTACGGGCAGAACATCCTGCAGCACTCCAAGGAAGTGGCGCACCTGGCGGGGATCATGGCCGCCGAGCTCGGCCTCGACGTGCCGATGGCCAAGCGGGGCGCGCTCCTCCACGACGTGGGGAAGGTGCTCACGCACGAGCACGAAGGGACGCACGTCCAGCTCGGGGTGGAGGTGGCCACCAAGTACGGCGAGAACCCGCTCGTCGTGAACTGCATCGCCGCGCACCACGACGACGTCCCGCACGAGAGCGAGGTGTCGGTGCTCGTGCAGGCCGCGGACGCGATCAGCGGATCCCGCCCCGGCGCGCGGCGCGAGGCCTTCGAGACCTACGTGAAGCGTCTCGAGGGGCTCGAGCGGATCGCGTCCAGCTACACGGGGGTGGACAAGGTGTTCGCCATCCAGGCCGGGCGCGAGATTCGCGTGATCGTGAACCCGGAGGATGTGGACGACGTGCGCATGACTTCGCTCAGCGAGGAGATCGCCCGGCGCATCGAGGGCGAGCTGCAGTATCCCGGACAGATCAAGGTGGTCGTGATTCGCGAGCAACGGGCGGTGGACTTTGCCCGCTGAGCTGATCGACGGCGGCGCCGTGGCGCGGGAGATCCGCGCCGAGGTGGCGCGCGATGCCGAGCGCCTCACCATGGCGGGGGTACGGCCGGGTCTCGCCGTCGTGCTCGTCGGCGACGATCCGGCGAGCGCCGTGTACGTGCGCAGCAAGGGGCGGGCGTGCGAGGAGGCGGGGATGCACTCGGTGACGATCCGCATGCCCGCCACCACCACCCAGGAGGAGCTGCTCGCCCAGGTGGGCGCCCTCAACGACGACCCGGCGATACACGGCATCCTCGTGCAGATGCCGGTGCCCAAGCAGATCGATCCCGACGTCGTCGTGCGCCACATCCGTCCGGAGAAGGACGTCGACGGATTCCACCCGGTGAACGTGGGAAAGCTGCTCATCGGTGAGCGCGACGGGTTCGCCCCGTGCACGCCGGCGGGAGTGCAGGAGCTGCTCGCGCGCGCGGGCGTGGAGACGAAGGGCGCGGAGTGCGTGATCGTCGGGCGGAGCAACATCGTGGGGAAGCCCATGATGTCGCTCATGGTGCAGAACGCGCGCGGCGCCAACGCCACCGTCACGATGTGCCACAGCGCCACGCGCGACCTCTCGGCCCACACCTGCCGCGCCGACATTCTGATCGTCGCCGCCGGGCGAGCGCGGATGATCGGCGGGGACATGATCAAGCCGGGCGCGACGGTGATCGACGTGGGGATCAACCGCGTGAGCGATCCGTCGGCGAAGTCGGGCTACCGGATCGTCGGCGACGTGGACTTCGACAGCGCGCGCGAGGTCGCCGGGCGCATCACGCCGGTGCCGGGCGGGGTGGGGCCGATGACGATCGCGATGCTGCTGCGGAACACGATCCGCGCCGCCGAGCTGGCCGCATCGCCGGCCGCATCGAGATGAGCGCTCGCCCCGCGCGGGGCGGGGGGCGCGGGAAGCGCCGCCCCTCCACCGACGATCTCGAGCTCTTCCCCACGGAGGCCTCCGGCGCCTACGACCGCCGCGCCGCCTCCCGCGCGATGAACCCCGCGCTCGTCGCGCCGCCACCCGACCCTGGCGCGACCGCGGAGTCGGCCGTGCCGGTGTCCGCCCTCACGCGCATCGCCAAGGACGTGCTCGAGGGGGCGTTCGTCCCCCTCTGGGTGCGGGGTGAGGTGAGCGACTTCAAGGCGCACCGGAACGGCCACTGGTACTTCTGCCTGCGCGATGCGGCGTCGCAGATCCGCTGCGTGGTGTGGGCGTCGCAGACGCGGCGCATCCCCGCGCCCCCCGACGACGGGATGGAAGTCTCGGCGCTCGGGCAGCTCACCGTCTACGCCGCGCGGGGGGACATGCAGCTCCAGGTGACGCGCCTGGAAGCGGCGGGGGATGGGTTGTGGCGCAAGGCGCTCGAGGCGTCGGTGGCGAGGCTCGCGGGCGAGGGACTTCTCGATGCGGACCGGAAGCGGCCGCTCCCCCGCCTGCCGCGCCGGATCGCGGTGGTCACGAGCCCCGACGGCGCCGCGTTGCGCGACATCATCGCCGTGGTGCGCCGGCGCTGCCCGATCGTGGACATCGTGGTGGCCGCCGCGAAGGTGCAGGGTGAGGGCGCCACCGAGGAGCTGGTGGCGGCGATCGAGCGCGTGAGCCGGTGGCGGGAGGCGGACGTGGTGATCGTCGGACGCGGGGGTGGAGGACGGGAAGATCTCTGGGCGTTCAACGACGAGGGGGTGGCGCGCGCGCTCGCCGCGTGCGCGGTGCCCACCATCTCGGCCGTGGGGCACGAGGTGGACGTCACGCTGTGCGACCTGGTGGCGGACCTGCGCGCGCCCACCCCCTCCGCCGCGGCCGAGGCGGCGGTGCCCATGCTCGCCGAGCTGCGCGCGCAGGTGGCCGCGCACGCGCAGCTCGTGCGCGCCGCGCTCGACCGCCGCGTGCTCGGCGCGCGCCGGGCGATCGAGCGCTCGGCGCGCGAGCTGCGGCTCGTGTCCACCCGCGGCGTCGAGCGCCGGCGCGCGCGGCTGGAGGGCGCCGCCGGTCGACTGCACGCCCTCAGCCCGCTCGCCACCCTCGCCCGCGGCTATGCCGTGGCCCGCGACACCCATGGCATCACCCTCTCCAGCGTGTCGCGATTCGCGGCCGACATGCCGTTCACGCTCACCCTCCGTGACGGCACCGTGAACGCGAGGGTGTCCCCGGTCCCCGCTCCCTCGCCCGAGCCCCCCCAGGCCCCCAACCCCGAACCCCCGGCCCTATGACGTTCGAGGAGGACCTCGCCCGCATCGAGACGATCGTCGCCGAGCTGGAGCGAGACGATCTCCAGTTGGACAGCGCCCTCGCGTTGTTCGAGGAGGGCGTGCAGCGACTGCGTTCGGCGGCGGAGGCGCTCGCCCGGGCCGAGGGAGAGGTGAAGCGGCTGGTGGAGCATGACGACGGAAGCTTTGGGCTGTCCGACCTCGACGTCTGATCCGGTCGAGGCGGGGTTCGCCGCCGACCGCGCGGCGGTGGACGCCGCGCTGGCCGCGCTGTGCGACCGCGCGCTCGGCGCCCTTCCGCCGGCGGTGGCGGACGCCATCCGGTACAGCATCCTCGGCGAGGGGAAGCGCCTGCGGCCGTTGCTCGTGCTGGCCGCGTACCGCGCGTGCGGGGGCACCGGCGACGCGAGCGCGCTCGCCGCGGCGGTGGAGGTGGTGCACGCCTACTCGCTCGTGCACGACGATCTGCCGTGCATGGACGACGACGACGTGCGGCGCGGCCGGCCCACGACGCATCGCGTGCACGGCGTGCGGGTGGCCGCCGTGGCCGGGGTGGCGATGGTGCCGCTCGCGGCGCGCGCGGCGGCGGATGCGGCGGCCGCGCTCGGGTTGCCCGCGCGCTCGCGCGGAGACATCGTTCGAGAGCTGATGCGCGCGTCGGGCGCCGGCGGCATGGTGGGCGGGCAGCTGCTCGATCTGGCGGGAGAGGGACGGGCATTGTCGCTCGCGGAGCTGGAGCGCGTGCACAGCGCCAAGACGGGCGCGCTCATCGCGGCGTCGGTTCGCATCGGCGGGATCGCCGCCGGGGCCGACGCGCGGCGCGCTCGCGCGCTGGAGGGGTACGGCGTGGCCGTTGGACTCGCGTTCCAGATCGCCGATGATGTGCTGGACGCCACGTCCACCACGGCGCAGTTGGGCAAGACGGCCGGGCGCGACGCGGCACTCGGCAAGAGCACGTATCCCGCGCTGCTCGGCGTCGAGGGCGCGGTCGAGCGGGCGGGCGCGCTCGCCCGCGAGGCGCGCCGCGCGCTGGAGACGGTCGGGCTGCTCACGCCGTCGCTGGATCGTCTCGCGCACTTCGTCGTGGAGCGCAAGTCGTAGCATCGCCCTCGGGGCGCGGAGGTCCCCGCGGGCGGGGCGCGCCACGATCACGCGACCTCCTCGGTTTCGCCACTCGCACCAGGATCCATGTCCGTTCTCGATCGCGTCAACACGCCGGCCGACCTGAAGCCGCTCACTCGCGATGAGCTGCGCGCCCTCGCCGCGGAGGTTCGCGCCGCGCTCATCGACAGCTGCTCGCGAACGGGTGGGCACATCGGCGCGGGGCTCGGCGTCGTCGAGCTGACCGTCGCGCTGCACTACGTGTTCGACACCCCGCGCGACCAGATCGTGTGGGACGTCGGGCATCAGGGCTACCCGCACAAGATGCTCACCGGGCGGCGCCGCCTGTTCGAGACGCTGCGCCAGGAGAACGGGATCTCCGGCTTCCTCAAGCGCGAGGAGAGCGAGTACGACGCCTTCGGCGCCGGTCACGCGGCCACGGCCATCTCCGCGGCGCTCGGCATCGCCGCCGCGCGCGATCTCCAGGGGGACGACTTCCGCGTGCTCGCCGTGCTCGGCGACGGCGCGCTCACCAGCGGGCTGTCGTACGAGGGGCTCAACAACGCCGGCGCCTCCGATCGCGATCTCATCGTCATCCTGAACGACAACGAGATGTCGATCGCGCCCAACGTCGGCGCGATCTCCAGGTATCTCGGCTCCATCCAGCGCAACCCGATCTACAACCGCGTGCGCGGGGCGATCGGCACCGTGGTGGATGAGCTCCCGGGACCGCTGGCCGGGATCGGGGGACTCGTGCGGCGGTGGGAGGAGAGCATGAAGTCGCTGCTCACCCCCGGCGTGCTGTTCGAGGAGCTCGGCTTCCGCTACTTCGGCCCCATCGACGGGCACGACATGGACTCGCTCGTGGAGACGCTGTCGGCGGTGAAGGGGATGCGCACGCCGCGGCTCGTCCACGTGATCACGCAGAAGGGGCGCGGCTTCCCCGCGGGCGAGCACGGCGAGAAGTGGCACGCGCTCCCTCCCGGGCACGACCCGGCCACGGGGAAGCCGCTCACGCCGAGCACGGCGAACCCGGCGTACACCGCCGTGTTCGGCAAGGGGCTCGCGGAGCTGGGCGCGGAGCGCGAGGACCTGGTGGCGATCACCGCGGCCATGCCCGCCGGCACGGGCACCGGCATCTTCGCGAAGGCGCACCCGGAGCGGTTTCACGACGTGGGGATCGCCGAAGGACATGCGGTGACGTTCGCCGCCGGCATGGCCACGCGCGGCGTCCGGCCCGTGTGCGCGATCTACTCCACCTTCCTCCAGCGCGCGTACGACAACGTGATCCACGACGTCGCGCTGCAGCATCTGCCCGTTCTCTTCTGCATGGATCGCGCGGGGCTGGTCGGGGAGGATGGACCGACGCACATGGGACTGTACGACATCGCGTACATGCTCGCCGTGCCGGGGATGGTCGTGACCGCGCCGAAGAACGGCGCCGAGCTGCTGGGCCTCCTGCGCACCGCGCTCGCGCACGAGGCGGGCCCGATGAGCATCCGCTATCCGCGCGATGCGTCGCCGGACGTGCCGCCGCACATCTCGCAGATCGCACCCATCCCGTTCGGCACGTGGGAGGTGCCGCGGCAGGGGGAGGAGATCGCCATTCTCGCCACGGGCACGATGGTGCTGCCGTCGCTCGCCGCGGCGGAGCTGCTCGCCGCCGACGGGATCGACGCGACCGTCGTGAACTGCCGCTTCCTCAAGCCGTACGACGAGGTGACGCTCACCGCCGTGGTCTCGCGCCACAAGCGCGTGCTGGTGGTGGAGGAGGGAACGGTGGTGAACGGGTTCGGCGCGTACATGGCGGCCACCATCGAGCAGATCGATCCGACGGTGCGCGTGGGCGTGCACGGCGTCCCCGACCGGTGGATCGAGCAGGCGCCGCGCCGGCGACAGCTCGAGCTCACGGGGCTCGACGCGGCGGGCATCGCGCGCCGGGTGCGGGCGCTGCTCGAGAGCGAGGCGGTCGCCGAGTGACGCGCGTCGGCGTCGTCGGGAACCGGCGCTACGAGGGGCTCGACGCCATCCTGCACACCCTGCGGCGACGGGCACCGGAGCTCGGAATGACACTCGCCTTCGAGGAGGAGCTGGCCGACGTCGCCGACGGGGCCGAGCGGCTGGAGGATCCGGCGAGCATCGAGGCGCTGCTCACTCTCGGCGGTGACGGCACGATGCTGCGCGGGGCCCGCCTCGTGGCCGGCCGGCAGATCCCGATCCTCGGCGTGAACCTGGGACGCCTCGGCTTCCTCACCGCGTGCGCGGGCGACGACCTCGAGCGCGCCCTCGAGCGGTTCTCCTCGGGCGACTTCGTGGTGCAACCGCGCATGGCGCTCGAGGCGCGCTCGTCGCGCGTGTCGGGGGAGCGGTGGCGCGCGCTCAACGACGTGGTGCTGCACAAGGGCGGCTTCGCCCGCGTCGTGCACCTCCGGGTGCTCGTGAACGGTGAGCTGATCGGCGCGTACGCCGCCGATGGGCTGATCGTGTCCACCCCCACCGGATCCACGGCGTACAGCCTCTCCGCGGGGGGACCGGTGGTCGTGCCGACGGTGGACTCCATCGTCCTCACGCCGATCTCCGCGCACACGCTCGGCGTGCGTCCGGTCGTGCTCCCGCCGGGCGCGGAGGTGGCCGTGCGCGCGGAAGATGGCCCCGACCAGCTTTTGGTGACGATCGACGGCCAGGTCGGCACGACGTTCGCGCCCGGGGACACGCTGGTGGTGCGCCGGGCGGAGCGACCCGTGCTCCTCGTGCACTTCCGCGACGCCACGTTCTTCTCGCGCATGCGGCGCAAGCTGGCGTGGGGCGGACTCCGGGAGCGGGACGAGAGCGACAGGTGCTGACCGAGCTCAGAATCCGGAACTTCGCGATCATCGAGAGTCTCACGCTGCCGCTCACCGGTGGATTCAACGTACTCACCGGCGAGACGGGAGCGGGGAAGTCCATCATCGTCGGCGCGCTCGGGCTCCTCCTGGGCGAGCGGGCGAGCGCGGACCTCATCCGCACCGGCGCCGACAGGGCGACGGTGGAAGGCGTGTTCGAGGTGAGCTCGCGCCCCGGGCTGCTCGCCCTCCTCGACGAGCGCGGGGTGGACGTCGAGGAGCACACCGTGGTCCTGCGCCGCGAGATCGCCCAGAACGGGCGCACGCGCGCGTGGATCAACAGCACCACCACCACCGCCGGCGTGCTCGCCGAGGTGGGACGCGTCCTGGTGGACCTGCACGGCCAGCACGAGGCGCAGACGCTGCTCGACGAGGAGTCGCAGCGGCACATTCTCGATGCGTTCGGCGGCGCCACGGAGCTGGCCGACCGCGTGCGCGAGCATCACGAGGCGCTCGGCGCGATCACCCGCGACATCGACTCGCTCGTGCGGCGGCGGCAGGAGGCGGAGCGGCGCGCCGACTACCTGCGCCACGTCGCCGAGGAGATCGAGAGCGCCAAGTTGCGCCCCGGCGAGGAGGCGCAGATCGAGGAGGAGGCGCGCCGGCTCGAGCACGCGGAGGAGCTGCGCGCGCTGGCCGAGGGGATGGCCGAGGCGCTCGGCGCGGGGGAGGAGGGCGTCCTCCCGCGGCTCGCGCACATCCAGCGCTCGCTGGCGGCGATCCAGCGCATCGACCCCGCCCTGGAGCGGCTCCAGGAGCTGTACGACTCCGCGTACTACGGGCTGGAGGAGCTGTCGCGCGAGCTGGAGGAGTACGCGGGCTCGGTGGACCTCGATCCCGCACGGCTGAGCGAGGTGCACGCCCGGCGCGATCTCATCTTCCGCCTCACCAAGAAGTACGGGCCCACGGTCGCGGAGGTGATCGAGGCGGGGCGGCAGGCGCGCTCGGAGCTGGACCTCGTGGACACGGCGCACCTCGATCTCAAGCAGCTCGAGGTCAGGCGCGACGAGGTGTCCGCCGCGCTGGGGGATGCGGCGCGCGCGCTGAGCGAGGCGCGCGCGACGGCGGCTCGCCGCCTCGCGAGCGAGGTGGATGCCGTGCTCCCCGATCTCGGGATGCCCGATGGGCACCTGCACGTGGAGCTGGTCCCGCGCGCCGAGATCGGCGCCACCGGCGCCGAGGACGTGGAGTTTCGCATCGCGCTCAACGTGGGGCACGAGGCGCGCGCCCTCGCGCGCATCGCGTCCGGGGGCGAGCTCTCACGCGTGATGCTCGCGCTCGAGACGATCCTCGCGCGCCTCAACCGGGTGCCCACGCTGGTGTTCGACGAGGTTGACGCGGGGATCGGCGGGCGCGTGGGACTTCAGGTGGGTGACACGATGCGCCGCGTGGCGTCCCACCACCAGGTGCTGGCGATCACGCACCTGCCGCAGATCGCCGCGCGCGCGCACCACCACATCGTGGTCACGAAGGGCGCGCGCGGCGGGGTGACCACGGCGGACACGCGCGTCGTGAGCGGGGAGGAGCGGGTGGAGGAGGTGGCGCGGATGCTGGGCGGAGATCCGGAGAGCGAGGTGAGCCTGGCGCACGCCAGGGAGCTGCTCGAGAGTGGAGGAGGAAAGCTCGACGGGGGACGGCGAAGGGGAGTGGGGAGAAGGGGGTGAGGCGGGCGACGGAGCGAAGCGAGTCGGGGGAGATGCGCGAGACGGAGCGACGACCACCCGGAGCGAGGCGAGTCGGACGGGCACCGCACCCCCGGGGTCCTTCGCACCGGCCGGTCCTCGCTCCGGCTCGCGCCTCACCCCCTTCGCTCCGACTCTCTCCTCTCACCGCCGCCGTTCATGGCCCCAGAGCCTTCCCATGACGCGCATCCCGATCGCCCAGGTCGTCCCTTTCGGCGCGTCGTTGATCGTGGAGAGCACCTGCGTGCGGCGAAGGAACACCTCGAGGGGGAAGAGCGCGCGGCCGCGGGCGTGCGAGGCGACGGTCGAGTAGACCACGCCGAACGAGAGGCGCTGCTCCCGCGCCTCGGATCGCGCATCGAGCACCGATGGGTCGGGGACGCCGGAGGGGGGCGTGGCGGCCGCCGTGTACTGGTCCGCGCTCTTGTGGTAGTACACGTACTGCGCCCCGATCGACACGTACGGGCCGAGCACCAGGCGCGGCGTCGCCTCGATCTGGAAATAGTTGCCGAGGGTGCGGTGCGCCAGCGCCGGACCGCCGGGGGAGAAGGGGTCGCCCGGCGTCGCCGAGCGCACCTCGCGCGTGTCCGGTCGCTGGTGTCCGTAGCGCCCCACCAGGCTGGTCCAGAAGTGCCGTCCCATCAGCACGTCCCACTGCGACGCGACCTCGATGTCGTGCTGCTTGTCCCCGGTCGCGATCCCGAACGGCTGCGTGGGGCGGGGAAGGCTCCCCGTTCCCAGCCTGAACGTTCCCGTCACCGCGCTCCGCACGTGGAACCCGCGCGGCGCGTACCGCTCGCTGTCGGAGAGCGTGCGCAGCCACACCAGCCTGGCGGTGAACTCCATGTCGCCGATCGCGCTCAGCCCGGACTGCACCAGCGAGTCGGCGTGCACGGCGCCGGCCGTGTCGGGGAAGTACGTGGCGGTCACCTTCGTCCCCACCGACGGCACCATCACTCCGAGCGACAGGCGGCCGAGCAGCCCGAGCTCGAGCTGGATGGGCGTGCGACGGATCTGCGAGCGCGTGTCGATCGACGCGCCGCTCGGCGCGGTGAAGCGCTGGTCGAAGCGCGTCCACTCGTTCGTCACCGTGAGTCGGATGCGCCCCGCGGGCGGTACGGTGGCATCGTCGCCGAACCCGGTCACGGCCTGGGCGTGCAGCAGGGCGGGGAGGAGCAGCGGCAGAAACAGGCGCGCCACGCCGGCGATCGCCGTGCGGGGCGCTGAATGCGATCTCACGGGATGATCCGTCTCGAGTGCGAGAGTGCCCCACACCGGGGCGGGTGACGGGCGGAGAGTGTCATCGCGCCACGTGCTTGTCAACGCGTCCCGGCGGGCGCCGGTGGAGGCGCTCGTGCGGCGACGCGGTTTCGCGGCGCATTCCGGCCGTGTATTCTGCTTGGGACAACGGGGCGGCCGCGTGCCGCCCGGAACTTCCTCTGCGCGTGAACGTCCGTGAACGAGCTACCGACGCCGGCCATGCCGTGGCAGGTCACCGGCAACCATTGGCTCTCGCTCCCCTGCATACACCCTGCCGACGCCGGCATCCACGCGATCGGCATCCTGCACCGCGGCGCCCGGGCGGCTGTGGAGTTCGCCGGGTCGCCCGACTTTCTCGAGGGCACCGGGGCACCGCTGCTGCGCCCGGTCCTGCTCGTCGGCGGGGAGCGCCGCGAACTGGGCGAGCAGGGGCTCGCCTGGGAGCGCGCGCTCAACTGGCTGCCCACCTTCACGTGCACCATCGGCTCGCTGGTGGTGCGTGGCACCGTGTTCGCCCCGTACGGGCGCGACGCCGACGTGGCGGGCGCGGTGTACGCGCTCGGCGTCGAGAACCGGGGCGCCGAGCCGGTCACGGTGGGGGTGGGGCTCGAGGGGGTGCTCGGACACCGGCAGCTTCGCGTCCGCAGCGCCCGTCCGGCCGATGACGCGCACCGCGTGGTGGCCGCCGCGGAGAGCGTGCTCGTGCTGGAGGGGAGCGCCCACCCGGGGCTGGCGGCGCTCGCCGTCGCCGCCGACGCCGAGGCGCGCGTGGAGTTGACCGAGAGCGACACCCCGGCCTTCGCGCTCCGGCGCGAGGTGACGGTGGCCGCGGGGGAGCGCGCCAGCGTGGCGTTCTACGTGGCCGCGGGCCCGGAGCGCGACGGCGCCGAGGCGACCGTCGCCGTGATGCGACGTCGCGGCTGGAGCGAGCTGCTCACGCTCACCCGCGACGCGCTGCAGACGCTGGAACAGACGGTGGGGCACGACGGCATCGACCGGCTGATCAACCGCAACCTGCTCTTCGCCTACTTCTACGGCGCGGGTCGCGCGCTCGACGACGCGCATTACTACCTGGTGCGCTCGCGCGCCCCGTGGAACGGACGCGGCGTGACGACGCGCGACTGGTGCGCGCTCGCGTGGACGCTCCCCGCGATGCAGCTCGCCGACGGCCCGCTCGCGCGGGAGCTCCTGCTCCGCGCCTGCGAGCTGCACGGCTACGCGCCGGGAAACGGCGTGCACTACCTCGACGGGACGCTGTTCGAGCCGGGCTTCTCGCTGGAGGGCGTCGCGTCGTTCGCCATCGCCACCGACCGGTACATCCGCGACACGGGGGACGACCGCGTGGTCGAGGAGCCGGTGCTCGCCGACACCCTCTACGCCTCGTGGGACGACCTCGCCGAGCGGCGCGACGAGCACGTACCGCTCTACCGCACGGAGGTCACGCTCTCCGGCGCGCCGGCGCCGCTTCCCTTCACGCTGCACGGCAACGCGGTCGTGGCGCAGGCGCTCGAGGTGCTGCGCCGCACGCTCGATGAGGAAACCGCGCGCGAGGTGGAGGACCCCGACGCGGTGCGCGCCGCGCTGCGGCGGCATTTCGCCATCGAGCGGGAGGGGAAGGTCACCTTCGCCTCCGCGATCGACCTCACCGGGCGCGCCGAGACGCGCGAGGACGCGGACGCATCGGCGTACTGGCTGCCGCTGTACGACGCGGTGGAGCGGTACGATTCGGTGTACCGACGCACCGTCCGCGGCGTGGGCGCGGAGCCGCGCTCGCTCGCCCAGCAGTGCGCGCGACTCATGGGGCCGGACGCGGGCGAGGTGCTCCAGTGGCTCAGGCGGGCGCCGCTCGACCACGGCATCGCCGCCGAGTTCGTGGACGCGGATGGCCGCGCCGTGGCCAACGGCGCCGACGCGGCGCTCGCGGGACTCCTGGCGTGGAGCGTGTGGTACGCGGTGCACGCGTTGGGGGTGCATCCATGAGCGAGGCGCTGGTGCGCGCGTTCTTCGACCGCGCGTTCGGCGGCGCGCCGGACGTGATCGCGTCCGCGCCCGGGCGGGTGAACCTGATCGGCGAGCACACGGACTACAACGGCGGCGAGGTGCTGCCGATCGCCATCGAGCGCCGCACGTGGGTGGCGGCGCGCCGCGTGAGCGGATCGAGCACCCGCGTCGTCTCGGCCAGCGAGGCGGCACCCGGCGCGTTCGACGCGCGTTGGCCCGGCGCCTCCGGCGCGTGGTGGGACTACGTGGCCGGCGTGTTCGCCGCCCTGGAGCGGCGCGGTCTGCCGCTCCCCGCCGCCCAGCTCGCGGTGTGGAGCGATCTCCCCATGGGGGTGGGGCTCAGCTCCTCCGCCGCGCTCGAGGTGGCCTCGGCGCTGGCGCTCGTCGCGCTCACCGGCACGCGCATCGAGCCGCGCGACGTGGCCCTCGTGGCACACCGGGCGGAGCGCGAGTTCGTGGGGCTCGACGTGGGGATCATGGACCAGTACGCGTCCGCCCTCGCGCGCGCGGAGTGCGCCCTGCACCTGTGGTGCGACAGCGGCGCACTGGAGCACGTGCCCATGCGCGAGTCCGTGCTCGTCATGGACACGGGCGTGCCGCGCGAGCTCCGCCACTCCGAGTACGGGACGCGTCGCGAGGAGTGCGAGCGCGCCCTCGCGCTCCTCCGCCGGGACGACCCCGCGCTGCGCTCCCTCGCCGCGGCGACGCCGGAGGCGATCGCCGATGCCGCGCTCCCGCCCCCGCTCGACCTGCGCGCGCTGCACGTGTCCGAGGAGACGCGCCGCGTGCGGCGGCTGGTGGAGCTCCTGCGCGCGGGGCAGCCGCTGGACGGCGCCGTCCTCGCCGCCTCGCACGAGTCGCTGCGGACGAAGTACGCCTGCTCCTCGCCCGAGCTGGATTGGGTGGTCGCCCGCGCCGCCGCGGCCCCCGGGGTGCGCGGAGCGCGGCTCACCGGGGCGGGGTGGGGCGGGTGCGCGATCGCCGTGGGCGAGGCGCCGGCACTCGCCGAGGCGGCGCCGGCGATCGCCGCCGAGTACGCGAGAGCGTTCGGCCGCGAGGCGCGATGGTGGATCACCGGCGCCGCGGGAGGGGCGACGCTCTCCACCGAGTAGTGGGCCCGGGGCGCGGCCCGCAACCCCCCGCGCCACTCTTACCTCGCGCCCCGAGATGGCGTACTGTTATTCGCCACCGCGAGCGACCCGACCGCTCTCCCGAGCGGTCATCGCTCGTCATGATCCCGCTCGATGCAGCTCCATTCACATCTCGCCGCCGGCTCCGGCGGCGCTTGGCTATCCCGCAGGAGGATGCCCATGAAGCTCGATCGTATGGCGTGTGCTGTGGCCCTGTTGGCGTGCGGTGCTCCTGCCCTGGCACGCGCGCAGGGGTTCCAGCTCAACGAGGTCGGCACGTGCGCCGCCGGTCGCGGCGCGGCGGTGACCGCGGCGACGTGCAACGATCCGTCGGTGATCTTCTGGAGTCCCGGCGCGACCACCACGCTCCCCGGTTGGAGCGCGTACGTGGGACTCGCCGCCATCGCCGTCGGCGGCGACTTCACCGCCGATGGCACGGGACGCGTCGATGAAGGAGACGTGCCCGTCTCCTTCCCGCCGCACGTGTTCGTGAACTACACGTCCAAGGACAGCCGGTGGGCGGTGGGGCTCGGCGCCTACGTGCCGTTCGGCCTCACCTCGCAGTGGCACGAGGACTTCCCCGGGCGGTTCGAGGCGCAGAAGGCGGCGCTGGCCTCCGTGTACATCCAGCCCAACTTCGCCTACCAGTTCGCGAAGGGGTGGTCGATCGGCGGCGGTCCCGTGTTCGGGCACTCCACCGTGCAGCTCCGCCAGGCGCTCGACCTCGCGCAGCAGTTCGTGGCGCCCGGCGTGACGTTCGGCGCTCTCGGCATTCCCGCCGGCACGGAGTTCGCCCGCGCCAAGCTCGAGGGAAGCGCGAACGCGTGGGGCTTCGCCCTCGGGATCCACGGCCAGCTCACGCCGAACTGGGTCGTCGGCGCGCGCTACCTGTCCAAGCTCAAGTTCGATTACGACGGCGCCGACGCGACGTTCACGCAGTCGCTCACGAACCTGACGCTGGCGGCGGGCAACCCCTTCGGCGTGCCCGCCGGCACGCCGCTCGATGCGGTGCTGAGCAGCCAGTTCGTCGCCGGGGGGACGCTCTCCAACCAGAAGGTCTCCACGACGATCGAGCACCCCGCGCAGGTCCAGGTGGGACTCGGCTACACCGGGTTCACCAGCACCACGATCTCCGCCGACTTCGAGTGGACGCAGTTCTCGTCGTTCGACCGCCTGCCGGTGAAGTTCGAGGGACCGGCCGCCGCGTCGAGCCGCGACCTGCTCGAGCAGTACGACGACTCGTGGGTGATCCGCGCGGGCGTGGAGCACGGGTTCGCGATCGGCATCAAGGGGCGCGCCGGCTTCTCCTACACGAAGTCCCCCGCCCCCGACGAGACCGTGACGCCGCTCCTCCCCGACCAGAACCGGCGCAACTACACGCTGGGCCTCGGCGTCCCGCTGTCGCCGCGGTTCACGCTGGACGCGGGCTACCTGTACGTGGACACGAGCGGCCGCCGCGGCCGGATCGTCGAGCGCACGTCGGAGAGCCAGACCGCCGAGGAGCTCAACTCGGGATTCTACCGGCTCGACGCGAACGTCTTCTCGCTCAGCCTTCGCGCCAACTTCTGACGCCACCCACCCGATATCGGAGACCAACCGATGGTCCGCAATAGACATCTCGCCGGTGGCGCGGCCGCGCTCGTGCTCATGGCCGCGCTCGCGGCGTGCAGCGACACCAAGGATCTCGTGAATCCGCCCCCGCCGGCGGACCCGCTGTTCACCAGCTACGTGGCGCTGGGGAACAGCATCACGGCGGGATTCCAGTCCGACGGGATCAACGACTCCACGCAGCAGCAGAGCTACGCGAACCTGCTGGCGCAGCGCATGGGGACGCGGTTCGTGATGCCTCTGTTCACGAAGCCCGGATGCCCGGCGCCGATGGACAACCTCCTCACGCAGCACCGGCTCGGCGATGCCTCGCCCTCGGCGTGCGCCCTGCGCAGCGACGTCGAGGGGGACGCCGTGATCAACGACGTGGCGGTGCCCGGTGCGAACGTCGCCGACCTCATCGACGTGTCCGGCGCGAAGGGGAACCCACTCACGACGTTCATCCTCGGCGGGAAGACGCAGGTGCAGCGCGCGCTCGATGCGCAGCCGACGTTCGCCAGCATCTGGATCGGGAACAACGACGTGCTCGGGGCGGCGCTGAGCGGCGTGCTCGACCCGATGCCGAACGTGTCCCGAGGCCTCACCCAGCCGGCCGATTTCGTGAAGGCGTACGCGAAGGTGATCGCCGGGCTGCAGGGCGCGCCCACGCTGCAGGGTGGTGTCCTCATCGGCGTGGTGAACGCCGCCGGGGCGCCGATCTTCTTCCCAGGCCGGGCGCTCAACGACCCGCGCGTCATCGGCGCGATCGATGCGGCCACGGGGAAGGCCGTGGTCGTCGATCCGAGCTGTTCGCCGACCACGCAGGCGTTGATCAACTTCCAGCTCGTCGGCGCGATCGCCGCCGGCACGCAGCCGGCCGAGATCGCGTGCGCGCCCACGGGGAACGGCCTCGTGGGGCACATCTTCGTGCTGGACGACAACGAGCTGGTCACGCTTGGCACGACCGTCGCGCAGTACAACGCGTACATCCAGGCGAAGGCGGACAGCCTCGGCTGGGCGTACGTCGATCCCAACCCGGTGCTCGCGCAACTGCGCGCGGACACGAGCGTGGTGCCGGTGTTCCCGCGCCTCGACCAGCCCGCCAAGCCGTTCGGCGACTACATCTCGGTGGATGGCGTGCACCCCGCGGCCGCGGCGCACCAGCTCATCGCGGGCATCATCGCCGCGGCGATCGATGCGAAGTACGGGACGCACATCGGGGGCGCGCAGGTGCAGTGACGCGGGGCGCGGGGCGCGGGGCGCGTGAGAACGGAGACTGAGCGACGAGGGCCGGCACATGCCGGCCCTCGTCGCATTCCATGTTCACGCGCCCCGCATCCCGCGCCGTTCCCCTTGTCGCCCCGCCCGCGGCGGGCTAGCTTACCGGCGTCGCGGGAATAGCTCAGTTGGTAGAGCACAACCTTGCCAAGGTTGGGGTCGCGGGTTCGAGTCCCGTTTCCCGCTCTGCGCATCGTGCATCACGGGAGCGGTCGCTCGGGCGGACCGCTCCCGTTCGCGCATGTGGCGGCCCGGGTGGCGAAACGGCAGACGCGGGGGACTTAAAAGACCCCCGCAAAGTGTGGGAACGTCTTACCATATCGCCATTTAACGTTCCCAGCAAGTCGTTGTGTAGGGTAAGTGTAGGGTGAGGAACGCAATCCGCTCCGGTGGCGAAACTGGCAGACGCGTCGGACTTAAACCCCGATGCCGAAAGGCGTGCGGGTTCGATTCCCGCCCGGAGCACTTAGTTCGCCGGTCGCTCGCACGGCCTGGAATATTTTGATAAGTTGCTGGTTCTGGGGGGCATCGTAGAATGTTCCCCCAGAACTGGCGCACAGAACGGCCGGTCAGAACGGAGAACGTTAGGACGCCTCAGAACGGGAGAACGCCCCGAGAACGGTAGCACAGAACTGGACCAGAACTGCATTACCGTGGTTTCGGGCGACCCTGCCGCTGACTCAGCGCGCGGGGCGTTCCGTTTTCAGGGGTTGGTCGCCACCAAAACCCAGAGCCGGCGCGGACCGCGCCCAGGAGGCTCCGTGACGCAACGGACGGGAACGGGCCAGGGCACCACTCCTGACCAGGCGCGGCCCCTGCGGTGCCCTCACTATGGCTCGCCGCGAATCGTCCCCGCGGTGAACGGGGAGCCATTGCATGGAGATGCAGGAGGAAGCCCGCCGTGGCCTTGTCGTTCTGGCTGGCTGCGTCTGATCGGCGCGGTGAACCAGGAGCTACCGTGAGAGTCCGCGCGACGGTCGTCCTGCCGGGGACCGAAACGGTCCAGCGCCTCGTCGAGCCATACCCACGCCCTGACGTCCTGGAGTCGTTCGCACCGGCCATAGTCAGCCTGGTAGCCATGGTCGGGAATGGTCAGAGCGTCACCGTGACCATCGACGACAACTGCCAATGGTCGAGCGCGAACCCCCGCGTCGCGGACATCCTGAACGGCTTCTTCGGTCCAGGGTACAGGGCGCGCCCGATGTACTCACCGAACCCGCGGGCGGTCGACCTGGCCCTGGATGTGGCGTATTACTTGGGCGGGCAGGCCGACATTCACTGGACGAGTGCCGAACTCGGGGCGGCGACGCGACCGGCATCACCGGACATCGTTTACTAGCATCGACCTAGGCGGTTGTCGCGCCCGCCAGTGTGAGACATGGAACGGTTTGTTCGGCTTTCCTGACGTGCTACCGAAAACAGGAGCTGCCGGGCGGCGCGTGGCTGGACTCCGATCCTTCAGCGTGAGCGGCGAGGTCCGGCCTAGACAGGGCAGAGTATATAAGAATTACCGGTATGCCCATTGCGAAGCGATGCATTAGCTGACCGACGCTGGTCGGCTATAACTACCAACGGGGGGGTATGCATGCCAGCGCAACGGATAGACTTATCGCCCTATGTCGTTCACCTGACTCGCGATTACAATGGTAGCTCGGCTGCGGACAACCTCGTCAGCATCCTTGCCAGTCACTGTATCGAAGCACGTACGCCATTGGGGATCGCGGTGCGTCACCTGGAATCAATCGGCTGTGGTGCTGGCGATTTCATGGAGAGCCAGAAGGTAGCGTGCTTCTCGGAGACTCCGCTTAAGAGCTTGCACGGACTCATCGACCCCGGCATCTGGCGCCAGAACCATTTTCGCGCGTACGGCGTGGCATTTACTCGGTCGCGAATGCTCTACTACGGTGCCACGCCTGTATGGTACATCAACCAGTATCGCGGTTCTGGCTTCAGGTGGCTCGTTCACGACGTCAACAATCTCATCGATGCATCCGCGCTGGAGAACGGCAAACCTGCACCTGAAAAATGGATCCGATCATCCATCGCGCGTCTGACGCCGTTCATGGAATCCATCGGACAGTGGGGGACCAAGTCCAAAGATTTCGCGTTCGAGCGAGAGTGGCGATTTAAGGGCCAATTCACATTCGGCTGGACCGATGTGGCAGCCGTGATCGTGCCGCCCGGAAAGGCAGAGGGGGTCAAACAGTCCCTTAAGGAAGCTCTGAGGTATCCGGCGTATGTCGACACATGGGAGTTCCGCGAGCTTGCGGAGCCTGATGCGACCGAATAATGTTGGAGGGAATGAAATGTTTCGGGGGACGGCGGCCAGTTGGCTACCGTCCCCCCAAGGCGTTACCGCTGTGACCCCGACGCGCCCATTTGGGACCAGTTCCCAGAGTTCTTCCTGGGGCGGGATCGCGTCCTATCTGAGCTGGCTAGGGAATTGGTCAACTCGTCTGGTCAGGATGTCTTGTCGTCGGAGGCTCCGACATCTGCCCTTTCGTCTCGTTCAGGGTCGGTGTCCGACGAAGATGGCACGTCGAACAGTAGACCTCTTACCGTGCTGATCGAGTTAGACGTGTCGGGGCCCGAGAGCATGTCCAGCAAGGGCTTTGTCTTCTTGAAGCTAATGCGTTCAAGTAAGCCCTTCTGAAGCTCGTTCGAGAATAGGTTTCGATACTGCTCTTCTGCACGCCGCTCCTGATCTTTGGCGCGTCGCTCCTGCGCTCGAGCGAGTTCCAAGAGTTCATCGAGCATGTCGGCGGCGTCGCGCCTGGTGGGTTGTTTTAGCTCCGCAGCCATCATCTGTCGAATCGACCCGAGTTCTTCGTCGAGCTTCGGCCAAAAAACTTCGAAGACCGCGTCTAGCGTACCGTCAGTAAGCCGGTCGTTTTCATTCAGAGCGGAATTCACGGACTGAAGCAGTTTGAAGGTTCCTTCCAGGTCGGCGCGTACCATCTGGAACTGTGTCAGGGGGCCGCTGACGTCTGTCTTCTCCAGGCCCAGCAGGTAAGGGACAACCCGTGAGCGTGTTGCCACCTTGCTGAGTGCGCCTGATTCAAAGTGAATCCATGGCTGGTTGGGATTCGTTGGAGTCAGGCAGATGATCCCGAAGCTCGACTTCTCCAGTTCGCCTCCGACTTTGCTGGCCCAGCGGTCACCCGCGTGAATGTCTTCATCAGACATCCAGGGCTTGGCGTGCTGGATCATAGCGGGAAGCCACTTTCGCAGTGCGAGTGCGACCGCCTTGCTCGTCGGCCCAGCCCAGCTAAGAAAGACTCGCATCTTCACGCTCCTAGGCGACTAGGTCCTGGTGTGCAGCCACCGGCGTGGGTGCAACCTCGCACATATACGCCACGAACGATCTGCTTCCCGTCCGCTTCTACTTCAAAGGTGCTGCGCCGAAGCGCGGCAGATGTCATCACGTTGCGTCCGGAGCGGACGTGCTCGACGTGCCCCGTAGCACTTGGTTCAGATCCAACATGATCTGAGCAGCGTTCTTGCTGACGTGATAGATGATGCGATCCGCGTCTTGGTAAGCCATCTCGATGAAGTCGGAGAGTACATCCTCACAAACTACATGGGCCAGGAGCAACGAGCCATCTTTGGCCGCGTGTGTTAGCAGTGTGGCGCGGTCACAAGGGGCTACAACTAGCTGACCATATTCGTCGAGGTAGGCTTCGAACAATTTCCCTCTCAGGACGACTACCGGCAGCACCACGTTCAGGTGTTCGAAGCCCGGTGATGTGACACCTGACTTGTACAGCGCATCGACCTCAGCAGCGATGGCAACGGCCCCAGCAACTGCCGAACGCAACGCGTCGTATGCGTAGTTCTTCGGTTCAGAATCGTCAGCTTTTGTGTCGTGCAGGGCCGACATTATGCCATGTCCTCTGCGTGCTCCCCACGCGAGGAGGGCTAGCTGACTACCGCCCGTGGCTAAATCAATGGTGATGTCGCAGAGCAGATTTGAGCTGAGCCGACCGGCAACCCACGTAAAAGCTAACGCAGCATCCGCAGGACCTGCACGAGAAGAGAACACAACCCAAGGTCTGCTGGAATACTTGCATTCCATCACCAACGTCAGGCCAGCAAAAGCTTTCGCCTCAGGTACGTACCTAATGCGGGTTGCTACCACGTCTATCTGCCGGGGCTTCGATGTAATTGAGTCCCTGTAGAACCGGACGTGCTGAACGTCAAACTGCGAGCGGTTAAATGCCCTTCCGACCTGAAGTTCGAAGGGGAAGCCGTGCTGGTTTAACCAAGTTGCGACTTTCCGCTGAAGCTCAGGAGCACCTGACGTGTTCTCGGGCATGCGCGTCTCCAATGGATTGCTGTAACACCCTGCCGTGGCTACATAACGTGGCATCCCCCCTGTCGCATTTCTAGCTCGATGGCTATTGGCGGCGTCTATGTCGCGTCTTCACCTTCGTCGTCTCCAGCAGCGCGTTCACGACCTGGTCGGGGCCGTTCTTCGCTATCGCGCGTTCAACCATCGCCCTCGATGCGGCCACATCGCCGTGCTTGGCGCACTCGCGCTCAAACCCTTCCAGAATCGCCCGGGCGAAAGCTGAGACGTCGCGCGCCTTCAGTGCCGCCAGCTTCAGGGCGTTCACCCAGCCGTCATTCTCTCGGTTGCCATCGGCGTTCACGGCCTGGATGCGTCGCACGGCATCGCGGGCAAGGGCCAGGTGCGCCGCCGACGCTTGAGCGGCGAGAGCTGCGGCGGTCAGCTCCGAAAGCACGGCGGCTATCTGGTCGCTGTTCATGGCGGAACTCCGCGAGCGGGAAGGGGCACTGTTACAATGGTCCCGCCTGCCGAGATGCACAACGGGCGGCTACCGCTGGGGAAACCGCCCGCCGCTGCTCTGGAGGCTGACGCGAGCGCCTTACCCGCGCTCGACGACCGCGCGCCGCCCAGACAGGGACTCAAGTGCGTTGATGAAGGCTTCCTCTTGCTTCGGGTTGCCTGGGGTTGGCGCCGGGTCAAGCCCCTCAGCGGGCGAGGATCATGCATGCTGGGTCAGCCAATGCCGACAGGGTGGAGCAATCAGTCAGGCGTGCTTACGGTTGAGGACTCACCGTTAGTATCAGGTCACTGAAGCGTCCGACGTCGGCTCCGGCGGCGCCTCATCGGGAAGATGCCCCGCAAGAAGTGCGTTGCAGTGCCACTGCCGCACGACGCCGGTCATGTCGAAAGCACTCGCACCGGGCCGCGCCTCACCGTACGACCCGCGAATGAACAGAAGGCAGCTGAGATCCGGCTCCTGTTGACGGTCGTCTAGGTATTCGCGGAGGGCGCACAGGTGCTTTACGCCTGCGGAACCTCTATACGCGATAAGTTCTACTAGGCCAACCAGCAGCCCCGCCGCTGCATCTTCAGCCGAACGATTCTGAACCGCCCCGGGATTGCCGGAGGCTCCAACTCTTGAGAGGTTGGGGTCATGGGAAAGGCAACGAAGTATTCGGCCGAGGTCCGGGAACGGGCGGTCCGGCTGGTCCTGGAGCATGCCGAGGAGTACCCGTCGCAGTG
>DASUXC010000014.1:0-1314 GCA_036378095.1 Gemmatimonadaceae bacterium | reverse complement strand
GCGATCGTGCTGCTCATCGTGGCCGAGCTGCTGATGGCGTGGTTCGCGCGGGGGTGAACTGCGCGGGGTGCGGGGCGCGGGGTGCGGGGCGCGGGATGCGGGGCGCGGGAGAATGGAGACTGAGCGGCGAGGGCCGGCAACTGCCGGCCCTCGTCGCATTCCAAGGTCACGCATCCCGCCCCCCGCGCCCCGCACCCCGCGCAGTTCACCCCCGCGCGAACCACGCCATCAGCAGCTCGGCCACGATGAGCAGCACGATCGCGATCTCGAGCGCCTCGGCGCGCGACGCCTGCGCTTCGCCGTTCAGCATCGCGTACGTCTCGCGGATGATCGCCAGCTTCCGGTCGATCCCGGTTCGCCACACGCGGCCGCGGAAGATGTCGAGCGCGGCGGAGTAGACGCGCGCGAGGTAGACGTCGTCGGTGACCTTGAGCGAGTTCTCCACGCGCTCCACCAGCTCCGTGGAGTCGGCGACGAGCGTCTGCAGGTCGCTCAGCACCGCCGCGTAGCCGCGCCCCAGCCGGGCGAGCGGGCTCCCGCGCGCCGCGGCGACGCGGGCGTACATGCGTGGCAGCTCGGCGTCGAGCGCCGCGTCGTACACGCGCAGCTCGAGGAGCTGCGCGTTGGCGAACTCGAGGATGTACTGGACGTCCGTGTCGTCCTCCGCCGGCTCGACGATCAGCGCGTTGTCCCAGGTGAGGATCGCCAGGTCGTCGGAGTAGTACGAGAACCGGTTGGGGAGGAGCTCCCGGCGCGCCGCGGTGGAGAGCGGGCGCCGCTCGTTGAGGAGGAGCGGCGCCACCTCCTCGTCGCGCAGCACCTCGGTCGGGAGCATCCGGCCGGCGGCGTCGGTGAGCCGCGTGATGCGGAACACGACGTAGTCCTCGGTCACGGGCGCGACCGCCTGCCGCTCGATCGCCGGCGCGATCCGGTCCAGGAGCAGGCGCAGGTGCTGCTCGAACAGCGGACCGAGGTCCACCCCCACGTCCACGGCGTTGCCGAAGTCGGCGTACGCCATCCACGTGACGCCGGCCGGCGCGTTCACGCGGAAGCGCAGCGACACCACGCCGAAGTCGAAGATGCGCGCCGAGACCTCGCCATCCACGCGGCGGGTGCCGATGACGACGTTCTCGTTGCCGAGGATGACCGTGACCGGCGGGTTCTTGATCTGGATCGCCTGCGCCTCCCCGCGCACCGGACGCACGCGCTCGGGCGCGCGCGATGCCAGGAGGTCGAGCGCGCGGTCGAGGTGAATCTCGTACCCGACGTCGTACAGCCGGTACACGATCGCCCCACCCAGCACACGCGCTCCGG
>DASUXC010000013.1:0-35087 GCA_036378095.1 Gemmatimonadaceae bacterium | reverse complement strand
ATCGGGACGGCGGGATTTGAACCCGCGACCCCCTGAACCCCATTCAGGTGCGCTACCGGGCTGCGCTACGTCCCGTCCGCATCCAACCAGCGGACAAGTCCGCAATCTATCCCGCCACCCACCCACTTTCAACCGCCTCGCCCGCTCTCGAGCCCCCACCTCGCGCACCACCACCTCGCGACGGGACCAGCGATCCCCGTCCGCTCGCACTAGAAGTCGCTCGGCGCCACATAGCCAGCCAGGCGCCGCCCCACCCCTCCCTCATCTCCCGACGTTCCCCCCCGGCCCCGAGCCCCCGCCCCCCAGCCCCTAATGCACTGAGGTGATGTCGATCACCCCCGCCGTATGCCCCGTCCCATACCGGATCACCGCGTCCCCCACGCTCAACAGCCGGATCTCCGCCAGCTCCTTGCTCGGCAGCGACCGCAGCGATTCCATGGGACCATAATACATTCCGTCGATGTACACCTCGGGCGAGGTCGGGCTGTCGAGCACGAAGCTCGTCCGCCCTCGATACTGCAGGAACTGCGGGCGGAGCAGCTTGATCGCGGTGTACGCATCCCGGTCGCCGATGGTGCGCAGCTCCGCCGACCGGATGGGACCCACACCCACCCTCGGCTTGGCGATGACCGCGTCGGCGCTCGACAGGTCGACGTCGCCGCCGGCTCCCTCCACGGGGTGCGCGGTGGCGCAGCCGGCGAGGGATAGGGTCGTGACGGCGAGCAACGCGTACGTTCCCGACACCAGCACACTGAGTCTCGGCGTGATGCGCATGGCGGTACCCTCCGGTGGTGCTACCGCGAGTGTGGCCCCGCTTCGCTCCGTCCCCCCGCGAGAACATACTGCTCCGCCGCTCGCCAAGTGTCACGATGGCGGTCAGGATGACGTCAGGCTCCGGTTGGCACCCCGTGACCCGTCCCGTCCCTTCCATCAGCATGCGCAGCATTGCCCCTACGCGCAACTCGGGGTTCCGCGCCTTGCGTCGGCCGCTCCGGAGGGGCAATCTCAAGGCGGCGCCGGGTTCGGTTTCGGGGCCCCGCTCGGGGCGGCGCATGGCCCGGCCCGCCGGTCGGTGCTCTGCCGGCCGCCACGCTTCACTCACCTCGAACGTGGGCGCGCGCGCCGCGCCCGCCATCGTGCTGGCAGCCGCCGCCGGCCCGCGGAGCTCCGCGATGCCGGCGGCTCATTCAATAGGAGTGTGAAGTGTCGATGAAGATCGGTGTACCATGTGAGATCGTCCCGGGGGAGCGGCGCGTCGCGCTGGTGCCCGACGTCGTCGCGCGCCTCGTGAAACAGGGACATGCGGTGGCGGTGGAGCTCGCCGCTGGCGAGCGCGCGGGCTTCCCCGATGATGCCTACCGGGCCGCCGGCGCCACCGTCGCCCCCGACGCCCCCTCCGTCTACGGCTCGGCCGACGTCGTCCTCAAGGTGCAGCGCCCCACGTACAACGAGGCGCTCTCCACGCACGAGGTCGACCTCCTCCGCCCGGGCACCACGCTCGCCTGCTTCCTCGACCCGCGCGGCGACCCGGACACGCTCCGCAAGCTCGCCGAGCGCGGCGTCACCGCCGTCTCCGTGGAGCTCATCCCGCGCATCACCCGCGCGCAGATGATGGACGCGCTCTCCTCGCAGAGCACGGTGGCCGGCTACAAGGCCGCCCTCCTCGCGGCCAACGCGGTGGGGCGCTTCTTCCCCCTCCTCATGACGGCCGCCGGGACGATCCGCCCGTCGAAGGTGCTGGTGATCGGCGCCGGCGTCGCTGGACTCCAGGCGATCGCCACCGCCCGCCGCCTGGGCGCGGTGGTCGAGGCGTTCGACACGCGCCCGGTGGTGAAGGAACAGGTGCAGAGTCTCGGCGCCGCCTTCGTGGAGCTGGACGTGGGCGCCGAGGAGGCGCAGGACGCCGGCGGTTACGCGAAGGAGCTGAAGGAGGAGCACATCCGCCGGGAGAAGGAGCTCATCCACCGCCACGCCACGCAGGCGGACGCGGTCATCACCACCGCCCTCGTCCCCGGACGCCGGGCGCCGATCCTCGTGACGGAGGACACGGTGCGCGCCATGAAGATGGGCTCGGCCATCGTCGACCTCGCCGCCGAGCAAGGGGGGAACTGCGAGCTGAGCGTCCCGGGCGAGACCGTCGTGAAGCACGGCGTCACGATCGTCGCCCCCCTCAACCTCACGAGCACGCTGGCCTACGACGCCAGCCAGATGTACGCCCGCAACCTCTCCGCGCTCCTCGCCCACCTCGCTCCGAACGGCGATGTCGCGCTGGATTTCACCGACGAGATCACCCGCGCCGCCGTCGTCACCGCACACGGCGAGGTGCGGCTCACGCCCTCCCCCACCACCGACTCCACCCCCGCGCCGCGCGCGCAGGAGGCCAAGGTATGACCGCACAGCCGCATCGCCGTACGCTCCACCCGGAGGGGACGCGATGACCGCCGAGCTGGTTCTCGCCATCTACGTGTTCATCCTCGCCATCTTCGTCGGCTTCGAGGTGATCTCGCGCGTGCCGTCGATCCTGCACACGCCGCTCATGTCGGGGACGAACGCCATCCACGGCATCGTCCTCCTCGGCGCGATGATCGTGCTCGGCGCGGCGAACACGACGCTCCTCCACATCCTCGGCTTCATCGCCGTGGTGCTCGGCGCCGCCAACGTCTTCGGCGGCTTCGTGGTCACCGATCGGATGCTCGAGATGTTCAAGAAGAAGCCGGAGGAGCGCCCGTGATGCTCGGCCCTCGCGAGAGCATCATCGCCGTCGCCTACATCGTGGCGTCGGTCCTCTTCATCTTCGGCCTCAAGCGACTCAGCTCCCCCGCCACGGCGCGCTCGGGGAACCAGCTCGCCGCCGTCGGCATGGCGATCGCCCTCGGCGTCACCCTGCTCGACCGGCAGATCATCTCGTTCTGGGAGCTCGGCCTCGGGATCGCGATCGGCGCCGCCGTCGGGATCTACTTCGCGCGCACCGTGCAGATGACGGCGATGCCGCAGATGGTGGCGCTGTTCAACGGCATGGGCGGGGCGACGGCGGCGCTCGTGTCGCTCGCCGAGTACCTGCGCCTGGCGAGCGAGGCGAGCGTCGGCGCGGGGGAATCGGCCTCCGTGGTGGCCGGCACGGCCATCGGCGCCATCTCCTTCACCGGCAGCCTGATCGCCTTCGGCAAGCTCCAGGAGCTGCTCTCCGGGAAGCCGTTCCAGTTCCCCCTCCAGCGGGTGCTGAACGCGCTGGTGGCGCTCGCCATCGTGGCGCTCGGCGTCATGCTCACCATGGGGAACGGCGGGACGGGAACGCTCTGGTGGGTGTTCGGGCTGTCCCTCCTCCTCGGGGTGCTGCTCATCCTCCCGATCGGCGGCGGGGACATGCCGGTGGTGATCTCCACGCTCAACTCGCTCACGGGAATGGCGGCGGCGCTCACCGGCTTCGTGCTGCACAACCAGATGCTCGTCGTGGCGGGCGTGCTCGTCGGCGCCTCCGGATCGCTCCTCACGATCCTCATGGGGAAGGCGATGAACCGCTCGCTCGCCAACGTGATGTTCGGCGCGTTCGGCGCGGGCGACGGCGCGGCCACGGGTGCCGCGGGGGGCGTCCCCCGCACGGTGCGGCAGACGACGGCCGAGGACACGGCCATCGCGCTCGCCTACGCGCGCAACGTGGTGATCGTCCCCGGCTACGGGCTCGCGGTGGCCGAGGCGCAGCACACGGTGCGCGAGCTGTCGCAGGAGCTGGAGAAGCGAGGGGTGAACGTGAAGTTCGCCATTCACCCGGTGGCCGGGCGCATGCCGGGGCACATGAACGTGCTGCTGGCGGAGGCGAACATCCCCTACGACCAGCTCCTCGAGATGGAGCAGGTGAACGGCGACTTCGACCACACCGACGTGGTGCTGGTGGTCGGCGCCAACGACGTGGTGAACCCCGCCGCCCGCGAGGACCCATCGAGCCCGATCTACGGGATGCCCATCCTGGATGTGGACAAGGCGCGCAACGTGATCGTCCTCAAGCGCTCGATGGGGCACGGCTTCGCCGGCATCGACAACGCCCTCTTCTACCGCGACCGCACGCGGATGTTGTTCGGCGACGCGAAGAAGAGCTTGCAGGGGTTGGTGGAGGCGTTGAAGGCGGCGTGAGTGCGGGGTGCGGGGTGCGGGACGCGGGGTGCGTGGTGCGGGGTGCGGGACGCGGGGTGCGTGAACATGGAATGCGACGCGGGGACCGGCCTTCGCCGGTCCCCGCGTCGCTCAGTCTCTGTTCAGACGCGCCCCCCGCCCCGCGCCCCGCCTTCGGCGCACCGAACCCACCACCTCAGTAGATGAGCTCCGCGAGCTCCTCCACCGTCACCCCCTCCAGGTAGCTCTCCAGGGGGACGGAGCGCAGCACTCCCATGACAGCGTCCCGCGCGTACCGCGTTCCCACCAGCGCCGATTCCAGCTCGGAGATCTCGCCGCGGGCGAAGAAGTCGCCGAAGAGGCGCGCGGCGCGGATGTGGCCATCCTCCACCTTGAGCCGCACGTCCACCTCGCCGATCGGGAAGCGGCGGGCGCGCTGCAGGTCGAAGGCGGGAGACTCGCCGTAGTTCCACTCCCACGTGCGGTACTTCCGGTTCGCCAGCTCCTCCACGGCCGCCCACTCGGCGTCGCCGAGCGCGCGCTCCGCCACGCCGTGGGGGAAGGTGTGGTCGAGGAGCCGGCGGCGCAGCTCCTCCACCGTGATCGGCGGCGAGAGGAACTCGTTGATGTTCGCTACCCGGCTCCGCACCGACTGTACCCCCTTCGAGGCGATCTTCCCCGGCTTCACGCGCAGCGCGCGCACCACGTCGTCGAGCTTCGAGTCGAGGAGCAGCGTGCCGTGGCTGAACATCCGCTCGCCGCGCACCACCTGGGCGTTCCCCGACACCTTCCGCCCCTCCACCACGATGTCGTTCCGCCCGCTCAGCTCCGCCGGCACGCCGTACGAGCGCAGCGCCTCGATGAACGGCCCGTTGAACTCCGCGTAGTTGTTGAAGCGCGACGGCGAGTAGCGCGTGATGAAGCTGAAGTTGAGGTTACCGAGGTCGTGGTACACGGCGCCGCCCCCGGAGATGCGGCGCACCACCTGGATTCCGCGCTCGTCGATGAAGTCGGAGTCGATCTCCTCGGCCGTGTTCTGGTGCTTGCCGATGATGACGGCGGGGGCGTTCACGTAGAACAGCAGATAGCTCTCGGCGATGTCGAGGTTGAGCAGGCACCACTCCTCGAGCGCGAGATTGAGACTGGCGTCGGTGACGCCGCGGTTGTCGATGAATCGCATTGGCTTGGATGTCGCTGATCGGGCGCCGCGAGGCGGCGCGAGGCGGCGCGAGGCGGCGCGCGCGGCCGTCCTGTCCCGCCGCGCACGTTGGGATTTGTCCAGCGTCCGGCGCCCGCGCAAGGGGGCGCGGGGCCGCGGCACGAGGCGTGCGGCGGGGACGGACGGCGAGCCGGCACCCATTCGTTCACCGCCAGACATGAATCAGGTCGACATCTCCGTCGCGTACCGCACCATCCAGAAGATGGGGGTCACCTTCCTCGCGTCGCTCCCGCGGCTCGTGGTGGCGGCCATCATCCTGATCGTGTTCTACTACGCCGGGCGGGCGGCGAGCTGGGTGGTGGTGCGGAGCACGTCGCGCTTCCGCGGGCGGCGCAACCTCGAGCTGGCGGTGGCCAGGGTGCTGCACGCCACCGCCATCGCGGTGAGCATCCTGGTCGCGGCGACGGTCGTCTTCCCCAGCTTCACCGCCGGGAGCCTGATCTCCCTCCTCGGCGTGAGCGGGATCGCCATCGGCTTCGCGTTCAAGGACATCTTCCAGAACTTCCTCGCCGGCCTCCTGCTCCTCCTCACCGACCCGTTCGACATCGGCGACCAGATCGCCGTCAACGGCTTCGAGGGGACGGTGGAGGACATCCAGACCCGCGCGACGCTGATCACCACCTACGACCACCGCCGCGTGGTGGTGCCGAACACCGACCTGTTCACGAAGTCCGTGCTGGTGAACACCGCCTTCGTCGCGCGCCGGAGCGAGGCCGAAGTCCCGGTCCCCGCGACGCTCGACGTCGAGGCGCTGCGCTCGCGCCTCGTCGCGCGCATCGAGCAGTTGGACGGGGTCTCCCGCGCCCCCGCCCCCGACGTGCTGATCGTGAAGTTCGACCTCGCCACCGTCACGCTCCGTCTCCGCTGGTGGACCAGCCCGCACCAGGGGACGGCGGTGGAGGTGATGGACCGGGTGTTGACGACGGCGAGGGAAGAGATCGTGGCGGGGGGCTTGGGGGCCGGGGCGCGTCAAGAATGAAGACGGAGCGATGCGGGGCCGGCATTCGCCGGCCCCGCATCGCATTCCATACTCACCCACGCCCCGCCTCTCACGCCGCGACCTTTCCAACGTAAAAATCCCCGAACTCCGCGTACTTCGCCGACACCTCATCGAAGCGCATGTCCGTGACGAGCTTCTTGAAGTCGAGCGGATCCCGCGCGAACAGGGTGACCCCCCACTCCCATGCGTCGAAGCCGATGGCGCCGGTGATGATCTGGAGCACCCGCCCCGCGTACCGGCGGCCGGTGAGGCCGTGCGCGTACATCAGGCGGCTCCGCTCCTCCAGGGTGAGCGAGTACCAGTTCTGCCCCGGCTCGCGGCGCTTCGACATGGGATAGAAGCACACGTACGGCATGTCGGCGGGGAGCGGCGGATAGAGGCGGCGCTGCACGTGCGCGCTGGACGTCTCCGCCTGCACGCGCTCGGCGAGCGCGCGGCGGTACTCGTCGTCCCCCACGGCGCCGCCGCGCTCCGCGGCGGCTTTCGCGAGCTGCGCGGTGATGTGATAGAGCCCCGCCTCGGTCACGCTCAGGAACGAATAGAGCAGCGCGCGCTCGCGGACGAACGGCTCGCGGGCGAGCCGGCGCTCCGCCTCCCCGATGTCGTCGAGCGTGGGGCGGAAGTGGATCACCATGAGATCGCCCCGCGATCCGATCAGCGGCGCGACGGTGCTCCACCCGCCCTCCGGCGGACAGGCGAGCTCGCCGAGCGCCTCGCGCGCGGCGCCGCCCACGTCGGCGTCAGGCGCGTCGGGGCGCGGCGCATATATCTGGTGCAGTGCGTACCACCCCTCGAGAGTCTCGGGCGGGTGGGCGATCGGTGGTTGCGTCATGGACAATGTGGTTGGCGTACCGGGAATCTAAGCGGTGAAATGGGAACGTGGGGCGTGGTGGCCCACGCCCTCACGCTTTCCAGCACGCCTCCCGCTTCGCCGAGCGCTCACGGGTGTCGCGCTCGATCCCCAGCCGCTCCACCGCCCGTCGCGCCGCGCGCATGCGCGCGTTCCACTCGTACCAGTGATCCCCCCCGAACCGCCAGCCATCGTACCGGAGCGCGAGACAGGCGCGGGCGCGCGCCGCGTCGGCGGCCCCGAAGCGGGGGAGCGCGGCCGCCACGGTGGGGAGCGCGTCGGGGGAGAGCGACCCGGTGAGGTACG
Source organism: Gemmatimonadaceae bacterium (assembly GCA_036378095.1). Taxonomy (GTDB): domain Bacteria; phylum Gemmatimonadota; class Gemmatimonadetes; order Gemmatimonadales; family Gemmatimonadaceae; genus JADGGM01. Next base: position 27,605 of record DASUXC010000013.1, on the reverse strand, counting down.
CCACGTCCAGCTTCCCCGTCCGCTCCCAGCGCGCGAGGTTCTGCCGCGCGATCCATGCCTGGTGGTTCCAGTACGTGAGCGCGATCAGCGCGCCGGTGCCGAGCACGGCGACGCGGCGCGTGAGGCGGCGCGCGTCGATCCCACCCCACACCTCGTAGCCGAGCGCCACCAGCGCGAGGGACATCACGATCATGTACGTCTGGGCGTACAGCCGCGACGCCGTGAATCCGTACGCCTGCTCGTACAGCGTCACGCGCCGGTACGCGGAGTCGAGCAGCAGTTGCACGAGCGCGATCAGCACGAGCGCGAGCATCCGCACGAGCCGCTCGCCGCGCGCGAGCTCCCCCTTCCCCGCTCCGTCCGCATCGCCCCCGAGCCTGCCGCCGGCGAATCGCTCGAGCACGAGAATGAGCGCGCTCGCCATCGACGCGGCCACCGTGAGCTCGCCGAACCCCCGCCGGGCGTATTCGGCGTACGTCATCCCGCTCCCCGCCGCCGCGCCCGGGTCGCCGAACAGGTACGCCACCTGGAGGAGCAGGAAGAGCGCGAACACCCCGCTCACCGAACCGAGCACGATCGCGCGCTCGGTGACGCCGAGCGTCGCCGCCCCCCCGCGCGCGGCGGCGGGTCGCGCCGCCGGTATCGCCACGGTGACGGGAGCGTCCCCCGCGCGCAGCGCGATCCCGTACGCGCCGAGCGTGAGGACCCCGAGCGCGAGGAAGAACACCGCCCGTGGGAGGAGGGTGATGCGCGAGAGCTCGCGCGCGAGATCGTCGCGCACGAGCGCGAAGGTGGGATCGGCCTGCGAGAGCAGGAGCGCGAAGATGACGACCAGGGGGATCGCGATCACCGCGCCCCGCGCGGCCGGCACCCCGCGCCCCGCCCGCGTGGCGGCGATCGCCTCCGCCGCGCGACGCCCCGCCTCCCCCACGCACGCGATCGCGCCGCGCGGGGGCGCGGTGATGATCTGCGCGAGCCCCACGTTCTCCGCGCGCGTCCCCGCCGTCAGGCGCAGCGCCACCGCCATGAGCGTCGTCGTGCCGCAGAGAACGAGCGCGAGGAACACGGGGTTCGCGGTGACCGCGGCGCCTCCAGCGAGGATGACGGCGACGACGAGCAGCGCCGCCGCCTCCGGCGTCACCCCCGCGCCGAATCGCGCGGCGAGCGCGAGGCCGAGCGCCGCCACCGCCGTCCAGATCCCCCAGTTGATCCCCGGGCTCGCCATGAACCCGATCGTCGCCCCGAGCGCCGCCACCAGCATCGCGCTCCCCCAGATCGCCACCAGCGCCCCGCGCTCCGCGCGCGCCCCGGCGATGGATACCGACGTCATCGTGCCCCCCTCCATGTGCTGGTCATCATCCCGCCGCCGCCGAGACCGCGCCGAATCGCCGCTCCCTGGTGCCGAAGTCGGCGATCGCCGCCTCGAGGTCGGCGGCGCCGAACTCCGGCCACATCCGGTCGGTGAAGTACAGCTCCGCGTACGCGCACTCCCAGAGCATGAAGTCGCTGAGCCGCCGCTCCCCCCCGGTGCGCACCAGGAGGTCCACGTCCGGCGCGTCGGCGCCCGGCGCGTACGCCTCGCCGAGGAGGCGCGCGAAGCGCTCGCGCGTCGGCTCCTCGTCAGGCGCGAGCCCCCGCGCCGCGCGGGCGATGGCGTCGCGCGCCGAGTAGTCGATCGCGAGGCGCAGGTGGAGCTTCCGCCCCCCCGCGGTCTCCCGCTCGGCGCGCTCCATCGCCACACGGAGCGCGAGCGGGAGCCGGTCGCGCCGCCCGATCACGCTCAGGCGCACACCGTTGGCGGTGAGCCGCGCGGTCTCGGAGCGGAGGTAGAGGCCGAAGAGGCGCATGAGCGCCGCGACCTCGCGCGGCGGACGGCGCCAGTTGTCGGAGCTGAAGGCGTAGAGCGTGAGCACGCGGACACCGAGCGTGGGGGCGGCCTCGACGACGCGGCGGACGGCGCGCGCCCCCTCCTTGTGTCCCGCGGACCGGCCGAGGCCGCGCGCGGTGGCCCAGCGTCCGTTGCCGTCCATGATGATCGCCACGTGCAGGCCGGCGTCGGCGGTGCGATTCAAAGCACTTGGAGTCATAAAGTGTGATGGCGAAAAAAGCGCGGTCAGCGGTCCAGCCCGATGCGGGTCGCCTGGATGAGCGCCTCCATGTGGTCCAGGTACCGCTGGAGCGCGCGACGCCCGGACACCGTGAGACGGTACTCCGTGCGCGGACGCCGCCCCTCGAAGCGCTTGGTGCACGTGACGTATTGCGCCTCCTCCAGCTTGCGCGCGTGGACGCTGAGGTTGCCGTCCGTGGTGCGCATGAGCGACTTCAGCTCGTTGAAGGTGAGCGACTCGTTGGCGGCGAGCGCGCTCACGATCCCGAGTCGCATGCGGTGATGGATGAGCGTGTCGAGCTCGCGCGACTCGGCGCGCGCCGCGCGGCCACGCACCGGCTCGAGCGGGCGCCGCGCGGGCTCGCTCGCGTCGGCGCGCCGGCGGGGAGCGGCACCGGAATCAGCCACCGTACCTCCTGGCGATGAGCACGCCGAAGACGACGTGCAGGACCCCGAAGCCCGCCACCAGCAGCCACGGACTCCAGGCGGCGGGAAGGAAGAGCGCCGCGCCCCCGAGCAGCATGAAGCAGGCGCCCATGACGGGAACGGCGCGCACCGAGAACGTTCCCCCGGTCATGACGCCGGCGCCGTAGAGCAGGAGCCAGATCGCGGGGAGCGCGCCGGTGAGCCCCAGCCGCGCGTGGACGAGCGTGAGGAGCGCGCCCACGAGGACCGGGGGGAGAAAGCCGAGCGCGAACTTGCGGAGCGGACCGGACAGCACCGGCAGCCGCGCGGCACGCGACTTCCAGACGGAGGTCACGAGGCCGATGAGCACGGAGAGCGCCGCATCGGCGAGCCAGACGACGAGCCACCGATCGTGCGTGGGCTGCTGCCTGGCGATGAGCCAGGCGGCGAGCGCGAGCGCCCCGATGACGACCTGCCCCCACCCCGACACCGCGGTGAAGGAGGAGGCGTTCTCCATGGTCTCCCGGATGAACCGGAGATCATCGATCGCGCGGAGGTGCAGCGCCGGCGACTCGGGGGTGACGTCGGATCGCATCGTGCGGCTCATGGCCATGGCGCCATCATGGAGGCGCCGGGCAATTTTGTCAAGTACTTTGCGTTTTAAAGTGCCGGGCGGATGGGGAGTCGGGAATCGGGAATCGGTACCGCATCACTCGCGCCCGCGATTCCCGATTCCCGACTCCCGCGCGTCACCGCCCCACTGCCACCGACCCTCCCGCCACCAGCACCGGCGCCCCTTTCTCCTGCGCCAGGCGGTCGAACGCCGCCACGTCCTGCTTCAGCAGCTCGTCGTAACGCGCCAGATACCCCTTCAGCTCGGCGCCCAGCCGCGACATCGCCTCCTTCACCAGATCGTTCGGCGCCTGATTGTACGGGTACAGCACCACGAAGCCGAGCGACATGAGCTGGTCGTGGAAGCGCTGCAGGTGGTGGATGTCGTCCTCGATCACCCCACGCTGCACGTCCGGGTTGTACACGGTGTCCATGAGCGCCTGGATCTTCTTGTCCAGCGCGTCGGCCGCGTGCAGCACCGTCGTGTCCTTCGACGCCCCCGCCCCCGCCCCCGCCCCCGATCCCGCCGTCTCGCGCAGCGTCGTCCGCAGGTTGGCGATCTGCGTGCGCAGGCTGTGCAGCCCGTTCAGCATCTTCGCCTCCGCCGACACCTGGTCGCGCAGCTCGAGCCCGGCGGCGAGCTGCGCCCGCGCCGCCGCGGTGTCGAACGGGATGCGCGGGTCGGCGCGCACCGACACCGGCTCGGAGAGCGTCTGCCCGGCCGCCGTGACGTGCACGGTGTAGGTGCCGGGGAGCACGGCGGGACCGAACGGCCCCTCCTCCGGCTCGTTCTGCTCCTCTTCCTCCTGCGGCGGACGCGGCTCGAAGGTGAGCCGCGTGGCGCCCGAGTAGGAGAGCCGCCACGTGAAGCGGTCGATCCCCGCCTTCGCCGCTCCCCACCCGGCGTACACGGTGTCGCCGCGCGCGTCGGTCACGCTGATGGCGACGGGGGTGTGCTTGGCCGCCTTCTCGGCGTCGCTCGGCTTCAGCTCTTTCTTCAGGTAGTAGCTGATCACCGCGCCCGGCGCGGGGTTCGGGGCCCGGAACTCGGACGCCGGCGCTCCCTCGGTCTCGTCGCCGTGCCACAGCGTCGCCGGCTCGACCGAGAACAGGTGCAGCGCCTTCGCCTCGACCTCGGGCGACAGCTCCTCCAGCGGCGTCACGTCGTCGAGCACGAACAGCCCGCGCCCGTGCGTGGCCACCACCAGGTCCTTCGTCCGCTTCACGAACTGCACGTCGAACACCGGTGCCGTGGGGAAGGCGAAGTGGAGCGACCGCCAGTGCGCGCCCGCATCGCGCGAGTACCAGAGCCCGTTGTCCGTGCCCAGCACGAGGAAGCCGCGCCGGTTGGGATCCTCGCGCACCACGTGCGCCGCCGCGTCGTCCGGCAGTCCGGCGGAGATGGCCGTCCACGTCTTCCCGTAGTCCGTGGTCTTGAACACGTACGGGCGGTCGTTCGCGAACATGTGGTAGTCCAGCGTCACGTACGCCGTCCCCGCGTCGAACGGCGACACGCCCACCTGGTACACGCGCCCCTCGTCGGGCAGCCCCTTCGCCTTCGGTCGCACGTTCGTCCACGTCCGCCCGCCATCACGCGTCACCTGCACGTTCCCGTCGTCGGTGCCCAGCCAGATCACGTTGGTGTCGGTGGGCGCGAGCGTGATCGAGAGGATCGTGTTGTACGTCTCGGCGCCGCTGATGTCGTGCTGGATCGGGCCGCCGCTCGTCACCTGCTTCGCCTTCTCGTTCCGCGTCACGTCCGGGCTGATCACCGTCCAGTGCTGCCCGCCATCGGTGGACTTGAACAGCACGTTCGCGCCGAGGAACACCTCGTCGGCGTTCGTCGGCGAGACGGCGATCGGCGATGTCCAGTTGAAGCGGTACTTCAGCTTCGACGGCTCCGTCGACTCCACCCCCTCGAGGTACGGGCGGATGAAGCGGGAGACCCCGGTGCGCAGGTCGAGCCGGGTGATGAAGCCGTTCTGCGAGTCCACGTAGATGACGCTCGAGTCGCTCGGCGCGGGCACGGCGTATTCGCCGTCGCCCCCGGTGACCGCCCGCCACTCGGCGCCGCTCGATCCGCCCCCGGTGAGCGTGTTCGACGGACCGCACCACGCGTTGTTGTCCTGCAGCCCTCCGCACAGGTTGTACGGCGTGCTGTTGTCCACGGCCACCATGTAGAACTGGCCGATCGGAAGGTTGTTCAGGAAGCGCCAGGTGCGCCCGCCGTCACGCGTCACGTAGACGCCCCCGTCGTTCCCCTGGATCATCCGCCTCGGGTTGGCGGGATCGATCCACAGCGCGTGGTGGTCGGGGTGCACGCGCCGCTCGATCGGGTGCACCGTCTTCCCCCCGTCCGTGGACTCCTGCAGCTGGAACGACGAGAAGAACAGGTGCCGCTCGTCGGTGGGATCGACGTTCACGAGGGAGAAGTAGAACGGCCGGACGTCGAGCGCGTGGCTCTCGCTCACGCTCGTCCAGTGGTCCCCCATGTCGCGAGACTCCCAGAGCATCCCCTTCTTCGCCTCGATGAGGGCGTACAGGTGCGCGGGGTTGCTCGGCGCGGCGGCGAGCGCGATGCGCCCGTACTGGCCGTCGGGGAGCCCCTCCTTCAGCCGGGTCCACGTGTCGCCGCCGTCGGTCGAGCGCCAGATCCCGCTCCCCGGGCCGCCATCCACCAGCTCCCACGGGAAGCGGCGCATCTGCCACATGGAGGCGAACAGCACCATCGGGTTCCCCGGCTGCATCACGAGCTCGGCGGCGCCGGTGGTGTCGTTGACGAACAGCACCTTCTTCCACGTCTTTCCACCGTCGGTGGTGCGGAACACGCCTCGCTGCGCGTTGGGCTTCCAGATCGTTCCGAGCGCGGCGACGAACACCCGGTCGGGGTTCGTCGAGTCCACCACGATGCGGCTGATCTGCCCCACGTCCTCGAGCCCGGCGAACCGCCAGCTCCGCCCGCCGTCGGGGGACATGTACACCCCATGCCCGTTCACGACGTCGTTGCGCGGGTTCCCCTCCCCCGTCCCCACCCACACGATGTTCGGGTTGGACGGCGCGAGGGCGATGGCGCCGATGGACGCCGTGGGCTGCTTCTCGAAGATCGCCTTCCACGTGTTGCCGCCATCGGTGGTCTTCCAGACGCCACCACCGCCGGCGCCGACGTAGTAGGTGTTGGGATCCCCCGGGATCCCGACCACGGACGCCACCCGCCCGCCAGCGACGGACGGGCCGAGGTTGCGGAACTGCAGATGGGTGATCGAATCGGGGTTGGTGGAGTCCGCACGTGCCGCCGCCTGGAACGCCCTCGCTCCCCGCGCGGGGAGCGCGGCGGCGGCGAGTGCGAGCAGGAGCGGAGCGACCGACCGCGACGACGTTCCTCGCTTCATGCCCGGTGCCTCGTGTTTGGTGAGTTGGAGTTGGAGGATAAGGGAGTGCGCGGGAGCGTGGACGGCAAGAGGCGGGGCGCGGGGTGCGGGGTGCGGGGCGCGGGGTGCGGGCACAACGGAATGCGGCACGCGGCCGGCAGTCGCCGGCTGCGTGCCGCTCAGTCACTGTTCAACGCAACCCACGCCCCGCGCCCCGCGCCCCGCCTTCGGCGCCCCGCACGCCGCTCACACCGCGACTTCTCCTCGCCCCGCCGAGGCGCTCCACACGCCGAGGATCGCGACGATGATCCCGACGATCACGCTGTTCCAGAGCAGCGCCACGTTCGACGCGTAGCCGTAGATCCACGGCGAGATGATCGTCCACACGCCGGCCAGCGCCACGATCCAGCTCGCGGCCACGGCGGAGCGCGGAGCGAGGAAGCGAATGGCCGAGAGTACGGCCACGATGATCCCCACGATGATGCTGTTCCACGCGAGCCCCGCGCGGCTGGCCACGCCGTAGATCCACGGGGTGATGATGAGCCAGAGCCCCGCGAGAAAGGCCAGTCCGGTGGCCGTCCGCACCTGGGAGTCGTGCCGGTGCGCAACCGTCATTTCCATGAGATGCCTCCTGCTGTGCAGTGCCGAGTTCGAGTACCACTGATTCGGCCGCGGACCCATCTGTGAGCCCGCTCGGAGCGCTCCCCACGAGCGCCCAATGCGTGGTGGCGGCATTCGGCGTACCAGCGGGTCCCGGAACTGGAAAGGCTGCTGGAGGCACCGGCCGGCTCCCTCCTCCCCCCTCCTTCACCCCTCACGCGAGTGAACCGCACCGGGAGTTTCCCCGGAATTGCGAATTCCGTACATTCGCTACATCTGATTATCGAAATTGATGCGGGCTCGTGCGGAGAGCGTTATCTTGCTGAGGCAGGTGGGGCGTGGCCGTTTACACTCCCCTGCCGATCCCGAACACGGCATCGGGCATCCAGGCGGTAAAACCCCATGGTCCCTCCCTTCTGGCGCAGCGGCGTTCTCCACGCCCGCCGGGCCGGCTTCCTCCTCTACGCTCTGCTCGTCGCCTGTCTGGCGACGACGCTGGTGCTCGCCTACCGGGCGCGCGTCGCCGCCCGGTTCCGGGGGATCGCCGTGGAGCGCACGTTGAGGGGCGACGCCGAGTCCGCGGCGTGGCTCTTCTCGGCCATGGCCACGGAACATCTGGACGACGCCCTGGAGAGCGCCTTCTCCCCCCTCGACGGCTACCATGGGCAGGAAGCCGGGGCTCCGCTCCCCCCGCCGGAGGTGCTGCTCGCGTCGGTCCAGAGGAGCGATCCGTGCCCCGGCACGCCGCAGCCCGAGCGCGTGGTCCATCGCCTGGACCTGCGCACGGGGGAGTTGCTGAGCGTCGGGCCTGCCCGGGCGATGGCGCCGCCGGAGTGGCTGGAGCACGAGCTGGTCGCCCGAGGGGAGGCGGCGCGTGGCGGGCTCCTCACCGTCGGCATGCGGGGCGTCGTGTCCCGCCCCGATCCGCTCCCCGAGCGACTGCTCGCCTACACCGTGGTGCGCGATCCCCAGGGCGTTCCGCTCGCCGTCTACGCCTTCCCCACCTGCCTCCTCTCCGGCGAGCACTCCGTGTTCGCGCGGGTGGCCTCCGAGCTGTCGATCCTCCCGCCGGCGCTCACCGACTCCCTCCCCAACGACTCGCTCTTCTCCCTCCTCGTGACCGACGCCGCCGGCGTGCCGCTCTACCGGTCGGCGGTGCAGTACCCCGGCCCGTACGAGGCGACCGTGCAGACGGGGGTGGGGCGCGGCGCGGTGCTCACGCGGCTCACGCTGCGCCCCGACGTCGCGATGGCCTTGGTGAGCGGCGGGCTCCCCCGCTCGCAGCTCCCCTTCCTCATGCTCCTCCTCGCGGCGAGCGCCGTGCTCCTCGCCTCGGCGCTCGTGCTCATCCGGCGGGAGGAGCACTTCGCCCGCATGCGGGAGGAGTTCCTCGCCGGGATCTCGCACGAGCTCCGCACGCCGCTCGCGCAGATCCGCATGTTCGCCGAGCTGGTGCAGCTCGGCCGCCCGCGCACGGAGCAGGAGCGTCGGCGGTGCCTCACCATCATCGACCAGGAGGCGCGCCGGCTCAGCCACCTGGTGGACAACGTGCTCGAGTTCACCCGCGCCACGCGCTCCGACGGCCCCCTTCCGCTCTCGCGCGCCGACCTCGGTTGCGAGATCGCGGATACGCTCGACACGTTTCGCCCGCTCGCCGCGTCGCGCGGCACCACCGTGGAATCGCGGCTCGCCGATGGGCTGGAGGCGGACATCTGCCCTCACGCGCTCAGGCAGGTCCTGCTCAACGTACTGGACAACGCGGTGAAGTTCGGTCCATCGGGACAGACGGTGCTGGTGAGTCTGGCGGCGCAGGAGCGCGTGGCGCGCATCACCGTGGATGACGAGGGGCCGGGAATCCCCAAGCGGGAGCGCGGGCGCATCTGGCGTCCCTTCTATCGATTCGATCCCCGTGACACCACATCGCACGCGCCAGGGAGCGGACTCGGACTCGCCGTCGTCCGCGACCTCGTACGCCGGATGGGCGGGCGGGTGTGGGTCGAGAGCGCGCCGCGGCGCGGGGCTCGCGTGGTGATCGAGCTTCGGCGGGCTGCCGGCTCGCTCACGTCGGGTGTGGCGAGCGCGCCCCCGCACCTGAACGCGGGCAACGCACACCCCGCACCCCCCGCGCCGACCGCGCCCACCGCGCCCGCGGCCGCGGAGCACGCCCACAGCTGAGGCATCACGGATGACGAGCATTCTGGTCGTCGAGGACAACGAGGACCTCGCGTTCGGCCTGGCGACGGCGCTGGAAACGGGAGGGTACGAGATCGAGATCGCCTCCACCGGAGAGCAGGCGCTCTCGCGGGCGCGCACGGTCCCTCCACCGGGGCTGATCATCCTCGATCTCATGCTCCCCGGGCTCTCCGGCTTTCGCGTGCTCCGGGAGCTCAGGGACGAGGGGAATCTCACCCCAGTGCTGATCCTGACGGCACGCGCCGCCGAGGCCGACAAAGTGCAGGGGTTGCGCATCGGCGCCGACGACTATATGACGAAGCCGTTCGGCGTGCTGGAGCTGCTGGCGCGGGTGGATGCCTTGCTGCGCCGGACGAGCGGGTCGTACCTGCCGCACGCCGCCACTCCGGCGGCCCCGGAGGTGGACCCGCCCAGGTATCGTTTCGGCGTGGTCGAGGTGGAGCCGGCCACGCGCGAGGTTCGCCGCCGGGGCAAGCCGGTCCCCCTGGCACCCATGGAGTTCGATCTCCTGCTCGCGTTGCTGCGCCGGAGGGGCGCGGCGGCGCAGCGGCAGGAGTTGCTGCGCGAAGTGTGGGGCTACGAGGCGAGCGTGGTCAGCCGCACCGTGGACGCGCACATCGCCAATCTGCGGGAGAAGCTCGAAGACGATCCGACAGCGCCGCGGCACATCCTCACGGTGAGGAAGCTCGGGTACCGGCTGCAGTCGTAGGTCACCGGCACGGGCGGCGCGATTCTCCAGCCAGGAGGCATCATGCGCCGGAACATGGCCCACCGATTGGCGGCGGGGTTCGCCCTCGCCGCGACGACGGCGTGCGGACTCATCTCCTCCCAGGCAGTGCCCAGCACCGAGTACGCGGAGACACCGGGTTCGCGGAACCTGCAGATGATCGTCATCTCGGGTGACGAGATCCGCGACGAGTCGCGCCCCCTCCTCGACATCCTGCGCAAGCGCGTCCCCGGGCTCCAGGTACGGCAGACGGACGAATGCCCGGAGGTCATCATTCGCGGCCGCTCGACGCTCATCACTCCCTCCAACCCGTCGATCTACGTGGATGGGCAGCACACCTCGAACACCTGCGTGCTCGAGGGGATGGACACCGCCGACATCGCCCGGGTGGAGGTGTACCCGATGGGGGTGTCGCAGCGCCCCGGGGTGATGGCGAACCCGTACGGGCTGATCCTGATCTACTCCCGGCAGCAGAACGAGTAGCGGCGCGCTGGCCGAAACGACGATGCCCCCCGGGGAAACCGGGGGGCATCGTCGTTTCGCTCTCGGCTCTCGGCTCTCGGCTCTCGGCTACGGCACACGCCGAGAGCTCTCTACGCTGGGCAGTTACCGATGGCCGAGAGCCGATGGCCGAGAGCCGATGGCCGAGAGCCTGGTTAGCCCATCACGACCCCGCGCACGTCTGCGTCGTCTCGAACGTCGGCGCGGCGGTGGGGTTGGTGTCCCACCACATGCGCGTGTCGAACGTGTCGCCGCCACCCATCTGGCTGAGCGCGGCCGACACGTTGTCCCCGTTCACCGAGTACTCCGTCTGCGAGTACTCGAAGCGACGCGGCACGAAGTCCACGATCGCGTCGGGGCCGTGCTTGATCGTGGCCGGCTGGCAGGTACGGCGCCACTCGGCCCACGCGTTCCCGCCATCGCCGAACAGGGCGATCCACTTCTGCACGGCGATCTGCTTCTGGCCATCGATGCCGCCCTTGTAGGCGACGTTGGGCTGGGCGAGGTAGGCGCTGATGACGGCCGGATCGGTGATCCCCCACTGCTCCATCGACGCCGTGATCGCGGCATTGTAGAAGCCCTGCGCCTGACTGGCCGAGAGCCCCGCCATCCCGCGCTCCGCCGCCTCCGCCTTGATGAACAGCACCTCGGCGGCGGTCATGAAGTACGACGGCGTGGTGAAGTCGTAGAAGATCTTCCCGACCTTCGATGCCGTGTTCGCGTAGGTACCCGCATCGCTGGAGTTCAGTCCGTTGGGCATGCCGCCGTACCCGCCGGGATACAACGTGCTGTCCTTCACCGCCTGCGCGAACACCTGCGTGCGCGGATCGGAGTTGGCCACGAGGATGTTCATGAGCGTCTGCGACATCCGGTGGTCATCGCGGGTGAGGAAGTTGTCCGCCCACGGGTTGTCGTACACGCCGTCTCCGGGCCAGGCCACCATGGCATTGTCGGCATTGTCTTCGATCAGCTTCCCGGGATCGGAGAGGGCTGCCGCCAGCTCGGTCTCGGCGGTGTTCGGATCCTTGTTCACGATCCGCATGGCCATGCGGGCACGCAGGGAGTTCGAGAGCTTCACCCACTGCTCGAGATTCCCGCCGTAGATGGGATCGGCGCTCCCGAGGTCCGCCCCCGTCGCGCTGGCCATGTCGGTGGAGGCTCGCCGCAGCGTCGCGAAGAGATCGGTGTAGATGCTCTGCTGCGTGTCGTACGACGGCGCGAGGCTCCCCGTCGTGGTGTCGCCCTGGAGCGCCTGCGTGTACGGGATGTCGCCCCAGCTGTCCGTCAGGTACTCGAAGTCGATCGCGCGCAGCACGAGCGCCGGACCGTAGATGGCGGCGTTGCTCTCCGCCTCGCCGGCGGCGATGACCTTGCGCAGGTCCTCGAGCTCGCGCGTGTACGCGCGGTCGAAGGTGCTCGTGGTCTGCGGCCCCTGGAGGCGCGAGTAGCGATCCTCGTCGGGGTACTGCACCTCGGCGAGGTGCTGCGCCACGAACTCCGTGCCGCGCATGTTGTACGTGGTGCCGAGCCAGCGCGAGGCACTGGTCTGCGTCGCCTGCGTGAACAGCGCGCCGGGGGGCGCACTGACCGGGCTGTTCGGGTTCTCGTTCAGGTTCGTGATGTCGTTGCTGCACGCCGCCAGCGCGGCGGCAACCCCGAACGCCACGGCAACCGATCCAATTCTGTTGATCGTCATTGTGTCGTCTCTCGGTTCGGGGGCGTCAAGGCGTGATCTGGACGTTGAGCCCGAAGCTCTTCGGCGTCGGAAGCGCGGCGAACTCCATCCCCTGGAAGTTGCCCGTGCTGTAGGCGAACTCGGGGTCGATGTTCGGCACGTTCGTGTGCGTCCAGAGGTTGCGGGCCACGAACGCCAGGCTCACCGACGAGGCGCGGAGCCGGCTCGTGATCGACGACGGCAGGTCGATGCCGAAGCGCACCTCGCGCAGCTTGATCCAGCTGTCGTCGTAGGTGAACGCCTCGTGGATCGGGAAGAGCGACTGGTAGTAGTCCTCCGCCGTGACCGTGGTCGTGTTCGGCGCGTTGGTCGCGTCGTCGATCCCCTTGATGACGAGCCCCGGATCGTTCCAGTCGTTCTCGCGACCCTTGATCGTGTTCGCGAACACGCCGGTGTACGTCCCGAACATGTTGCTCACGCTGTAGATGCTCCCGCCCTCGTGGATGTCGAAGAGGAAGCCGAACGACAGGTTCTTGAACTTGAACTGGTTGTTCCAGCCGCCAACCCAGTCGGGCTGCACCGTGCCGAGCACCTTCTGCGGGCCGAGCTGCGGGAGCCCGTCGTGCAGCAGGAGCTGGCCGGTCGTGCTGTCACGCAGGTAGCTGAAGCCGTAGATGGCGCCGTAGGGCTGGTTCAGGCGCGCCTCGGTGGTGGCGTACCAGGTGCCGCCGAGGACGATCGTGTTGATCCCCGGGTAGAGCTCGGCCACGTTGCTCCGGTTGCGGGAGTAGCTGAACGTGGTGTTCCACTCGAAGCCGCCCTGCGTGCGGATCGGCGTGAGGTTGAGCAGCGCCTCGAAGCCCTTGTTCGTGATCTTCCCGGCGTTGATCGCCTTCTGCGTGAAGCCGGACGTCGGTGCCACGGTGATGTTGAAGATCTGGTCCGTGGTCGCCTTGTCGTAGTAGCTCAGGTCGATGCTCGCCCGGTCGCCGAACAGGCTCATCTCGAGACCGACTTCCTTCGACTTCGTCTCCTCGGGCTTGAGGTCCTTGTTGGCGATGGCGTCGTTCATGGTGTAGAGCGGCAGCGACCCGAACTTCGTGGACTGCCCCTCGTACGTGGTCTCGAGCAGGTACGGATCGGCGTCGTTACCCACCTTGGCGATCGAGCCGCGCAGCTTGAGGTACGACAGCACGTTCGACTTGAGCGACGGGATCGCGTCGGTGAGCACGATCGAGGTGTTCACCGAGGGGTAGAAGTACGAGTTGTTTCCCTTCGGGAGCGTGGACGACCAGTCGTTGCGCGCCGTCCCCTCCACCGTCCACCAGCCATCCCACGTGAACGACGCGGAGCCGTACACGCTGTTCGTCTGGCGCAGCTCGCTGTACTGGTCGAGCTGGGGCGGGATGGCGGCGTTGGACACGTCGTAGATGCCGGCCACCGTGAGCCCATCGGTGGTCATCGACGAGCGCTTGAAGCGCGCGTAGCGCTTGTTGTAGCCGACCGTCCCGTCGAGCTGGAGGTGCGTGGACACCGGCTTGCTGGCCTGCACGAGCAGCGAGGTGTTGTTCTCGTTGCTGTTCGCGTGGTAGGACGTGAAGCCGCCCTGGTAGTTCAGGTTCACCAGCCCGGCGCCGGCCCAGCTCACGTTGTCCGGGGCGACGTCCTGCTGGATCCCGAAGTCGTAGATGTCGGAGCCGCTGCGCAGCGTCGCGCTGGCCCAGTCCGCGAGCTGATACGTCGCCGCGACCGAGCCGATGAAGCGGTTCCGAACGTCGCTCTCACGGTTGCCGTACTGCAGCCAGAACGGGTTGCTGTGATAGCTCTGGTTCCAGTTGAAGTGGCGGCCGTTCGCGTCGTACTTGTCCCAGCCGGCGCGGAGCGCGTTCATGTCGACCTGGCGGCCGAACCAGATGAACTGCTCCATGATGCCGGAGTTGTAGCCGGTGCCCGGACGGTTCAACCCGTTGTTGCGGCTGAAGTGCAGGCTGGCGGTGGTGCTCAGGCGATCGTTGATCTTGAGACCGCCGGTGAGGGCGCCGTTGAACTTCTGGAAGAAGTTGTTCGGCACGATGCCGGAGGTGTTCTCCGCGCCCACGGACAGGCGCGCGTTGGCCTTGTCCGTACCGCCGCTCGCCGAGAGGTTGGCGGCGAAGGTGTGGCCGGTGTTGAAGAAGCTCTCGACGTTGTCCGGGTGCGCCACCCACGGCTGCTGCGGACCGGTGAACTGGTCGATCAGGCGCCCGTCGAGGCGCGGGCCGAAGCTCTGGTCGTTGAAGTCCTGGATGCCCCCGCCGTTCCCGTCGACGTACTTGAACTGCCCCTTCGCGCCCTGCCCGTACAGGTTCTGGTAGTCGGGGAGGATGCCGACCTTGTCCCAGGTGTACGTGGTGTTGAGGCGCGTCTGGATCTTCCCATCGGAGTTGCGCCCCTTCTTGGTCGTGATCACGACCACGCCGTTCGCCGCGCGCGAGCCGTAGATGGCCGCGGCGTTCGGGCCTTTCAGGATGGAGATGCTGGCGATGTCCTCGGAGTTCAGGTCGCTGATCGCGCTCCCGAAGTCCCACCCGCCGTCGAGCGTGGTGCCGCCGCCGGGGTGCCCGCCGAGATCACGGTCGGACACGGCGACGCCGTCCACGATGTAGAGCGGCTGGTTGTTCCCGGAGATCGAGTTCGCGCCGCGGATGACGATGTTCGTCGAGCCGCCCTGCGTTCCCGACCCGGTGATCGTCACGCCCGACACCTTCCCCTCGAGCTGATTGACGAAGTTCTGGTCGTGCGTGGAGTTGAGCTCCTCGGCGCCGAGCTGCTGCTGCGCCGTACCGAGCTGGCTCTTCTCCTTCTGCTGCCCGAGCGCGGTCACCACGACGCCCTGGAGCTGCACGGGGCTGGACGTCAGGACGAAGTCGTGGCGAATGGTGCCCGCCGACAGCGTGACCTCTGCGCTGGCCTCGCGGTAGCCGATGAGGCGCACGCCGATCGTCGCCGTCTGCCCGTTCACGCGGGCGGCGGGGACGGCGAAGCTGTACGCGCCATCATCCTTGGTGAGGGTCCCGATGTTGGAACCCTGCAGGTAGACGCTGGCGTTGGCCAGCGGTGCACCCGCCTCGTTCGTCACGCGCCCGCTGACCGTGGCGCCCTGCTGGGCGGCGGCCACGGTGGGCAGTGCGGCGAACGCGACGGCCGCGAGCAACTGACGGAATCGAAGTTCCATCCTTCCTCCTCGTCACGTCACGGTGAATGGTGAGCGGCCCCGCCCGGGAGATGCGCGGTGGAATCGCGCTGGGCGTGGGTACGCCCCGCCGGCGTGCTCGCGTGCCGGACGGGACTCGCAGCAAATGATGCTGCTGGGGTGACGGGTTGGGACGCGAATCGAGGAAGATTCGCGGTTCCTTCACTTCGGCTTTACAACAGTGAATGGACCGCGGGGGCGGTGCCGAGCCAGCGAGGCGTGCAACGCCGCACGAGGCGTGCGGCACGAGGAGGACGTCGGGCGCGGGGCGCGCCGCGGATGGAGTGCGTTGAAGGATGTCGGGGGTGGCGGTGGGGTGTGGGGCGCGACATCCTCCCTGACCATCAGTTTCCATTTCGCCGTCTTCGTCGCCGACCGCTCACCGGAGCCTCGACATGCACCTTCGCGCGCACCATCTCCCGCTCACGACCATCGCCCTGCTCCTCGCGGTGCCCGCTCGCGCCCAGGTCATGACCGCGCCCGCGCCGCGCATCCGGTACGGCATTGTCGCGGGACTCAACTTCGCGAAGCTGGGGGGAGGCGACGTCACCGGCTCCGGGAGCCGCACGGGTTTCGTGGGAGGCGCGTACCTCGACAAGCCGCTCGGCGCCGGACTCTCGCTCCGCCCCGCCCTCCTCCTCTCCCTGGAAGGCGCATCGACGGACGGAGTCGATGGAGGCGACACGAGCGGCTCGCTCAAGCTCGACTACCTCCGCCTGCCGATCCTCGTGCGCTACGCCTTCCCGACGCCCGGTAGCACACACCCCTTCATCGCGCTCGGGCCATCGGTGGGCGTGCGCGTGGGGTGCGCGCTGACGGGAAGCTCGCAGGGAGCCAGCGGGAGCATCTCCTGCAAGGACGCGAACGACTTCCTGAGCGGAGGCTTCGACACGAAGCCGGTGGTGGTCGCCGGGCGCATCGAGGCAGGGCTCGACTTCGCCGCCGGCTCGGAGACGGTCACGGTGGGCGCGGGGTACACGCACGGCCTCACCAAGGCGCTCGAGGTACTCGGCGCCGTCGCGAGGAATCGCGTGTGGACGGTGTACGCGGGAGTGACGTTCTGACGTTCACTTGAGCGCGTACAGATAGCTCGCCATGTCCCGGGCATCCCGCGGCGTCACCCCCATCTCCGGCATCGCCGTGAGGTGATCGACCCCCTGGGGGTCCTCGATCCACCGCATCATGTTGGACGGGGTGTTGGGGAGGACGCCGGCGATGTACATGCGGCTCGCGATCCCGGAGAGATTCGGCCCCACCTTGGAGCTGGCGCCCGGGACGCCCGGTATGGTATGGCACGCGCCGCAGCCGTAGTGCAGCATCGCGGCGCGCCCGTGCGCGGGGTCGCCACCGGTGGCCAGTCGCGCGTCGCGCCAGTGCCCATCGCGATCGCAGCCGGCGAGGAGCGCGATCAGGGCGGCGCACGCGGCCGAGCGACTCATGGAGATGCGCGACGCGTGCGGCATGGTCACCTCTCGACGATGCGAGCGAAGGTGAGCTCGGAGCGGGCGGCGCGCGCGTCGCTCTCACGCATCCACCGCGCCGCGAGCCAGAGCGCTACTATGACATAACTGGCGCCTGCCGGCACCCACATCACCAGTCCCGCGAGCTGCTGGTCGGCCAACGCTCCCGCCACGCCGGCCCCGCCCCCTTCGTACACCGGGTACCACGGCGCCGCCGAGAACGTGAGCAGCGCCCCGAGGATGCTCGAGTGCACCGCCGTCGTGAACAACGACAGCACCCCCACCCCCTCCCGCCCGCGACCGCGCCCCCCCGCCCCGGGCAGCACCGACCACCAGAACAGGAGCGCCGCCCCAAGGAAGCTCGCGTGCTCCAGCGCGTGCACCCACTCGCTCCCGAGCGCCGCCTCGTACGCTCGCGGCACGTGCCACAGCCAGAACACCACGGCGTAGCACGTCCACGCCGCCCACGGCGCGCTCGCCACCCCCCACACCGCTCGCCACGCGCGCGAGCGGCTCCACGCCGTGGCGCCGCGCCGCCACCGCCGCGGGAGCGCCCACACCATGGGCGCGAGCGGACGCCCCACCACCAGGAGCGGCGCCGCCACCACCATGAGCAGCTCGTGCTGCGCCATGTGCGCCGAGAAGAGCCGCTCCCCCAGCTCGTGCAGCGGGCTCGCGAGCGCCGCCGCCAGCGTCACCCAACCGGCGGCGAAGGAGACCACGCTCCGCCGACCGACCGCGCGTCCGCGCCGCGATCGCCGCGCGAGCCGGTACACGCCAAGCGCGTACGCCGCCCCCGTCGCGACGAGTGGCGCCACGATCCCCGGCTCGAACCGCCAGGCCGCTAACGCTCCCGCGTGCATCGCGCTCTCCAGGCTCCCCGCGCGCGGCTCACCCGCTCCGTCACTGGCACGCGGTGAGAATGAACGGCGGGATCGCCTGCGCCACCAGCAGCACCAGGAAGAGCGCGCTCACGAGCATCCCGAGCGCCGCCATGAACCGGCTCCTCGGCGACGGCGCCGGCGTCACGTAGTCGGGCCACGGTCCGTCCGTCGCGCGCCAGGCACGCCACGCCACCACCCCCGCCGCGAGGCACACCACGATCGCCACCAGCGTCACCAGGGTGAGCGGCCAGCGGTACCCCCGCTCGCAGAGCGAGCTCACCATCGCGTAGTTCACCTCGAGCTGCGCCAGGAACGTCAGCGGTGGCGCGAGCAGCGCGAACCAGAGCCCGCCCACCGCCCCACGCGACCGCAGCCGCTCCTCCTCGCCGACCACCGATCGCTCCGCCATCGCCCTACACCAGCCGGGGGGTGAAGTACAGCAGCACGTACAACGGAATCCAGATCGCCACCACGAAATACCAGAACACCGCGCTGGTGCTCACGTCCACCCGGTGCTTCTCGTCGAGCGGGAAGCGGAAGGTGTAGACGATGAACACGACATCCTCCATCACGCTGGCGAAGATCTCCGCCATGTGCAGCCCGAGGATCGCCCACACGATCGAGCCGTACGCGTTCGTGTCCCACCGCACGTGGAAGGCGTCGAACTCGAACCAGCGCAGCACGAGCGCCGCGAGCCCGAGCACCGTCGCGAGCACGAGCGCGAGGCGGATCTTCCCCACGCTTCCGCCACGCCGCGACAGCAGGTCCGCCCGGACCATGGGCGCCACGCTCGCCAGCATCACCACCAGGTTGATCGTCGGGATGAGCAGGTCCGGGTTCGGCGTGCGGATCGGCGGCCACGTGCGCGAGTCCATCCGGAGATAGAGGTACGAGGCCATCGCGAGGACGAACATCGTCCCCTCGATCAGCGCGAGCCCCACCGTGCCCCACCAGAGCGGAGCGCGGTGCCCGAAGGCGTGCTCCGGCAGGTCGCGCACGTCGAGCACCGCGCGCGTTCTCACAGGCGCTCCCCCGCGAGCAGCTCGCGCCGCTCGCGCCCCTTGGGCCACACCCACCCCGTGAGGGCGATCGTGGCGAGCACCACGCCCACCGGCGTTCCCCACGGCGTGAAGATCGACGCGATGATCCCGACCGCCGTCGCCACGGCCAGCGCGAACGGCCAGACGCTCGGACCCGCCTGCCCGTAGCGATGATCGGGCTCGGCGTCGAGCAGGTCGGTGACGAGCACCTCGCGGCAGTCGCTGCGGAGTCCCGTCACCACCGGCAGCTCGTCGCGGGTGTCCCAGAGCGGCGTGCGGCCGTGCACCACGGGGATGTGCGCGAAGGCGTAGCTCGCCGGAGGCGAGCTGGTGGCCCACTCGAGCGTCGGCGCGTCCCACGGGTTCTCCCCCGCGAGCGCGCCCCGCCGGCGGCTCACCCACACGTTGACGAGGAACACCACCACGCTCGCCACGATGATCGGCGCGCCGATGCTCGCCAGCAGGTTGAGCTCCCCCCACCCCATGGACGCCGGATAGGTGTACACGCGCCGGGGCATCCCCTCCAGCCCGAGCAGGTGCATCGGGAAGAAGGTGACGTTGAACCCGATGAAGAACAGCCAGAAGTTCCACTTCCCGAGCGTCTCGCTGAGCATCCGCCCGGTGAGCTTGGGGTACCAGTAGTAGAACGCGCCGAAGAGCGGGAACACCGAACCGCCGATGAGCACGTAGTGGAAGTGCGCGACGATGAAGTACGTGTCGTGCACCTGGAGGTCGAAGGGGACGGACGCGATCATCACCCCGGTGAGCCCGCCGATCACGAACAGGATCACGAACCCGATCACCCAGAGCATCGGCACGCGGAGGCGCGGGCGCCCGCTCCAGATCGTGGCGATCCAGCAGAAGATCTGCACCCCGCTCGGGATGGCGATCATCGTGCTCGCCGCCGTGAAGAAGCCCTCCCCGAGCTGCGGCAGGCTCGTCGCGAACATGTGGTGGACCCAGAGCCCGAAGGCGACGAATCCCGTGGCGATCATCGACAGCACCATCGCCGTGTGCCCGAAGATCGGCCGCCGGGCGAACGTCTCCACGATCGCCGACACCATCCCGAGCGCGGGAATGAAGATGATGTAGACCTCGGGGTGCCCGAAGAACCAGAACAGGTGCTGGTGCAGGAGCACGTCCCCCCCCTCGGCGGGATTGAAGAAGTGCGTCCCGATGAGCCGGTCGATCGCGAGATAGCTGCTGTCGAGCATCACCGCGGGCATGGCGAACACGATCATGAAGGCGACGACCAGCTCCGCCCAGACGAAGAGCGGCATGCGCCCCAGCGACATCCCCGGCGCGCGCTGCTTGAAGACGGTGACGATGATCTGGATCGCCGTCACGAGCGCCGCGATCTCGGTGAACGTGATCATCTGCGCCCAGATGTCCACGCGCTTTCCCGGCGCGAACTCCGGCCCGGAGAGCGGTGGGTAGCTGAACCACCCGGTGTCGGGACCGATGTTGAGCAGGAACGCGCCCCAGAGCAGCAGCGCGCCCGTGAGGTACACGTAGTACCCGTAGTTGTTGAGTCGCGGGAAGGCGACGTTCCGCGTGCCGATCATGAGCGGGACGAAGTACAGCCCGAACGCCGTCATCACCGGCACGGCGAAGAGGAACATCATCGTGGACCCGTGCACCGTGAAGAGCTGGTTGTACAGGTCGGGACCCACGACGTGGGCGTCGGGACGCGCGAGCTGCAGGCGCATGATCGCCGCGTTGATCCCGCCGAGGATGAAGAAGCTGAACGCCGTCACGATGTAGCGCACGGCGATCGACTTGTGATCCGTGCTGATGAGCCACCCGGCGAACCCGGGCGGGGTTCGCCACTGCTCGTCGAGCGCCTCGTGCTCCTTCTCGAGCCGGCGTTCCTCGAGCGCGGGCTCGACGCTCACCGTGGCCGCGCGGGCCGCGCTTCCGTCGCGCATCACCGGAGCCCCTCCAGGTAGGAGATGAGCGCCTGCAGATCCTCGGAGCCGAGCGGATTCTGCGGCATGAGCGAGCCGGGCTTGGTGGACTGGGGATCGACGATCCACCCGGCGAGGTTGCGGCGCGTGTTCGGCAGCGTGCCGGCGGCGAGGGTGAGCCGGCTCCCGACGTGCGTGAGGTCGGGTCCCTGCCGCCCGCCCGCGGGCGTGCCCGCGATCGAGTGACACAGCGTGCAGTCGGCGCCGAGGAACACGCGCTCGCCCCGCGCGCGGAGCGAGTCGGTGGGCGGCGCGGCCGGCTGCCGCTGCGCGGCGAGCCACGCCCTGAACCTGCCCGCCGGCTCGGCCACGACCATCAGCGCCATGTGGGCGTGCTGGTAGCCGCAGAACTCCGCGCACTGCGCCCGGTACACGCCGGGCGTGTCCGCCTGGAACCACATCGTCGTCACGTGTCCGGGAATGAGATCGCGCTTCCCTCCGAGGTTGGGCGCCCAGAAGCTGTGGATGACATCGGTGGACGTCATCTTCAGCACCACCGGACGGCCGACGGGGACGTGCAGCTCGTTCGCCGTCGTCACGCGCAGGCTCGGGTTCGTGTCCGGGTACTCGATCTCCCACCACCACTGATGCCCCGTGATCGTCACCTCGACCGGGGCGCGCGCGCTCCCCGCGGCGCGGAGCGACGTGTAGGCGCGCCCGGTTCGCACGCTGGCCACGAGCCACACGAAGAGGAGCACGACCGTCACCGCGACGGCGGCGTTCACCACGCGTCCGAGCGAGCGCTCCCCCGCCGGCTCCGGCGCGACCACCGGCTCCACGGCCACCGGCTCGTGTCGTCGGCGCAGCGCCGCGACCAGGAGCGCGATCACCACCAGAACGAACACGGCGACGGAGATGGCGAGCGAGAGCCACCAGAGACCGATGAAGCGATCCCCCTGCGGCCCCGCGGGGTCGAGCGCGCTCTGGGCGTGCTGCCCCACGGCCACGAGCGCGATCGGGAACGCAGTGCCGTGCCTCCAGGCGCGCATGGTCAGGGCTTGGTGCTCGGGATGGCGCGCTGCCGCGGCATCGACGACTCCGCGGGCTTCACCTGCATGTCATCGTTGCGCCCCGGGCGCACGTCCTTGCGCGTGAGGCCGGCGAGGGAGCGGACGTAGCTCACCAGTCGCCATACCTGGTCGCTCGGGATCTTTCCCTGCCACGCGGGCATGCCGTTCGGGCGCCCCTCCATGATCGTCGCGTAGATGTTCTCCGGGGCGCTCCCGTAGATCCACGTGCTGTCCATGAGCGGCGGTCCCATCCCGCCGCCCCCCTGCGAGTGGCACCCGCTGCAGTTGTACGCGTCGAAGAGCCGCTTCCCGTCGGCGATGGCGTACGCGTTCTCGTCGTACGGGCCCTCCGCCATTTCCGGGCGCGGCGCGCGCGGGCCCGGCTGGAGCACGCTCACCGTGACCTCCCCCGGCGCGCTCGCGGTGAGGGCGGTGGAGCGGAAGGGGCGCGCCTCGCGCTCGCAGCCCGTCGCTGCGGCGAGTGCGCCCAACCCGATGGCGACGACGGCGCGGGCACGTGCGGCGGTCATGGCAGCGCGAAGGTGTAGAGGGTGCCGCCCTTGCGCGTGACGCCCGGGAGATCCTTCATCGCGTTCACGAAGCCGAGGGCCGCCGAGGAGTCGCGCGGATCGAGCCCCCCCGCGACGATGGCGCCCGACCATCCACCGACACCGGCGTACACGGAGACGTATTCCTTGCCGTCGGGCCCCCGGAACGCGATCGGCTGGCCGACGATGCCGGAGCCGAGCCGCTGCTGCCAGAGCAGCCTCCCGGAGCGCGCGTCGAGCGCCTTGAACCACCCGTCCATGGTGCCGTAGAACACCACGTCCCCCCCGGTGGCGAGCGCGCCGCTCCACGCCGGAAACTTCTCGGCGATGCTCCACACCTTCCTCCCCGCCACTGGGTCCCACGCGATGAACTCGCCGCGGTTCCCCCCGGGGCCCGCGTACATCTTCACCAGCATCCCCACGTACGGCGTCCCGGAGATGTAGCTCGCCGTCTGGCTCTCGACGTCCTGGCACAGGTTGTTGGCCGGGATGTACACCAGTCCGGTGCGCGGCGAGAACGCCGATGGCTGCCAGTCCTTCCCGCCGGGCGATGCCGGACAGGCGCCGCGCACCACCTGGCCGAGCACCGGCTTCGTGTCCGGGTTCATCGTCAGGCGCCCCGTCCGCGTGTCCACGCCGGTCGAGGTGGTCACGTGCACGAACGGACGCGCGTAGATCACCTCGCCGGTGGCGCGGTCGATCACGTAGACGTAGCCGTTGCGGTCCGGGTGCAGGAGCACCTTTCGCCGGCGTCCGCCGATGGCGAGGTCGAGGAGCAGCGACTCGTTCACGCCGTCGTAGTCGTGCAGATCGTGGGGGCTCATCTGATAGGCCCACACCGCCTCGCCAGTGTCCGGATCGCGGGCGAAGATGCTGCTCGTCCACTTGTTGTCGCCGGGGCGCTGATCCGGATTCCACGGACCGGGGTTCGCCGTGCCGTAGTAGACGAGGTTCAGCTCGGGATCGTACGACAGCCACCCCCACACGTTGCCGCCGCCGATCTGCCACGCCGTCCCCGGCCAGGTGGAGACGCCGAGGTTGGGCTTCCGATCGGCGGCGTAGAACGGCTTGAAGCGCGGGCCGATCTTCACCTCGCTGTCGGGGCCCGTGGAGTAGGCGCGCCAGAGCAGCCGTCCCGTGCCGGCATCGAGCGCGGTGAGCCAGCCGCGCACCCCCATCTCGCCGCCGCTGTTCCCCACGAGCACCTTCCCCTTCACCACCAGCGGGGCCATGGTGATCGTCTCCCCCTGGTTGATGTCGCCGACGCGAACCTTCCACACCTCCTTCCCCGTGGCCGCGTCGACGGCGACGGTCTGATCGTCGAGCGTGTTGAAGAAGATCTTGCCGTCGGCGTACGAGGCGCCGCGATTCACGACGTCGCAGCACGCGACGCCCTGCGATGCGGAGAGAGTGTTGGGGTCGTACTTCCAGAGGAGCGGCGCGCCGGGCTTCCCGAGGTCGAGCGCGTACAGGTAGTTCGGGTACGGCGTGACCAGGTACATCCGGCCGTTCACCACGAGCGGAGCCGCCTCGTGACCGCGCGTCACGCCGGTGGCGAAGCTCCAGGCGAGATGCAGGTTGGCGACGTTCGCCGTGGTGATCTGGTTCAGGGCGGAGTAGCGCGAGCCTGCCGCATCCTTGCCCGCCCAGGTCCACTGGCCATCGTCGGCGCCGCGCGCCGCGGCGGGGATCGTCGCGCGCCCCGCGTCGCTGTTGGGGGGCGCCGCGGCGGTGGACGGCACGCTCGCCGCGCGGGCCGACCGCGGCGCGGGCTCGCCCGAGCACGCGGCGAGCGTGACGGCGGCCACCAGCGCCAGCCAGGTACGTGCACCATGACGACCGTCGAACGCGAGTGCCACCATTCTCGACGACTCCTCCACGCTCCCATCGCGCCCGCACCGGCGCGCGCCATCGGCTCGTCGCGGGCGCCCCCAGGTCGTCGATACGGGCGCGCGATCCAGAGACAATGCACGATGAGTGCCGCCATCGTGCGTGCAGTGCGGCGGACCCGACGGCACGCCGGCGTCATCACGCGTTCGTGCGCGCGCCGCGTGGGGGAGTGGTGAGCGGGGGGCCGAGCGAGTCGGCGTGACCGTCAGTCGAGTCCGCCGACGATCACTTCCGGCGCGAAGCCGAGGAAGAGCCCCGTCTCGACCACCCCGGGGCGGTGGCGCAGCGCGTCGGCCACCGACGCGGGGTGGTGGATCCCGTCGGGGAATCGCGCGTCGATGATGTAGTGCCCCTCATCGCTCACGAAGGGGGAGCCGTCCTCGCGCAGGCGGAGCGCGGGCTGCGCGCCGAGCTCGCGCAGCGCATCCAGGTGGCCGCGCCAGCCGAACCGCACCACCTCCACGGGAAGCGGATGACGCGAGCCGAGTCGCGGCGTGAGCTTGGTCCGATCCACGATGAGCACCCAGCGCCGCGAGCGCGACGCGACGATCTTCTCGCGGAGGAGCGCGCCTCCGCGCCCCTTGAGCACCCGCTGCTCGGGATCGATCTCGTCGGCGCCGTCGATGGTGATGTCGACCACGGGGTGCGCATCGAGCGTGCCGACCGGGATCCCCTGCTCGAGCGCGAGATGGCGCGAGATCTCGGACGTGGGGATGCCGACGATGTCGCGCAGCTCGCCGCGCGCGAGGCGCCGCCCGATCTCCTCGATCGCGTGCACGGCGGTGCTGCCGGTGCCGAGCCCCACCACGAGCCCCGGGCGAAGCCGCGCGACGGCCTCGAGCGCGGCATCGCGCTTCCCCGCCTCGCGCGTGTCCGTCACGGGGTGCGCCAACGCGCGCCGTCGCGCGCGATCAGCGCCGCCGCCCCGGCCGGTCCCCAGCTCCCCGCCTCGTAGATCGGGATGTCGGCGGCGGGGAGCTGCTGCCACCCCTGGATGATCGGATCGATCACCCGCCATGCCCCCTCCACCGCGTCGGCCCGGGTGAACAGCGTGGCGTCGCCGAGCATGCAGTCGAGGAGCAGCGTCTCGTACGCCGAGTGAGAGGACGCACCGAAGGCATCCGCGTAGGAGAACACCATGCGCACGGGTGCGAGCCTGACGTCCACGCCAGGCACCTTCACCTCGAAGCGCAGCGAGATCCCCTCGTCAGGTTGGATCCCGATGACGAGCACGTTCGGTTCGATGCGCTCCCCGTCGCGGAGGGGGAACATGAGGTGCGGCGGCCGGCGGAACTGGATGGCGATCTCCGTCACCCGCCGGTGCATGCGCTTCCCCGACCGCAGGAAGAACGGGACCCCCTCCCATCGCCAGTTGGCCACCTCGAAGCGCGCGGCCGCGTACGTGGGGACGCGCGACGCCCGATCCACCCCCGGCTCGTCGCGGTACGCGCGCACGTGCTCTCCATCGATCATCCCCTCCCCGTACTGCCCCACCGCCGACATCGTGGGCGCGAGCGCCGGCGTGACGGGCACGATCGCGCCGAGCACCTTCACCTTCTCCGTGCGCACCGCGTCCGCCTCGAAGGTGTTGGGCGGCTCCATCGCGGTGAGCGTGAGGAGCTGCAGCAGGTGGTTCTGGAACATGTCGCGGAGGACGCCGGCCTCCTCGTAGTACGAGGCACGGTGCTCCACGCCCACCGACTCCGCCGCGGTGATCTGCACGTGGGCGATGTGGTCGCGGTTCCACACCGGCTCGAGCAGCGAGTTGGCGAATCGCAGCACGAGCAGGTTCTGGACGGTCTCCTTGCCGAGGTAGTGATCGATGCGGAAGATCTGATGCTCCCCCAGCGTCTCGCTCACCTGGCGATTGAGCTCGCGCGCGCTCGCCATGTCGTGCCCGAACGGCTTCTCGATGATCACGCGCACCCATGCGGCGCGGTCATCGTCGACCCGCGGGGCGAGGCCGCTCACGGAGAGATGCCGGATCACCTCCGGGTAGAGGCTGGGCGGGATGGCGAGGTAGAAGAGCCGCCCGCGATTCGGCGCATCGGCTCCCTCGATGCTCGCCAGGCAGTCGGCGAGCCGCTGGTACGTGTCGGCGGCGCGCAGATCTCCCTCCACCCACCAGAGGCGCTCGAGGAACCGCTCGCGCGTCGCGGACCCCGTGCCGCGCAACTCCTCGGAGTCGTCGATCACGTCGCGCATCTCGCTCCGGAACGCGTCGTCCCCTCCCGCCGCGCGCCCCACGCCCACCACGGCGAAGGTGGGATCGAGGAGGCCATCGCACGCGAGGTGCGCGAGCGCCGGCAGGAGCTTGCGCCGGGTGAGGTCCCCGCGGGCCCCGAAGATGATCATCGTGCACGGCCCGGCGCGCCGCTCGGCCAGCGCCGGCGGACGCGCCTCGTCCAGCGCGCACGGGGCGACGACCGGCGCGGTCATCGCTCGTGCACCGCGTGCCCGCCGAACTCGTGCCGGAGCGCGGCGATCACCTTGGCGGAGAAGGACTCGCTCTGCCGCGAGCGCAGCCGCGCGAGAAGGGAGAGCGTGATCACCGGCGCCGGCACGTCGAGGTCGATCGCCTCCTGCACCGTCCACCGCCCCTCCCCGGAGTCCGCCACCCACCCGCGGAGCGAGGCGAGCGAGGCATCGCGCGCGAACGCGCGCTCGGCGAGCTCGTTGAGCCACGAGCGCACCACGCTCCCGTGATTCCAGACGGCGGCCACCTGGTGCAGGTCGATGTCGAAGGACTTGGACGCGTGGAGGACCTCGTATCCCTCGGCGTACGCCTGGAGCAGTCCGTACTCGATCCCGTTGTGCACCATCTTCACGTAGTGCCCGGCGCCGGTGGGGCCGACGCGCGCCCACCCGTGCTCCGGCGCGAGCGCGGCGAAGATCGGCGCGCACCGCTCCACCGCCCCCTCGCTCCCGCCGATCATGAGGCAGTAGCCGTTCTCGAGCCCCCAGATCCCGCCGCTGGTCCCGGAATCGATGAACTCGATCCCCTCGGCGGCGAGCGCCGCGCCGCGGCGCATGGTGTCGTGGTAGTTCGAGTTGCCACCATCGATCACGATGTCGCCGCGCGCGAGGCTCGGACGGAGCTCGGCGATGGTGTCGTCCACCGGCGCGCCTGCCGGCACCATCATCCACACGACGCGCGGCGCCGCGAGTCGCGCGCACACGTCCGCCAGGCTCGCCGCCGGCTCGGCCCCCTCGGCGCCGAGCGCCTTCGACGCCGCGGCGTCGCGGTCGTACGCCACCACCTGGTGCCCGGCGCGCACGAGCCGCCGCGACATGTTCCCGCCCATCCTGCCGAGCCCGATCATTCCGAGTTGCATGAGAAACGCCTCTGTGCGTGTGGTGAGGGAGACGCGGCTGTCGGCCATCGG
>DASUXC010000012.1:0-6247 GCA_036378095.1 Gemmatimonadaceae bacterium | reverse complement strand
ACGCCCGGCTCGCTCGCCGAAGTGCTCACGGCGCTGGAGAAGGACAACGCGTTCCTGCTCGTCGGCGACGTGTTCACCCCCGACGTGATCGCGACCTGGCTGGAGCTCAAGCGCACGAAGGACCTCGCCGCCGTCAACCTGCGGCCGCATCCGTACGAGTTCTTCCTTTATTACGACGCGTGAGGCTGGAGGTCGCGTTAGGGATTGGGGGCCAGGGGCCAGGGGCCGGGGGCTGGGGGGGATGAGGCGGGAATGGGGAAGAGGGAATCGGGAACGTCCACGACAGGGAACGGCGGGAAGGGATCGGGGCGGTGTGCCGTCCTCCCAACCCCTCTCCCCCATCCCCGCCTCATCCCCCCTGACCCCCAACCCCCGGCCCCCAGCCCCCATCTGTTACACCCCTGTCGCGTCGCGCGTCCCCACCGGTGAGTACCGCATCACACTCATCCGGTCCTCCCCTTGCGCTATCGCACCATCCTCCCCCTCTGCGCCTTGCTCCTCGGTGGGTGCGGCGACTCCACGCGGCCGGTCACCATCGCCGCGGCCGGGCCGTGGACGGAGTCGTTCGGCGCGCTGACCAAGCAGGGGGTGGAGCTCGCGGTCGATGAGATCAACGACGCCGGCGGCATCGACGGCCGCCGGCTGCTGCTCATCGAGCGCGACGATCAGGGGAGCGGCGCCAGGGCCGCGGCGGTCGCGCAGGAGTTCGTCGCCAACCACGACATCGTGGGCGTCGTCGGCCACGTCACCTCCGGGGCGATGGTCGCCGCCGCCAAGGTGTACGACGGCCAGCTCGCCGCCGTCGCCACCTCCGCCACGTCGCCCGATCTCACGGGAATCTCGCCGTGGGTGTTCCGCATCATCTCGAGCGATTCCACCAACGGCGAGGTGATCGCCCGCTTCGCGTCGGCCGTCGGCCACCGGCGCGCCGCGATCCTCTACGAGAACGACGCCTACGGGCGCGGCCTCGCCGATGCGTTTCGCCGCAGCTTCGCCGGCGACGTGGTGAGCATGGATCCGATCTCCGGCGGGACGACCGACCTGGAGCCGTACATCGCGTACTACAAGACCCGGCATCCGGACATCGTCTTCGTCGCGGGGGTCGACGTCACGGGGATCGCCACGCTCCGCGAGGCGCACCGGCAGCACCTGAACGTGGACTTCATCGGCGGCGATGGCTGGTCCACCATCACCGCCGACACGGTCGCGTCCGAGGGTGCCTACGTGGGGACCCCGTTCACCGCCGAGGACCCGCGGCCCGAGGTGCGGCGCTTCGTCGCCGCGTTCAGGAAGAAGTACGGCATCGTCCCCGATGCCAACGCGGCACTCGGCTACGATGCCACGCGTCTCCTCGCGCGCGCGATCGGCGAGGCGGGCGACGACCGCGCCAGGGTGCGCCGGTACCTCGCCTCGCTCACCGAGCGGACGGAGTACGCCGGGGTGACGGGCCCGATTCGCTTCCTGCCGACCGGGGACCCGGCGCGGCCTGCGTTTCACATCACGCGCGTCCACCGCGGCGCGCTCCTGATCGCCGATGGCGGGGGGCGTTGATCGTCATGCCTCCGGCGGCCCTCGGCACCATCCGCGGATCCACCCATTGAACTACCGCAAGATCCTCCCCCTCTGCGCCCTGCTCCTCGCCGGGTGCAGCGACTCGACGCGACCGATCACCATCGCCGCGGCCGGACCCTGGACGCAGGCGGGCGGGGCCATCACCAAGCAGGGGATCGAGCTCGCCGTGAGCGAGATCAACGCGAGCGGCGGCATCCACGGGCGCCGTCTCGAGCTGATCACGGAAGATGACGGCGGCAACGGCACGAAGGCGGCCGCCGTCGCGCAGAAGTTCGTCGCCAACCACGACATCGTGGGCGTCGTCGGGCACGTGAACTCCGGGGCGATGGTCGCCGCGGCTCGGGTGTACGACGGCCACCTCGCCGCCATCGCCACGACCGCCACCTCCCCCGACCTGAGCGGGATCTCGCCGTGGATCTTTCGCGTCATCTCGAGCGACTCCACCAACGGCGTCGTCATCGCGCGCTTCGCCTCCCAGATGGGGCACAAGCGGGCGGCGATCCTCTACGAGAACGACTCGTACGGGCGCGGATTGGCGGACGCCTTCCGCCGGAGCTTCGCCGGGGAAGTGCTGAGCATGGACCCGATCACCGGCGGCACCACCGACATCGAGCCGTACATCGCGTACTACAGGACGCGGCACCCGGACATCGTGTTCGTCGCCGGCGTGGACATCACCGGGATCGCCACGCTGCGCGAGGCGCACCGGCAGCACCTCGACGTCGATTTCATCGGCGGTGACGGGTGGGCGAGGATCATCGCCGACACCACCGCCGCCGAGGGTGCCTACGTGGGGACGCCGTTCACCGCGCAGGACCCGCGCCCCGAGGTGCAGCGCTTCGTCGCCGCCTTCGAGGCCCGCTACCGGATCGTGCCCGACCTCAACGCGGCGCTCGGCTACGACGCCACCAACCTGCTGGCGCGGGCGATCGGCGAGGCTGGGGACGACCGTGTCGCCGTGCGCCGGTATCTCGCGTCGCTCACCGAGAAGACGGCGTACGCGGGCGTCACCGGCTCGATCCACTTCCTGCCGACGGGCGATCCCGCGCGGCCGGCGTTCCACATCACGCGCGTCCACAACGGCGCGTTTCTCTTGACGGGAGGCGCGGGGCGATGATCACCCTGTTCGCACTCATTGCCCGGATCTTCGGCACCATCCGAGGGCGTCTCATCCTCGGGTTCGGCGCGCTCGTGCTGCTCGTGCTCGTCGCGGGGATTCTCGGCCGGGAGTCGATGTCGATCACCGCGGGGACGGTGGACCGTGCGCTGGCGGGGATCCAACGGGAGAGCCGTCTCTCGTCGCAGCTCTCCGGGGACATCACCCGCGGGCTCGACGCCGCCAACAACTATCTGTCCACGCGCGACAGCGCGACGCACAACGAGTTCCGGAAGCTCGGGTGGGATGCGCACGCCGTGCAGCGCGAGATGAACGCGCTCCCGGGGCAGACGGCATCGGAGATCGGCCTCATCGCCGACATCGACAGCCGGCTCTCGGAGATCGAGGTGCGCTACAACCTGGCGCACCGGCTGGTGGACCTCGGCCGGACCGGGGCGGCGAGCGCGCAGGTGCTCGCCGCGCACCCCGTGGTGGACTCCCTGCTGGGGGAGATCGACCATCTCGCCCAGCTCAAGGCGGCGCGTCTGGGCGAGGCGTCGGCGCGTCTCCGGCGGGACACCGCGCGCCGGTCGATGGCGCTGGCCCTCCTGCTCGTCGCCGCCGTGCTGATCGCCGCTTTCATCGTGGTGCGCACGGTGCGGTCGATCGACCGGCCGCTGCAGACGCTGGTGGCGCACGCGCACCGGCTGAGCGCCGGGGATCTCGGCGCGCGCACCGACACCCCGATGCCCGACGAGTTCCAGCGGCTCGCCGATGCGATGAACCAGACCGGCGAGTCGCTCGCCAACGTCGTGGAGGTCGCATCGGTCACGGCGCAGCAGGTCGCCGGCTCGGCGACCGAGCTGGCCGAGGCGTCGGCGCAGATCTCCGACGCCGCGAGTCAGGTGGCGACGGCGATGGCCGACGTGACCACCGGCGCGGGGACGCAGGTGCAGCAGCTCCGCGACATCGACTGCGCGCTCCAGGTGATTCGCCAGCACGCCGACACCGTCCGGGTGGGGACGAGCGACGTGACCATGCTCGCGGAGGAGATCGAGCAGTCGTCGGTGGCCAAGCGGGCGGAGCTGGACCGCGCGATGCGCATCCTGCTCGACATCAAGGCCACCGTGGAGCACGCGGCGGGTGAGGTGCGCGCGCTCAACGAGAGCACGGCGGCGATCACCGGCTTCGTGGACACCGTGCGCGGGATCGCCGACCAGACCAACCTCCTCGCGCTCAACGCGGCGATCGAGGCGGCGCGTGCCGGCGATGCGGGGCGCGGCTTCGCCGTCGTCGCCACCGAGGTTCGGAAGCTCGCCGAGCAGGCGCGCTCCGCGTCGGCGAGCGTGGTGGAGATGACGCGGTCGATCACCGAGCGGATGTCTAGCACGTCGCACGCGATGGAGGAGGGGGCCGCGCACGTGGGCGACATCGAGCTGGCGGCTCGGGCCGTGGACGACGTTCTCGCGTCCATCGCCTCCGCCTCCGAGCGTACGCGTGTGGCGGCGAGCCGCGTGGGTGCGGCGGCGGAGGAGAACATCACCGCCGTGGAGCAGGCGGCGGCCGGGATGACGTCGATCGCCCGCGTGGCCGAGTCGCACGCGTCGGCGGCCGAGGAGGTGACGGCGAGCAGCCAGGAGCAGAGCGCCGCGTGCGAGGAGATGAGCGCCACCGCGACCAGCCTGCACCGTGGCGCGACCCAGCTTCGCGAGCTCGTCCAGGGGCTGCGGTCGGTGGCGCCGGTGTGAGGAGGGGGGTGGGGCGCCGCGCCACGTCGTGACGGACCTTCGGGTCACCGAGGTCGCGCCGGAGGGCGACGAGCGAGGCGAGGCCGTGCCGACGCCGGACGGCGGCTGACGCCAGAGTCACCTGCGCTCGACCGAGAGCGCGCGCGGGAATGCGATGCCGGAGCACGCCGCTCCACCGGTCAGTCTCGGGAGTGAACTCGAACCCGGACTCGACCACCATCGTACTACCCTCGCAGCCGGCGCCGACGTCGTCCCCGTCTCCTGCCCCGTTCACATCCGCGGCGCCTCCCCCCTCGCAGCGGCGCGCGACCGTGCTCGGCCGCGTGCGAGAGGCCATTCGCGCGCGGCACTACAGCCGGCGTACCGAGGAAGCGTACGTCGGCTGGGTGAGGCGGTACATCGCGTGGAGTGGGCGGCGTCATCCGCGCGAGCTCGGGGCGAGCGACGTGCGGCGGTTTCTGTCGGGGCTCGCGACCGAGCGTCGCGTGAGCGCGAGCACGCAGAATCAGGCATTGAGCGCGCTCCTGTTTCTGTACGGCAACGTCCTCGGCCGTCCCCTCCCGGAAGTGCGCGGCATCGTGCGGGCGAAGCGGCCGCACCGCGTGCCCGTGGTGCTGACGCGTGGCGAGGCGCGTGCCGTGATCGAGCGGATCGATGGCCCCGCGCGGCTCGTCGCTCTTCTGTTGTATGGAGCCGGCCTGCGCCTGCTCGAGGCCCTCACGCTTCGCGTGAAGGACATCGATTTCGACCAGCGGCGGATCGTCGTTCGTGGGGGCAAGGGCGGGAAGGATCGGATCACCGTGCTTCCGGCCGCCGTCGTCTCCCCGTTGCGGGCGCACCTCGCGCGAGTGCACGAGTTGCACGTGCGCGACCTCGCGTCGGGCGCCGGCGCGGTGGAGCTCCCGGAGGCGTTTTCCCGCAAGCACACCGGTGCCGCCCGCGAGTGGCGATGGCAGTGGATCTTCCCGGCCGCGAGGCAGTACGTCCATCCCATCACGCGCGAGCGTCGGCGGCACCATCTTCACGAGAGCGCCGTGCAGCGCGCCGTGAAGATGGCCATTCTCGCCGCGGGTACAACCAAGCGAGCAAGCTGCCACACCTTCCGCCACTCCTTCGCGACCCATCTATTGGAGGACGGCTACGACATCCGCACCGTGCAGGAGCTGCTCGGCCACCGTGACGTGAGCACCACGATGATCTACACCCATGTGCTGAACCGTGGAGGCCTGGGCGTGATGAGTCCACTCGACAGGCCGAGTGGGGAGTGAGGGAGCAGTGGCGGGATAGGTGGGGTGGCGCTCTTGTAAGAATGCGTGCGCCGGCTGGGTGTCGGGTGGCAAGCGTGCACCGATCACGGTTGGGCGCTATGCGGTCCATTTTCGCAGCCTAATTAGGCCGCGAACGAACCCCGCCCGCGCGGTCAAGTGGCTGTGACGTAGGCAGTTCAATCTTGCGTTGCAGTCCTGACCAGCGGGAGCTATGCTGAAGTGGCCGCAGTACGAAACGTTTTATGTAGTTCTGGCTAATGCGCGTTAGGAAGCGACGACTTCTTCCCCGAGGGAGGGCTCGCGTGGTCCGCGTGGTTCCGGCGCTACTCGCGCTTAGCCTACTGACTGCCTGCATGCGCCGGGCTGCTGTGTGGGTGGAGGCAGGGTCCACGCGCGACCACCTCCGCTTCGGCTACGGTCAGGTGCGCGGGAGCCCGGGGTCCATCGCGAGCCTCGACGAGGTCCGCGTGAGCGCCTGCGGTGTCAGCCCGCGCGAACGGCGCATCGGCGAGCGGGTGCTGTGGCTGGCGGCCGGCACAGCCCCGGCGCGGCCCGCGTCGCCG
>DASUXC010000011.1:0-8407 GCA_036378095.1 Gemmatimonadaceae bacterium | reverse complement strand
GTGGAGCGGGTGAGCGCGCTCGTGGGGCGGGTGACGCCCGGCGTGTTCTCGGCGGTGGCCGCCAACCGGCCTGAGCTTCGTCGGTACTATCTGGCGGTGATCGAGGGGCTCGCGGTCATCACCTTTCCGGCCGCGGCCGGGATCGCGCTCACCGCGCCGGTGCTCGTCCCGGTCGCGCTCGGGCCGCAGTGGGCGAACGCGGTGCTGCCGCTGCAGCTCCTGGCGATGTACGGTGGAATTCGCTCCATTGACACCGTGACGCCGCAGGTGCTCATCTACACCGGCCACTCGCGGTACAGCATGTGGTACACCGTCGCCGCCGCGGTCGTGCTTCCGATCCTGTTCTTTCTCGGCACGCGTTGGGGGGCGGCGGGGGTGGCGGCGGTGTGGATTCTGGCCTACCCGGTGGTGGTGCTCCCCGCCTACCGGCTCGTGTTCCGGATACTCGATCTCTCTCCGGGGGTGTACCTGCGCAACCTGTGGCCCGCGGCGAGCGGTACCGCCGTCATGACGCTCGCCGTGCTGGCGGTGCGCGCCGTACTCCCCGTCGCGGCGCGGGCACGGTCGACGCTGGGCGCGGAGGTCGCGACCGGAGTGGCCGTGTACGCGACGGTGATGTGGACGCTGCACCGCGACCGCGTCCGCGCGTTCCTCGCGCTGGCGCGCGGGGGACAGTGATGAGCATGGGGCTGAGCGATACACCTCCCAGGGACGCGCGACGGGAGCCCGGCGGCTACACTCCCCTGCCGGCGGCGCCGACCGAGCCCGATTCGTTCCGCCCCCCCTCTCCCGAGAGCGTCGCCGGGCCGCTCCACGCCGACGTCGGGGTGCTGGCGCTCCTGGTCGACCAGTACGGCTCGCGGTGGACCTCGCGCCACCAGATCCTCACGCGGCTCGCGCGCTACTTCCACGTCACGTGGCTCAATCCGGCGCCGGAGTGGCGCCGGGCGTTCCAGCACCCCCGTCTTCGCGCCCGCGAGGGCACAGTGCCGGGGCAGCCGTCATCGTTCATCGTGCGCGAGGCCGCGCTGCATCAGTCCGTGTTCCACCACCCGGGCTGGCTCGCGCGTGCCACCACGCGCGCGCGACTCCGCGCCGCGCGCGCGAGTCTCGTCGATCGTGGGTGCCGGAAGGTGGTGCTCTACATCTGG
Organism: Gemmatimonadaceae bacterium; assembly: GCA_036378095.1. GTDB lineage: Bacteria > Gemmatimonadota > Gemmatimonadetes > Gemmatimonadales > Gemmatimonadaceae > JADGGM01. The sequence goes on along the minus strand of DASUXC010000011.1, from coordinate 7,256 downwards.
CACAGCCGCTTCGCCCCGGCGCTCGACATCGTGCCCCACGATCTGAGCGTCTACCACGTGTACGACGAGTACTCCCACGCCGAAGTCGAGCAGCCGATCGATCCGGGGGAGGAGCGGCTGCTCCGCGGCGTCGGACAGCTCATCACCCTCTCGCCAACCATGTTCGCGCGCAAGGGGGTGCTCAACCCGCACAGCGTGCGCATCCCGAACGGGGTGGAGTACGAGGCCTTCGCCGCTCCGGGACCGGAGCCCGCGGATCTGGCACGCATCCCGCGCCCACGGCTCGGGTACGCCGGCTTCATCAAGAAGCAGCTCGATCTGGAGCTGCTCCACACGCTCGCCACGCGGCACCCCGAGTGGTCGTTCGTGTTCGTCGGCGCGCGGCGCCCCCATCCGGAGGCGGCGCCCGTGCTCGAGCGCCTGTCTGCCCTCCCCAACGTTCACCTGTTGGGTGGCAAGCGAAGCACCGAGCTGGCACGGTATCCGCAACACTTCGACGTCTGTCTCATGCCGTACCGGCGTAACGATTACACGAAATACATCTCGCCTCTGAAACTCTTCGAGTATCTCGCGGGAGGCCGTCCCGTGGTGAGCGTGCCGCTGCCGGCGCTGGTGGACGCCCCGGGTCTGGTGATGGTGGCTTCTGGAGTGAACGAGTGGGAGGCGGCTCTCGCCCGGGCTCTCGGGCCCGAGGCGAACGCCGCGCACCTGCGTGCGGCGCGCCAGGCCGCGGCGCGTGCCCACGACTGGAGCGGGATCGCGCGGTTGATCGCCGAGCTGGTGACGGCGCGGCTCGCAGAAGTGGAGCACGCGTCATGACGTCCATCACGCCGATCTTCGCGCACGCGCAGCCGGAGCCGGGGCAGCCGCGCCTGCTCCTGCTCAGCTACCATTTTCCGCCCGATACCACCGTCGGCGCGCGGCGGTGGGAGAAGCTCGCCACGTTCGTCTGCGAGCGCGGATGGGGGCTCGACGTGATCACGCGGGACGAGCCTCAGGGCGACCGGTCGCGGCTGGAGGCGCTCCCGGCGGGCGTGCGCGTGTTCACCGTTCCCCCGGTCGTGTTCCCGGTGGAGCGTCTCGAGCACCTCGCGTGGCGCGCCTACCGGACGCTCCTCCCCGCAGCACCTCCGGCCGCGGTCTCGGGAGACGGCAAGGGCGCCGCAGTCGTCCCGGACCGCCCGGACACGATCGATCGCGGCGACGTCCGGTGGACGCTGCGTCCGCGCGAGGCGCTGCGCGCGTACTGGACGTGGATGGAGTTCGCGCGCGCCGGCCGCTGGGCTCGTCGGGCCGCGGCGCTCGGCGTGGCGCTGGCGCGCGAGGTGTCGTACTTCGCCGTGGTCACCTCCGGTCCGCCGCACATGACGCACGTCGGCGGGCGGCTGGTGGGGCTCCAGGCCCGGCTCCCCTTCGTGATGGACATGCGCGATCCATGGAGCCTGAACCAGCGCCTCCCGGAGCCCACGGCGAGCCCGCTCTGGCTCAGGCTCGCCGCGCGGTACGAGCGGCAGGTGGTGGAGAGCGCGGCGTTGGTGGTGGCCAACACCGAGCCGGCTCGCGAGGCGCTCGGCCGGCGGTATCCCTCGGCGCGGGAGCGCCTCATCGCCGTGATGAACGGCTCGGACGATGACCCGCTCCCGCCGTCCCGGCGGGGCGGGCGGTTCACGATCGGCTACGCCGGCACCATCTACGACAGCCGCGATCCGCGCAATCTGTTCCGCGCCGCGGCGCGCGTGATCGAGGCGCTCGCGCTCACCCCGGCGGACTTCGGCATCGACCTGATCGGGGCGTTCGACCGCCCGGGCGAGCTACCCGTGGGCGAGCTCGCCCGGCGCGAGGGGATCGCCGACTACGTGACGATCGGGCCGGCCCGCCCGCACGCGCGGGCGATGGAGTTCCTCGCCCAGGCGACGATGCTCGTGACCTTCCCGGGGTGGAACACGATCACCATCCCGGCCAAGACGTTCGAGTGCGTGCGCTTCGACGCGTGGCTGCTCTCCCTCTCCGAGCGCGGCAGCGCGACCGATCTCCTCCTGCGCGGCACCGCCGCCGACGTGGTCCCTCCCGACGACGTGGACGGGATCGCCGCGGTGATCCGGAAGCGGGTGGAGCAGCATCGCCGAGGGGTGCACGCGACGCGCATCGCCAACGACGATCGGTTCAGCCGGCGCGGCCAGGCGCGCATCCTCCTCGACGCGCTCGCGCGCTTCCTCCCGCGGGGATCGCGCGAGGAGCAGAGCGTGCTCGCGGCGAGTCCCTGAGCCTCCTCGCGCCGTCCCCGGGTCGGACGGCTCAGCGCGCGCCGGCCAGGGGGGTGGCCGGCGCCGCCGGCGCGCGCGGTGACGGCGGAGCCCACCCCCGGTAGAGCCGCTCGTACGCCTCACCCATGGTGCGCACGCTGAAGTCGCGGTAGGCGCGCCGGCGCGCCGCGTCGCCGAGCGCCCGGCGATGCTCCGGGTGCGCGAGCAGGTCGCGGATCGCGCCCGCGAGCGCCTCGGCGTCGCCCGGGGGGACGAGCAGCGCCTCCTCGGCGCGCGACACCACCTCCGGGATCCCGCCCACATCACTCGCGATGATCGGCAGCGCCATCGACATCGCCTCCACGAGGGCCAGCGGGAGCCCCTCGGAGAGGGATGGCATGACGAACACGTCACCGGCGGCGAGGATGTCCGGCACGTCGGACCGGAACCCGAGCAGGTGCACGCGATCGGCGATCCCTTCCTTCCCGGCGAACGCGCGCAGGGGGCCCTCCTCGTCGCCACGTCCGGCGATCGCCAGGCGCCAGGACACCGGCGCCTCCGCGCCCGGAGCGCCCGGCGCGGCGAGGGCGGCGAGCGCGCGCAGGAGCACCATGTGCCCCTTCACGGGATACAGGTTTCCGACCGCCACGAGCAGGAGCTCGTCGTCGTCCACCTTCAGCTCGCGCCGCACGCGCTCGCGCACGCCGGAGCGGAACTCGATCCCGTTGGGCACCACGTGCACCGTGTCGCGCCTCACGCCGAGCGTTCGCCCGAGGTCCTCGGCGGTCGCTCCCGAGACGGCGACCAGCGCATCGCTCCGGCGCACCGCCCAGCGGAGCGCCGCGCGCCGCCGCCACTGATCGGCGAAGTAGCGTCCACCGTGCATCGTGATGACGTGCCGGGCCCCGGCACGCCGTGCCGCCGCCGCGCCGTACACCGCCATCGTGAACTCGTGGCTGTGCACCACCTCCACCCGCCGCTCGCGCAGCAGCCGCGTGAGCTGCGCCACGCACCGCAGGTCGAACGCCCGGCGCAGCGTGTACGTCGCCGGGTCGAACCCGCGCTCGCGAAAGCGCGCGCCGAGCCAGCCCACGCGGTTGGCCGGTCCCACCGGAAGCACCTCGTGTCCGCGCCGGCGCAGCTCCTCGGCGAGGTGGAGGAGCATCACCTCGGCGCCCCCGGGCCCGTCCGACTCGAGCATCAGCGCGATGCGCATTGGATTGGAGGGTTCGGCGGTCACGATCGGCGGAACCACTGGAGCGTCTCCCGGAGGAAGGGGCGCGGATCGCCGGGCCGGAGGATCTCCTCGCGGTCGCGCGCGCGCACGGTGAGAAAGTCGAGCACGGCGCGCCACCGGCCCGGCGCGTCGGGGGGGAGCGAGAGGGCGGCGCGGGAGCGCCGGAGGCGCGCGATCAGGTGGTCCACGTCACCCCACCACCAGCGACTGCGAACGCCGACGCGGTAGTCGCGCACCGGCGCCACCGGCGCGCCGGAGGCGGCGTCCACGAGCAGGCGGGGGAAGTCCACGCCCGCATCGATCGCGAGCTGCAGCGAGCCCCAGAAGCGTCCATTCACTTCCATGAGGTACGGTGTCCCGGTACGCGCGTCGAGCTTGTACTCGACCATCGCCACCCCGCACCAGCCGAACGGCTCGAGCAGCGCGCGGGATCGCGCGACCAGCCCGGGCTCGGCGGCGATGCTCTCGCGGTACACGCTGATCCCGCCCGACGGCGGCTTCTCGCGGATGCGCCGGTGCGCGAAGGTGGCGAGCGCGCGCCCGCCCCAGTCGAGGAGAAAGATACCGACGCCCGGCCCCACGATGCGCCGCTGGAGGAGCAGCGGGTAGGCCTCGGCGCCCAGCTCGGCGAGCGCGGCCTCGAGCTCCGCGGGGGAGGCCGCGTGGCGCACGGCGAGCTTGGCGCGCCGTCCGTCGTGCTCCCCCACCGACCGGGAGGGCTTGAGCACCACGGGGTACTCGACCGCGGCGGGATCGAGCGCGCCGGCATCACCAGGGGTGGCGAGCGTGCGCTGCTCCGGCACGGCGATCCCCGCGCGCGGCGCGGCCGCCATGAGCTCTCCCTTGTCGCACAACCGGCGGAACACCTCGACCGTGGGGAACGGGAGCAGCACGCCGGGCATGTCGTCGCGCGCCGGCAGGAGCGCGAGCAGCGCCGGCTCGCTCACGGGCAGCAGCGTGTCGATGCGCCAGCGCGCGATCAGCGCGAGGACGTCGGCGGTGAAGCGCTCGGGGGCCGCCAGGGGGTCGGCGACCAGCGCTTCCCCGCGTGCCCAGCGCGAGCCGCCGGCGAGGGAGCGCGCCCGCGCGGAGACCACCCACACCTCGTGCCCGGCGCGCCCGAGCGAGCGCACCATGGCCAGCGCCGCGCGCTGCTCGCCATCGGTGATCAGCACCCGTCGCGGCGGCATCACCCGATGAGTCCCGCGATGCGCAGGCGGAATCCGGCTGGCGAGAGCCCGGCCGGGACATCCATTCGAGGAAGCGCGTACCGATCGGCCGGCGCGCGCGACAGCCATCCGCCGTCGATGCGCAGCGCCGCCTCGTACCCCGCCTCGCGGGCGGCGCGCTCCACGGCGGGTGAGGCGAGACCGTACGGATAGGTGAGCAGGGGGAGCACCTCATCGAAGCGCTCGCGCAGCCAGGCGAGCGGGCGGCGCAGCTCGTCGTCGAGCGCCTCGGGCTGGAGCGCGGCGAGGTTGGGGTGGCTCCACGTGTGCGACGCCAGCGTGATCCCCGGCACCGCCGCCGCGCGGCGCAGCTCCGCCTCGGTGGCGCAGCGCGCGTACGACGGAATCGCATCGAGCGCCCCCCTGCTCTCCTCGCCCGCCAGGATCGCGTCGCTCCGCCCGGCGAGCGCGGTGAGCGCGTGCTCGCGCACGTCGGCGGGCAGCCCGGGGGCGCCCGGGGGCGTGAGCGCATCCCACCAGAACGCTCCGCCCCCCACGAACGCGGGAGGCACGAACACCGTCGCCGGCATCCCCCGCGCCTCCAGCTCCTCGATCGCTCCCGTCACCGCGCCGCGATACGCATCGTCGAAGGTGATCACCGCGCTCGGTCGCGAGGCGCGCGCCGCGCCGCGCGCGAGCGCGGCCTCGAGGGGGATCACGTCGTGCGTCGCGCGGAGCAGATCGAGCTGGCGGGCGAACGCCGAGCGCGGGAGGTGCAGCGACCGGTCCCCCATCGGCGCGGCGCCGTGCGGCACGACGTCGTGATACGCGAGGACGAGCACGTCGCCCGCGCGGCGCCGACGCGAAGCGCGCGGGATGCCGCTCAGCAGCAGCCCGCGCTCGAGCGCTCCCTTCACGCGCGTACGCAGATCCATGGACGTTCCGGCGGTCGGCGGCGACGCGGCGCCCCCGGGTGGAGGGCGCCGCGGGATGAGCGCGGGGTCACATCCCCCGGGGAGCGGGGATCGGCGACATCCCCGGCGCTGGCGGCGGCGGCGCCCGCATCGCCTGACGCGGCGGCACGACGCGCGGCAGCGTGGACAGCAGCGCCGCGCGCTGCAGGCGGAGCACCTTGTCCAGTCCGACCGCCAGCCCGAGCAGGAAGTACAGGTAGGAGAAGTACTCGGCGGACACGAAGAATCCGGCCACCGAGAACCCGATGAACGATCCGGTCAGCATCTGCCCGAGCGCCTGCTCGCGCTTCCCCACCAACGGTCCCCAGAACCGTCCCGGCCGGACGCGGAGCATCGTGCGGATGGTGACGCCGAGCAGCGCGCAGAAGAGCAGGAATCCCGGGATCCCGAGCTCGGCGGCCGTCTCCAGGAACGAGTTGTGCGCCACCGACCACTTGAACCCCCTGCCGCGCGCCTGGAGCTGGCGTCCGATCTCGGAGAGCGTCCCTTCCGCCACCGGATACGAGCCCACTCCCACCCCGAGCACCGGGCGGTCCATCACGTAGCCCAGGCCGCGCTTCCACACCTCCATGCGCCCCTGCCGGTCCGACCAGTTGTAGTCGGTCGTGGGGTGCAGGATCGTGCTCATCTGGCTCCAGTACTTGTCCGTCCCGAGCATCGCCACCAGTCCGACCCCGGCGATCGCGGCGAACAGGCGCATGCGGCTCGGGATCGCGCGGTAGCGCAGGAGCACGTACAGCATGACCGCGACGAACCCGATGAAGCCGCCGCGCGAGCCGCTCTTCACGAGGGCGAGCATGAACATCCCGAGCGCGAACAGCCCGAGCAGCCGGCGGCGAACGCCGTTCCCGGGCCTCAGCCAATACACCGCGAAGGGGATCGTGGCGACCATCACGAGCGCGAAATCGTTCGCGTCGTAGTACACGAGGTTGCCCAGCCGCCCGTCGGCCCCGACGTGGAAGAACAGGTTGACGATCGTGGCGTACAGCATCGCCCCGTACAGGTTGAGCCGCGCGTACCACTGAACGTCCTTCACCGTCCGGATGCTCGCCGCGACGAGCGCCATGAACAGGATGTTCGGGACGTGCTCCTTGAGCACGAACTGCAAGCTGTTCCCGCGCCACAGGCTCGTGGGGATGCCGATCACCATGACCGCGAGGAGGCAGAGCACCAGCGAGACGATCGGCGAGCGCAGCTGCACGACCTTCCGCCAGGGGTGCCGCGAGGCCACGTACAGCCCCATCGCGAGCAGGAGGGCGAGAATCGGGAGCTTGATGCGGCCGAGGATCGGAAAAGCATCTTGCAGGCGCCACACGTAGGTGAGCGCCATGAGCCCGATCGCGCGCATGAGCGCGTCGCGCTTGGGCTCCCAGGCGACTGGGGCCACGCGGCGTCCGTTCGGTCGGGTCGGGACCGGGCGTGATGCGGGTATGGCGGGATGAGCCATCGAGTCTCCAGAGCGGCGTGGCCCGGCACCTTGCGCGGGGAGCGCCGCCGCGGGGGAACTAGCGAATAGAGTGCCAGGAAAGCGTCCCCGTCAACCGGCGGGAGCGCGTCCCGGTTGTCGACTTCCCGCAACAACTCTGTGACACGGGGCACCCCGTCGGCCGCCACGAGAGAGCGCGGCCCACGC
>DASUXC010000010.1:0-3774 GCA_036378095.1 Gemmatimonadaceae bacterium | reverse complement strand
GTCCCGGTGATGCCATCTCGTGGATGAGCCGATCTGGCGCGATGGGAACGAGCGCATTGCCTTCATCGCGATGTACACGTTCCTCGGCGTGAACGGGTTGGAGATCGTCGCGGCGGAGCCGGAGGTCGTGCAGCTCATGCTCGACCTCGCGGCCCCCGCGCGTGACGAGGCGGGGCTCGCCGCGTGGCTTCGCGAGCACGTCGAGCCGTTCTCCGCCTGACGATGGGCTCGGGCCGATCGTGACCAGGGGGCGTGCGGTGCTCCGTCAAGCACGACGTGCTCCGCCCCCGCCCTCACTCCTCGTAATGCGGCCTCCCCCCCGGCCGCCCCAACGTCCGCAATCGCGCCACGTCGGGGATGCGCATGCGCCGCCGGCCCAGCGGCACAACGAGCCCCTTCTGCGCGAGCTGCTTGAGCGCGCGCGACACCGACTCGCGCGCCGTCCCCAGCTCGAACGAGAGCTCCTCGCGCGTGCGGCGGAGCACGATCTCCGTCCCGTCGGGCGTCTCCTCCCCGTGCCGCTCGGCGAGGTCGGCGAGGAAGAGGGCGAGGCGCGCGGCCACGTCGCGGAAGGCGAGCGTCTCCGTCACCTGCACGAGATGGCGCAGCCGCTGCCCCAGCTCGTGGATCACCGCCTGGGCGACGTCGGGGCTCTCGCGGTAGAGTGCCTCGAACTCGGCGCGCGGCACGAACACGAGGCGCGACTCCACGTCGGTGACGGCGGAGGCGGGATACGGGCCGCCGTCGAAGAGGGGGAGCTCGGCAACGGGGCGCCCGGGTCCCTCGGTGTGCAGCACCTGCTCCCGCCCGCTCGGACTCGTGCGGTAGATGCGCACGCGCCCCGTGTCCACCACGTAGAGCCCGCGGCACGGCTCGCCGGTGGTGAAGAGCACGTGCCCCGCGCCGTAGGTGCGCGCGATGCTCCGGGCGGCGAGGCGCGCGAGCGCCGCGTCGCCGAAGCTGGCGAAGAGCGGGAGCTGCTTCAGAAGGGCGATCGTGTCCGACACGGGCGGTGTCCGGTTCGAGACGGTGGTTGGTGACGTCCGGTGCGTGCGCCGTCAGGTGGAATCTAGTATCTTCGCGACACCAGCGACGAGCGGCCGCTTCTCGCGGTCCGCACCTCGCACTCGCGCCGCCACGTTTGGTCTCGCCCCGCACGCGGAGAATCCACGCATGATCGCGGACGCCGGATCCGTTTCCACGCCCGATCGCGGGCACGCACCGATGCTCATCGCCATCCTGATCAACGGTGCGGTCGCGATCTGGGTCATGGCGACGTGGCACGTCGCGAGCCCGCTCGTGCCGTTGATCGGCAGCCTCCTCCCGCTCCTCGCCCGGTCGCGCCGCGGCGCGCTCCAGCTCCGATCGGCCGCGTGCGCGATCGTGCTGGGCTTCGCCTGGCTAGGCATGGCGTCCGTCGGGATGTTCTTCCTGCCGGGCGCGCTGGCCATGGGGCTCGCCGTCGGACGCACGTGAGGGGGTAGCTCGTCCTCGACCGCGCTCCGACGCGCGGCCGCGGTCAGCCGGATGCATCCCCCGGACCGTCGCCGCGGGCGTGGAGCCACCGGTCGAGCGTCGCGAGGTCGGGCATGATGCGCACGCCGGCGGCGGGTGCGGTGCGAGGCGCGCCGGCCCCGCCCACGATGAGCGAGACGCGACGGGGGATCCGGCGGCGCAGCGCCGCGATGGTCGCCGCGGTCTCCTTTGCCGGACTCGCCACGCAGCTCAGCGCCACCACGGACACTGGCGCTTCCCGCGCCAGCGCCTCGATCTGCGCCACGGGCGTGTCGACACCGACCACCAGGGCGCGCCACCCGGCGTACGCGAAGACGAGCGCCGCCATCTGCAATCCGATCCCGTGCAGCTCTCCGGGAAGCGCCGCGAGGGCGGCGACGGGGCCGGCCGCGCGCTCGTCGAGCGGCATCCGGACGGCGCGGAGAAAGTCGCCCACGCACGCCGACGCGAAGTGCTCGTGCCGTACGTCGAGCGCACCCGTCGCCCAGGCATCGCCCACGGCGTGGAGAAAGGGCGCGGCACCACGCTCGAGAAAGTCGAGCGGGCCGAGGCTGGCCCACTCGGCCTGCAGCGCCCGACGCAGACGATCGGCGTCGAACGCTCGCAGCGTGTCGAACAGCTCTCTGGAATCGGCCGGCGCGAGCGAGGTGGGGAGCGGCGCGGATGCGGCGGGACTCGGCGCCTCGAGCGCGCTCGGCGGCAGCGTCGCGATCAGCGTGTCGAGCACGCGCTCGGAGGCAGGCACGACCTCGGCGGCGCGGTGGCCGCGCGCCATCGCCTGGGCGATGCGACGGAGCCGGCCCACGGTGGAGAGGGGATAGAGCCGGTGCCCCGATGGCTTTCGCTCCGACCGGGGGAAGCCGTAGCGGCGCTCCCAGGTACGGATGGTCTGCGCGGGAATGCCCGTGGCGGCGGACAGGGCGCCGATGGTGAGCAGCCCGCGATCGACGAGTTGGCGGCGACGGGGCACGAGATGGTCTCCGGAACGAGGTGAAGGACGTGGCGAACGGCGCGCGCGCGGACGCGGCTGTCGGCTCTCGGCTCCGGCACAGGCCGAGAGCTCTCCCCGCGGGGCAGGTACCGATGGCCGAGAGCCGATGGCCGACAGCCGCGTCCGCGCGTGCCGACGGCCGAGAGCCGAGTCCCGGCCGCCGTCAGAACCTCACGCGCAGCCCCGCCGTGAACGGCCAGACCCACGCATTGTCGGTCGCGATCTCGGCCTTCTTGCCGAAGGCGATGTCCCCCTGCGGCGAGAGGACGAAGGCGAACGACCGGGTGAAGTTGTAAGCGAGCTTCGCGCCGGCGTTGATCGCGAAGTACGTGTACGTCTTGGGAGCGCCCTCGACGTCGAAGCTCACGGCGCCCGCGCCGAGGTTGACGAGCGCCTCCCACCCCCGCTCGCGCGGACCGGTGAGCGAGTAGCCGACCTTGGCCATGTAGTGCAGGGTGTTGATGTCCGCGGTGCCGGTGGCCTTGTCCTCGTGCATGCCGTAGTCGAACTCGCCCATCAGCACCCACCGCGGGTCGACCTCGTAGCCGAGCGTGGCGCCGAACGACGCGCCGGACTTGGCGACATCGGCAATGTCGAACGTGGGAACGACGCCACCGCCACGCGCCTCGATGAACGTCCTCGGCGTGCCGAGCTGCTGCGCGGCCACGGGCGTGATGACCGGGGCACCGAGCGCCAGCGAGGCGGCGACGGCGAGCGTGACGAGCCGCTTCGAGCACGGCGCATCCGAGCGCCGGCGGACTGTGGTGGTGCAGGTCGTGGTGGGGGTGAACACGGTGACCTCCTGTACGGCGACGGCTGGTGTGCGGCGACCTGTCTGAATAAGTATTGAAGCCATTTTGGATATGTTCTGAGCGTCGCACAATCGGGGATGCGCCGACAGGGACGTCACCACACGGTGACTCCATGTGGCGACGGGCGCGGGCGGTGGTGCCGGGCAACCGATCACGCCGACTGGATCGGCCGCGCTTGCTCCGGTGACACGCGGGCGGCACCGTGGGGAGGAGGCGCCGCCCTCCCTCGGCGCGGCGGCGCCGGTCGTGTGCCCGGGAGTGCCGTGGCGCGACGTCACGAGTCGGGAGACAGCGCGGGAGGCGACGATGCGACGCTGGATGAAGATCGCCGGAACGGCGGTGGGCGCCTGCGTGGTGGGGTGCGCGGCCGCCGCCGCCGCGGGTACCCGCCGTTGGAAGCGCGAGACGGCGCGCGCCCTCCGCCGACTCCGCGCGGAATCACCGGAAGGCGCGCGA
>DASUXC010000009.1:0-3733 GCA_036378095.1 Gemmatimonadaceae bacterium | reverse complement strand
GCGTTCCCCCCGGATCATCCTGGCTGCGTTCTCGCTGCTCGGCAGCGCGTGGGCGGCGGGCGGCGCGGCCGCGCAGATGGCGGCTCCGACCCGAGCCGCCCCGGGCGCGGACGGGCAGTGGACGATGCCGGCGAAGGACCTCCGATCGACGCGCTACAGCGCCCTCGCGCAGATCACCTCGTCGAACGCGGCGCGCCTCCACCCGGTGTGGACCTTCTCCACCGGCGTGCTGGGCGGGCACGAGGGGCAGCCGCTGGTGGTGAACAACACCATGTACGTCGTGACGCCGTACCCGGACGTGCTCTACGCGTTCGACCTCACGAAGGAAGGCTATCCGCTCCGGTGGAAGTATCGCCCCGCGGTGGACCCGAACGCCGTGGGCATCGCGTGCTGCGACGTCGTGAGTCGAGGCGCATCGTACGCCGACGGAAAGATCCTCTACAATCTGCTCGATGGGCACACCGTGGCGGTGGATGCGGCCACGGGGAAGGAGCTCTGGAAGACGCGGATCGCCGATCCGTCGAGCGGCGAGACGACGCCGATGGCGCCGTTCGTCGTCAGGAATCGCGTGATCGTCGGCGCGTCGGGGGGCGAGTTCGGGATCCACGGCTGGGTGAAGGGACTCGACCTCCGGACGGGACGCGTGGTCTGGACCGCGTACAACATCGGCCCCGACAGCGAGGTCGCCGCGAAGCCGGGCACGTTCAGACCGTTCTACGACCACGGGAGCGAGCTCTCGCTCCGCTCCTGGCCCAGGGACGTGTGGAAGACGGGCGGCGCGCCGGTGTGGGGGTGGATGTCGTACGACCCCGCGCTCGACCTGTTCTACTACGGCACCGGAAACCCGGCGCCGTACAACCCGGAGCAGCGCGCCGGCGACAACAAGTGGACGGCGAGCGTGCTCGCGCGCCGCCCCGAGGATGGCTCGCTCGTGTGGGCGTACCAGTTCACCCCGCACGACAGTTGGGACTTCGACGGCACCGCGGAGGTGATCCTCGCCGACCTCACGATTCACGGCGCGCGGCGAAAGGTGCTCGTCCACTTCGACAAGAACGGCTTCGCCTACACGATCGACCGCGCCACCGGCGAGGTGCTCGTCGCCGAGCCCTACGTGGACGTGAACTGGGCGAAGCGCATCGACCTCGGGACCGGGCGCCCGGTGGTCGACTCGAGCAAGCTGACGGGGGCCTCGCGCGGGAACGTGAAGAACATCTGCCCCACGTTGGAGGGTGGGAAGAGTCCCGCGTCGCCCGCCGCGTACTCGGCGCACACGGGGCTGTTCTACCTCGCCGCGAACAACATGTGCATGGACTACCAGGCGGCGCCGGTGGGGCACATCCGCGGCACGCCGTTCATCGGCGCGGCCACGCCGTACCACGCCGGCCCGGGTGGAAAGATGGGCGGCTTCATCGCGTGGGACGCCGCGGCCGGGAGGGCGGTGTGGAAGATCGAGGAGCCGTACCCGGTGTGGAGCGGCGCGCTCGCCACCGCCGGCGACGTGGTGTTCTACGGGACGCTGGATGGCTGGTTCAAGGCCGCCGACGCGCGCACCGGCAAGATGCTCTGGAAGTTCAAGGTCGGCTCGGGCGTGGTGGGGAATCCGATCACGTACCGGGGCCCCGACGGGCGGCAGTACGTGGCCGTGTACGCGGGGATCGGCGGGGACTGGTTCCTGCTTTCCGGCGACGTCCGCTCGGATGATCCGGCGGACGTCCGCCCCCCGGCCGACTTCGCGCCCGACCTCGCCCGCCATACGAGCCAGGGCGGGATCGTGTGGATCTTCGCGCTCTGAGGAGAGACGACCCATGCGACCGATGCGTACATCGTCCCTGGTGTCGCTGATCGCGATCGTGCTGATCGCGATCGTGCCGGCGCTCGCCGCCTGCCGCGACGGCGACGCGCGCGGCTCGAAGGCCACTCGTCAGGCGTCGAGGGAGGACCCGCCGCCGGCCGTGCGGCACGACGAGCGCGTCTTCGCCGGCGGGCACGCGCCCCCGGCGGCGGCGCCGCTCGAGAATCCCTTCCGAAAGGACCGCTCGGCGGTCGCGCAGGGGGAGAAGCTGTTCTCGGCCATGAACTGCGACGGCTGTCACGGCGGGGGCGCCACCGGGTGGGTGGGACCGAGCCTGGCCGATGGCCGGTGGCGCTTCGGCGGCGCCGATGCCGAGATCTACCAGTCGATCTACTACGGCCGGCCGCACGGGATGCCGGCGTTCGGTGGGCTCATCCCCCGCGAGGGGATCTGGAAGCTGGTGACGTACCTGCGGTCGCTCCAGCCACCGGCCGACGTGCCGACGGAGTCGTGGAGGTGACGGGCGCCGGCGTCAGCGTGCCGGAGCGCCCTCCGCCGGTACCGCGGTGAGGATCGTGCGGATCGAGCCGAGCGGCGGCGCGAAGAGCGAGAGCTGATCGGGGTCGGCGAACACCGCCGCGAAATCCTCCGGCCGGAACGCGCGGGCGATCCGCTGCGCGTACGTCGCGCGCAGGAGGCGCACGTAGTACTCCACGTCGTAGTCGCGCGGATCGCTCGCCGCGTCACCCTCCGGCGCGGACGGGGCGCGGCCGGCGAGCCCGCCTTCGCCGTTCTGCTTGCGGTAGACGCGAACGCGATCACCGACGCGCCACGTGGTGCGCCCGAGCCCGAGCAGCGCCTCGTACGGCAGCTCGCGCCGTGTGCTCCGCGCGGCCAGGTACGCCTCGGGCGACTTGGTGAGGCGCACGCGCGACGACACCTCGTACGTGGGGAGGGCGCGCGCGCGAAGGGCGGCGAGGGTGGAGAGATACGCGTCGCGCACACCCGGGATGTCTCCGGCGAGCAGCCGCGCGAGGGCGCGGCGCAGGAACGTCTCGCCGAACGGCTCGGAGCGGCTCGAGCGGAAGGCGACCCCCTTGAGGTGCAGGGTACCGTCGTAGCCGAGCAGGGCGTAGTTCTTCGGCTCGTGCGAGAGCATCGCCGCGTATCGGCCGTCGAGCTCCAGCCGCACCAGCGGCGGGAGGAGCGCGGCGACCTCGGAGACCACACGTCGCTCGTCGTCCTCGCTCCACGCCTCGGGCACGGCGAAGTACACGCCGTCGGTGTCGGCCTCGAGCAACGTGACACCGCGTGCTTCGAGCTCGCGGCACATCAGGGCGAGCACGTCGCGTCCGCGCCGCGTGACCTCGTTGGCGGCGTGCACGTCGGCGAAGCGCGTCAGGCCGCTGCCGGCGGCGAGGTAGCCATACGCGGAGTTGACGACCAGCTTCATCGCCGCCGACATCGCTTCGTACGAGTACCGCTCGCTCGATCCCGGCGCGGCCGCTCTGGCGCGCGCTTTGGCTTCGAGACGCCGCTCCACGAGCGCATCGACCAGGGCGAGCATCGCGCCGAGCGTGTCGCGCGCCGGGCCAATGCGATACGCGCGCATGAGCGATGGATACAGACTGGCGACGTCGGCCTTGACGACGCGACGGGCGACACCGGTCGCGAACAGGTGGAGCGCCGCTCCCGTGTGCGGCTCGCGATCCTCATTGCTGTAGGCGGGGAGCGCCTGACCTTCGTGGAGATAGGCGCGAACGAGCAGCGGATCGATGATGCCGGTGGCCGCGCCGGCGTCGGCCACCCGTTCGTACCGCCGCGGCGCCATGCGCGCCAGCGCGAACGCGGCGCCACCCAGAATGCGAGCCAGCGCGGCGACCTCGTCGACGTCGCCTGTCGCGTAGCGGCGGACGCGATCTGGATCGCGCTGGTATTCCT
>DASUXC010000008.1:0-18714 GCA_036378095.1 Gemmatimonadaceae bacterium | reverse complement strand
AGCACGCCCAGCACCCGGCACCGTCCGACATTCCGCGCTTCGCGAAGCTGAACGTGATAGCGAGCATGCAGCCGTACCACGCGATAGACGACGGCCGGTGGGCCGACGCCGTGATCGGCAGGGAGCGCGCGAAGAGCACCTACGCCTTCCGCTCGATCCTCGATACGAAGGCACACCTCGCTTTTGGCAGCGACTGGTTCGTCGCGCCACCCACACCGCTGGAGGGGATCTACGCAGCGGTAACGCGCAGCACGCTCGACGGGAAGCACCCCGAGGGCTGGGTGCCGGAGCAGAAGATCACCGTGGAGGAAGCGCTTCGCGCCTACACCTCCGGCTCCGCCTATGCGAGCTTCGATGAGAACGGGAAAGGGACGCTGGAACGCGGGAAGCTGGCCGACTTCACGATCATCGACCGTGACCTCACACGCATCCCGCCCGCGGAGATCCGCGACGCGCACGTGCTCATGACTATCGTGGGCGGGAAGGTGGTCTACGAGCGCGAGGGTGCACAGCTGGCAGCTCGCTGAGCTCGCGTCACTCTCGATGAAGCGGGAGCGGCTGGGCCCGTCCCTTGCGTCGCAGTGCCCGCATGATGAGACCTGCGACTCTCACGGCTGCCTGCGCCGTGATCTTCACGGTCGCCGCCTGCTCGATGAGCGCCACCAACGACCTCGGACCCGCGGACACGTCGGCGAGCGCATCTTCGGCCACGCCGCCGTCCGACAGCGAGCAGATCGCCAGACTCGAGCGCGAGGCCCTGGATCTGGCGCACAACGACGGCTGCAGCACCGCCGACCAGTGCCGCGTCGCACCAGTGGGTGCCAAGGCGTGCGGCGGTCCGCGCTACTGGATCACCTGGTGCCCAGCGAGCACCGACTCCGCCGCGCTCTTCCAGAAGCTCGACGAGCTGCGCACCGCCGAGCAGAACTTCAACAAGGTGCACGGCGTGATCTCCGACTGCAGCATCGTCGGACCCCCGACGCCCGTGGTGAACGCCGGTGTGTGCAGGGCGGGACCGTGAACTGCCAGGGTTCAGAACTACAGGGTTCAGGGTTCAGGTACTACCTCGGAGTCGAGATCTCTTCTCCTGTGCAGTTCCTGAACCCTGCCTCCTGAACCCTAGAATTCCGCCAGCTCCATGTACGCCGCTCTGAAATCATCCACCTGCGGGAGGATCGCGTCCTCCAATCTCGGGGCGTAGCCGACGTAGGTGTCGGTGGAGGCGACGCGCTTGACGGGGGCGTCGAGCCAGGCGAAGCAGTCGTTGGCGATCGAGGCGGCGATCTCGGCGCCGTAGCCCCACGAGATCGCGTCCTCGTACGCCACGATCACGCGCGAGGTACGCTTGACCGATTCGTATACCGTCTCCTTGTCCCAGGGAGAGAGCGTGCGGAGGTCGATCACCTCCACATCGAGTCCGTCTTCGGCGGCCTGGTTGGCGGCGGTTATCGCGCGCTGCACAGTGGCACCGTAGGTCACCACCGTCATGTCGCTTCCCGGGCGTACGATCTTCGCCTTGCCGAAGGGGATCATGAAGTTGGGACCCGGATACCGGCCCTTGTTGTACGTCTGGCGATAGAGGTGCTTGTGCTCGAGGAAGATCACCGGGTCGTCACAGCGGATCGCGGTGCGCAGGAGACCGTTCGCATCGAGAGCCGTGGAGGGGCATACCACCCGCAGGCCGGGGCAGTGCGTGAAGAGCGATGCGCCGGTCTGCGAGTGGTAGATCGCGCCGCGGATGTAACCGCCGTACGTCACGCGCACCACGACGGGAGCGCTGAAGGTGTTGTTCGAGCGCCAGCGCATCGTCGCCAGCTCGTTGCGGAGCTGCATGTACGCGGGCCAGATGTAATCGAAGAATTGGATTTCGGCGACCGGCTTGAAGCCGCGCAGCGCGAGCCCGATCGCGCGCCCCACGATGTTCGCCTCGGCGAGCGGTGAGTTGTAGACGCGCGCGCTGCCGAACTCCTTCTGCAGCCCCCAGGTGACTTTGAAGACGCCGCCTTTCCCCTTCACCTTCCCCATGTACTGCTCGCGCGATACGTCCGCCACGTCCTCACCGAACACGATCATCCGCTCGTTCCGCCGCATCTCGTCCTTCATGCAGACGTTGAGCAGGTCCACCATCGTGGTCGGGTCGCCGCTGAACTGCGGGTCATCCTCGGTGTCGAACTGCTCGCCCGTGGGATCCACGTCGGGAGAGTAGACGCCGAAGTACACCGAGCTCGCGTCCGGCTGCGGCTCCTCGAGCGCCACTTCCACCGCGGCATCGATCTCGGCGTCCACTTCCTCCCTGATGCGCGCGATGTCCGCGTCGGTCGCGTGTCCCTCGGAGATGAGCCAGGCGGGGAAGGTCGTGATGAGGTCGCGAGCGGCATCCGCCTCGCGCTCCTCCGGCGGGCGATACATCACCTCATCATCGGAGAGCGAGTGCGAGTAGGGACGGATAACGTGCGCGTGCACCAGTGCTGGTCCCTTCCGCTTGCGCGCGTACTCCACCGCCTTCGTCATCGCGGCGTAGCTGGCGACGAAGTCGCAGCCGTCCACTTCCTGGATGAACAGCCCGGGGAACCCGGCGAGGAGCTTGGAGACGTTCCCGCCGGCGGTGTTCACCTCGACGGGGACGGAGATCGCGTAGCCGTTGTCCTCCACCAGGTAGACGACGGGAAGCTCGAGGTTGCAGGCGCTGTTGAGCGACTCCCAGAACTCACCCTCGCTCGTCGTGCCATCGCCGGTGGAGACGTACACGACTTCGTCCTTCTGGAACCCTTCGGTGATCCCGATGAGCTTCGCGCGGAGCGACGCCTCGGCCGAGCCCACGGACTGCAGGAACTGCGTGCCGGTGGGGGAGGACGACGAGACGATGTTGAGGCCCTCGTGCCCCCAGTGGCTGGGCATCTGCCGCCCCCCGGAGCTGGGGTCGATGGCGGCGCCGACGGCCTCGTAGAGCATCTCCGCCGGCGTCATCCCGAGCTGGAGGCAGAGCGCCCGGTCGCGATAGTAGGGGTAGAACCAGTCGTAGCCGGAGCGGAGCGCCATTCCCGCCGCGGTGAGCACGGCCTCGTGACCGGCGCCCGAAATCTGGAAGAAGATCTTGTTCTGCCGCTTGAGCTGGATCTCCTTGTCGTCCAGCCGACGCGACAGGTACATGTTGCGGAACGCGCCGAGCAGCTGCTCACGGTTCAGGCCGGCGACGCTCCTTCGCTCGGCACGAGTCTGAGTGGCCATGGTTCTCCGGGTTCTGAAGGGGCTCCTACCCTTTCAAGATAGTGCGGGAGGGGGCTGCGCGGGATGCGGGAACGGCCCGGGGCGCGGGGCGCGGGATGCGGGGCGCGTGCCCATGGAATGCGACGAGGGCCGGCAGGTGCCGGCCCTCGTCGCTCAGTCTCCGTTCTCACGCGCCCCGCGCCCCGCGCCCCGCCTCCGGCGCCGAGATCTCACCACCTACTCAGAAGATGATTCCGAACGTCACCGGAATCGTCTTGATCGACTTCGTGTCGATCATCCCCTTGTCCGTGTAGACGTTCTGGATGCGCCCCTCGATGAAGCCATCGATGCGGCCGAGCTTGAAGGAGAGCCCGGCGCCCCCGTCGATGCCGAACTTCGTGGACGAGCTGCTCGCCGCGTCGGACGAGCTCTTGAGGTTGAAGGCGCCGAGGCCGGCGAGGAGGTAGGGCCTGACGGGGCCGTGCAGCAGGTCCATCTTGAGCCCGACCACGCCGCTCAGGATCCGGCTCGTCGCGCCCTCGGGGATGGTCTGGCTCGCATCGGCCTTGTAGTCGAACCTGGAGTAGCCGAGGTTGAAGCGAAGCGACGGGAGGAACCCGAGGTTGACGAGCAGAAAGCCCTGGCCGTGCAGACCGCTCCTGAACACGTCGCCGGCATGACTGGTCGGCACGTCCACGCCGCCGGCGATGCCGAGGCGGATCCTGTGCGGCCGCGCGGCGCTGGGGTAGCTGGCCGACTGCGCGTGGGCCGGCGTGGTGACGGAGACGGCGGCGGCGAGCGCGATGAGCACGATGCCGATGGTGCGCATGAGGGTGTCCTCGATGGCGGGGAGGGTGGGAGGAACGAGGCGCGGCGGCGCCGCGCCGGTCACCCATTGAGACGTCGCACCGCGCGGCGCATTCTCACTCCCTTACCTTCCCGCTCCCCCCTTTCCGCACTACGTTCCTGTCGTGACCTCGGCCCCGGATTCCGTCTCTCCAGCGATCGAATCGGTGCTCGCCCGCTTCGCGGGAATGGTGCGGCGTGTCGGCCTGCGCCACGGGCTCTCCGACCACGATGTGGATGAGGTGTTCCAGGAAGTCCGCATCCGCCTCTGGCGCGCCCGCGGCGAGGAGAGTGAGCAGATTTCGTCGGTGCGGTCGTCCTACCTGTACCGGACCGCGGTCTCGGCGTCCCTCGACGTCATCCGGCGCCACCGCCGCGCTCGCGAGGACGCGATCGAGGCGACGGGGGACGATCCATCCTACGCCTCGCCGGTCGGCCCCGACGAAGACCTGGCCGAATCGGAGCTCGCGCGAAAGGTCGCGCAGGCGATCGAGACGATCACCGAGTCGCGGCGCCCCGTCGTGCGGATGTACCTCGCGGGGTACGGTCGCGAGGAGATCGCCGCGCTGCTGGGGTGGTCGGAGGCGAAGACCCGGAACTTGCTGTATCGCGGGCTCGCTGATCTACGCGAGCGGCTGACGGCACAGGGGATCGGACCGGAGGGGCGGACATGAACGATGCTCGGTTGCGGGAGCTGTACGACCGTGCGCTCGCCGAGCGCGCGGTCGGCACGCGCGCGAGCTGCCCTTCGCCGGAGGCGCTGCGCGCGCTCGTCGCGCGGGAGGGCCCGGAGTCCACGCGGCTGGCCACGCTCGATCACGCGATGTCGTGCCCGGAGTGCCGGCGCGAGCTGGAGCTCTTGCGGGCGGTGTCCGCGGGGGCGCCGGAACAGCGGCGATGGCGGGTGTCGGCGCCGCTCGCGCTCGCGGCGTCGTTCCTCATCGTGGTGGCGGGCGGGGTGATCGCGCTCCGCTCGATGCGCGCGCCCGGGGGCGACGTGATGCGCGGGGGCGGGAACGGCGTGGCGTTGATCGCGCCGTCGCCCGACGCGCCGCGCGTGCTCGGGTGGCACGCGGTGCCGGGCGCGATCTCCTACGTGGTCGAGGTGCTCACGAGCGGCGGCCGGGTGGTGGCGCAGGCGAAGACCACGGACACCACCATGGCGCTGCCGGACTCCGTGGCGCTCACCGGCGGGACGCACTACTTGTGGTGGGTGCGCGCGCGCCGCGGCGATGGCACCGAGCTGCAATCGCCGATGCAGCCACTTCGCGGGGAGCGCTGAGGCGCTCCCCGTTCGCGTTCAGCGGCGTCGCCACCAGTCGAGCACGGAGGAGGGGCGGCGCAGGGGGACGCGCACCAGCGGATCGCCCACGAGCCGGAACGCCGCCCACTCGCGCGGGGGCGCGCCGTCGCGCATCGCGGCGAGCGCCGCGCGGCGAAGGGCACCCGCCGCATCCATCCCATCGGCCAGCGCGCCGTACAGGTCGTCCACGAAGGCGCGCGTGGTGCGGTCGCCGATCGACCATTCGGTGGCGATCACGGCGCGTGCCCCGGCCCTGAGCAGCGGGGTGGTGAGCCCCCGCATTCCTTCACCCCCCAGCACCACGCCTCTCGCGGTGCGGCACGCGGAGAGCACGACGAGGTCGGCGTTCAGGTGCAGCGCGGCCAGGTCGCCGGTGGTCACCAGGCCATCCTCCCCCCCACCAGGGGCGAGCGCGAGGACGGTGCGCGCGCTCGCGTACTCGTCCACCACGGCGTGCGTGGCGAAGTGGATCACGCGATAGCGCTCGAGCGGCGTGTGCTCCAGGAACGCCTCGCTCGCGTTCTCGCGGAGACGGATCACCGGGGCGGGAGAGTAGCGCGCGACGTCGCGGACCTCGTCGGCGCTCCCCGGCAGCCGGAGGGGGGCGCCGCCGAACGCGGAGCGGAGGAGCGACGTCCACGCCCGCGCGTCGGACTCGTCGGGGAAGCGCGGATCGCCGAACGCGAGGAGGGCGGCCGGACCCTCGGGCGCGGGACGCGTCCAGAGCGCGGCGGCGACCGCCGCCGAGGGGACGGTGGCGATGGCGTACCGCTCGATCATCCATCGTCCATCGGGCGCGACGAGCAGTTGGAACGGTGCGCGGTAGAGCGCGCCGTCGGGGACGATCAGGAGTCGCGTGACCCCGGGCGGGAGCGCCGCGAGCGCGGGGGCGAGCAACGCGTCGCCGAGCGCGCGACCGAGCGCGCGCGGGTCGCCGCCTCCCTCGACGAGACCGACCAGACGCGCGATCGCCGGGCGCAGGGAGTCGAGCGGCGGGAGACGGCTGGTGCTCGCGCGTCCGCGGGTGATCACGAACAGGGTGGTCGGCTGTCCGCCGCCGCCGGTCACGTACTCGAGCAGCGCGGTGCCCGCATCGGGGAGCGCGCGCTGAATGCTGGCGAGCGTGGCGGCCGGGGTGGCCGGTGTCGGATCGGGGCCCCGAGCGTGGGCCGAGCCGCGCATGGCGGCGTCGCGCGCGAGCTGGTCGCGGAGGTCGCGCGCCCGGCGATGCTCGGCCATCTCGAACGCCGACGCGACGTGCCCGGCCGCGGCGATCCCCGCGATCACCCTGGCCACCGGCGGGCCGTGTCCGCCGAACGCATCGCGCACCTGAAAGGCGAGCAGCCGGAGCTCGCGGTCGCCGAGCGTGGCACGCCAGGCATCGAGCTGCGCGCTCGCTTCCCGCAGCTCCCGCTCGGCGGTGGTGGTGTCGCCCCGGCGAAGCGCGACCTCGGCGAGAGTGGCGCGCACGAGGTAGCGGCGTGCGTGGCGCGACGAGTCGAGCGCCGCGAGCCCGGCGCGCAGCCGGCGCTCGGCGCCTCGCACGTCACCGCGGTCGAGCGCCACCACGCCGTAGTAGTACGACAGCTCCTCCTCCCAGTCCGTGCCTCCTCCGCGCCGCAGCGCGGCGCGCTGGGCGTCGAGTTCGCGCTCGGCCGCGCGCCAGTGGTGCTCGCGGGCGGCGACGTCGGCGAGTCCGTGGTGCGCATCGCCGATGGCGAGCGGCTGCCGCTCACTGATGGCCCACGCCAGCAATCGCTGGTAGTGCTCCCGCGCCCGCGTGGTGTCCCCCACCTCGAGCGCGATCTGCCCCTCGAGCCCGATCGCGGTGGCGAGCCCCCATCGGTCGCCGAGGACGGTGAACAGCGCGGTGCTCCGCTCGGCCTCGCGGCGCGCGGACACGATGTCGTTCACGCCGATGGAGATCTGCGCGAGGTCGACGAGTGCCCACGCCTGCACCGAGACGTTCCCCGACGCCTCCCCCTCCGCCGCCGCCTCCCGGAGGAGAGGCTGGGCCGCGCCGTAGTCGCCGTTGGACTCGAGCAGGTAGCCGTGCCACTGGAGGATGGCGCCGAGTCCCGCGCGGTCGCGGGCGCTCCGGAGCAGCGCCTCGACGCGAGCGAGGCGGACGCCGGCGCCGTCCAGATCGCCCACGCGCACGAAGTCGAGCGCTTCGGCGTGCAGGCAGCGCGCCTCGAGGCGGCGGTCGCCGGCGCGGCGAGCCAGCGCGGCGCCCGAGCGCGCGAGCGCGAGCGCATCGCGCCCGCCGGTGCGCGCGGAGAGCGCCGCGCGCTCGCAGCGCAGCGCGGCCGAGACGCGCGGGTCGGCCGCCGGGAGCGCGCGCTCGATGCTGTCGAGCATCGCCAGCTCCGCCGCCGTCCCCTGCGCGCGCCCACGCACGAAGGCGAGGCCGAGCTCGGCCTCCACCGCCGCCTCGCGCTCGCCGGCGGACCGCGCCGCGGCGGCGGCCCGCTCGTACCACGGCACCGCCCGCTCCACCATGCCGCGCCCCTGCAGCTCCTGCGCGCGCCCGAGCGCGGCGTAGGCGGCGTAGCCATCGGTCGCGCGTCCGGCCCACGGGATGAGGCGGTCGTAGAGCTGCTCGGCTTCGGGGAAGTCGTAGCGGAGGCGGGCGAGCGTGGCCAGCGCGAGGATCGCGGCGCGGTCGTCGGGGTGCTCACGGAGCCAGCTTCGCCAGCGCCGCTCGACGATCGCGGCGCTATCGCGCTCGACAGCCGCGGTGGCCGACAGCACCACCGCGCGTGGCGGCTGGAGGGACGACTGCTGAAGCAGAACGACCGCGAGCACCACGCGGAGCGGGGAGAGCATGGGGGTAATGTTCAGGGGCCGGGGTCCGGGGTCCAGGGGGATGAGGCGGGACCAGAGGGAAGGGGGCCGGGCTCCCTGACCCTCCCGCGCCCCACGCCACTCCCACGCGCTCCATCACCACCCCACGCTCCACGCCCTCCGCCTTCCTCACGCCACACACGCAGTTCGGTGTTCCACGCCCCACTCCATCCACTCACCCGGACGACGCGCCACGCCTTGCCGCGCCCTCGCAACGAGCCGGGCGCTTCGCCGCGCGCCGGCGGGGGTGGGGCGGTGGCATTGGCCGTGCGTGAGAGGGAGTCAAACCGGGAGGGAGACGTGATGACGATGCCGTCGACTACTCACTGCATCTTCTGCGACATCATCCATGGTGCCGCGGAAGTGTCGATGTGCTACGAGGATACCGATGCGCTGGCGTTCATGGACATCCAGCCGGTGAATCCGGGGCACGTGCTGGTGGTGCCGCGTCGGCACTACGAATCGCTCGTCGATCTTCCGAGCGACCTGGGGGCGCATCTGTTCCAGGTGGCGATGCAGCTCGGCCCGGTGATCCGCCGCGTGTCGGGGCTCGAGGGGATGAACCTGGTGGTGTCGAGCGGCGAGACGGCGGGTCAGGACGTGTACCACTTCCACATCCACCTGATCCCGCGTCGGGCCGGGGACGGGTTCGACGTCCCGCTCCCGTTCCCGGGATCGACGATGCCGGACCGCACGCAGCTCGACGCGATGGCGGCGCGGATCATCGCCAACATGCATGATCCGATGCGGTCGGCGGTGGC
Organism: Gemmatimonadaceae bacterium; assembly: GCA_036378095.1. GTDB lineage: Bacteria > Gemmatimonadota > Gemmatimonadetes > Gemmatimonadales > Gemmatimonadaceae > JADGGM01. The sequence continues at coordinate 9,750 of DASUXC010000008.1, read as the reverse complement.
GGGAGTGGGAAGTTAGGGGCCGGGGGCCAGGGGCCTGGGGCTGGGGGGCCAGCCCCCTCGGGTTGGAGGTGCAGAGGCATCACGAACAGGGAACGGCGGGAACGGACCACGAGGGTGTGCCGTCCCGCCGTTCCCCGTTCCCGCTTCTCCCCCCGAGCCCCTGGCCCCTGGCCCCCGGCCCCTACTCCGCCGCCCGCACCCGCGCCACCGCCGCCGCGAGCTCGTGGGCGGTCCGGTTGAGCTGCGTGGCCGCCTGGTTGAGTGCCTCGATCGCGCTCTCCTGCTGGGTGCTCGCGCCGGCCACCACCTCCGTCTCGAGCGTCGCCTTGGTGGCATCGGACTGCGCGCCGGCGAGCGCGAGCGCCATGACGTTCGACCGCTCCGCGTTCTCGCGCGCGGCGTCGACGATGCGATGGCCGCCGGCGGCGACCTCCTCCGACGCGGACACGATCCGGTCCAGCTCGTCCACCCAGCCGCTGCTCGCGTCGGCGACGGCCAGCACCTCGCCGCGCGTGCGCTGCATGAGGATCGTCGCCCGCTCGAGGGTGGCGCGGATGTCGCGCACGGCGCGGTCCATCCCCTCGGCCTCCGCGGCGCTCCGATCGGCGAGCGCGCGAATCTCCTGGGCGACCACGGCGAAGCCGCGCCCGTGCACGCCGGCGCGCGCCGCCTCGACGGCGGCGTTGAGCGCGAGCAGGCCGGTCTGGTCGGCGAGGCTGGTGATCGTCTGCCCGAACGTCTGCACCACGCTGGACACCTCCTGAAGCCGCGCCACCTGCTCGGCGCCCTCCTGCACGATCGCCGCCGCGCCCGTGAGCTGCGCGGCCGCCTCCTCGGTCGCGCCGCGCACGACGCGCGCATCGCGCAGCATCTGCGCTCCCTTCTCCTGCGTGACGCGTCCCTCGGTCACGGTGGCGTCGGCCACTCCCCGCGCCGCGCGCGACTCGCCGGCCCCCCGCTCGAGCGTACCGGAGAGCGCGCGCACCATCGACGCCAGCCGGCGCGCGGTGTCGGCGCTCTCCTGCGCCGAGGCGTGCAGCTGCTGCGTGGTGGCGGTGATCGACTCCACGTGCTGCGTCATCTGCTCCGACGCGCCGAGCACGGGCTGGATGAGGGCGCTCAGCGCGAGGGAGAGCGCGAGGTGCGGGGCCACGTACTCGAGCAGCGAGGCATCGTACTCGCGGTACATGTCGGTGCGCGCGTGGCGGACGGTCCACAGCCCCACGAGGCGCTCCCCGTAGTGCAGCGGGATCACGATCTCCGAGCCGGGGGTGCGGCTCAGATGGCGCAGCTCGCGGCGCGCATCGCGCTTGGTGACCGCGCGCCCCCGGCGGAGCGCGAGCCCGGGAAGTCCCTCGGACGCGGAGAAGCGCGCGCCGGCGGGGACGTCGCTCGACGTGTCGGTGATGGTCGTGAACTCGTGCGCGGCCGGATCGTACGACGCGATGCCCATCGCCTCCCACGGCACGAGGGAGCGCGTGAGGCGCTCGACGTCGTCCAGCGCGCGGTGCAGCTCGGGGCGGGCGCTGATGACGCGAGTGAGCCGCTGCACGAGCTGCAGGCTCTCGCCGAGGGACCCCTGCCGCACGAGCCAGTGCGTGAACACGGCGATCGCGATCAGCGTCACGCCTTCCGCGAGGTACCACGCCGTCGCGGTGCGCACGTACGCGAGGCGCAGGCCGGCGAGCGCGAGGAGCGTGGCCAGTACGGCCACCGTTCCCTCCCATCGCGCCGTGAGGCGCGCGTCCACCCAGGCGATGGCGGGCGAGAGCTTGAGCTGCAGGTAGAACGTCGTGTTGACGACGAGGAGGAACACGACGATGAGCAGGACGAGGCGCCAGCCGTTGAACGCGGTGAACGCGGTGGCCCCGAGCGCGCCGCTGGCGAAGCTGAAGTAGACGATCCCGCTGATGCAGCAGGCGGTGATGAAGTGCGCCGCGTTGCTGACCGCGTTGCGCAGTGGGAGCCGGCGGACGACGATGTCGCCGATGAGGATCCCGACGCCGGCCGAAGCCGCGCCGGCGGCCCACCCGAGGGCCAGCACGCCGGCGAGCCCCGTTCCCACGGCGAAGCTGGCGAACCCCTTGCCCGGAAGCGGCACGCCGAACGCGCGCGTCCCGGCGGAGAGCGCGACGATGAGCAGCGCGCCGAGCCAGGGAAACGGACGAACGTACTGGTGCAGCGACAGGCCGACGGGGATGGAGAACGCGGCGCAGGCGACGACGAGCTTGCGGATCGTTTCGTCGGTGAGCCAGACGGGACGGCGGGCGATCCCGGGTGCGAGCGTGTCGGCGGGCGCGCTCATCGGAGCGCTCCCGCGTGCGCCCACGGGTGCTTCGGCGGCGAGGGGATCATCAATATTCGGCCTACTCGACTGTGGCACAAGCTCTTGCGCGGGTGGCACGTGCGGTGCAATGGTGTGACGCGTGGCGCCATCGTGGCGTCACTCATTCGGAGGCACATGAGCGACCAGACACCCTCACCATCACCTCGCACGCCGAGAGCCGACGAATCCAGCGGCGAGGGATGGCGCGCGGTCGCGAGTGCCTCCTCCACCATGGCGACGCCCAGCACGGGAAATTCCCGATGCTGGGCGTCGCTGCTTTTTGGCGAGGCGCAATGTCACGGCATAGCCTTCACCGAATCGCGTTTCCCCGCGCGCCGCGCGGGCTTCGTCCCCGAACCCGTCCCGCCTATCGAGGTGTGGAGAAGCGCGCGCTGAAGCGCGCGATGATGCGGGATTGCTCGCGCCGCTGCGTGTACTGCGGCACCCGCCTCGAGCTCGCCCTCGCCACGATCGATCACGTGCAGCCCCTCGCCCACGGCGGCGCGCACACGCCGGGCAACCTCGTCGTCGCCTGCGGACCGTGCAACCGATTGAAGGGCGACATGCTGCCGCACGAGTTCTTCGCCCGCTATCCCACCGCTGGACTGAACTTTCTCGCCTACGCGCGCGTGGTGCACCGTGCGCTCAAGCGCGGCGCGCGCCGCGCGGTGAGCCTGGCGTGCGCGGCGTGACGGGCGGCGGAGCCGCCCGTCATCTCGCCATGCGGGCATCATCTCGCCGGAGGCGGTGTGCGGGATGCGGGGCGCGGTGTGCGGTGCGCGGGGCGCGGGGCGCGGGGCGCGTGAGAATGGAGACTGAGCGACACGGGGCCGGCATTCGCCGGCCCCGTGTCGCATTCCATACTCCAACGCATCCCGCGCCCCGCATCCCGCGTCCCGCGTCCCGCGCCTAGTAATCGACGGGGCGCAGGTACGACTCCCCGATCGCCGTCGCGCTCAGCATCGCCACGGTCGGGAGCCGGCGCTTCCAGTGCGTGCGCTCCAGCCGCTGGCGCACCAGCTCCACCTCGGCGCGGGGCACGCCGCGCGCGGCGAGATCGTCCACCGAGTAGCCGTGCAGCAGCCAGTGCAGGATCAGGTCGGCCCTCGCGTAGCTGATCCCGAGATCCCCCTCGTCCGTCTGCCCCGTCACCAGGTCCGCCGTCGGCGGCTTCTCCACGATCGCCTCCGGCACGCCGAGGTGGCGCGCCAGCGCCCACACCTGCGTCTTGTACAGGTCGCCCAGCGGATTGATGGGCGGCGAGTCGTCGGCGTGCCACGTGAAGTAGCCGAGCAGCCGCTCGGTCTTGTTCCCCGTGCCGAGGGGGATCGCGCGGTACCGCGCCGAGAGGTCGAACAGGGCGATCATGCGCGTACGCGCCATGACGTTTCCCCGGCGCGTCCCGTCGGCCTCCGGCTCGTTCGCCAGATAGCCATCGACCGCCGGCGAGATGTCGATCGTGCGCGCCTCGATGCCGAGCGCGTCGATCACGAGCTGCGCGTGCGCCAGACTCTCGGGGCTCGACGTGCGGTACGGGAGACGGATCCCCACCACGTGCTCGGGCCCCAGCGCGCGCGCCGCGAGAAAGGCGGTGACCGCCGAGTCCACCCCGCCGGAGATGGCCACGATCCCGTTGCGGAAGCCGCGCAGCGACACCTCGTCGCGGAGGAACTGGACGAGCCAGCGCTCGGTGAGCTCGGGGTCGATGTCGAGCGGCGGCGGCCCCCCGCACGCGCCATCGCCGCGCACGATGGCGAACGGCCCCGTGGTCGCGGCGCCGGGCGTCGGATGGACGAGCGCGTGCTCCCGCGGCACCGGGGCCGGGTCGAACGACACCGTGGCCGGCTCGCCGGCGCGGATGCGTGCGAGCGTGTCGAGCAGGTGCGGGAGCGCCGTGCGCAGGTCGGCCAGGAGCGGCATGTCGGCGCGCGTCCGCGTGAGGTCGGCCAGGTCCACGGCGAGGGTGATCACCGCCTCGCGCCAGAGCGGCGCGCGGAGGCGCACGTCCCCACCGGGCCCCGCGATGATCGAGCCGCCCGGGAACGACTTGCCCCCCTCGCTGATGGCGAGGTTCGCGAACGACACGAACACGCCCTGCTCCTCGGCGATGTCGCGAACCAGCCGCTCCCAGCGCGCGACGCTCGCCGGCCCGGGCACGCCATCGTCGCGCGGCCACACGCCGCGCGCGGGCGCGGCCGAGCTGATGAAGATGATGCGCGCCCCGTCGAGGGCGAGCAGCGTCCCGGTGAGCGAGTGCCACGCATCCTCGCACACCATCACCGCGCACCGCCCCCACGGCGTGTCGAACGCGCGGAAGTCGTGCCCACGCTCCACGAACCGCTCCTCGTCGAACAGTCCGTACGTGGGGAGGAAGTTCTTCCGGTGCACGTGCCGGATGAGCGGCGCCTCGCCGCCCAGCCGCACGCACATGGCGCTGTTGAACAGCGTGTCCTCGAACACCTCGTAGAAGCCGATCACCAGGTCGAGCGTGCGCTCGGCGGGGACGACGCTCAGGTACGTGCGCTGGAGGTCGGCGGCGAACGCGCCGGCGGTGAGCGCCAGCTCGCGCACGCCCCCCTCGAGGAAGTAGCCCGTGAGCGCCGCCTCCGGCAGGTGCAGCACGTGAGGGCGGGGGTCGAGGGCGTCCACGTCGGCGAACAGATCGGCGAGGTGGCGCAGGTTGGCCGCGTACTCGCCCTTGCGCGGCGCGAACTGGGCGGTGGCGAGGTGGATCACGGGGGGCATGAGAGAAAGTTGCCACGGGGCGGCGGGGGGAGCAACGTCGGGACCGCCTGGCGGTGGTTATCTTCACGCCGTCCGGTCGTGTGTCTTTTTGGGGTTGCCGGGGTACGACGTGGATCGGATGGCGCCGGGCGCGCCAGGAGCAATGAACAGAGTGGACGTGAACAATCATCGGGCGCGGCGGGCGCGTGGGCGCCGTCGCGTGGAGCTCGTCGCGTGCGCCATGCTGGTCGCGGCGCCGCTCGGCGCGCCGCTCGCCGCGCAGGGGACCGGCAAGGCGTGGCAGCTCGTCCAGCCGCCGCAGTCGTCGCTCGTCGTGGCGCGCGACGGGTCGCTCATCGGGGAGCTCGGAAAACAGATCCGCACGAGCGTACCGCTCGAGACGCTCCCCAAGTACGTGGGGGAGGCGTTCATCGCGGTCGAGGACCAGCGCTTCTACGAGCACGATGGCGTGGACGTCATCGGCCTCGCCGCGGCGCTCAAGGATGCGCTGGGGGGGCACGCCCGCGGGGCGAGCACGATCACCCAGCAGCTCGTCGGCAACATGCACCCCGATCTCGTCGACCGCAGGGACCTGAGCCTGAGCCGGAAGCTTCGCGAGCAGGCCGCCGCGCGGGAGATGGAGAAGCACTACACCAAGGCGCAGATCCTCGAGGCGTACCTCAACCAGATCGACTTCGGGCACGGCTGGTACGGCATCGAGGCCGCCTCGCGCCACTACTTCGGCAAGCCCGCGGCGCAGCTCTCCCTGGCCGAGGCGGCCACGCTCGCCGCGCTCCCCAAGGGACCGGCGATCTGGGACCCCATCGCGCACCCCGACCGGGCGAGAAAGCGGCGCGATCTCGTGCTCTCGCTCATGGCCGACCAGGGGTACATCACGCGCGCCATGGCCCGGGAGACGTCGCGACTTCCGGTGGAGACGGCGCCGAACATGGGGATGGCGGCGCCTGCGCCGTACATGGTCGACGTCGTGCGCCAGGTGGCGGAGCGCGCGGGCGTTCCCGTCGAGAACGGCGGCTACCGGATCGTCACCACCATCGACCCCGACCTGCAGCGCGCCGCCACCCAGGCGCTCGTCGAGGGAGCGGCGCGCATCGAGTCGCGCCCGGGGTGGAAGCACGAGACGCTCGCCAAGCACGCCAAGGGGAGCACCGACTACCTGCAGGGGATGGTGGTCGCGCTCGATCCGATGACCGGCGACGTGCTCGCCCTCGTCGGCGGACGCGATCACGCGCTCTCGCCGTTCGACCGCGCGGTGAACGCCGTGCGGCAGCCGGGATCGGCGTTCAAGCCCATCGTGTACGCGCAGGCGCTGCGCGACAGCATCACGCCAACGGAGCTCGTCCCCGATACGGCCCTCGCCATCCCGATGGGTGACGGCACGATCTACCGCCCGGGCGACGACGACGGCCTGTTCCTGGGGCCGCTCACCGTGCGCGAGGCGCTGGTCAAGTCGCGCAACACCGTGGCGGTGCAGCTCGGGATGCGCGTGGGGATCGACTCGGTGGCGGCGCTGGCGAAGCGCCTGGGGATCGACACCCCGATCGCGCCATATCCCTCGAGCGCGATCGGCGCCACCGCGCTCCGGCCCATCGACCTCGTGGCCGCGTACTCGGTGTTCGACAATCTCGGGTCGGTGACCGAGCCGCGCTTCATCGAGCGCATCGAGGATCGCGCCGGGCGCACGGTGTGGGCGCCGCCGGCGCGCGCGCCGCGCTTCGCGCTGGATCCGCGCGTGGCCTTCATGGTGCGCGACATCCTGCGCGATGTGGTGACGCGGGGCACGGCCACGGCGGTGCGGCGCATCGTGCCGGAGCGGATCCCGGTGGCCGGGAAGACGGGAACGACGAACGACAACACCGACGTCTGGTTCGTGGGGATGACGCCGGAGGTCGTGGCGGGGGTGTGGCTCGGCTTCGACAAGCCGAAGCCGATCGCCCCGGGCGCGTACGGCGGCTCGCTCGCCGCGCCCGTCTGGGCCAACATGATCGCCCGCTACTACGAGGGGGGGCGGCCGACCGGATCGTGGGATGCTCCCCCCGCCGGGCTGGTGACGGCGCAGATCGACCGGGTGACCGGAGCGGCGGCCACCGACTCGACCCCGCCGGACCAGCGCTACACCGAGTTCTACCTCGACGGCACGCAGCCCGGCGCGACCGACCCGTGGTCGCTCTGGCAGTGGGGGCCGATCGGGTTGAGATGAAAGACTTGGCTGCCGGCTCTCGGGACGACGCGGCTGTCGGTCATCGGCCATCGGCCATCGGCTTACTGCACACCCTGAGAGCTCTCGGCGTGTGCCGTAGCCGAGAGCCGAGAGCCGATGGCCGATCTCCGATGACCAGACCTTACTTGCTCCCCCCCGCCCCCGCCGCCGCTTCCGCCGCGGCTTCCTCCTCGGCTTCCTCCATCATCGTGCGGCCGACGCGCGGCGGGTGATCCTCGCGCGGCACGAGCGCGATGTCGAACACCTCGTCGAGCGTGGTCACGCAGTGGAAGGTGAGGCTCCGCCGCACGTCCTCGGGGATGTCCTCGAGGTCGGCCTCGTTGTCCTTGGGGAGGATGATCGTCGTGATCCCCGCCCGGTGGGCGCCGAGCACCTTCTCCTTCACGCCGCCGATCGGGAGCACGCGGCCACGGAGGGTGATCTCTCCGGTCATCGCCACGTTGCCGCGCACCGCGCGCCCGGACATCGCCGACACGAGCGCGGTGGCCATCGCCACCCCCGCCGACGGACCATCCTTGGGAATGGCTCCCGCCGGCACGTGGACGTGCACCTCGATGTTCCCGAGCCGGTCCTCCGGAATCTGGAAGCGCGACGCGTGCGTGGCCGCGTACGTGAGCGCCGCGCGCGCCGACTCCTTCATGACGTCGCCGAGCTGCCCGGTGAGGATCAGCGACACCGCGCCGAGCCCCGTCACCTGCATCGACGCGTCCGACTGCGGCGTGCCGTACAGCCGCCGGATCGCCGCCTCGACGAACATGATGTCGCCGCCCGCCGGGGTGTAGTACATCCCCGTCGCCACGCCCACCTCGTTCTCCTCGGCAGCGCGCTCCGGGTGCACCTTCGGCCGTCCGAGCAGCTCGCGCACGTCATCGGGGGTGATGGTGAGGGGGGTGGCCGTGACCTCACCCGCCGCCAGCTTGCGCGCCACCTTGCGCGCCACCGCGCCGATCTGCCGCTCGAGCTGCCGCACGCCGCTCTCGCGCGTGTAGTTGGTGACCACGGTCATCACCGCGTCATCGGTGAACGTGACCCCCTTGGCCGAGAGCCCCGCCTCCTCGAGCTGTCGCGGGATGAGGTATTTCTTCGCGATCTCCGCCTTCTCGCGCTCGGTGTAGCCGGAGAAGTCCACCACCTCCATGCGGTCGAGCAGCGGGCCGGGGATGTTCTGGATGAAGTTCGCCGTGGCGATGAACAGCACCTCGCTCAGGTCGAACGGGATGTTCAGGTAGTGGTCGGTGAACGAGTCGTTCTGCGCCGGATCGAGCACCTCGAGCAGCGCGCTCGCCGGGTCGCCCTGGAACGAGACGCCGAGCTTGTCCACCTCGTCGAGCAGGAAGACGGGGTTCTTCGTTCCCGCCTGCTTCATCCCCTGGATGATGCGCCCCGGCATGGCGCCCACGTAGGTGCGCCGGTGCCCGCGGATGTCGGCCTCGTCGCGCGCGCCGCCGAGCGCGGCGCGCACGTACTCGCGGCCGAGCGCCCGGGCGATCGACTTGGCGATGCTCGTCTTGCCGACGCCCGGCGGACCGACGAAGAGGAGGATCGGCCCCTTCGCCATGGCGCGCGCCTTCGCCTCGCGCTTGTCCGTGATCTGGCGGTCGTCCTCCCCGTTGGGGGAGAGTGACGGGTTCGCCTCGTCGCGCTTGGGGCGGATCCGCGCGGCGGGGAACTCCCCCGTCTTCTCCACCTCGGCGGCGAGCTCCTGCGCGCGGAGCTGGCGCACGGCGAGGAACTCGAGCACCCGGTCCTTCACGTCGGGCAGCCCGTAGTGGTCCTCGTCGAGCACCTCCTTCGCGTGCTTGAGGTCGAGGTCGTCGTCGGAGCGCGTGTTCCAGGGCAGCTCAGCGATCCACTCGAGGTAGGTGCGAATGACCTGCGCCTCCATGGACTCGCGCCCCGCGCGCTCGAGGCGGCCGAGCTCGCGCTCCACCTCCTGCCGGGCGGCTTTGGGGAGCTCGAGCTTCGCCAGCTTCTCCCGCAGCTCCTCGATCTCGCGGTTCTGGTCGTCGTCCCCCAGCTCCTTCTGGATCGCCTTGAGCTGCTCGCGCAGGTACATCTCGCGCTGCCGCTCGCCGAGCTCCTCCTGGACCTGGCTCTTGATCTCCTCCTGCGCCTCGAGCATGCCGATCTGCCGCTGGACGTGCACGAGGACGCGGCGGAGCCGCTCCTCGACGCTGAGCGTCTCGAGGAGCCCCTGCTTCTCGGCGACGCCGAGCTCGATGTAGCCGGCGACGAGGTCGGCGAACTTGCCCGGCTCGGTGACGGAGTCGAGGACCTGGTGGACGACCTCCTCCGGGAGCCCGCGCCGCTCCCCCAGCTCGGCGGCGCGCTCGCGCAGCTCCTTGTGGAGCGCCTCGAAGGCGGCGTCCTTCTCGTCGAGCGGCGCCATCTCCTCCGTGTTGGTCACGACGGCGGAGAGGTAGCCCTCGGTGGTGCTGTACTGCAGCGAGGTGGCGCG
>DASUXC010000007.1:0-23982 GCA_036378095.1 Gemmatimonadaceae bacterium | reverse complement strand
AGCGTCTCCTCGGCGCCCGCATGCGGCGCAAGGAAGACCCGCGCTTCATCACGGGGCGCGGGCTCTACACCGACGACGTGCGCCTGCCAGGGACGCTTCACGTTGCGTTCGTCCGAAGCCCCCACGCGCACGCGCGCATCCGCAGCCTCGACCTGAACGCCGCTCTCGCCCATCCCGGCGTCGTGGCCGTCTTCACCGGAAAGGACCTCGCGGATGGCGGCGTGAACGGCATCCCCACCGGCTGGCTCCTGCCGGAGCTGAGGCCGAGCAACCACCACGCGGTGGCCGTCGAAAAAGTGCACTACGGAGGTGAAGCCGTCGCGGTGATCGTCGCCGAATCGGCGTACGCCGCACGCGACGCGGCCGAGCTCGCGGCCGTGGACTACGAGCCGCTTCCCGCCGTCGCGGACGCCGAGCAGGCGCTGGCCGAGGGTGCGCCCATTGTGCGCACCGACGGAACCGACAACGTCTGCTTCCGCTGGCAAATTGGCGACGCGGCCGCGACCGACGCGGCGTTCGACGGTGCCGCCACGGTCGTTAGGCAGCGGCTCGTGAACCAGCGGCTCATCCCCGTCGCCATCGAGCCGCGCGCCTCGCTCGCCACCTACACGCGGGCGACCGACGAGCTGACGCTGTGGGTGACGTCGCAGAATCCGCACGTCCACCGGCTCATCATGGGCGCGTTCGTGCTCGGGCTCCCCGAACACAAGTTCCGCGTCATCTCGCCGGACGTCGGCGGCGGCTTCGGGTCGAAGATCTTCATCTATCCCGAGGAGGTCGTGGTCGCGTGGGCCACCCGCCGCCTCGGCGTGCCGGTGAAGTGGACCGCCGAGCGCCGCGAGAGCTTCGTGAGCGATGCGCACGGGCGCGACCACGTGTCGGATGTGGAGATGGCGCTCGACGCCGATGGGCGCATCGTCGCGCTCCGCGTGCACACCGTGGCCAACCTGGGCGCGCACCTCTCGCTCTTCGCCCCCGCCATCCCCACGTACCTCTACGGCACGCTGCTCTCCGGCGTGTACGAGATCCCGACCATCCACGTGGCGGTGGACGGAGTGCTCACGCACACCACGCCGGTGGATGCCTACCGCGGCGCCGGACGGCCCGAGGCGTGCTACCTGGTCGAGCGCACGATGGACGTGGCAGCGCGGCGGCTCGGGATGGATCCGGCGGAGCTGCGCCGGCGCAACTTCATCCCCCCGGACCGGTTCCCCTACCAGACGCCCGTCGCGCTCGTCTACGACAGCGGGAACTACGCCCCGGCGCTGCGGCGCGCGCTCGAGATGGTGGGATACGACCGGCTCCGCGCCGAGCAGGAGGAAGCGCGCGCGCGCGGCCGTTACATCGGGATCGGGCTGTCGTGCTACATCGAGGCGTGCGGGATCGCGCCGTCGCAGGTGGTCGGCTCCCTCGGCGCGCAGGCCGGGCTGTGGGAGAGCGCGACCGTGCGCGTGCACCCCACCGGCAAGGTCACCGTCTTCACCGGCTCGCACTCGCACGGGCAGGGGCACGAGACCACCTTCTCGCAGCTCGTCGCCGACGAGCTGGGGATCGCCATCGACGACGTGGAGGTGGTGCACGGCGACACGGGACGGGTGCCGTTCGGGATGGGTACGTACGGGAGCCGGAGCGGCGCGGTGGGCGGGAGCGCCATCCGCATGAGCCTCGACAAGCTGCGCGAGAAGGGGAAGCGGCTCGCCGCGCACCTGCTGGAGGCGGCGCCGGAGGACATGGAGTTCGCGAACGGCAAATTCTTCGTGCGCGGGTCCCCCGATCGCGCCAGGAGCTTCGCCGAGGTCTCGCTCGCCGCGTATCTCGCGCACAGCATGCCCGCGGGGATGGAGCCCGGGCTCGATGCCACGAGCTTCTACGATCCGTCGAACTTCACCTTCCCCTTCGGCACGCACATCGCCGTCGTGGAGGTGGACGTGGACACGGGGCGCACGACGATCCTGCGCTACGTGGCGGTGGATGACGTGGGCAACGTGATCAATCCGATGATCGTCGAGGGGCAGCTCCACGGCGGGATCGCGCAGGGCGCCGCGCAGGCGCTGTGGGAAGGGGCGATCTACGACGAGAGCGGGCAGCTCCTCACCGGCTCGCTCATGGACTACGGCGTGCCCAAGGCGGACATGCTCCCGATGATCGAGACCGACCGCACCGTGACGCCATCGCCGGTGAACCCGCTCGGCATCAAGGGGGCGGGAGAGGCCGGGACGATCGCCTCGACGCCCGCCGTGGCGAACGCGGTGATGGACGCGCTCGCGCCGTTCGGCATCACGCACCTCGACATCCCGCTCACGCCGGCCCGCGTCTGGCAGGCCGTGCACGACGCGCGAGGGAGGGCCTGACCATGTATCCGGCACCGTTCGAGTACCATCGTCCCGCATCGGTGGAGGAGGCCGTGGCACTGCTCGGCGCGCACGGCGACGCCAAGCTCCTCGCCGGCGGCCACTCGCTCATCCCGCTGCTCAAGCTGCGCTTCGCGCAGCCCGCCCATCTCATCGATGTCCGGCGCATCCCCGGGCTCGCGGGGATCGGGGAGAGGGACGGCGCGATCGTGATCGGCGCCGCCACCACGCACGCCGCGCTCGCGCGCTCCGAGCTGCTCGCGCGCGTGCTTCCCATCGTGCCGGAGGCCGCATCGCAGATCGGCGACGCGCAGGTGCGCAACATGGGGACGATCGGGGGAAGCCTGGCGCACGGCGATCCCGCGGCCGACCTCCCCGCCGTGATGCTCGCCACCGATGCGGAGCTCACGGCGGTCGGCCCGCACGGCCCGCGCACGATCCCGGCCGACGCGTTCTTCGTCGATCTCCTCACCACCGCGCTCGAGCCGACCGAGGTGCTCACGCGGGTGCGCATCCCCCTTCCAGCGTCCGCGACGGGTGGTGCGTACGAGAAGTATCCGCACCCGGCCTCGCGCTACGCGCTGGTCGGCGTGGCGGTGATGCTCACCGTGTCGGGTGGAACGATCGCGCGCGCGCGCGTGGCGATCACGGGCGTGGGAGCGCGGGCGACGCGCGAGGGCGCGGTGGAGCGGGCCCTCACGGGGGAACGGCCGAGCGATGCGCTGTTCGCGTCGGCGGCCGAGCACGTGGCGGAGGGTGTGGAGCTGCGCTCCGACGTGCACGGGTCGGCGGAGTGGCGGCGCGGGCTCGCGGTGGCGTACACGCGCCGCGCGTTGACGCGCGCGGCGGCTCGAGCAGCACGGGGATGATCGCTAGGACTTTCCCTAAAACGGTTGTGAGAGACCGTCGTGGAGGGTTCCGCGATGGCCCCTGTCGTCGTATTCTTGAGACTGCCTGATCAGTGCCCCGGCGCCGACGAGGGCGACCCACGGCTGTCGAGCGTGGGACCGATGGGGATTGGTGATGCACATGGCCGGATCGACGCAACCGGAGAATCCCACCGAGCAGAGCGCGCCGCTGCGCATCGTCGCGCTGGCGGTCACCGATGAGCTGGAGGCGCGGCTCAGGACCGCGCTGCCGGAGCACGCCGACGTGCGCATCTGCCGGACGCTCGGGCAGCTGGGCGCCCTCGTCATGGCCCTGCAGCCGGCGGTGATTCTGCTCGAGGTGATGGATGGGGAGGGGGAGCGCCTGGCGCCGCACGCGCGCTGGCTGCGCGAGACCTTCCCGAGCACGCCGATCGTGGCCTGCTGCGCGCTCTCGGGCGCCACGGCGCACGACATTCTCACCCTCGCCAAGGCCGGCGTGACCGACCTCGCGCTCCGCGGCTTCGACAACATCGCGGGGATCATCGCGTCGGCGGTGCACGCGACGAGCATGGAGAGCGTGGCGGCGCGCGTGATGCGCCAGCTCGGCCCCGCGCTTCCGCGCCGGGTGCGCCCGGTGGTGGAGTACTGCCTGGCGAACGCGAAGGCGTCGATCACCGTGGACGAGATCGCGGCGGCGCTCGGGATGCCGCGAAAGACGCTGGCGCGGCAGCTCGCGCAGGCCGGGCTTCCGTCTCCCAAGCGGCTGGTGGCGTGGGGGCGCGTGTTCATCGCCGCGCAGATGATGCAGGACCAGGCGCGGTCGATCGACCGCATCGCGCAGGACCTCGACTTCCCCTCCACCGCCGCGCTCCGCAAGCTCCTCCGGCGCCTGACGGGATTCTCGCCGCAGGCCGTGCGGGAGTGCGGCGGGCTGGATTGCGTGCAGGCCATCTTCCACCACGAGCTCCTGCAGGCGCGCCGCGGATCGCGGAGCGAGGCGGCGTGAGCGCTGATTCCGGTGGCGTCACCCCCGCCGCCGCCCGAGCGCGCGCGCCAGCATCTCCCACAACGCGCGCAGGAGCACGGTGAGGAGCGGGACCGGCCTGGCTGCCGATGCGGGCGGAGGCGCACCGGCGGCGACACCGCCGGCGCTGCCGTCCGACGCCGGTGCCGACGCCTCCGCCTCGAGCCGGGTGCGCACGCACGCGGTGAACTGCGCGAACATCTGCTTGTTCACCGTGTCGATCATCCCCCGCCCGAACTGCACGATCCGCCCGGCGACGTCGAGCTGCGCCTCCACGCGCACCGCCGAGCCGCCGCCATCCGCCGCGGTCACCAGGCTCGTCATGGTCATCTTCGCCGATCCCGCGCCGGCGCTCTCCCGTCCCTCCGCCGTCATGCGCACGCGGCGCGCGCCCTCGTCCACCTCCACCAGGCGCGCCTGCCCCTCGTACGCGGCGGTCACCGGGCCGACCTTCACCTTCACGCGGCCGGTGAAAGTGCGGTCGTCCACCGCGCTCACGAGCTCCGCGCCGGGCAGGCACTCCACCACCTGCCGCGGGTCGATCAGGTAGCGCCACACGCGCTCGGGCGGCGCGTGCACGGTGAACGTCTCCTCGATCCGGAACGCCATCGCTCGCCCCCGTTCTGGTCGCGCCAACGCAACCCAACATGACGACGTGAACGATCGAGCGTCAAGCGCGCCGCGCTCCGCGCTCGTGCCCCGGGGGCGCGCCGCGGGGGCGCGCCGCGGGGGCACCCCGCCGGCGCCCGCGCTCGCTTGTCGCGACCCGTTCCCCGGCCGATATTCCCGGAACAGCGGGCGCGCGGCGCCTTCGGGAGCGTGCGAGTGCGAGAGGAGATTCGCCGGATCCAGGAGCTCATGGAGGGCGAGTGCTACGTCACCGACCGGGGCGTGGCCACCGCGGTGCATCTCGCCGCCGCCCTCGCGAAGCCACTGCTGGTGGAGGGGCACCCGGGCGTGGGGAAGACGGAGATCGCCAAGGTGCTCGCGCGCGCCACCGGCGCGGACCTCATCCGGCTCCAGTGCTACGAGGGGCTCGACGCGGCCGCCGCGCTCTACGAGTGGAACTACCCCAAGCAGCTCCTCCACATCCGCCTGGAGGAAGGCTCCGACCGCCCGCTCGCCGAGCGCGAGGCGGCGATCTTCAGCGAGCCGTACCTCCTCAAGCGCCCCCTCCTCCAGGCGATCACGCACGAGGGCGCCGCCCCGGTGCTCCTGATCGACGAGGTGGACCGCGCGGACGAGGAGTTCGAGGCGTTCCTGCTCGAGGTGCTCTCCGACTTCCAGGTCACCATCCCCGAGATCGGGACGGTGCGCGCGACGCGGATGCCGGCGGTGGTGCTCACCTCCAACCGGTCGCGCGAGCTGTCGGAGGCGCTGCGCCGCCGCTGCCTCTATCTCTGGATCGACTACCCGTCGCTGGAGAAGGAGCTGCGCATCGTGCACGCGCGCGTGCCCGGCATCGACGCGCGGCTCGCCGAGGAGGTGACGGCGTTCGTGCAGACGCTCCGGCGCATGCGCCTGGCGAAGGTGCCGGGCGTCGCGGAGACGCTCGACTGGGCCGCCGCGCTCGTGGCGTTGCACGCGTCGCACCTGGATGCGGAGCTCGTGCGCGAGACGCTGGGCTGCTTCCTGAAGGACCCGGCCGACCTGCGCACCATCGCCGAGGAGCTCGATGCGGGGCATCTCGCGTCGATGCTCGCGCCGCTCGCATGACCACCGCGTCCGCGCCGCCGGCATCGCTCACCGCCACGCTCGCGCGCTTCTGCCGCGCGCTGCGCGAGCGCGGCGTGGTGGCGACGCCGGCGGAGACGGTCACCGCCGCGCGCGCGCTCGCGCTGGTGGACGTGGGCGACCGCGACGACGTGTACCTCGCGCTCAGGGGCGTGCTGGCGACGCGCCCCGAGGACTACGCGGTGTTCGACGAGCTGTTCGCCGAGCACTGGACCGCGCCCCGGCCGGTGCGCGATGCGATGCCGTTCGCGAGGCGGGTGGCCGACGCCGCGCCGCCATCGCGCCCGCCCTCGGCGCCGCCGCGCGAGGCGCTCGCCGCGCGCACGCTGGAGCGGTGGATGCGCGCCACGGGGCGCGAGGAGGCGGACCCGCACGCCGGCATCGCGCGGGCGAGCGCGCGCGAGGCGGTCGGAGCCCCCGACCTGCGCACGTTCGGCGATGCGGAGCTGCGCGACCTGCGCCGCGTGGCCGCGCGCCTCGCGCGGCGCCTCGCGCGCCGCCCGGGGCGGCGGTGGCGCCCCGCGCCGCGCGGCGCGCGCGTGCACCTGCGCCGCACGATGCGCCGCGCGCTCGGCACCGGCGGCGCGCTGGCCGCGCTCGTGTTCCGCCGCCGGCGCCCGCGCCGCACCCGGCTCGTGGTGCTGTGCGACGTGTCGGGGTCCATGGACCTCTACTCGCGCTTCCTCCTCCAGTTCCTGTTCGCGCTGCGCCACGCGTTCGCGCGCGTGGAGACGTTCGTCTTCGCCACGCGGCTGAGTCGCGTGACGGAGCCGCTCGCGCACCCGCGCTGGCGCGAGGCGCTCGCCGAGCTGAGCGCCGCGGTGCGCGACTGGGGGGGCGGGACGCGCATCGGCGCCGCGATCGACACGTTCGACCGCGAGTGGGGGCGCCTGGTGGACCGGCGCACGGTGGTGCTCGTGCTGAGCGATGGTTGGGACACGGGCGATCCCGCGCTCCTCGGCGAGGCGCTCGCGCGCGTGCGGCGGCGCGCGCGGCGCGTGATCTGGCTCAACCCGCTGCTCGGGAGCCCCGACTACCAGCCGACCGCGGGGGGGATGCGCGCGGCGCTCCCGCACGTGGATGTCTTCCACCCGGCGCACGACCTGCCCAGCCTCGAGGCGCTCGCGCGCCACCTCGCGCCATGACGGAGCCCGACCTGCACGAGACGTTCGAGCAGCTCGACGAGCTGCGGCGGCGCGAGCGGCGCGTGGCCATGGCCACGCTCGTGTCCACGAAGGGGACGACGCCCAAGAAGGAAGGGGCGAAGATGTGGGTGGGGGAGGGCGGGCGCATCCTCGGCTCGGTCACGATCGGCGGGTGCGTGGATGCGCGCGTGGTGAGCGAGTCGGAGGAGGCGCTCGCCGCGGGCGCGCCGCGCCTCCTCTCCATGTCGCTCGGCGACGAGGACGCGTGGGATCTCGGCCTCACGTGCGGGGGGATGGTCGAGGTGCTGATCGAGCCGGTGTCGCTCGACCGCGCCGACGACCCCGTGGTCGCGGCGTACGAGGCGATCCGCGCCGAGTCGGCGGTGGGGCGGCGGTCGGTGGCGGTGGTGCCGCTGGGAGGGGGAGGCGTGCGCGGCCGGCTCGTGGTGCGCGAGAACGGCACGACGGTCGGGACGCTCGGCGATCCCGCGCTCGACCGTGCCGCGCGCGAGCAGGCGCTCGACGTGATCGGGCGCGCGACGTCGCGCTCGCTCGCTCTGGAACGGGGGGGCGAGTGGGTGCCGCTCTTCTTCGAGCTGCACGGTCCGGCCACCACGCTGGTGGTGTTCGGGGCCGGGCACGTGGCGATGCCGCTCGCGCGCTTCGCCCGCGCGCTCGGCTGGCGCACGATCATCGCCGATGGGCGCGAGCGCTACGCCACGCGCGAGCGCTTCCCCGAAGCGGACGAGATCCGCATCGGGATCCTCTCCGAGATCGCCGAGCAGCTCACCTACGATGCGTCGACGTTCGTGGTGCTCGTGGCGCACGACTACAAGTTCGAGGTGCCGGTGCTGCGGGTGCTGCTCCAGCGCGAGCCGGCGTACATCGGGCTGCTCGGGA
This sequence comes from Gemmatimonadaceae bacterium, assembly GCA_036378095.1. Taxonomy (GTDB): domain Bacteria; phylum Gemmatimonadota; class Gemmatimonadetes; order Gemmatimonadales; family Gemmatimonadaceae; genus JADGGM01. The sequence goes on along the minus strand of DASUXC010000007.1, from coordinate 15,959 downwards.
ACCGGAAGCGCGGGCGCGCGGTGCTCGACTTCCTCGCCGAGGAGGGGGTGCCGCGCGAGGCGCTCGCGCGGGTGCACGTCCCCGTGGGGCTCGACATCGGCGCGCAGACGGCGGCCGAGATCGCGCTCGCGATGGTGGCCGAGGCGGTGGCGGTGCGGAACGGGCGCCCCGGCACGCGCCTCCGCGATCGGAGCCCGGTGTGAAGACGTACCTCGTGCGGCGCGCCGGCGCGCGGCCGACGGACGTGGCCGGGCGCATCCTCACGCGCGACGTGCGCGATGCCTCCGGCGCTCGCGCGTTCGCCAAGGGCGAGGTGGTGCACGCCGACCGCGCGCCGGAGCTGCTCGCGCTCGACTGGGCGGAGCTGCACCTGATCGAGGCCGAGCCGGGGGAGGTGCACGAGCAGGAGGCCGGGCGCCGGATCGCCGAGGCGGCGGCGGGGGAGGGAACCGTCGTGGGCGATGCGGCCGGCGGTCACTGGCCGGTCACATCGACGCGGCGCGGACTGCTGCGCGTGAACGTGCGGCGCCTCGCGCGCGTGAACGGCGTGGAAGGGGCGTGCGTGTACACGCTCTGGGACGGACAGATCGTGGAGCCGGGGGAGGTGGTGGCGCGCGCCAAGATCACGCCGTTCGTGATCGACGGCCGGCGCATCGACGAGGTGGAGCGCCTCACGCGCGGCGAGGACCACGGCGTGGCGCACGTGCGCCCGTTCCTCCCCACGGTGGTCGGCGCGGTGGTGCAGGAGACGCTCGGCGAGCGGGCGATGACGCGATTCCGCGAGGCGCTTGCGGGGAAGATCGCGTGGTTCGGCTCGCGGCTGCTGGAGCCGGAGTTCGCCCCCCCCGCGGGGGACGATGTGGCGGCGGCGATGGAGCGCGTCGTGGCGACGGGCGCGCGCGTGCTCGTCATGGCTGGGGCGAAGGCGCTCGATCCCCTCGATCCGGCGTTCGTGGCGCTCGACCGGCTCGGCGTCTCGCTCGAGCGGTTCGGCGCGCCGGCGCACCCCGGAAGCCTCTTCTGGCTCGCGCGGCTCGGCGACGTGCCGGTGCTCGGGATGCCGAGCTGCGGGCTCTTCTCGCAGGCCACCGTGTTCGACCTCGTGCTCCCGCGCGTGCTCGCCGGCGAGCGTGTGGGGCGCGCGGAGATCGGCGCGCTCGGGCACGGCGGGCTCATCACCCGCGACCTCGCCTTCCGCTTCCCGCGCTATCGCGCGGAGGGAGAGCGAGGGGAGCTCGCCTAGCGCGTGGTCGAGGCGATCGTGCTCGCCGCCGGCGCGTCCTCGCGCTTCGGCGCGCCCAAGCTGCTCGCGTCGGCGGCCGGTCGGCCGGTGGTGCGGTGGACGGTGGAGCACGCGCTCGCCTCGCGCGCGAGCGCGGTGCACGTGGTGCTCGGCGGCGCGGGGGAGGGAGTGCGCGCGGCGCTCGCCGGCCTCCCCGTGCGATTCGTGGAGAGCGCGCGGTGGCGCGAGGGGCTCAGCGCATCGCTCGCCGCCGGCGTGCGCGCGGCGAGCGCCGGCGCGTCGGGTGTGGTGGTGCTCCTCGGCGACCAGCCCACCGTGCGCGCGCCGATGATCGACGCGGTGATCGACGCGTTCGAGGGCGCCGAGGCGAGCATCGTGGCCGCCACGTACCGGGGGGAGCGCGGACACCCGGTGCTGTTCGCCGCCGCGCTCTTTCCCGAGCTGCTCGCCACCTCGGGCGACCGCGGCGCGCGCGAGGTGGTGGCGCGCGATCCCGCGCGCGTGCGGCTGGTGGAGATGGGGTGCGCGATGCCGCGCGACGTGGACACCGCGGGCGATCTCGCCGACGTCGCGATTCACCTCGCGCGCGGCGAGTGAAACTTCCGCCGGCCCGGCGCGTAGGGATGCGCGACCCCGGAAGGATCCGATCGATGTTCACACTGCTCAAGGCGTTCGTCTTCGGCCTGTTCGCGCTCGCGGTGCTCGTGCCCGCGGCGCTCGTGCTCGCGGTGCTCGGCCTCCCGGCGCTCGCGATTCTCGGGATCATCGCGCTCCCGGTGCTCGTGGTGCTCGCCGTGATCGGGCTCCCGGTGCTGATCGTGCTGCTCGCGGCCGCCGTGCTCTTCTCGGTGGTGTTCGGCGTGCTCGGCGCGGTGTTCTCGATTGGCCTGCTGGTGCTCAAGCTCCTGGTGTTCGTGGCGCTTCCCGTGCTCGCCGTGATGTGGCTGATCTCGCACCTGCGGCATCGGGAGCGGTACGACGGGGCGAGCTGGGTGTGAAGACGCGGCTGTCGGCTCTCGGCCATCGGCTCTCGGCTACTGCACACGCCGAGAGCCGATGGCCGACAGCCTGGTCCATCACGCGTCCCGATTCAGGCAGCCCGTCGACTTCGGGTTGTTCAATTCGTTCACCGGGATCGGCAGGTTCACCCCCGGTCCGTACGTCCCTCCCTTGAAGTAGTTGCCGGTGGGGAACACGCTCTCCGGGTCGCGACCGTACTGGCGGATGAGGCGGCGCAGGTCGCCCAGACGGTGCGAGGTGAGGAAGAGCCAGAACGCGCGCTCGTGGAAGAGCAGGTCCTGCCGCGCCTCTGGTGTGCCCGGATCGCCGAGCGGCGGCATCCCCACCGCCGCGCGCAATCCGTTCAGCTTGCCGAGGAACGCGGCGACGTCGTCGGCGGCGAGCGCCGCCTCGGCCTCGATCAGCCGCGCCTCCGTGCCGGTGGCGAGCGGAATGAAGCTCCCACGGTCGGGGTAGAGCGTCTGCAGCAGTAGCGGCGTGCTGTTGTCGAAGCCCGTGCCCCCATCCACCACCTGCACGCGGGGGTCGTTCTCCGACACGAACGGAAGCCCGTTCCCTCCCTCGGCGTCCGCCACGCTCCACCGCCCCTCGTTCCAGGTGAACTCCCATACGCCGTTGTTCTGGCGCGTGCTGTTGCTGGAGTACTGGAGCTCGTAGCGGAAGTCGTCGGGCACGGCGGCGGCCGCGAGCACCGCGGCGGCGTCGGCGTACTGCCCGAGGTCCACGAGCGCTCTCGCCTTGCCGACGGCGGCGAGGAGGGCCTGTGCGGCGCTCTCCGCCGCGCCGGCGATCGCCGTCGCGGAGTCGAAGCGGACGATCGCCTGCTCGAGCATCTGCTGCGTGGTGAGCGGGTCGCCGAAGGTGATCGTGCCGTCGTCGTTCAGGGTGCTGAACGGCACGCCCGAGCAGTAGTTCTCGGCGAACAGCACGTACGCGTACGCGCCGAGGTTGAGCACCTCGGCGTGCCCCTCGTTCCCGGCGTCGAACTCGTTGTAGCGGGCCGAGCCGAAGTCGGCGAACGCGCGCGCCCGCGAGAGCTCCAGGAACACGTCGGAGTTGTCGGCGTTGTTCTCGCGCGTGAGGCGCTGGTCGATCTCGATGCGCGTGCCGAACGTCTCCGAGTTCACGAACTCGTCGGAGAGGAGGCCGCTGAAGCTGATCTGCCCCTCCTCGGTCTCGTTGCCGCTGCCGCCGTAGGCGAGGGCGAAATCGCCGACCACGCCGTTGCGCACCGTGGGGAGTGCCTCCTTGGTGCGCAGGGAGCCGGGGGTGGCCACGTCGGGGTCCTGCACGTGGAGCAGCTTGCTGGGATCGCACGCCGCGAGGGCGAGGAGCGCGAGCGCCGGCGTGAGCGCCGGCGTGAGCCGGCGAAGGGTCCGCGCGAGGCGGGCGCACCCGCTCCCCGCGGCGGTCGTCATCATGTCGTCAGGCATGGGTCAACTCGCTCGTCGAGAGGTCGGGGTCAGAACGTCACGTTGAGCCGCGCGGTCCAGGTGCGGATCGGCGGCTGGCTCAGGAAGTCGGCGGTCGTGAAGTTCTGGGCGCCGGTGAAGTTGATCTCCGGGTCCAGCCCCGTGTAGTTCGTCCAGGTGTGCAGGTTGCGCCCGGCCACGGTGAGACTGAGCCCGTTCACCCCGAAGCGCCGCGACCACGCATCGGGCGCCGTCATCGTGAGCGACACCTCGCGCAGCTTCCAGAACGACGCGTCCTCCATGTAGCCGGCGTCGGTGCCGAGCATGCTGGCGATCGCGCGCGCCTGCTGGTCGAGTGGAGCGGTCGGGTCCTGGATCGCCCGGCAGTTGGTGAACACCGCGCAGCGGAACTGCTCCGTGCTGTTGTACAGCTTGAAGCCGCTGCGCCGGTCGAGCAGCCCGCTCACGCGGAAGTACTTGAAGAGCGTGAACGTGGTGTTGATCGAGAACTCGTACTTCGGGAACGGCGTGCCGAGGAACACCTCCCCGGAGCCGAGCCGCACCTCGCACCCGGCCCCGCCCGGGCCGCCCAGCTCGGGGCAGTCGCCCACCTCGAGAATCCCGTCGCCGTTCGCGTCGGCGAAGGTGTACGGCTTCTGCCAGTAGCCGCCGAGCGGGAATCCCTCGGCGTGCCGCTGCGTGGCGCCGCCGAGCCCGAAGATGATCGGCGTGGTGTCGGCGCCGAGAGTGACGAGCTCGTTGGTGTTGTGGGTGCCATCCAGCCGCAGCTCGATCCCGAGGTCGCGCGTGGAGAGCACGGTGGCGTCGATCGACGCCTCCCACCCGCGGTTGTTCACCTTCCCCAGGTTCACGAGCTCGGTGCCCGCGCCCGTGGACGGCGGGAGGTTCTTGGCTACGATCGCGTCGCGCGTGTCCTTGGTGTAGTAGGTGAACTCGAGCCCCACGCGGTTGCTCGCGAGCCCGGCATCGAAGCCCACCTCGAACTCCGACGACTTCTCCGGCTGCAGGTTCGGGTTGCCGACGCCGCCGAGCGTGACCGCCGGGAGGTCGGACGAGTCGCGCTTCACCGCCACCGGGCTGTAGAAGCTGCGGGCGTCGCGGAACGCCGGCGCCTGCCCGGACTGCCCGAACGCGGAGCGCAGGCGGAGCTGGTCGAGCCCCGGGATCTTCGGGAAGAACGACTCCTCGCTCACCACCCACGAGGCGCTCACCGACGGGTAGTACACCAGCCCGAAGTCGGTGCCGAACGAGCTGTTGTCATCGCCGCGGACGGCGCCGGTGAGGTACAGCTTGTCGCGCCACGAGAGCTGCTCCTGGAGGTACGCGCCCACGGTGACGACCTCGGGGTTGTCCTCGGAGACGGCGAAGCCGGCCGTGGTGCCGGCGAGCGAGCCGGTGCCGGCCACGAGGCCGCGCCCGAACGCCTGCGTGCCGCGCGTCTTCTGCTCGTAGTACTGCACCCCCGCCGAGGTGCTCGCGTCGAGCGACGGGGCGAGCGAGTAGCTCGCCGTGCTCCCCAGGTTCGCGGTGTAGAACCAGATCTGGTACGGGTTGGACGTGCGGTTCCCCTCGGGGAGATCGGCGAACGGCACCTTCCCCGGCGGGGTCAGCTCGTTGTCGTAGCGGCTCGTGTAGTCCACGCCGGCGACGCCCACCACCGAGAGCCAGGAGAGCGGGTGCCAGTTCGCGTTCGTGCTCCCGGTGAAGCGCTGCACGTCCTGGCGCGTGTCGATGTTGAACGACTGCTCCGGCGTGATGGACAGGTAGCCGCCGCGCGTCGGCGTGTCGGTGGCGCTCCCCAGGAGGCCGTTGGGAACGATGCCCAGAATGTTGTTGTCGTTCTGCGGGAGGCGCAGGCGGCTGGAGAGGAAGCCCGCGTTCACCGTCACGTCGAACGCGTTGCCGAGCTGCGCGCGCACGTTGGCGCGGACGTTCGTCTGCCGCTGCGTGTTGATCGCGTACACGCCCTGCAGCCGCTCGTAGTTCCCGGCGATGTAGTACGTGGCCGCGTCCGAGCCGCCGGACACGCTCACGCCGTAGTTCTCGCGGTAGCCGTCGACGAACGGCGAGTTCACGACGAGCGGGTTGAACGACAGGAGGGAGTCGGCCTTGGGCACGCACGAGCCGAGTCCCTGGGAGAGGAGCGAGCAGTTGGAGACGCGCGAGCCATCGAGCGTGCTCTCCCCCACCTGGCGGAAGTTCGCCGGGAACTCGGTGGGCTTGTCCACCCGGCCGCCCTCCGCGTGGAAGTTCCACTCCGTGCGACCGGGGCGCCCGTGCTTGGTGGTGATCTGGATGACGCCGTTCGACGCCGCCGTGCCGTAGAGGGCGGCCGCCGCCGGTCCCTTGATCACCTCGACGTTGTCGATGTCCTCGAAGTCGAGGTCATCGAAGCGGGAGGGGACCTGCCCGCCGACGCCGATGGTGGACGACTGCGAGCCGTTGTTCACGCGGACGCCGTCGATGATGATGAGCGGGTCGTTGTTCAGCGACACGCTGTTCGATCCGCGGATGCGGATGCGCGACCCGCTGCCGGTGGTGCCGCCCGACTGCTGCACGACCACGCCGGGGACGCGCGAGGTGAGGAGCTCCGAGAAGCTGGTGACGGCGGCCTTGGGCACCGAGTCCACGGCGACCACGGCCACCGAGTTCCCCGTCTCCCGCTTGCGCTGCTGCTCCCCCGAGGCGGTGACGGTCACCACGTCGAGCTGCGTGGCCGTCGGGGAGAGCGCGAAGTCGGCCGCGGCCTCGCCGTTGGCCGGGACGGTGACGGTGATCGTCTGCGCGGCGAAGCCGATGCGCAGCGCGCGCAGCTCGATCCGTCCGGCGGGGACGCCGGTGAGGCGGAAGGTGCCGTCATCGCGGGTGAGGGTGCCTCGCGTCCCGCCGACGATGCGCACCTGGGCGCTCTGGATCGGCTGCTGGTTCGCCCGCTCGACGACGCGTCCGGTGATCGTGCCGGTGCCCTGCTGCGCCCGCGCGGGCACGGCGGCAGTCGCCACGCCGAGTGCCGCGAGCGCCGCGGCGAGCGCGGTGAGTCTCTGACCACTTCTTCGTGTCATGGCCATCCTCCTTTGGGCGGCGGCCGGAGAACCCGGCCTGGTCCGTAGCGAGGATGGAATCCGGAAACGTCAGAATTGGTTCAAAATTTGACCATTAAAAAAGGGGAGAATGAGCGGGCTCCGCCGTACCGGAGCGCGCCCACGATCGCGCTCCCCGCTCGGAGAGCCTCCGATGCTCGTACGGGTCGCGTTGGGTCGCGCGAGGTGGACGCCACGCTGGTGATCTCCCGGCGACCGACGTGGTCCGACGCAGCGCGGCCGGCGAGGACGGGCGCCGGTTCGAAACGTTCCAACGACGCCGATCCGTTCAAGACACCCGCGGCGACTCGCGGTAGGATGCTGGCGTGTCCGTCGCCTCGCTCGCCGCACTCGCTTCGACGCCCACCCGGGCCGCCCTCGCCGGCGCGTCCTGGACCTTCGCGGTCCGGCTCTTCGTCTCGCCCGCGCTGATCGGGCTGGCGATCGCCGTCGCGCGGCGCTGGGGCCCGGAGGCCGGCGGCTGGTTCGCGGCGCTCCCGCACACGTCGGGGCCGGTGGTGCTCGTGCTCGCGCTCGAGCACGGGCCCACGTTCGCGGCGCGGGCGTGCGTCGGCATCGTACTCGCGATCGCCGCCCTCGCGGCGTACGTCCTCGTCTACTCGCGAGCATCGCGGCGCCTCGGCTGGCCGGGGAGCGCCGCGCTCGCATGCGCCGCGTACCTCGCGGCCCTCTGGCCGCTCGGCCGCGTCCGCGGGTCGCTGTTCGTCGCCTTCGCGCTCGCGTGCGCGGCGGTGATCGGCACGCGCCTGCTCCTCGGCCACGACCGCGAGCGGCGGCCGCCTACCCGCCCGCCGGCGTGGGACGTGCCGCTCCGCATGGGACTCGCCGCCGCCCTGGTGTGGGGGCTCACGCGGCTCTCGGTCGTGGTGGGGCCGCGAGTCAGCGGGTTCCTCGCCCCGTTCCCCGTCGTCACCACGATCCTGGCGACGTTCGCCCACCGCCACGACGGCCCCGCGGCCGCGCGGCGGTTCCTGCGCGGCCTGCTCTCGGGCCTCGTCTCCTTCGCCGTGTTCTTCCTCACCGCGGGGCTGCTGCTGCCGTCGTCAGGCATCGCGCCGGCGTTCCTCGCCGCGACGTTCGCCACGCTCGCCGTGCACGCCGCGGCGTGGCGACTCGCCGGCCGACCGCCAGCCGCCGCGCCGCTGCTGCTCGAATCGGACTGACCCGGAGCCTCTCACCGATGGACGCCACCCGGACCGCGACATCGAACCGCTGTCGGACGAGATCCGCCGGTTCGCCGACTCCGGTCCCGCACGCCACACATTGCCTCGCTCCATGATGCCTGCTGCGCCGAATCGCCCGCCGACCGAGAGCTGGGATGACGCGGACGCCTACGACCGGTACGTGGGACGGTGGAGTCGTGTCATCGGCGCGGACTTCCTCGAGTGGCTCGACGTGCCGCCGGGGCGCCGCTGGCTGGAGCTCGGGTGCGGCACGGGCGCGCTGTCGGCCGCCATCGTGCAGCGCTGCCGGCCGTCGCATCTGCTCGGCGTCGACCGATCACCTGCCTACGTCGCCGCCGCAGCGGAGCGCGTCGGCGGCGAGCGGGTGTCCTTCGTGGTCGCGGACGTGGCGACGCTGCAGCTCGAGCACGAGACGTTCGACTGCATCACCTCGGGCCTCGTGCTGAACTTCCTGCGCGACCCGAGCGCCGTGCTGGCGCGCGTGTCGGGCGCGCTCGCGCGCGGCGGCCAGCTCTCCGCGTTCGTGTGGGACTACGCGGGCCACTATCAGCCGATGCGCCACTTCTGGAGCGCGGCGCGGGCCGTCCGTCCCGACGCGGAGCGCCTCGATCCCGCCGCGCGATTCACGCTCTGCCGCGAAGACGAGCTGCGCGAGCTGTTCGCGTCGCTCGGGCTGGCGGACGTGGAGGTGCGGAGCATCGAGCGGGTCGCGACGTTCCGCCGCTTCGACGACTACTGGGACCCGATCACGCGGGGGCAGGGGTCCGTGTCCGAGCTGATGGCGCGCCTGACGCCCGACGAGACGATGCGTCTGCGGGACCGACTTCGCGACCGGCTGCCGATCGCGCGCGACGGCGCGATCAAGCTCGTGATCTCGGCGCTCGCGGTCAAAGGGGTCAGGGCGTGATGGGTGGATTCTCGTACGATCGTTCCGCTGGACGCTCGCTTTCCTTCCACCCGAGTCCTCGTCACGTGCCGGTTCCGCCTCCCCTGCATCGCGTCGGCGTCACACTACCGATCTGCCAGGCGCCGATCGGCTCGCTCGCCTCGCCGGAGCTCGCGGCGGCGGTCGCGAACGCCGGAGGGCTGGGCCACGTGGCGTGCACGTGGCGCGACCTCGACGACCTCGGGCCGTTTCTCCGATGCGTGCGGGCACTCACCTCGCGCGCGTTCGGCGCGAACTTCGTCCTCGACTTCCCGATCACCGAGCGGCTCGCCATCGCTCTCGACGAGGGGGTGCCGGTCGTATCGTTCTTCTGGGGCGACGGCGCGCCCCACCTGCCGCGGGTGCGCGAGGCGGGCGCCGTCGCGATCCAGGTCGTCGGCTCCGTCGACGAGGCGCGGCGCGCGGCCGACGCGGGGTTCGACCTGGTGGTCGTGCAGGGGTGCGACGCGGGTGGCCACCTGCGTGGCACGCAGGGCACGATGACGCTCGTGCCCGAGGTCGTCGACGCGGTCGGGCCGCTCCCGGTACTCGCCGGGGGCGGCATCGCCGACCGCCGCGGTGTGGCGGCGGCGTTCGCGTTGGGCGCGGCGGGCGTCTGGGTCGGTACCCGTTTCATCGCGGCGCGCGAGGCTGACGCCCATGCGACCTACCAGGAGTCGATCGTCGGCGCGCGCGGCGCGGACACCGTGCTCTCGACACTCTTCGACATCGGTTGGCCCGACGCGGCGATGCGCACACTGCGCAACAGCACGGTGCGCGCGTGGGAAGCCGCGGGACGCCCTGCCCCGGCCGACCGGCCGAACGAAGGTGAGGTGATCGGACGGCGCGGCTCCGGGCCGCGGCAGCGCACGCTCCCCCGCTACCACTTCGGCGCGCCGACGCGCGATGCCGTCGGCGAGATCGAGGCGATGGCGCTCTACGCCGGCGAGGGTACGGGGCTCGTCCGCCGCATCGAGTCGGCGGCAGCCATCGTCGCCGAGCTCGCGGCCGGCGTGCCGGCGCAGGTCCCGTCCGCATGACGCCGCACGAACACGGCGACGCCCGCGGTGACGACGCTTCCGCCGCGGCCTCCGTCTGGCGCGGCGGGCCGATGATCAACGTGCGACACGGTTGCGCGCACGGAACTCGCCCGGCGTCATGCCGGTCTCCCGCCGGAATACCCGCGTGAAGTGGCTCTGGTCGGCGAACCCCGCGTCGAGCGCGATGGCGGAGAGCGGCGCGTCGCCGAGTAGCGCGCGGCACGCGCGCTCCACGCGCGCCTGCCGGACGTACTCACCGACCGAGCACCCGAACGTCCGGCGAAACTGCCGGGCGAGGTGCACCGGGTGCACGCCGACCACCGACGCGACGTCGCCCAGCGACAGCGACTCGGTGACGCGGTCGCGGAGCAGGTCCCGCGCGCGGAACACCCACGACGCGCCGCCCCGCTCGCGCCGGGCCTCGCGCGCGCTCCAGCCGATCAGCTCGCACACGAGCCCCTCGAGCACCAGACCCACGGCCCGGTCGGTGTGCGCCGACTCCCGCCGGATCTGGTCCGCGATGCGCGGCGCGCGCCCATCGAGGAATTCGTGCGCCTCTGGCCGGACCCCCGCGTCGCGGAGCAGGCGGTCGCGCCACGCGCCGGTGAGCTCGATGTGGAAGGAGCGCACCTCGTCGTGGAAGATGCTCGTGTGCGACTCGCCGGCCGGGTGTAGCGACAGGTGGCCGGGCGTACGCGTGCGGTGGCCGCGCCGCCAGCTCACGGTGTACGCGCCGCGCACGGTGAGGCAGTAGCGCCACTCGTCGTGTACGTGGCGCCCCAGCCGCGTGCCGGCGGGCACCCGCCGCTCGAAGAGGCGGAGGCCGGAGCGCCGCAACGTGTGCGCGTCCGCGAAACCGTCGGTGGTCGATGCCGTCATCCGGGAGTATGTCGGTCGGATCCGCGGCCCCGCGGAGCGCGGGACGCGGTGGCCATGCGTTCGATGCCCGTTCGATGCCCGCTCGGTGTCCGCTCGGTGTCCTGGGCGGTCTCGAAGCTCGCGGCGCGGCGAGGCGGTCGACGCGCCGACGTCGGCATCGTCGCACACGAACTTGTCGCGGCTGCTTGCAGAGGGCAATGGCGAAGCGCGGCGACGTCAACGACCGAGTCAAACCCCGGAGATGGTCCTCATCTGTGGAAGACCGCTTCGGATGATCCGGAGCGGCCCCGCTCGCCATCGCACGAACGCGAGAGCCGGATGTGCATCCCGCTCCGACGCAGGCGAGCTCACCGTGGCACAGCCTCGATTGCTTCGAAGCGGCCCCGCTCGTAGCTTCGCGCCCCGCGCCCCTCAGTGCGCGCGGAACCGGAACACCATCTCTCCCATCTCGATCAGGTCGCCATCCTCGAGCACCCGCGCGCCCTCCGAGGCGAGGAGCTCCTCGCCGTTCACGAGCGTGGGATTCGTCCGAGAAAGGTTGGTGATCTGCCAGCGCCCGTCCTCGAACCGCATGCGCGCGTGGCGGCGCGAGACGGTCTCCACCGGGAGCTTCACGTGGCTGTGCGCCGGGCCGTCCCCGCGCCCCAGGGTGACGTCGGCCACGTCCCCCGCGCGCCGCACGAATCGGAGCTCCTCTCCCGGGACGATCTCCCCGCCCGACTCGACGACCAGCCGCCCGGGGAGGTACTCGCGCGCCGGCTCGTGAAAGCGCGGCATGCGCACGGTGTACCCCTCCGCCGCGGCACGCCGGGGCGGCGCGGGCGGCGCGGGCGGCGCGTCCCACCGCATGCCGCCGGCCCCGCGCCACAGCCCCTGTGGCGTCGGCTCCGGTGGGCGAACGGACATCGGCCGGAGCTCCGGCTCGGGGCGGTCGCGCACTTCGAATACCAGCGGCGGGAGATCCCCCTTCCTGGCGTGCGCGCGCCGTCGCGACACTGCGACGGCGCCCGCCAGCGAGAGGATGGCACCCGCGGCGAGGATGATCGTCTCCAATGAGAGCTGCAGTCCGAGAATCGTGATCTGGTGCATGGTGTCGAAGGGGGGTGAATGGGCAAGGTCCGTTCCCCCTTCCATCCCTTCATACTACACCGTTCGCCGATTGACGGCCCGCTCCCCCCCCGCAGTTTGGAGCTTGGGCGAGGGGAGAGTCCACCAACCTTCCGTTTACCATGCCGCTTCGACGTCCCGTCCTCCTGAGCATCGGCGTTGTGGCGTACCTGATCGTCCCCCCCACGCCGCTGCACGTCATGCGCGTCGCTCCCGCCGGGGACGCCGAGCGCACGGCGACGATCACCGTCACCTTCGATCGGCCAGTCGCCGGGTCGCTCGACCGCACGGTCGACGCGTCGCGCATCGTGCGCATCGAGCCGGCGGTCGACGCTTCGATCGGCTGGCGCGACCCGGTGACGATCGCCATCCGGCCGCGCGCCCCGCTCGCCGCCGACGCCCGGTACACGGTGACGGTCTCCACCGCGTTCACCGCAATGGACGGAAGCCGGCTCGCCGAGCCGTACGCGTTCACCTTTCGCGTGAAGGGACCGACGCTGGTGAGCGGGTCCCCGCTCTCCGGACTGAACGACCGCTTCCTCCAGCCGCGCTCGTCGTTCGCGCTCGTCTACTCCGGTCCCGTGGATCTCGGCCTGCTCTCGGCGAAGGCGTACCTGCGGCTCGGGCCCGAGTGCGGGGGCGCGCGCGTGATCCGCCTGCGCGCGGTGTCCGAGCGCCCGCTCGACCGGGAGGATCCGCCGAGCTGGCGGAGCTGGATGCCGAGGACGGACTCGCTCCGCCGCGTGGCGCGGCTCGTGCCCAGCGCGCCGCTGCCGCTCGCCTGCTCGGGGGAGATCGTCGCGCCCACCGAGCTGGCCGCGAGCCAGGGCGCGCTCACGGCGTGGTCGTTCGCCACGTACGGGCCGCTGCGGCTCGACTCGGCGTCGTGCGGCACGGGGCGCTTCTGCCCCACGGGCCCCGTCGTCGTGCGCTTCACCACCCCGGTGCGCGGGAGCGAGGTGCAGCGGCGCGTGCGCATCCTCCCCGCCGTCCCGTTCACCGTGCGCGACACGGCGAGGGAAGCCACGGATTGGGCGCTCGAGGCGACGCTCGCGCCGCGCATCACGTACGCGATCGTCACGGACACGGCGCTCCGCGACATCTTCGGCCAGCGGCTCGAGGGAAACCCGGCCGCCGCGGTGCGCACCACGGGATACGAGCCATCGGTGTCGTACCCGTACGGGCGGATCACCGTGGAGCGGAGCGGCTTCGGCACGATCGCCGTGCAGCACGTGAACGTGGACACGCTCGTCGTCACCGTGGCCCCCGTCCCCGACTCGCTCGAGGGGGAGTTCCTGCGCCGCTCGAACTGGAGTCTCGGGGAGATGTGGCAGAAGGTGCGCGCCGGTGCTTCGGTGGCTCGCCTCCCCGTGCACGCGGGCGCCGACCGCCCCGCGGTGACGGGGGTGCGGCTCCCCGCGCTCTTCGCCGGCGCGCCGCCGCACCGCGCGCTTCTCGCCGTGCGCATCGAGGGACCGCACCCCGACACGTCGCGCGAGGGGGCGGCGACGATCGCCGTGGCGCAGGTGACCGACCTCGGCGTACACGCGAAGATCGGCGCCGAGTCGGGGGTGGTGTGGGTGACGGGGGCGAGCGACGGGAAGCCGCGCGCGGGCGCGCGGGTGACGCTGCACGACTTCACGGGGCGCACGGTGGCGACTTCCGTGACCGATGCGCGCGGGCTCGCGATGCTCGGCGGCTTCCGCGCCACGCCCCCCGTCCGCGCCGCGGCCGATCCCGGCGAGGAGGGGGAGGGGGAGGGGGAGGGGGACGACACGGGGTACTCGGGCTTCGAGGGGTACGTCGTGGTGACGCTCGGCGACGATCGCGCGCTCTCCGGCGTGAGCGGGTACGACCCCGATCTGAGCCCGTGGAACTTCGACGTGAGCCCCGCGTGGGGGGCGAGCCGGGTGCCGGTGGCCGGGGCGGTGTTCACCGAGCGGGGCATCTACCGCCCGGGCGAGACGGTGCACGCCAAGGCGATCGTGCGCACCGGACCGCTCGGCTCGCTCGCCGTGCCGGCGCGCGGCGACTCGGTGCGCTGGGTGTTCGATGACCGCGATGGCGGCACGCTCGCCGATACGGTCGCCCAGCTGTCGTCGTTCGGCACCGCGGACCACGTGCTGCGCATTCCCCCCGGCGCCGCGCTCGGCGACTACGCCGTGCGCATCCGCGTGAAGCGCGCGGGGCGCTGGCTCGATGTGGGGTGGACCAACTACCGCGTCGCGGAGTATCGGCCGCCCGAGTTCCTGGTGGACGTGCACGCCGACAGCGCCCCGCGCCTCCCCGGCGACACGGTGCTCGCGGCGGTGCAGGCGCGCTACCTCTTCGGCGCGCCGATGGCGAGAGCGGCGGTGGCGTGGGAGGCGCGCGCCGTGCCGGTGTCGTCGTGGGCGCTCTCCATCCCCGGCACCGATGGATGGTACATCGGGGAGAGCGAGTGGTGGTGGGAAGGCGACGCGCCGGAGCAGGTGCGCGTGGTGGCCAGCGGCACGGACACGCTGGATGGCAGCGGCGCGCGCACGCTGCGCGTGTCGGCGCCGGAGCCGGAGAAGGGGAGAGCGGCGGTGCTCACGATCAGCGCCTCCGTGCAGGACGTGAACCGGCAGACGGTCGGGGCCTCGGCGTCGGTGACGGTGCACCCGGCGTCGTTCTACCTCGCCGCCAAGGCAGCGGGCACGGGCTACTTCTGGACCGCCGGCGCGCCGCAGCGTGTGCAGGTGGTGGCGGTGCGACCGGGCGGGGAGCGGGTGAGCGGCGCGCGCGTGCGCGTGGCGGTGGCGCGGCGGGAGTGGCACCAGGTGCACCGCGAGCGCGACGGCGTGGCGGAGATGATCGGGGAGTGGGTGACCGACACGGTGGCGAGATGCACGGTGGTCACCACCGCCGAGCCGCGCGAGTGCGAGGTCGTGCCGCCGGCGGGCGGCACGTACGTGGTGTCGCTGGAGGCGCGCGACGAGCGCTCGCGCGCGGTGAGCACGACCTTCTACCGCTGGGCGGCGGGGAAGGAGTGGGTGCCGTGGAACGACGAGAGCCGCCTCAAGGTGGACCTCATCGCCGACAAGTCGCGCTACTCGCCAGGCGACACGGCCACCATTCTCGTCGCGTCGCCGTTCACCGGCGTGGAGGCGTGGCTCACGGTGGAGCGCGAGGGGATCATCGAGCAGCGGCGGCTCACGCTCGGGTCGGGGGCCACGACGCTCCGTCTCCCGGTGACCGAGGCGTGGGCGCCGAACGCGTACGTGTCCGTGCTCATCGCGCGCGGGCGCGCCGCGCCGCCGGGGCGCCTCGACGACCCGGGGCGGCCGACGATCCGCGTGGGGTACACGGAGCTGCGCGTCACGCCGGAGGTCAAGCGGCTGGCGGTGAGCGTGACCCCCGGGGCGAGCGAGTATCGCCCGGGGGACACCGCGCGCGTGCGCGTGCGGGTCACCGACGCGGGCGGCGCGCCGCATCGCGCGGAGGTGACGCTGTGGGCGGTGGACGAGGGCGTGCTCGCGCTCACCGGCTACAAGACCCCCGATCCGATCGACCTGCTCTACCGGGAGCGCGGGCTCGGGATGCGGCTGTCGAGCAACATGGCGAACGTCGCGCCGCAGATCCCCGAGGGGGAGAAGGGGCGCCGCTCGCCCGGCGGCGGTGGCGGCGCCGACCGGGCGGGGGTGCTCCGCTCGCGCTTCCAGACCACGGCGTTCTTTCTCGGCTCGGTGGTGACGGGGGCCGACGGCGAGGTGGTGGCGACGGCGAAGCTCCCCGACAACCTGACGACGTTCCGCGTGATGGCCGTGGCGGTGACCGCCGGGGACCGCTACGGGAGCGGCGAGTCGCCGATGCTCGTCACGCGCCCGCTGGTGGCGCGGCCGGCGCTTCCGCGCTTCGTGCGCGCGGGAGACGAGCTGACCGCGGGCACGGTGGTGAACCAGCGCGCCGGCGGAACGCCGCGGGTGACGGTGACCGCCTCCGCCACGGGGATCGCGCTTCGAGGCGACACCACGCGCACCGTGACGCTCGCGCCGGGGCGGGGTGC
>DASUXC010000006.1:0-4338 GCA_036378095.1 Gemmatimonadaceae bacterium | reverse complement strand
GCTCGCTCGTGTTCAACAACGGGCGCCAGCGCGTCACCGACGGCTACGCGCACGGCATCTACACGCAGAACGACCAGGGCGCGAAGCTCTTCCAGGACAACATCGTCTTCCACCAGTTCGCCTTCGGCTTCCACGCCTACGCGGAGAGCGGAACGCTCGCGCACATGCGCTTCGACGGGAACGTCTCGTTCGACAACGGCGTGGGGACGACCGATCCGAGCAAGGCGCAGCCCGACTTCTTCTTCGGCGGGATGACGCCGCTCTACGATTTCACGATCACGAGCAACATGACGTGGCACGCGGGGTACGGCGGGGGCTCGGTGTGGATCGGCTACGCGGCGTGCGGCTGCACGGGGACGCAGATCGCGCTGCAGAACAACTACTTCGTGGGCGGCGGCCCGGTGCTGCGCATGCAGAGCCTGAGCGGCGTGACGGCGACCGGGAACACGCTGGTCGGGCCGGGGAGCGTGGCGTCGATGATCGAGGAGAGCGGCGCGCCGTCCGGCTTCTCGTGGAGCGGCAACACGTACTACGGCAACTCCGCCGAGCGCGAGTTCCAGTGGAACGGGGCGACGTACACCTTCGCTGACTGGAAGTCGGCCACCGGCTTCGGCACGAGCGATGGCTACGCCGGGAGCCGCCCCTCGGGGACGAAGGTGTTCGTCCGGAAGAACAGGTACGAGCCGGGGCGCGCGAACGTGATCATCTACAACTGGGCGCGCCTGGGCTCGGTGTCGGTCGATCTCTCCGGCGTGCTCTCCCCTGGCGACGCCTACGAGATCCGCAACGTGCAGGACTGGTTCGGCGCTCCCGTGGCGAGCGGCACGTACGGCGGCGGCACGGTCCCGATCCCCATGACCGCGGTGACGCCGGCCACCCCGCTCGGCGGCTGGGTCGCCACGCCTCCGGTGACGGGGCCGGACTTCAATGTGTTCGTGGTGATGCGGAGGTGAGAAGAGCAGCTCTCGGCTCTCGGCTCTCGGCTCTCGGCTCTCGGCTCTCGGCTACCTGCACAGCCTAGAGAGCTCTCGGCGTGTGCCGCAAGCCGAGAGCCTAGGCCCGAGAGCCGACAGCCGTGTCTTCCCGAGAGCTGACAGCCGTATCTCACTTTCCCTTCCCCGCGCCGCATACCATATAGTAGAGCAGCAGTCACCCGTGGGGTCGTCATGCATCCCCGTCGCGGGATCGTTCGGCGCACCACGCTCTCCCTCGCGCTCGTCGCGGGCGCCTGCGCGGAGTCCGCGGCGCCGGGGCCCGGCTCGACCGGGGTGCTCCTGCAGCCGGAGCGCGCGAGCGCCAGCGCGGGACACCCGTTCACCCTCCAGGTCACCGACTCGTCGGGCGTTCCGCTGCCGGACGAGCGGATCGAGTGGTCCACCTCGGACACCACCGTCGCGATCGTCTCCGCCGGCGGGCGCGTGACCCCGCTCGGCGAGGGGGCGGCGACGATCACCGCCACCGTGTCGGCGCCGGGGGGCGACGCGAGCTCGAGCTCGGCGATCACCGTGCTCCCCCCGAGCGCGGCGGCGCTCGTCATCGCGCCGAGCGAGGCCGGCGCGCGCGCCGACACCCGGATCCGACTCGCCGCGGTCGCGCACGGCGATACCGCGAGCCCGCTCTCCCCGCGCGACGTCGCCTGGATCAGCAACGACGCGGCGGTGGCGACGGTGTCCGGCGATGGGATCGTGACCGCGGTGGCGGCGGGAACGGCGACGATCACCGCCACGAGCGCGGGGGAGCGCGCGACCGCGGCGATCACGGTGATCGGCGCCGCCGCGGAGCCACCACCTTCAGGCGCATCGGGCGCGGCGTGGTACGTGTCGCCGGCGGGGTCGAGCGGCGGGGACGGCTCGCGCGGGCGGCCGTGGAGTCTCGACTTCGCCCTCGGCGGCGCCGATGGCGCGATCCGCCCCGGCGACACCGTGTGGCTCGAGGGGGGCACCTACGAGGGCGCCTTCACCAGCACGCTCGCGGGCGCGAGTGCCAGGCCCATCGTGGTGCGGCAGCTTCCCGGAGAGCGGGCGACCATCGATGGACACCTCGTCATCCAGGGGCGCTACACCTGGTTCCGGGACCTCGAGGTCACCACCAGCGAGGCGGCGCCCGACAACGTGATGGGAGTCGACATCCGCGCGCCGGGGGTCAAGGCGATCGACATGATCGTGCACGACAACGGGGGGAACGGCTTCGGCGTGTGGAGCGATGCGCCCGACGCGGAGGTGTACGGCTCCCTCGTGTACGACAACGGGCGCCAGCGCGCGACGCCGGGGTACGCGCACGGCATCTACGCGCAGAACGACCGGGGCTCGAAGCTCTTCCGGGACAACGTCGTCTTTCACCAGTTCGGGTACGGCTTCCACATCTATGGTGAGGATGGCGCCGTCCGGAGCATGACGTTCGACGGCAACGTCTCCTTCCAGAACGGCGTCGGCACCACCGGTGGTGACGAGGCGCAGCCGGACTACCTGTTCGGCGGGCTGATGCCGGTGCGCGACCTCGCCATCACGAGCAACATGACGTGGCACGCGGAGTACGGCGGCGGGTCGGTGTGGGTCGGCTACGCGGCGTGCGAGTGCACGGGGACACGCGTCGCGCTGCGAAACAACTACTTCGTGGGCGGCGCGCCGGTGCTGCGCCTGGAGCGGCTGGGCGGCCTGCGTGTGACGGGGAACACGCTCGTCGGCTCGGGGCTGCCCGCATCCTTGATCGAGGAGACCGGCGGCGCGTCGGACCTCTCGTGGGGCGGCAACACCTACTATGGCAACTCCGCGGCGCCGGAGTTCCAGTGGGATGGAGCGGCGTACGACTTCGCGGGGTGGCGCGCAGCGACGAGCGTCGGCGCGGGCGACCGGCACGCCGGCGACCGTCCGCCCGGGGCCGAGGTGTTCGTGCGCCCCAACCGCTACGAGCGCGGGCGGGCGAACGTCATCATCTACAACTGGGCGCGCGCGGGCGCGGTGCCGGTGGACCTCTCCAAGGTGCTCGATCGCGGGGAGCGCTACGAGATCCGGAACGTGCAGGACTGGTTCGGCGCTCCGGTGGCGAGCGGCACGTACGATGGCGGGATGGTTCCCTTCCCCATGGCCGGCGTCACCCCCGCCGAGCCGCGCGGCGGCTGGGTGCGCGCTCCGATCGTCACGGGGCCCGACTTCAACGTGTTCGTCGTCCTGAGGAAGTGACGCGACGCGTCGGATCGGCGAGCACCGACGCGCGACATCCGTCTCACCATGCGTGCCGGGTGGCGGCCTGACCGCCACCCGGCAATTTTTGCCTGACCGATCAGTTAATTAGTCGTACTTAACGCAGGGCTGATTGAGGCGCCAGACGTCGCACCGAAGATTGCTGGCGCAATACTTCGGGGACTCCGTCGGATGAGTGTCGGCGGAACGACCCCGAAGCCCGACCCCAGTTGTACCGAAGGCGCGATCGCTAGGCCCCAGGGGCCGCCGCGACAAGGGCAAAGCCGGCGAAAGCCGGTGACGCAAAGCTACGAGGCTACAGCTCCCCGCATCACGGGGAGCCACGCTCGTCGGGCCGCCGAACGGACGCTGACAACCCGGGAACCTAGCCATGCGTCGCTTCTCGCGTCCGCTGTTCGCGAGCACCGTCGTCGCGCTCGCGGCCATCGGCACCGCGTGCTCCGACAATCCGACGAGCCGCGAGATCACCGCACCAAACAAAGCCCTCGCCGGCAGCCTGCCCGACGCGCCGGTGATCTCCAACCTCAAGGTCGCATCGGGAGCGAGCTACAAAGTTCGACCATCGGCGCTGGTGAGCGGCGCCACGCTCTACATCGACCGCACCTACACCTTCAAGTCGGTCCCGTCGAGCGTCCAGGGCGCGACGTACATCCAGACGGCCAACAACGACAAGGCCGCCAGTCCCGGCAGCACCACCTTCCTCAGCTTCGACGTCGATCGCCAGGTGAAGGTCTACGTCGCGCACGATGATGGCGTCACCCGTCCCTCCTGGCTCCAGAATGGCTGGACGAAGACCAGCTCCTACCTGGTGAGCTCGGACAACAGCAAGCACTTCACGCTCTTCTCCAGGACGTTCGACGCCGGCCACGTCACGCTCGGCAGCAACATCGGCTCGGCCGGCTACGGCGGGAGCATGTACTCCGTGGCCATCGTGTCCACCGGCAGCTCCACCGTTCCCGCGGACAGCGACACCACCACCACGCCGAGCGATCCGACGGCGCATTCCGGCTGGTTCGTGTCACCGACGGGGACGAGCGGGGCGAGCGGGGCGGCGACGAGCCCGTGGAGTCTCGCCTTCGCCCTCGGCGGGGCGAACGGGAAGATCCAGCCCGGCGACACCGTCTGGCTCCGCGGCGGC
>DASUXC010000005.1:0-45589 GCA_036378095.1 Gemmatimonadaceae bacterium | reverse complement strand
AGGGGGCGGCGCGAACGCGCCGCCCCCTCGCGGTCATCCCCTGGCCCCCAATCCCCGGCCCCCGGCCTCCAGCGTCACGCCCCCGCGATCGTCCGCAGCCGCCGCGTCACCTTGTCGCGTGCCGTGCCGGAGCGGCAGATGATCAGCACGGTGTCGTCGCCGGCGATGGTGCCGAGGATCTCCGGCCACTCCTCGGCGTCCAGCGACACGCCGATCGGCTGCGCCCCGCCGGGGAGCGTGTGCAGCACGATGAGCTCCCCCACGCCGTCGATGTCCGTGTACAGGTGCGGCAGGAGCGCCTCGAGCGAGAGGCTGCTGTCCTCCTGCGTCCCATCGGCCACCGTGTAGCGCACCGACCCGTCGGGGGTCGGGATCCGCGCCACGCGCATCTCCCGCAGGTCGCGGGAGAGGGTGGACTGCGTCACGTCCCACCCGCGCTGCAGGAGGAGCCGGCGCAGCTCCTCCTGGCTCTCCACGGGGCGTGACTCGATCAGCTCGCGGATGGTGCTCTGCCGTTCGCGCTTGTTCGCCATGACTCTCCTCCCGGGGCCAGGGAGGATAGCGCGCCCCTGGCGCTCTCGGCCAGGGGGCAGGGCCGGGGAAGGCGCGCCGGGGCGGCCATCCGACGCGCGCCGGCGCGCCCGGCCGTTGACAGGGGCGTAATGGGAATATATGCATTTCACATGCATAAAATGCCCGTCGGGGTCCTCGGCGCCAGCGGCTACGCCGGGCGGGAGCTGTGCGCTCTCGTCGCGCGGCACCCGCGACTCGAGCTCGCCTTCGCCACCGCCAACGAGCAGCGCGGCAAGCGCGCGCGCGTGGGCGGGCACGAGATCACCTACGTCGCCACCGAGGACGCGCCGCTCGCCGCCGCGGCGCTCGTGTTCAGCGCGCTCCCGCACGGCGCATCGCTCGCCTGGGTGGACCGCGCCCGCGCCGCCGGGGCGAAGGTGGTGGACCTCTCCGCCGATCTCCGTCCGGGCGTCGGAACGCGGCCGGTCCCGTACGGCCTCACCGAGCTGGCGCGCGACGAGGTGAAGGGCGCCGAGGTGGTGGCCAACCCCGGCTGCTACCCCACCGCCGTGCTGCTCGCCCTCGCCCCCCTGCTCGAGCGCGGGCTCGTGGCGCGCGGCGCGACGATCTCCATCACCGCGGCGAGCGGGGTCACCGGCGCGGGGTACACGCCGCGCCACGACCTGCTCTTCGCCGAGGTGGCCGAGGACTTCCGCCCCTACGCCGTGGGGAACACCCACCGGCACCTGGCCGAGATGCGCGCCACCGTGCACGCGCTCGGCGGGGATGCCGACCTGGTGTTCACCCCGCACCTCCTCCCCGTCGCGCGCGGCATCCTCGCCACGATCACCGTGCCGCTCACCGAGCCCCTCGCCGATGCGTTGGCGCCGTGGCGGGAGCGGTACGCGGGCGAGCCGTTCGTCGAGGTGGCCGCCGAGGCGCCGACGCTCCGCGACGTGGTGCACCGCAACGTGGCGCGCGTGTCGGCGCACCCGCTCGCCGGCACGCGCGCGCCCACGCTGCTCGTGATCGCCGCGATCGACAACCTGGTGAAGGGCGCGGCCGGGCAGGCGGTGCAGAACGCGAACCTCCTGCTCGGCGTGAGCGAGACCGCGGGGCTCCCGGCGTGACGCGCGTGATCAAGATCGGCGGCCGCGCCCAGGGGAGCGCGCGCCTCCCGGCGGTGCTCGCCGATGCGTGGCGGCGCGATCACGGCGCGCTCTGTCTCGTGCACGGCGGTGGCGACGAGGTGTCCGCGCTCCAGCGCGCGCTCGGGGAGGAGCCGCGCTTCGCGGGGGGGAGACGCATCACCAGCGAGCGCGATCTCGAGATCGTGCGCATGGCGCTCTCCGGCACGGCGAACAAGCGGCTCGTGTCGCGGCTCGTCACCAGCGGCGTGCCCGCGCTCGGGATCTCCGGCGAGGACGCCGCGCTCCTCACCGCGCGCATCGTGTGCGAGACGCTCGGACAGGTCGGCACGCCCGAGCGCGTGAACGCGATGCTGCTGCGACACCTCCTCGAGGGCGGGATCCTCCCGGTGATCTCCCCCGTGGCGCGCCACTGGACGGCGACCGACGGCGCGCCGCTCAACGTGAACGGCGACGACGCGGCGGCGGCCATCGCCGTCGCGCTCGAGGCGAGCGAGCTCCTGCTCGTCGCCGACGTGCCCGGGGTGCTCGTGGACGACGCGCCCGTTCCCGTGCTCGACACCGACGATGCCGCGGCGGCGATCGCGCGCGGCATCGCCACCGGCGGCATGGCCGCCAAGCTGCAGGCCGGCGTGCACGCGCTCCGCATGGGAGTCTCGCGCGTTCGCATCGGCGACCTCGATGCCATTCTCGATCCGACGCGCGGCACCACGCTCGCGCCCTCCAGGAGTCTCGTATGACCACGTTGCCCATGCTGCACCCGGCGGACATCGCGACGGACACGGCCGACGCGGCGGGCGCCCCCGCCCACGCTTCCGATGCCCTCCCCGCCGCCGATCCCCTGCTCGGCGTGTATCGCCGTCCGGCCGTGGAGTTCGTGCGCGGCGCGGGGGTGGAGCTGTTCGACGCCGACGGGCGGGCGTACCTCGACTTCACGAGCGGGATCGGCGTGAACGCCCTCGGCTACGGCGACGCGGGGATCGCGGCGGCGATGCGGAGCGCCATGGACACGGGGATCGTGCACGCGTCCAACCTCTTCCGCACCGCGGCCGCGCCGGCGCTGGCGGAGCGGCTCGTCAGGCACACGGGACTCGCGGGCGTGTTCTTCTGCAACTCGGGGGCGGAGGCGAACGAGGGCGCGTTCAAGTTCGCGCGCCGGTGGGCGCGCGAGGTCGGCGGCGCCGAGAAGCACGAGATCGTCGCCCTCCGCGGCGGCTTCCACGGGCGGCTGTTCGGCACCCTCGCCGCCACCGACCGTCCGCACTACCGCGCGCCGTTCCGTCCACTCGCCGGCGGGGTGTCCGTCGTGGAGCGCGACCTGCGCGTGCTCGACCGCGCGCTCGATGCCGAGACGGTGGCCGCGCTCATCGTGGAGCCGGTGCAGGGGGAGGGTGGCGTGCGCGTGCTCGATGAGCCGTACCTGCGCGAGCTGCGCGCGCTCACCGCGGAGCGGGGCATCGCCCTCATCGCCGACGAGATCCAGTGCGGACTCGGGCGGACGGGCTGGCTGTTCGGGTACGAGCGGGCGGGGATCGTGCCCGACCTGGTGACGCTCGCCAAGCCTCTCGCCGGCGGGCTCCCCATGGGCGCGGTGGTGGCGTCACCGGCGATCGCCGCGACGCTCCGCCCGGGCGATCACGGTTCCACGTTCGGCGGCGGGCCGGTGGTCGCGTCGGTGGCGCTGCACGTGCTCGGCCGTCTCGCCGACCCGGCGCTGCTCGCGCGCGTGCGCGAGACGGGCGCGTGGATGGGGGAGTCGCTCGCGGCGATGACGGAGCGCACGCGGCGCATCCGCGCCGTGCGCGGGCTCGGGCTCATGTGGGGGATCGACGTGATGCGGCCGGCGGCGGAGATCGTCAGGCGCGCGCTCGACGCGGGGCTGCTGCTCTGCTCCGCGGGCGAGTACACCGTGCGGCTGCTCCCGCCGCTCGTGGCCTCGCGCGAGGCACTGGCTCGCGGGCTGGCGATCCTGGAGGAGTCGCTCGCGTGATGGGATCCATCGTGGTGCGCGCCGCGCGCGCCGGCGACATCGGCGGGATCGCCGCGCTCATCGATGGCTACGCGCGCGAGCGCGTGATGCTCCCGCGGAGCCCGGAGTCGATCGCGCTGGCGCTGGACAGCTTCGTCGTGGCGGTGGATGCGCGCGAGCGCGTGCTCGCGTGCGGCGCGCTGAAGGAGTACTCGCCATCGCTCGCCGAAGTGGCATCGCTCGCGGTGTCGGCGGAGGCGCACGGGCGCGGCCTCGGCCGGCGCGTGGTGGAATCGCTCGAGTCGCTCGCGCGCGCGCGCGGCATCGGGGAGCTGTTCGCGCTCACGCTCACGCCGCGCTTCTTCGAGGCGGTGGGCTACGCGGAAACCGACCGCGCGCGCTACCCGGAGAAGGTGCGACGCGACTGCCTCGCGTGCGCGCGCCGCGCGGCGTGCGCGGAGGTGTGCGTGTGGCGCGAGCTCGCCGCGGCGCCGGCGATGCGCGAGGCGGCCTAGCCAGGGGCCTCACCAGGGGGCGTCGCCAGGCGCCTGACGGCGGCCGCGCGGCCGCCGCGCGATGCCCGAATCGATGCACGGGGGAAGCGGGGCGCGTTCAGTCGAACGCGCCCCGCCGTTTGTTCACGCCCGACGCGCGGCCGCACCGCCCGACCGTCGCACCCCGACACGGGTCATCGTGATGCGCGTCACATCCCGACACACCCGGCGCGACCGCGGTACCACCGCGGCGTGACCAGTGAGAACATTGGCGCGTCATCTACGTCACGTCGGGTGATGGACGCCCGCGACACGGATGTCACGGCGGCCGCATTGCGTCGTCCATGGTGACGATCGACGAATTGCGTTTTCAGAAGGTGCCGTCTAACTTCCGCGCCGCTTTGTCCCTGGCTACCCGCGCCGTGCGCGAATCGAGGGACGGGCGGCAAGTCAACCTGCCTTTTCAGGAGACCTGGAACATGAAGCGCTCGTTGTTTGGTGTTGCGATGGGTCTGGCGATCGCCGCCACGACCGCGTCCGCGCAGTCGATGGCGCCCGCCGCCAAGCCGGTGAGCTTCGGCGTCGCTGGTGGTATGAGCCTGCCGACCGGCGACTTCGGTGATGCGGCGAAGAGCGGGTTCAACGTGTCCGGCCTGGTTCAGTTCCAGCAGCCGACGTGGCCCGTCGCCATCCGCGTCGAGGCGCAGTACGATCAGTTCAGCGGGAAGGACATCGTCGGCGGCGGCAAGGCCAAGTTCTTCGGTGGTCTCGCCAACGTGCTGTACAACTTCCCGAACAAGAGCACCGTCAAGCCGTACGTGACGGGTGGCCTCGGCTTCTTCCACATCAAGGGTGAGGAAGGCGACGCCTGCACGTCCGACTGCTCGTCGAGCACGAACAAGTTCGGCTTCGACGTCGGAGCCGGCCTGGAGTTCCAGCTCACCGGGATGAGCACGTTCATCGAGGCCAACTGGCAGAGCGTGCAGACCGAGGGCTCGGCCACGCGCATGATCCCGATCCGCGTCGGCATCAAGTTCTGATCGCCGCCGGCGGTACCGCGACACCGACTGCCCCGCCGTCCGGCGGGGCAGTCCTGCTTTTGGCGGGCCCGGACATCGGAACGCGCGCTTCTTGCACTGGCGCGGAACTCCGGCGTGCGAGCAGGGGTACGCCGCGTGACCGAGGCCGGGATGATGCGTCGGAAGTACGGCCACAACGAACCAGAACGAACCAGGGGGGTAGGTGATGAAGCGTATGCTGAAGTCCGTCATCGCTGCGGCGGTGTTGGTCGCTGCCAGTAATGCGCCGCTCGCCGCGCAGGCGATCGTGGGGAGTCCGGTGCGGTTCGGCATCGCCGGCGGCGCCACGGTGCCGATCGGCGATCTCAAGGACGCGTCGAAGACCGGCTGGCACGCCGGCGCGCTCGTGGACATCGGGCTGCCGCTGGTGCCCATCGGCTTCCGCGTCGACGGGATGTGGAACCAGCTCGGGAAGAAGACGTTCGCCGACGGCACCGAGATCAAGAACCGCGTGATCTACGGCACCGCCGACGCGCTGTACACGTTCGGCTCCATGCTGCCCACGAAGTTCTACCTCATCGGCGGCATCGGCGTGTACAACCTGAAGGGCGAGGTGAACAACAGCCCCGTCCTGGGCACGGATGTCTCCGACACGCAGACCAAGTTCGGCGTCAACGCCGGCGCGGGACTGCGCTTCCAGCTCACGGGCTTCTCGACCTTCATCGAGGCGCGGTGGCACGACATCTTCACGTCGGGCAGCAGCACGCAGATGATTCCGATCAGCGTCGGTCTCACGTTCTGACGTCCGGAGCGTCGCGCACGGCCGCGCGGACCCACTGGGTCCGCGCGGCCGTGCTGCATCGTGCAAGGCGTTTGGGTGGCACGAGAGGCGTGCGTGGCGTGAGAGCGGCGCGCGGCGCGTCGGACGTGGGCCACTCGCCACGCCCCACGCCGCCTCGCGCCACATTCGCCGTTCGCGCCACGCCCCACCCCGCACTCGCCGGCCCCACGCCCTACGCTCCACCACCTATATTGTGGGGATTCCCGGCACCGCCCGACCACTCCCCCTGATGACCCGACTCCTCCCCCTCGCCACGCTCGCGGCGATGCTCGCCGCGCCCGGCACCGCCGTCCTGGCCCAGCGCGCAGCGCCCGCGCCTCCCGCGCACGACGACAGTCGCGCGCCCACCCTCGTCGTGCTGATCACGGTGGATCAGATGCGCGGCGACTACATCGATCGGTTCGGCGACCAGCTCACCGGGGGGCTCGCGCGCCTGTCGCGGGAGGGCGCCTTCTACACCAACGCGTTCCAGGATCACGCGATCACCGAGACCGCGCCGGGGCACGCGAGCACACTCTCCGGCCGCTTCCCGGAGCACACGGGGATCGTGTACAACAGCGCCGGCGTCCCCGACCCGCAGGCGCCGGTCATCGGCGACTCCTCGGCGAACGCCTCCCCCTTCCGCTTCCGCGGGGGCACGCTCACCACCTGGATGCGCATCAAGGATCCGTACACGCGGGCGCTCTCCGTCTCCCGCAAGGACCGCGGCGCCATCCTCCCGCTCGGGCGCGCGCACCAGTCGGTGTTCTGGTACGACCCGGCGCGCGGACGGTTCAGCACGAGCACGTACTACGCCGACACGCTCCCCACCTGGTTGCGCGACTTCAACGAGCTGCATCTCCCGGAGCACGTCGCCGGCCGGGCGTGGACCCCGCTGCTCGACGACGGCTACGCCGAGCCGGACAGCGTGCGCGTCGAGAACCACGGCACCGACTTCACCTTCCCGCACGCCATGCCCGCCGACACGGCGAAGGCGGCCATCGCCATCCAGGACACGCCGTGGATGGACCAGATCACCCTCGAGGCGGCGCTCGCCGGCGTGCGGGCGATGAAGCTGGGGGCGGGGCCGCACACCGACGTCCTCGCCGTCTCCCTCTCCTCCACCGACGCCATCGGCCACCGCTACGGAACGGAGTCGCGCGAGCTGCACGATCAGATTCTCCGGCTGGACCGCTCCCTCGGCGCGTTCCTCGACACGCTCTTCACGCTCCGCGACTCCTCCCGCGTGATCATCGCGCTCACCGCCGATCATGGCGTGGCGCCCACCCCCGAGCGCTACACGGCGCGGACGCACGTTCCGACCTGGCGCGTGGACCTGCGCCCGCTCGTCGAGACGTACCGGCGGACGCTCGCCGCCCGCGGCGTCGCGCCGGACGCGTTCTTCTATGAGGAGGGGATGGTGTTCGCCGACCGGCCGCGCTTCGCGCGCGCCGGCGTGCGCCCCGACTCGGTGCTCGCCGCGTTCGCCGCCGACGCGCGCCGCGTGCCCGGCGTGCAGCGCGTGGACCGCCTCGCCGCGCTCGCCAGGGACACGCTGCGCGATCCGGTCGCGCGGCGGTGGATCCACCAGGTTCCCCCCGATCTCCCCGTGGCGCTCGTCGTGACGCTGCGCCCGTACAGCGTGTTCGGCGCCTCGACCGGGGTGCACGGCTCCCCGCACGACTACGACGCGCACGTCCCCATCATCTTCTGGGGCGCGCCCTTCCGCCCGGGGCGCTACGGCCGCTTCGTCCGCGTCGTGGACATCGCGCCCACGCTCGCCTGGGTCACCGGCACGCCGGTCACCGAGCGCGTGGACGGCGTGGTGCTGCGCGATGCGCTGCGGTAGGATCCGGGGTAGGATCCGGGGTAGGATCCGGGGGAGCATCCGGTCATGATCGACCACCGCGCCCTCCAACGCGCGCTCGACGAGGCGCGCTTCGGCGCGGCGCGGACGCTCAACCTGCGCACATCGCTGCCGACGGCGGCGCAGGCGGCCACGCGCGCCGAGGCGTGGCTGCGCGAGAAGCAGGCGTCGCGCGCCGGCGAGGTCCTCGTCATCACGGGACGCGGCAACCAGAGCCCGGGCGGCGTGTCCGTCGTGCGCGAGGCGGTGGAGAAGCGCCTCGCGCAGCTGCGCCGGCGCGGTGTGGTGCGCGATTTCTCCGAGCACACGCCGGGCTCGTTCGTCGTGCGGCTCGCGCCGATGTCCGCGCTCCGGGCCGCGCCGCGCCGCAAGCGCGACGGCGATCCGACACCACCGGGCGATCCGGCATCGCTCGCCGCGCTCTCGCCCGAGTCGCTCGGGCTGCTCCGCCAGGTGGCCCTCCTCTCCCTGCGCGAGCTCGGCGTGCACGATCCGGCGGCGTTCGTCCAGGCGGAGATGGTGGCGCAGTTCGCGCACGTGGCGGCGGCCGTTCCCGCGGGCCCCGATCGCGAGAAACGGCTGCGCGCCGCGCTCGCCGTGCTGCTGGCCGAGTACGACGAGCGCTGACGCGGCGGTCCCGGCCTCGGGAGCGGGTTGTCCAACGCGTTGCGCCGATGGTAGACTTGCGATGACCCGGCGAGACCGGGACGCTTCACTCTGACTCCGCATGTCCAATGCGGCGGGACCCCTCATGCATCACGCGGACGGCGATGCCCGGCGCGACCAGCTCGGCCACGAGCTCGCCGGCGCCGACGCCACCCAATCCCCGTACGACATCCTGCTGGGAGAGCTGGACCGCATTCTCGCGGAGTGGCGGACGCTCGTGCGCCCGCACACCGACCCGCAGCTCCCCGCATCCCGGCTCATGAACTCGATGCCGGAGATCCTCCCGCGGCTCATCCGGCTCGCGCGGACGGGGGCCATGGAGGTGGACGACGACCTCAAGGAGCGCATCGCACGCGACCACGGCGTGCCGCGGCGCGAGGACGATGTGCCCGTGGACACGGTGGCGCTGGAGTGGGATGCGCTCAAGCGCGCGTGCGCGCACGTCCTCGCGCGCGACGGCTTCGTGCACGGTCCCGCCGAAGAGGCGCTGCGTCGCATCGATCTCCTGATCGACGACGCGATCGGCTTCACGCTGCGCGGCTACTACCAGCCCGAGCTCGACCAGCTTCGCGGCCGCGGACTCGAGCGGCGCGAGGCAGAAGGGGAAGACCGGCGACGCACCGGCGATCGCCGCGCACGGCCATCCGGCGCGTGAACGACCTGCTGCAGTTCTCGCTCATCACCTTCACGTCCGTCCTGTTCATCGTCGACCCCATCGCGGTGGTGCCGACGTATCTCGTCATCACGCAGGACGAGACGCCGCTGCAACGCCAGCGCACCGCGGCGCGCGCGTGCATCGCCGCCGCGATCCTCCTCATCGTCTTCGGCATCGCCGGACGCCTCATCTTCCGCCTGTTCGGCATCACGCTCCCCGCGTTCCGCATCGCTGGCGGGCTGATTCTCTGGCTCGTGGCGATGGACATGCTGCGCGGCGAGCGTCGCACGCAGGAGAGCACCACCGAGATCGTCGAAGGACAGGAAAAGGAAGACGTCGCCCTCACGCCGCTGGCCATGCCGATGCTGGCCGGTCCCGGCGCCATCTCCACGGTCATCGTCCTCGCCGGGCAGGCGCGGTCGGTGGCCGAGCACGTGGTCGTCTACGCGTCGGTGGTCCTCACCGCGTTCGCGTCGTGGCTGGCGCTCCGGATCGGCGAGCGGGTCGTGCGCGCGCTCGGCCAGACCGGCATCCGGGTGGTGACGCGCATCATGGGGCTGCTGCTCGCGGCGGTCGCGATCCAGTTCGTCATCACCGGCGTCCGGGATGCCCTGCGCGCGAGTGCCTGACACCGAGCGCCCCCCGCTCGCGCCCCAACGTCCGCCCGGCGCGACGCGTAGCAGGTGCGCCGGCCGATGGCCCCCCGCTGCTTCGTTTCCATTCCCTCAACACTCTCGCCCCACTCCGTAATGCGCCTCGGAACGATCACGACGGCTCTCCTCGCCTGCTGCGCCGGCACGCTCGCCGCGCAGCAGGCGACCCTTCCCGGCTACTCTCCCGCGGCCGCCGCGCGCGAGCGCGCGCTGGAGGCCGACGCCATCGCGCGCCCGGACAGCGCCAGCGCGAGCCAGCTCTCGCGCGAGCTCTCGCGCGAGGTCCACATCGCCGGCACGCCGGCGCAGGCCCGCACGCGCGACATCGTCGTCGACGCGATGAAGCAGTGGGGGCTCCAGACGGAGGTGCGCACGTATCAGGTGTGGATGCCGCACACCACCACGGTGCAGGCCTGGCGGGTGGCGCCCGACACGGTCGCGCTCGACCTCGCCGAGGGCCCGGTGGCCGAGGACTCGTCCTCGTGGATGGCGCACGAGGCGGTGATCGCCAACGGCTACAGCGGCACCGGCGACGTCACCGCCCCGGTCGTCTACGTGAACTACGGCCTCATCGAGGATTACGCGCAGCTCGACTCGATGGGCGTGTCGGTGAAGGGGAAGATCGCCATCGCCCGCTACGGACGCTCGTACCGCGGCATCAAGGCGCGCGAGGCCGAGAAGCGCGGCGCCGTGGGGCTGATCATCTACAGCGATCCGGCGGATGACGGCTACGCGCGCGGCGACGTCTACCCCGAGGGCCCGATGCGGCCGTCCCAGGGCGTGCAGCGGGGGAGCATCCTGAACCCCGATGGCGACCCGAGCACGCCGGGCTACCCGAGCCGGGAGGGGGCGAAGCGCATCCCGCCGAAGGACATGGAGGTCTCCCGCATCCCCGTGGTGCCGATGTCGTACGGCAACGCGGCGATGTTGCTGCGCGACGTGCGCGGGAGCGATGTGCCGCGCACGTGGCAGGGCGGGCTCCCCTTCCACTACCACGCCGGTCCCGGCCCGGTCGCCGCGCGCCTCATCGTGCGCTCCGACACGGCGACGGCGGCGATCAAGCCGATCTGGGACACCTTCGGCATCATCCGCGGGAGCGAGTACCCGGACCAGATCGTGATGATCGGCGGGCATCGCGACGCGTGGGGGCCCGGCGCGGCGGACAACGTGAGCGGCACGGTGAGCGTGCTCGAGGCGGCGCACGCGGTGGCCGAGGCGGTGAAGCACGGGCATCGGCCCAAGCGGACGATCATCTTCGCCACGTGGGACGCCGAGGAGTGGGGGCTCCTGGGCTCGACGGAGTACGTGGAGGATGACTCGCTCCGCCTGCTGCGCGGCGGGATCGCCTACCTGAACCAGGACGTGGCGGCGCAGGGGCCGTTCTTCGGGGGTGGCGGGTCGCCATCGCTCCGTCCCACGCTGCGCGACATCGCGCGGCACGTGGACGATCCGAGCGGCGACGGCTCGGTGTACGACGTGTGGCGCAAGCACGCCGCGGTCGCGGACACCGCCGAGCCGCCGATGGGCGATCCGGGCGGGGGCAGCGATTTCGCGGGCTTCTACAACCACCTCGGCATCCCGATCGCCGAGTGGGGCTTCGGCGGCCGCGGCGGCGTGTATCACTCGCTCTACGACTCGTACCACTGGATGTCGAAGTTCGGCGATCCCGGCTTCCGCTATCACGCCACGGCGGCGCGCATCGGCGCGGCGATGGTGCTGCGCCTGGCGAACGCGGAGATCCTCCCCTACGACTACGTGGAGTACGCGCGCACGATGCGGGGCTACGTCCCGGAGACGGCCAAGGCGTTCACGGGCAAGGGGTGGAACACGAGCATGGCGCCGCTCGACTCGGCGATCGGCCACATGGAGCGCGCGGCCACGGCGTTCGCCGCCGCCCGCGACTCGGCGCTCACCGGGCGTCCCTCGCGCGATGCGCTGCGCCGCACGAACGAGGCGCTGCTGCGCGTGGAGCGCGCGCTCACCCGCCCCGCGGGGCTGCGCACGCGTCCCTGGTTCCGCAACCTCATCTACGCCGCGGACGAGAACAACGGCTACGCGAACATGGTGTTCCCGTCGGTGAACGAGGCGGTGCGCGGCGGCGACCGGTCCATCGCCGAGCACGAGCTGGCGGATCTCGCGTCGCGCTTTCACGCCGCCGCGACGGCGTTGGAGGAGGCCACCCGGGCGCTCCACTGAGCGCCGGGGTGCCGAGCGCGGGTTCGCGGGGTACGTTGTAGAGCACCCGAACCGGAGCCGCGCATGATCACGCGATACGTTGCACTCGCGCTCGCCATGGTCGCGATGGCCTGCGCGAGATCCCGCGACAAGGGAAGCGCGGCGGCGGACAGCGCCGCCGCGCGGCAGGGAGTGGGGGCAGACTCGGTCGCGGGGGGGGCCGCCGGAGCGCCGCTCGATTCGGGCGCGTCCCCGGCCACCCCCGCGCCCGCCGCATCCGAGAGCACGACCGCCGCTCGGGATTCGGCATCGGCGCCCACGGGCGCCCGGCGCGCCGCGACGGCAGCGGACAGCGCGATCCAGCGCGCCCGCGACAGTCTCATCGCGTCGCGGCGGCACCTCCACAAGGGAGCGGTGACGGACACCGGGTACCGCCCGCCGCCCGTGACGCCGCGCGCCAAGCAGCCGGAGCGCCGCCCCATGTACCCGCCACTCGAGAAGCCGCTCGCCGTGCCGCGCGACTCGGGCGACACGAGCGGCGCGAGCGACACCACGGCCACCGCCTGACCGCGAGGAGCGGCCGGGCGCCCTGACGGTCAGTCGTGCCCGGCGCCGACGATCGCGGCGAGGTCGAACAGCGCGCGCGGTCCGTGCTTCGACGGGGGTGGGGGAGGGGGAACGGGGCGCGGCTCGTTCGGCATCGGAATCACCAGCGGACGTCGTGATCCGCGCCTCGTTCGGCGCGCATCCGACGTCCCGTCGATCCGCTCGAGGAGCGGCCGCCGCTCCGGCGCGGCCGGCGGCTCGGGCGCGTGGCGCTCGGGCCGCCGCGCGCGGCCCGCGAACGCGCGCGGTACCACCGCGCCATCTCCACGGCGGACCGCCGGCGGCGCGCCCACTCCTCTCCGCCACACGATGGCGGGAGGACGGCGCGCCGGCTCGCGCGCGGCATGCTCGCGGATCACCACGCGCGGCGGCTCGCCCGGCGGCGCTGTCGGTGCCTCGCGCGCGTCGGCGGTCGCGCCCGCCGCACCGCCGGACGATGCCGGCTCCTCGCGCGGCACGGCGGCAGCCGCCGCGCAGTCGTGGCTCCACTCGAGCGTGACGCCGCTCGCGACGCTCGCGTCGAGCACCGGGCCAGGCGCGCGCGGCGGCTCGAGCGCCACGAGCGCGGGGCGTGCCGCGCTCGCCGCACCCGCCGCGACCACGCCGCTGCACGCGCAGCCGAGCTGCGGCGCGATGTCGATCAGCACGCGCCGGCGG
Source organism: Gemmatimonadaceae bacterium (assembly GCA_036378095.1). GTDB lineage: Bacteria > Gemmatimonadota > Gemmatimonadetes > Gemmatimonadales > Gemmatimonadaceae > JADGGM01. The sequence continues at coordinate 32,347 of DASUXC010000005.1, read as the reverse complement.
GCGATCAGGTGCTGCGCCAGCTCGAGCAGGAAGTCCTCTCCCACCAGCTCCACCAGCTCGCGCTCCGGGTCCACCTCGACGAGCCGGTCGGGGTGCGGCGCGCCGCCCGGCAGCGAGTAGTAGCGGCGCCGGTCGGGCGGAAGCACCGACTCGAACAGGTCCGGCTGCTCGGCGAGAACGATGCCTCGCGCGGCGAGCGCCTCGATCAGCTCCTCGGGGGAGAGGCGCGCGTCGATCGCCGGATCGCTCGCCGACGGGCAGGCGCCCACGTAGGTGATGTGCACCGCGCGCGAGCCGTAGGCGGCGCGCAGGTAGCGCGCCACGGCGACCGGCGGCGGAGCGGTCCGGAGCAGCCAGGGCGTGAGCTCGGAGCCCGATCGCGTGAGCCGATCGGACACGTACGGGCACGCGCACAGCACCACCGGCTCCGCGCCGCGCTCCGCGAGACTCTCCAGGCAGCTCGCCGCCACCAGCTCGTCTCCCCAGCTCGCGGGGAAGGCGACGTCGAACCCGAGCGCGCGACACGCGTGCGCGAGCTGCACCGGCGACGCCGGAAGCGCGGCCAGCACGGCATCGGAGCCGAGAACGACTACCGACGAGCGATCTCGAGGCGACGAACTACCGCGCGACATCGGGTGCAGGGATCCCAGGTGAGGATCGTCTAAAGTGCGATGCGGATCGGCTCGCTGTCCAGCACGGCCCGTACATTGCGGGGGGCGCATTGGGGCATCGCGCGGCCGATCGGGCCGGACGTGGTGCGTGCAACGAGTCCGCTCGATCGCAGGGATGAGCAGTGCTTGCAGTCCGAATGAAAGAAATCACACGGTTGCCCGCCGAGCAACGGGACGCCATCGCGGCGTACGGTGCGCGCACGTCGTGGCCCGCGGGGTTCACGATCTACGAGCAGGGCGCCTCGGCCGATGGCGTGTTCATCGTCCTTCGGGGGCAGATCGTGCTCCGCAATCAGGTGACCGCGGGCCGGAGCTTCGTGCCGTGGGTCGCGACGCCCGGGGAGACGTTCGGCGGTGAAGGGCTCGAGCGCGATGCACGCTACGCGAGTCACGCGCGCGCCGAGGAAGAGAGCGAGACGCTCCACCTGAGCACCACCCGGTTCAGCGCCCTGCTGCGCGAGCAGCCGGCCCAAGCGTTGGCCCTCATCCGCCAGATGATGGCCGAGCGCACGGCGCTCCTGGAGAAGTTCGGCCAGTACGCCACGCTCACGGTGGAGCAACGGCTGATCGCGGCGCTCATCCGGATGGCGCAGAGCCGGGAGGAGCGGGGAGGCGACAGCGCGTCGCCGCCGGTGGTGCCGCGGCGACTCCTGGGCGAGCTGGTCGGCGCCACACGCGAGTCGATCTCGCTCGTGCTGGGCCGGCTCTCCTCGGAGGGGCTCATCCAGCGCGACGGCAACGGCCTCGTGATCACCGATCTCGAGCGGCTCGCCGCGCGGCTTGCACAGCCCGGACAGCGGGGAGGGATCGCCATGTACGACGAGCGAACGCCGGACTCGAGCGTGACCGGCGCGTGAGCGCCGCGCGAGCGCCCGATTGCGCTCGCGCATGGGCGGGACGTAGAGTCCAGGGCGCCCGATCCCGTCACCATCGGCGCGCCCACTTCGCTCCCCCTCCCCTCACCGCGGCCACGCCATCCCGCACGATCACCAGCACGCCGCCGCCTCGGTCCCCGGTTCCACGTCGAACCTCGGAGCCGGGTTCGACTGCATCGGCGTCGCCATCGACCGGTGGCTCCACGCGTCGGCGCGCGCGACCGGGGGCGATGCCCCGCCGCGCATCGCGCGCCACGGCACCCTGGCCGTCCTCCGCGAGCCTCCCGAGCGCGATGCGCTCTGGCTGGGCTTCCGCGCGGCGTGCGCCGAGCGAGGGGTGAAGCCGCCGGGCGGGTTGGTGTTCACCGCGCGCTCGTCGATTCCCGTGGGGCGCGGACTCGGCTCATCGGCGGCGGCGCTCGTGGCCGGCGCCGCGCTCGCCGACGCGATGCTCGACCTCGGGCTCGGCGCGTCCGGCCTCGCGGCGCTCGGCACGCGGCTCGAGGGGCACCCCGACAACGCCACGCCAGCGGTGTTCGGGGGCGCGGTGCTCGCCGTGGCGCGCGAGGGGTGCCCGCTGGCCATCGCGCCGCTGGAGGTGCACCAGACGCTGGCATTCGTGTTCGCCATCCCCGACTTCACGGTGGACACCAGCGCCGCGCGAGCGGCGCTCCCCGCATCGCTTCCGCACGCCACGGCCGTGCGCGCGGCGGCGCGCGCGGCGGCGCTCGTGCGCGGACTCGCCACCGGCGACGGCGCGCTCCTCGCCGCCGCGCTGGACGACGTGCTGCACGTGCCGTATCGGCGCTCGCTCATCCCGGGGTACGACGCGGTGACGCTCGCGGCGATCGAGGCTGGCGCCTTCGGGGCGACGCTCAGCGGGGCGGGCTCGGGGATCGTGGCGCTCGCTCCGGCCCTCGCGGCGGAGGTGGTGGGCGGCGCGATGCGCGCCGCCTGGAGCGCGCTCGGGATCGGCGCCGAGACCTTCGCGCACACGCGCCCGGTTCGAGGGTACGAGATGCGGGAGGGATCGCCATGACCCTGGAACGCCGGCCGCACGCCAGGCGGTTGATGACACGATGACCACGGACGCGATGCGGGAGCGGCTCGTCGAGCTGCCGGAGCTCTCCAACGACGAGGTGCTGCGCTACAGCCGGCACCTGATCATCCCGAACGTCGGGACCACCGGACAGCGCCGGCTCAAGCAGGCGCGCGTGCTGCTCGTGGGCGCCGGCGGGCTCGGCTCCCCGCTGGCGCTCTACCTCGCCGCGGCCGGCGTGGGCACGCTGGGGCTCGTCGACTTCGACGTGGTGGACGCGACGAACCTGCAGCGCCAGGTGCTGCACGGCACCCGCGACATCGGGCGCGCCAAGCTCGATTCCGCGCGCGACCGCATCGCCGACGTGAACCCCCACGTGCAGGTGGAGACGCACGCCACGCGGTTGACCTCGGCCAACGCGCTCGAGATCCTCGGCGCCTACGACGTGGTGGTGGACGGCACCGACAACTTCCCGACGCGGTACCTGGTGAACGACGCCTGCGTGCTGCTCGGCAAGCCGAACGTGTACGGGAGCATCTTCCGCTTCGAGGGGCAGGCGAGCGTGTTCTCCACCGAGGATGGCCCCTGCTACCGGTGTCTCTTCCGCGAGCCGCCGCCGCCGGGGCTCGTGCCGAGCTGCGCGGAGGGTGGGGTGCTCGGCGTCCTGCCCGGGCTCGTGGGGACGATCCAGGCCACGGAGACGCTCAAGCTGCTGCTCGGCATCGGCGAATCGCTCGCCGGACGGCTGCTCCTGGTGGATGCGCTGCGCATGCAGTTCCGGACGCTCGCGCTGCGGCGCGATCCGGAGTGCCCGGCGTGCGGCACGCGCGAGCTGCGCACCCTCATCGACTACGAGGAGTTCTGCGGGCTCAAGCGGGCCGCCGCGGCGGCGACCGTCGTGCCGGAGATCGCTCCCGCGGAGCTCGCCCGCCGCCTGGCGTCGGGAATCGACATCGACCTCGTGGACGTGCGCGAGCCGCACGAGTGGGAGATCGCGCGCATCGACGGGGCGCGGCTCGTTCCGCTCGGCGAGCTCGGCGGCGCGCTGGCGACGTTCGACGGAACGCGGGATGTCGTGCTCTACTGCAAGAGCGGCGGGCGGAGCGCCGCCGCGGTGCGACAGTTGCAATCAGCGGGAGTGGAACGCGTGTGGAGCCTCGCCGGCGGCATCGGCCGCTGGAGCGACGAGGTGGATCCGGCGGTGCCGAAGTACTGAGTGGCCCCGAGCCGTGTGAGACGCAGCGGTCGAGGGGCGTGCATCCCTGTGGGGGGGATGCCGGCGGGGGCAGGTGGCGCGAGCCACCTCCCCCGCTCTGCATCGCCGCTTGTGCGACCGCCGTGTGGCGCGCACCCTTCACGGCGATGATCGCGCTCTCGCTCTTCCTTCTCATCCTCGCGGCCTTCCTCGTGTGGCGCGCGCGCTGGCGCGGCCACGTGGAGCGCGCGGCGCTCGCGCGCCGTCCCACGGGCGCGGATGGCCTCGTCCCCGGCGCCGGCGCGATCGTCCTCCCCGACGCGCCGTCGGGCGACGCGGTGCTCCTGCTGCACGGCTTCGGCGACACGCCACAGACCCTCGCCGGGCTCGCGGCGGTGCTCCACGCGCGCGGCTACGCCGTGTACGCGCCGCTCCTCCCCGGGCACGGTCGCACGCTCGCCGAGTTCCGCCGGTCGCGCGCGACGGAGTGGATCGCCGCCGCGCGCGACGCGCTGGACGAGACGTGCGCGCGCCACGCGCGGGTGGGTGTCGTGGGACTCTCCATGGGCGGGGCGCTGGCCGCGATTCTCGCCGCCGAGCGGCGCGACATCGCCGCGCTCGCGCTGCTCGCGCCGTACCTCGAGCCTCCACCGGGCGTGCGCTGGCTCGCGCGCCTGGCGCCGCTCGCCGGCCTGCTCCTCCCGTACCTGTCGAGCGACGACACGCGCTCCATCCACGACCCCGCGGAGCGGGCGCGGGCGCTCGGCTATGGCGCGACGACGCCGCGGCTGATCGCGGAGCTGGTGACGGTGGCGGAGATGGCGCGCGCGGGGCTGGCGCGCGTGCGCGCGCCGTCGCTGTACGTGCAGTCGCGCGAGGACAACCGGCTCGGCCCGGCCGGCGCGGCGCGCGCGTTCGACGCCCTCGGCGCGCCGGAGAAGCGGCTGGAGTGGGTGGAGGGGTGCGGCCACGTGATCACCGTGGACTATCAGCGGGACCGCGTGGCGGCGCTGGTGCTGGCGTGGATGGACGGGCGCGTGCGCCGGGAGTACGCGAGCGTGGGATGACGAACGGGGGCGGCAAGGAGCCGCCCCCGTTCGCGATGCGTCCGCGATGCGCGCGCGATGCGCGCGATGTGTGCGCGACGCTCAGGTGATGCGGTTGACGAGATCCGAGGTGGCCTCGCCGACGCGCTCTCCCATGGCCTTCGCCTCCCCGAGAACCGTCTTGCCGGCGTCCACCGCCTGACTCATGACCTCCGTCGCGACGCCCTTCACGCGCGCGATGGGCGACTTGCGCCGGGCGCGCTTGGCGGCGGGCTTGCGCGTGGTGCCGCGCGCCGATGCGCCGCGGCGGCTCGCGCTCTTGGCGCGCGGTCCGCGGCCGCGGGCCGACGACTTCTTCGCCGCGCTCTTCCTGGCCGCACTCTTGCGGGCGGTGGTCTTCGACGAGGAGCGCGCGCCGGTGCGCGACGTCTTGCCGCGACTCGATACCTGCTTGCGCGTCGCCGACTTCCCGCCCGCCTTGCGACCCGACGACTTGGCTTTCGGCTTCCCGCGAGACGACTTCTTGGTTGTCGCCATACGTGTGCTCCAGGTGAGGAAGGTTGACCCGTGCAGCAACGTCAGCTATCGCAAGTTCCGGGCGCGATGTTCAGCCGTATCCCCAGCGCCGCCCTTCGTATGTATTCAGTATGCGACTTATCCGTCTCCGCCGCCAGCATGGAGGGTCAGGGCGCGACCCCAGGCGGAGCGCAGGTCGTCGTCCGTGGCGGACGCCTTGAACGCGTCCGTGACCTCGGCGCGGCGCAGCGCTCCATCCGCGCGCTGGAAGAAGACGTAGAGATCGCGCTCCCGCTCGCGGCCGCGGCGCTGGAGCTGGGTCATCTCGTGCCGGAACCAGGCCGTCCACCATGCGCCGTCGGGCATGAGCAGACGCCGGTCGGTGGGCGCAGCATCGGTCATGCGCTCAACATCGCCGGGGGCGGCGCGCCGGCGCAACGTGCGCTCGCGCATCCCCGCCGAGTATATTCACCACCTCTCACCACCACACACCCAGCGAGGCATTCGTGCACGAGACGACCCTGAAGCTTGCCGCGGTGGCGTTGCTGCTGACCGCGTGCGCCAAGCAGGACAAGCAGACGGCGACCGACACCAGCGCGGCTCCGGCGGCGGCGGTCGCGGATACCGGGAACGGGGCGGACCCCGACCAGGCGGCGAAGGGGGGGAGTGGCATCCCCGCCGGCTACGTCGCCATGACGGACAACGCCGACAAGAAGATCACCGACGCCAAGTACACCGTGGCCGATGGCCGGTGGGAGGTGCAGACCGGCCCGGCGCACATCGTGTACTCGGCCAAGGACACCGCCTCGGGGGTGTACGCGGTCAGCGCCTCGTTCCAGCAGCTCGAGAAGCCGCGGCACCCGGAGGCGTACGGGATCTTCTTCGGCGGCCAGAACCTCGACGATCACGCGAAGCAGAAGTACGGCTACTTCCTGGTGCGTGGGACGGGACAGTACCTGATCAAGGCGCGCGACGGCGAGCAGACCACCTCGGTCGTGGACTGGAAGTCCAACCCGGGCATCCCCAAGGAGGATGCGTCGGGGAAGGCGTCGTACGACCTGAAGGTGCACTTCGCGCCCGATACGGTGCACTTCTTCGTGAACGGCAAGCTCGTGGACGCCGTGCCGAAGTCGAAGCTCTCCACCGAGGGGGTCGCGGGGCTGCGGATCAATCACAACCTGCACGTCTCGGTGACGCCTGTTTCCGTGACGAAGTGAGAGAACTCGGGGCGCGGGATGCGGGGCGCGTTCGGATGGAGACTGAGCGACACGGGGCCGGCATTCGCCGGCCCCGTGTCGCGTTCCACACTCACCCGCACCCCGCACCCCGCATCCCGCTCACAACCTGCGCGTCTCTCCGACTCGTAGGATCCACAGATCGCGCTCGTCGAGCGTGGCGGCGCGCCAGGCGGCACGGGCGCGGACGGGAGGCTCGCGCACCGGCTCGTCGGCGAGGCGGAACGTGCCCCAGTGGATGCCGAGCGCCACGGCGCGGTGCGATGAGTTCGCGCCGGCGTTCGCCTCGAGGAAGGCCTGCACCGCCTCCTCGGGATCCACGTGCACGGCGCGCATGAACCAGCGTGGATCGTAGGCGCCGATGGGGATCAGGGAGAGGTCGAAGGGGCCGAACCGCTCCCCGATCGCCCGGAACTCCGGGTGGCGCCCCGTGTCGCCAGCGAAGTAGAGCGCGCGTCCTCCGGCCCGCACCACCCACCCGCACCAGAGCGAGCGGCGCCGGTCGCGCAGCCCGCGCGCGCTGAAGTGCTGCGCCGGAACACTCGCCGCGCGCGCCTCCCCCACGAGGGCCTCCTGCCACCAGTCCAGCTCCGTGACGCGGCGCGCGCCGAGTCGGCGGAGCAGGCGGGCGAGCCCCAGCGGGGCCATCCACGCGGCGTCCGGGTGCGCCGCGGCGATCGCGCGAACGCTGTCCGCGTCGAGATGGTCGTAGTGGTCGTGCGAGAGGAGCACGAGGTCGATGGGCGGGAGCGCGTCGAGCGGCAGTCCCGGCGGCGTGATGCGGCTCGGCCCGAGCCACCGCAGCGGCGACGCGCGCCGGCTCCACATCGGATCGGTGAGCACGTTCAACCCGCCGAGCTGGACGAGCACGGTGGAGTGGCCGATCCACGTGGCGGTGAGCTCGTCCGGATGCGCGCGCGGCACGTCGAACGCCGGCTTCGCCGCCGGCACGTTCGGGGGCGCCTCGGCGGTGTCGGGGGCGGGGGCACGCTCGCGCGCGATCCACCGCTCCAGCCGCCAGCGCAGGAAGTCCCCCATCCCGTGCTGCTCGGCGCCGGGCCACGGGTTGCGGAAACGGCCGCCAGGCTCGTGGTGACCGGGCGCGCCTCCGCCGGCCGCGGGAGCATCGCTCATCGTGGGCGCATGCTCAGCGTCCGCGCGCCGCGCCCCGGCGCGGCGACGGCTCGCGCGAGGTGGATGCGCGTGCATCGCTCGTCGCGCCCGGGACGGCGCGGACCACGCGAGCGCGCACGGCGTCGATGAACGCGGCCGGGTCATCGGCCGCCGCGCGCAGCGTCCGCACCGCCGGTGTCGCCTCGAGCACGCCGTGCACCACCACGCCCCGGCGCAGCCGGAAGGTGACGTCGGTCCACCCGCGCACCGCGATCGCCACCGCGCCCCCGTTGTGACTCACGCGGATCCCGCTGTGCCGCACGACGGACGGGCGCCGGGGCTCCTCCACCACCTCCACGATGTCGTCGAGCGGGACCCGCGCCACGGCGCTCGCGCCGTGCCGGAGCACGACGGCGTCGCGCTCGATGCGATGCGGGTGCACCGCCGGCGCGGCCCACGCGCCTCCCATGGTGACCGCGAGCAGCGCGAGCGCGGCGGCGGCGAGCTCGCGGCCGGCCGAGGGGTGGAGCGCCGCCACCACGATGGCCGCGATCGCCAGCATGGCTCCAGCCGCGGCGGCCACCCCCAGCGCTCGGGCGGAGCGGCGATGGTACGAGTAGGCGTGCGGGCTCTGCGGCACACGGCGAAGGAGAAGGATCGCGAGGGAACTCCACCAGCGCGGCGCGATCACCGCGCCACGCGCCACCGCCGCCGGCAGCGGCGTGGCGAGCAACCGTTTCGAAGGGCGACGCAAGACGAACGAGCTCCGATCCGAATCGTCCGGAACATATCGCGCCGCGCCGCGGCACGGAACGCGGCGCATCCCCTCCCGCCCACGCCGCGCGCTATCTTCCGGAATCGCCACGTCACCGAGGAGAGCCCATGGCCGACGACACCCTGCCCGCCAGCGTGGTCAACGCACCCGAGTTTCCCCCGCTCGACTGGGTGAACACCGGGGGACGGTCGCTCTCGCTCGCCGACCTGCGCGGCCGCATCGTGCTCCTCGACTTCTGGACCTATGGGTGAATCAACTGCATCCACGTGATCCCGCAGTTGCGGGACATCGAGCGGAAGTACGAGGACACGATCGCCATCATCGGGGTGCACAGCGGGAAGTACCGCGCCGAGCGTGAGACCACGCGCATCCGCGACGCGGCGCAGCGGCTCGGGAACGCGCACCCGATCATCAACGACCGGCAATTCCGCATCTGGCGCGCGTACGCGGTGAGCGCGTGGCCGACGCTCGCGATCGTGGATCCGGTGGGAAAGCTGCTCGGGACCTCGGCCGGGGAGTTCACGGCCGCGCGGCTGGAGCCGCTCCTCGATCGCATGGTGCACGCGTACGGGGACGCGGGGCTGCTCGTGCGCGGTCCGCGCCCCTCCGAGCCGGATGCGCCGACGATCGCGCCGGGCGCGCTGCGATATCCCGGGAAGGTGGCGGTGGATGGCGACCGGATCGCGATCGCCGACAGCGGGCACCACCGCGTGCTCGTCGCGCGGCTCGACCGGGCGGCCGCGCGCGCGGTCGTGGAGTGCGTGCTGGGGCGCGGCACGCCGGGCTTCGAGGATGGCGCGCCGGGCGCGCTCGACATGCCGCAGGGGCTCGCGTTCGACGGCGACACGCTCTACATCGCGGACGCGGGGAATCACGCCATCCGCGCGGCCGACCTGCGCACGGGGGCGCTGCGCACCCTCGCGGGCACCGGGCGGCAGCTCCGGACGCGCGACGATCAGCGCGCCGGCGCCATGTCATCGCCGTGGGATCTGACCCGGATGGGAGGGACGCTCTACATCGCCATGGCCGGCGTGCACCAGCTCTGGGCGCTCGATCTCGCCACGCGCGAGACGCGCATCCACGCGGGCACGATGCGCGAGGACATCTCCGATGGCGCCAACGGCGCCGCGACGCTCGCGCAGCCGATGGGGATCGCCTCGGACGGCGAGCGCGTGTTCTTCGCCGACGCCGAATCGAGCGCGATCCGCTCGTCCGAGCTCGATCCGGACGGCGCCGTCCGTACGATCGTCGGCACGGGGCTGTTCGACTTCGGCGACCGCGACGGCGTGGGAGACGCCGTCCTGCTCCAGCACCCGCAGGGGATCGCCCGCCACCCCGACGGGCGCCTGCTCGTCGCCGACACGTACAACGACGCGCTCAAGTGGATCGATCCGGCCACGCGCACGGCGACGACCTGGATCCGCGGCCTCCACGAGCCGGAGGGCGTGGCGTGCGCCGACGAGTGGGCGTACGTCGCCGACACGAACGCGCACCAGGTGGTGCGCGTGGGGCGCGATGGGCGGATGGACGTGCTGGAGATCGAGCTCGAGGCCCGGGACCGGGCGGAGGCGGTGGCGGGGTAGCCACGCCAGGCTCACGCCCGGCCGGCCGTCGCCGCGCCCAGGTTCTCGGCCAGGTGGTCGAGCGACTTCATCCCGACGAGCGCGCTCGACACCACCGGCAGCGAGCGCACGAACGCGATCGCGCGCTGGGCGTCGGTGGCGAAGCCGGGGAGCGCCTCGCGGATCGCCGGCGGCAGGTTGGCCGCGAGCTTCGACTGCAAGAGCGCCGCGCTCGCCACCACCGACACGCCGAGGCGCGCGGCCGCCTCGAGCACGGTCATCGCCCGCCCCTCCACGTGCTGCGTGGGCGTGCGCACCCCCTCGGCCAGCACGAGGTTCACCGGGAGCTGCACCACGCGGAAGTGGTGCGCGTCGCCTCCGACCTCGCGCGCGATGGCGACGAGCTCGGCGAGCTCGAGGTGGTCGCGTGCGCCGGGGTGCGCGCGCAGCCCGTTCCAGGTGGCGCAGCCGTAGAGCCCGATGTCCCCGCTGGCGCATCGCTCCTCGAGCAGGGCGAACGCGCCGCGAAGGCGGTCGCCGAGCTGCTCGGGGGTGATCGCGTCGAGCTGCTGCTCGGGATTGTGCACGTAGTACACGTCGATCGACGCCACGCCGAGATTCGCGCGGCTGCGGTCGATCTGATCCGCGAGAAAGGAGGGCGCGAGCGAGTGCCCGCCTCCCACCACGTCGGCCGGCGTCATGATCCCGCGGTCGAAGTACTCGCGCGCGAGGTACGCATGGTACGCCTCGCGCGACTCGGGCGGCGTGCCGTCGAGCGGGATGTAGCCCCCCTTCGTGCACACGACCACCTCGTCGCGCTCCACCGTGTGATCGCGCACCGCGCGCGACAGCGCGCGTCCCACGGCGCGCTCGGAGCGCTGGCAGCGGTAGTTGATCGCCGTGTCGAGGAGGTTGACCCCGCTCGCCAGCGCGCCGTGCGCGGTGGTGGCGTACGCCGCATCCTCCGCGTCGCCGCAATCGCCGAGGTAGGTGCCGAGCCCGATCGACGACACGAGCAACCCGCCGTCCAGGGGACGGTGAAAGTCGGGCGCGAAGCGGGAGGCGGCGCGCTTCGCGAAGCGCGCCGTGGCATCGGCCGTGGCGCGGCCGGGGAGAAGAGTGCTGGCGCGCGAGGCGACGCGCGGCGACTTGCTGTTCACCCGTGTGACGCTACCCGGCGCGCCCCGGCCCGGCAAGTCCGACCTTCCATCACCCTCGTACCGGACACAACTTGTTCACGTCGATGTCCGTCGATCCCATGTCGATGGCATGCGTCACGCAGTGGCACACCAACCCAACCCGATCCAGGGCACATGCAGTGAGGCACGCTCTCTCTTTCCTCGGTATCGTCGCGCTCGGCGCCTGCGCGCGGTCGCCGCGCCAGACGCCCCCCGCTCCCGCTCCCGCCCCCGCATCCACCACCGCCGCCGCGCCGACGCGCGTGGACACCCTGCCGGCCGCGGTCATGGCCGCGCCGGACACGGCGGTGAAGGCGCGCGCGGACAGCTTCGCGCCGGACAACGCCTCGAACCTCGAGGAGTTCGCGCGCATCGACCGCATGGACTGGCCGGGTCCCAACCGCTACCGCGATGCGACCGGCGCGCCCGGCCCCGACTACTGGCAGCAGCGCGCCGACTACGAGATCACGGCCACGCTGGACACGACCGAGCAGTCGGTGCGCGGGCACGTGGTCATCACCTACACCAACAACTCGCCCGACACCCTCCGCTTCGTGTGGGTGCAGCTCGACCAGAACCTCTACAAGCCGGGGAGCAAGGGCTCCGCGCTCTTCCCGCAGGACTCGCGCTGGGGCGTTCGCGGCTTCCAGGGCGGCTACGCGATCGACCACCTGATGGTGAACGGGAAGCCCGCCGAGTCGCACGTGGACGACACCATGATGCGCGTGCTCCTGCCGACCCCGCTCGCGCCGAAGGGCGGGAAGACCACCATCGCCATGGACTTCCGCTTCCGCGTGCCGGAGCACGGCTCCGACCGCATGGGGCGCGACGGCACGCTGTACGAGATCGCGCAATGGTATCCGCGCATGGTCGTGTACGACGACGTGCGCGGGTGGAACGCCGATCCGTATCTGGGGCAGGGCGAGTTCTACCTGGAGTACGGCGACATCGACTACCGCGTCACCGCGCCCGCCGGGTACACGATCGCCGGCAGCGGCGTCCTGCAGAACCCGCGCGAGGTGCTGAGCGCCACCGAGCGCCAGCGGCTCGCGGCGGCGGCGAAGTCCGACACGATCGTGCGCATCATCACGGCGGGGGAGGCGAAGGCCGCGCCCACGCCGGGCACGAAGACATGGCACTTCATCGCGCGGAACGTGCGCGACGTGGCCTGGGCCGGCGCCCCGGATTTCCGCTGGGACGCGACGAGCTGGGATGGCATCCTCACCCAGGCGTACTACCAGTGGCCCAAGGCTGGGGTGGCGTGGACCACCGCCGCCGAGCAGACGCAGTGGACCATCCGCACGTACTCGCGGCTCTTCCGCCACTTCCCGTACCCGCAGGCCACCTCGGTGGCCGGGCCGGTGGGCGGCATGGAATACCCGATGTTCGTGATGGTGCATTACGGCAACGCCACCGACTCGAACGCCGTGTTCGGCACGATCGACCACGAGCACGGGCACGAGTGGTTCCCGATGACCGTCGGGTCGAACGAGCGGCGCTACGCGTGGATGGACGAGGGCTTCAACACGTACATCAACACGTTCTCCAACGAGCTGCGCTTTCCCGACCGGCACCCGTGGCCCGGCTACATGGGCAACTGGCGCGCGGTGGTGGAGAACGGGACACAGTCGCCGCTCATGACGCCGCCCGACCGCATCAACGCCGGCGCGCTCGGCGCGATCGGCTACCGGAAGCCGGCGGCGGTGCTCCTCGCGCTGCGCGATCACGTGGTGGGGCGCGAGACGTTCGACGAGGCGTTCCGCGAGTACGTCAGGCGCTGGTCGTTCAAGCACCCCACGCCGGCCGACTTCTTCCGGACCATCGAGAACTACAGCGGACGCGACCTCTCCTGGTTCTGGCGCGGGTTCTTCTACTCCACCGACGTGATGGACATCGGGATCGATTCGGTGAGCACCACGGCGTCGGATGGCGCCGAGCAGGCACTCGTGATGCTGAGCAAGCACACGTCGATTCCCTTCCCCGTGGAGCTGCGGCTCAAGCTCGCCGACGGCACCACGCAGGACGCGCGACTCCCCGTGCAGATCTGGTCGGCGGGGGACCGCTTCGAGGCGGCGATCCCGGTTCGCGGGCGCGTCGTGGGCGCGCGGCTCTGGCCGGATCCCACCGTACCGGACTGGAACCAGGCGAACGACACGTGGGGCGACGCGCCGCCGGCGAACGCGGTGGGCGCCGTGACCGCGGGCGGACTCACCAGTCCTGGGAAGAGCGGTCGTCGCTGAGCGGGCGGCACGTTGGCAGCGGACAGCGGCTCGCTTACATTACGACTGACCCGGCCCCGGGCGGCGATCGTCGCCGGGGCCGGGTCGCTTTCCGTCCTCGCCGCGCTGTGCGGCACGGTCACACCCATCAGGTAGGAGCACGAGTCAGCAATGCCAGGTTTCGCGGCATGGGCATCACATTGGTGGAAGCCGGTTCTCTTCATCATCATCGCCGGCCATGTCACCAACGTGTGTGTGACGCTCTTCCTCCATCGCTCGCAGACGCACCGCGGCGTGACGTTTCGAAAGGTGGTCGAGATCCCGATGCGCATCTGGCTCTGGCTCTCGACCTCGATCGTGACCAAGGAGTGGGTGGCCTGTCATCGCAAGCATCACGCGTTCGCGGATCGCGAGGGTGATCCCCACAGCCCCGTGCTCGAGGGGCTCCGGAACATCATCATCAAGGGCGCGTTCTACTACCGGAAGGCGGTGCGCCAGCCCGGGATGCTCGAGAAGTACGGCAAGGGAACGCCCAACGACTGGCTCGAGCGCTACGTGCTCGCCCGGCTGCCGTGGCTCGGCATCGTCCTCATGCTCGGCATCGACGTCTACCTGTTCGGCTTCTACGTGGGGCCCCTCGTGTGGGGCGTGCAGATGCTGTGGATCCCCTTCTGGGCGGCGGGGATCATCAACGGGGTGGGGCACGCGCTCGGCTACCGCAACTTCAACGTGAAGGACGAGAGCCGGAACATCTCGCCGATCGCCATCTGGCTCGGCGGCGAGGAGCTGCACAACAATCACCACGCCGATCCGCACTCGGCCAAGTTCAAGGCGAAGTGGTACGAGTTCGACATCGGGTGGGTGTACATCCGCCTGCTGCAGGCGCTCCGCCTGGCGCAGGTCCGCTACGCGCGCGGCTGACCCACGGCGCGCGAGGATCCCCGGGGGCCCGGCACCGCCAGCGGCGAGCGACACGCGCGAGCGACCTGCGCGAGCGGCTCGCCACGGCGGGACCGGGCCCCGCTTTCGAGAAGCAGGAGCATGACGATGGCCGATGTGACGTGCACCCGCTGCGGCAACACGCGCGCGGGACTGGAGCGGTCTCCCTTCCCCGGACCGATCGGCGCTCGCGCCCAGGCGGAGATCTGCGCCGAGTGCTGGGGGCTGTGGCTGAAGCAGCAGACCATGCTGATCAACCACTACGGACTCAACCTGATGGATCCGCAGGCGCGACAGTTCCTCACCCGCAACATGGAAGCGTTCCTGTTCAAGAGCGGGAAGACGGAGGACGTCGACACGAGCAAGCAGGGCACCATCAACTGGTGATCCGGCTCCGCCTTCCGCGCGCGCCGCGCGCCTCGCGGGCGATCCCCGCTTCCCGCTTCCCGCTTCCGGCGCTGCTCGGCTTCGCCCTCGCCGCCTGCGCCACCGCCGGCCGGCCTGGCGCGGCCCCGCGCCCCGCGCCCGGCGCCGCGTGCGAGCGGGTGGCCGCCACGGAGCGGTGGGCCGACTGCGTGCTCTCGCGCATGAGTCTCCGCGAGAAGGCGGCGCAGATGGTGTGGCCGCAGATCTACGGCGACTACGTCCCAGCCGATGCCCCCGAGTGGCGCCGGATGGCCGGCTACATCCAGCGCGACCACGTGGGCGGGATCATCATGTCCATCGGCTCGCCGCTGGAGATCGCCGCCAAGCTGAACGCGCTGCAGCGGATGAGCGACGTGCCGCTCCTCGTCGGCGCCGATCTCGAGACGGGCGCCGGCTTTCGCGCGCGCGGCGGGTGGTTCCTCCCCAACGGCATCGACCTGGGCGGAGCGAC
This sequence comes from Gemmatimonadaceae bacterium, assembly GCA_036378095.1. Taxonomy (GTDB): domain Bacteria; phylum Gemmatimonadota; class Gemmatimonadetes; order Gemmatimonadales; family Gemmatimonadaceae; genus JADGGM01. The sequence continues at coordinate 17,107 of DASUXC010000005.1, read as the reverse complement.
GATCTTCCCGCCGCAGATGGCCATCGGCGCCACCGGCGACAGCGCGCTCGCGTGGGAGCAGGGGCGGGTGACGGCGATCGAGGGGCGCGCGCTCGGCATCCACATCGCGTTCGCGCCGGTGCTCGACGTGAACAACAACCCCGCGAACCCCGTGATCAACACGCGCTCCTTCGGCGAGAATCCCGCCGAGGTGGCGCGCCTGGGCACGGCGTTCATCGGCGGGCTGCAGGCGAACGGGATGATCGCCACCGGGAAGCACTTCCCGGGGCACGGCGACACCGGCGTGAATTCGCATCTCGCGCTCCCGGTGGTCCGCGTGTCGCGCGCGCGGCTGGACAGCGTGGAGCTCGTCCCGTTCCGCGCCGCCATCCGCGCCGGCGTCGGCGCGATCATGACCTTCCACGGCTCCATGCCCGCGCTCGACTCCAGCGGCGTGCCGGGCACGCTCTCGCCCAAGGTGCTCACGGGGCTCCTGCGCGACGAGCTCGGCTTCCCGGGGCTCGTCATCACCGATGCGATGGACATGCGCGGCGTGCTCGACACGTACGGCCTGACGGAGGCCACCAAGCGCGCGGTGGCCGCCGGCGCCGACGTGCTGCTGCAACCCAAGGACGTGGCGCAGACGTTGGACGCGATCGTGGATGGCGTGCGCGAGGGGCGCTACGACGCGGCGCGGGTCGAGCGGTCGGCGCGACGGATCCTCGAGCTCAAGCACTCGCTCGCCCTCGACCGCCAGCGGCTCGTGAGCCTCGACAGCGCGCGCGCGGTGGTCGGCGATTCCGCGCACGAGGCGGTGGCGAGCCTGGCGGCGGAGCGATCGATCACGCTCGTGCGGGATTCGCTGCATCAGATTCCGCTCGGCCGGCTGAACGCCGGCGCGCGCGTGCTCGCCGTGACGTACGCGCGTCGCACCGACCTCGGCGCTGGCGCGACGTTCGACGCCGAGCTGCGGCGCGCGTTCCCCTCGCTCCGCTCCGAGCTGGTGAGCGAGGACGATCCCGCGCCGGACTTCTCGCGTCTGCTCGCCACGGCGGACTCGGCGGACGTGGTACTGGTGAGCTCGTACGTGTCGCACGGAACGACCGTGGCGAACCTGTCCACGCCGCAGCGGTTCGTCGATTTCATCGAGGAGCTGCAGCACCGCGGGCTGCACCCGATCGTGCTGTCGTTCGGGAATCCGTACTTCCTCCAGCAGATTCCGGACGTCGGCGCGTACGTGGTGGCCTGGGGCGGCTTCGCGGTGTCGCAGCGCGCGGCGGCGCGCGCCGTGCTCGGCCTCGCGCCGATCACCGGTCATCTCCCCATCGGGATCCCCCCGATCGTGCCGCGCGGCGTCGGCGAGTCGCGCCCCGCGCTGGCGCTTCCCGCGACGACGGGCGCGAAGTAACCGGCGCCCGTCGCGGTTGACGGAACGCGACGCCGAGGATATAGTCGCGCGTCGTCCCTATCACGGAAATAAGTGCGGTTGCGCTACCAATCATCGTGAGCCCTTGACATTAGTCACCATGGGTGACTAATTCGACCGCGATGCCCGACCGCCCTCCAGCCTCCTCCGTTCGATCGGCGGCACGACGCGCGACGCTGTCGGTGGACGTGGTCCTCCTGACGCCGCACGGCCGCCGTCTCACCGTACTCCTCACTCGCGCCACCGATCCGAAAGCGAAGGAGCGGTGGGAGCTCCCGTGGGACTCGTTCCGCGGCGAGGAGACGATCGAGGAGACGGCGACGCGCGTGGCGCGCACCGCCTTCGGCGCGGCGCCGGCGCTGGTGGAGCAGGTGGCCGCGTTCGGGGATCGCCGGCGCCACCCAGCCGCCGCCGATGTCTCGGTCGCCTTTCTGGCGCTCGTCCCCGCCGGCGCGCCCGCGCCGGTGGGCGGAGACCTGGCGTGGTTCCCCATGGACGACCTGCCCGTGGTGGCGCCGCGCCAGCGCGCGATGATCGACGGCGCGCTGCAGGCGGTGCGCTCGCGGCTCGATCAGTCCCCCGTGGCGTTCCGCCTCCTCCCGCCCACGTTCACGCTCAGCCAGCTCCAGGAGATCTACGAGCTGCTCCTCGGCCGCCGGCTGCACAAGGCGAGCTTCCGTCGGGCGCTGCACGCCGCCTGGCTCGTGGAGCCGACCGACGAATGGCGGAGCGAGGGGCGCGGACGGCCGGCGCAGCTCTTCCGATACGCCCCGAAGAAGCGGCGCGGGGGGAGGCGGGGGGTGCGGTTCGAGGGGTTGGCGTAGCGGCGGCGGAGCGTCGGCGCCTCGGCCCGGCTCTTGCGTTTTCGGGTATTTTAGTTGCAATATGTATATAAGCAACAATCGGAGACCATCGTGGGAGCTCAGCGCCGCGTCCGCCGAACCGCCAGGAACCGCAGCATCAGCTGCGGGCCCGACGATCGCGCGCCACTCACGGAGCTCGCTCCCGCGCGTCCCGATGCGAAGACGCGCGTCGTCACACTCCGTGGCGGCGCTCGCTGGCTGGTCACCGTCGTCGCCCGGCTGCTCTCGGAAGACACGGCCGCCGGCACCGAAGCCGCTCGCCTCGTGCTGCGCTTCGAGTGCCTCACGCAGCCGAGTCGGCCGGTGCGGGTCGCGACAGTGCGCGCCCGAGCGCTCCACTCGGTACCCGACGACACTCTTCGCGCACTCGCATCGACTCCGGCGGCTCGCTCCAGACAGGCCGCGATTCGACGATCCGGGGGACGACGCTAGCGCCGTGCGGCGCCCGAGGCTCCAGAACGTGAGAAGCGTGACCGCCCGTTCCACTGGGCGGTCACGCTTCGTCCTCTCCGGCACTCGCCACATGGGGTCCCGCGCTCCCGCGAGCACCCCGGGGCCGACCCGGCATCACACCGCGCGCATCAATCGGCGCGGCGGCGCGCCTGCCACTGGATGAGCCCTCGCGCCACGGCGACGTTGTCCGCCGCGATCTCGTACAGCTCGGCGAACACGGTCGATTCGGTGCTCCCCTCGGCCTCCGCGATCACCGGCGGCGGGTGACCCTCGCGCCGCTTCGGGTCGCTCCGGCGCTCGACGGCCACGCGCGCACGGCAGGTCGGGCTCTCCCGACTCTGCGACTCGATCATCACCATGCCGCCACCAGGCAGCTCACGGCTGTACAGCAACACGAAGCGGTCCATGCGGTTTGCGGGATCCATACGGCCAACGGACGACGCGGGAGCGAGCACGTTCCCCACGTCAGCTCTCTCTCCGCCACCCCGAGCCGCCCACGATTCGCGCGACGACGAATGCCCACCACAGTGACGATCCATACCACTAAACGTCAGCGGCCGCTCTGATGCGCCTGGCGCCGTTCCGCCTCCGCATCGCCGCGCCCCAGATGTCCCCGACCATCGACAGCCGCCCCGGTACGGTCTCGATCGTGAACGCCCGGGGGTCCAGCCCCTCGCGCAGCTCGCTCCATTCGAGCGGGGTGGACACGCTAGCGCCTGGCACCGCTCGCGCGCAATACGCCGCCGCCACGCTCTTCCCCTCGGCGTTCTGCAGGTAGTCCACGTAGACCGCCGCCGGAGGGCGCGACTTCAACGCTCGCTCCACCGTCGCCTCGCGCGGGTGCGCCGCCGCCACTCGCGTGGCCACGAGCTGCGCCAGGAGGAGCGCCGTCTCGTACGTCGTTCCAGCGGGGAGGGGGAGCGCAATGTGCAGCCCGCGCGAGCCCGAGGTCTTGACCGCCGCGTGCAGCCCCAACGCATCCAGCTCCTCCCGAACCCACCCGGCAACGCGAACCACCCGGGAGAACGGCGCCCGCGGTCCCGGGTCGAGGTCGAGGATGGCCATGTCCGCCTCGCCGAGCGACCCGACCCGCGAGAGCCATGGATCGACCGAGATGCAGCCGAGCTGCACCAGATAGAGGAGCGTCACCAGTGCCCCGCCCACCACGCGCCGCTGCGGCTCCCCCTCGCCGGCGGGAATCTCCTCCACCCGCACCCCCGCCGGCACGTGCTCCGGCGCCTTCTGTTGGAAGAACGTCTCCCCACCCACCCCGTCCGGCGTGCGCTTGAGCACGAGCGGCCGCGCGGCGATCAGCGGAAGGATGTACCGGGAGACGCGCGCGTAGTAGCGCATCAGGTCGCCCTTGCTCCACCCTGTCTCCGGGAAGTACACCTTGTCCAGGCTCGAGACCTCGAGCGTCGTGCCGCGAGCCACCCTGAGCGTTCCCGCGCCCCCGGCGCGCTCGATCGCGTCGAGCTGCGCCACGATGGAGCTCGAGCGTCCACCGCGCCCCCCGCCTCCCCCGGCTCCTCCTCGCTTGCGCGGCGCCGCCCTCCCCGCGCCACGCTTCGCGGCCGGCGACCGCTTCTCCCCGCGCGCGGCGCGCGCCGCGCCACCGGAGGTGGCCCGCTCGCGCTTCACCGCCGCCCGGCGCGCTTCCCCGCCTCCGGCCGCAACGCGGCGTCTACCACTCCCCCTCCCTTGACTGCCGCCCCCGCGCTGGACGCTCGGCGGCTCGCGGCCGACCTCCCTCGGATCCTTGTCGTCGCGCACACCGAGGAAGATCGGCTGCCGGAGCAACCCGTCGGCCGTCCACTCGTTGAACTTGACCTCCACCACCACCTCCGGACGAACCCAGTGCGCCGGCTCGTTCGTCTTCGGCGTCTCCACGAATGGTGACCGCTTCCGCTCGAGCTTCGAGAGGCGGCGGTGCATCGCCTCGAGCCCGGCGCGGTCGAAGCCGCCGCCGGTGTGGCCGACGAAGATGAAACGGTCGCCGTCGAAGTAGCCGAGCAGGAGCGCTCCGATGAACTTGCGCGTGTTCCGCGGCTCGGTGTACCCGCCGACCACGAACTCCTGGCGGAATTGCACCTTGAGCTTGAGCCACGCCGCCGAGCGCTTCCCCGGCTCGTACACCGAGTCCATCCGCTTGGCGACGATCCCCTCCCAACCGGCCGAGCGGGCCCGCTCGAGCATGGCGCGACCGTCGCCCGGCGCGGATTCGCCGAGCCGGAGGGTGGGGGAGGTGCGGTTGCGGAGCAGATGCTCGAGGGCGCGGCGGCGCTCCGACCAGGGCTGGTGGACCAGCAGCTTCCCGCTCTCCGCGGGGAGGTCGAACGCGATCAGCGCCGCCGGATGTCTCGTCTCGTGCTCGGCGATCCCCGCCGCGTTCTGGAGGTGCATGCGAGACTGTAGTTCCTGGAAGCGAGCCGGGCGCCCGTGGTCGAGCGCCACGATCTCGCCATCGAGCACCACGTCGTGACCCGCCCGGGCGGCCAGCGCGCGCACCGCGGCGGCGATCTCGGGAAATTGGACGGACTTGTCCTTTCCGTTTCGCGTGAGGAGCCGCGAGCCGCTCGGCGATCCGTGGGCGAGCACGCGGATGCCGTCGTATTTGGGCTCGAAGGTCCAATCGTCCTCGCCCGGTATCGCATCGCCGATCGCGGCGAGCATTGGCTGGAGCGCCTCGATGGCCGCGGCGGCGGCGCGCTTGGATGGACGGGGGGAGCGGGCGCGAGGGGCGCGGGCACCACGGCCCGACCGCCCCGAGCTCGTGCCCGGCGAGCGCTTGCCCGCCGACCCGTGGTCGGAGCGCCACTCACGATCCGCGTCCGCGGCGATCTCCTCCATCGTGCGACCGGTGGCCACGGATGTGTCGGTCGTCGCCGCCACCTCCGAGCCACGCTCGGCGAAGGCATCGTCGCGCTTCATGAGCAGCCACTGCGGCTTGGCCTCGGTGCGGCGCGTCCGAACGAGCGTCCACCCGCCTCGGAGCCGCTCGCCGTGGAGCACGAAGTCGAGCTTGCCGCGGGCGTAGCCGGCGCGAAGCGCGTCGTCGTCGCCGGCCGCTCCCTCGTAGGTGCCGCGGTCCCAGAGCATGACCGTGCCCCCACCGTACTCGCCGGCGGGGATCGTCCCCTCGAACGTGTTGTACTCGATCGGGTGATCCTCCACCTGCACGGCGAGCCGCTTCACGGACGGGTCGAGACTCGGCCCCTTGGGGACGGCCCAGCTCTTCATCACGCCGTCGAGCTCGAGGCGGAAGTCGAAGTGAAGGTGGCTGGCGGCGTGCTTCTGCACGACGAATCGGCGCGCCTGGCGCGATCCGGGCGAGGTGCTGTCGCCACGCGGCTCGCCGGTTCTCGTGAAGTCGCGCTTCCGGCGGTACTCGGCGAGCGGCTTGCCGCGCGCCGACGATGCGCGCTCGTTCGCGGGCACGGGCGTCCTCGTCAGGCGGAGCGTTTGGGAGCGCGCCGGCCGGCCGGCTTGGCGCGCTCCTTCGCGGCGGCGGTGCGTCGTCCCGAGCGCACCGCGCCGGCACGTCGCGCGCGAGCGGCGCGGGGGCGATCGAGGCTCTCGCGCAGCCGGGACATGAGATCGATCACCTGCGTGTCGCGGGGAGCGCCCGCCTCCTCCGGGATCGCGACCTTCTTTCCTTTCATCTTCGCGCGGATCACGCGCATGAGCCGCTCGCGGTAGTCGTCGCCGTATCTGGAGGGATCGAATGGCGTGGTCAGGCTCTCGACGAGCTGCTCGGCCATGCGCAGCTCCTGCGGCCGCACCGTGTCGCCGGACGGGAGGTCGAGCGAGGCGGCGTCGACCAGCTCCGCGGCGAAGCGCATGATCTCGAGCACGAGCACGTCGCCGATCACCTTGATCCCCGCGAGGTGCTCCTTCTCGCGGAGGACGATCTTCCCGATGCCGACCGTGCCGCTCCGGCGCACCGCCTCGCGCAGGAGGGCGTAGCCCCGCTCGCCGCCGCGCGTGGGGGCGAGGAAGTACGGCGTCTCGAAGTAGCGCGGATCGATCTCGTCCTGGCGGACGAAGTCGAGGATCTCGATCGTGCGCGAGCCGCCGAGTGCGGCGGCGGCGAAGTCGTCGTCGGTCATGACGATGAACTTTCCCTTCTCGTACTCGAAGCCCTTCACGATCTCGCTCCACGGCACCGGCTCGCCGTCGGCGGCGCAGATGCGCTCGTATCGGACCGGTGAGAGGTCGTCCGCGTGCAGCAGGCGGAACGAGATGTGATCGGCGCGCACGGCGGGGCGCAGCTCGACGGGGATGTGCACCAGCCCGAACGCGATCGCACCCTTCCAGATCGACGCCATCGCCCGACCTCCGACGCGAGAGAGTGACGCCACCGTTCGCGGCGCATCGTGACTCCGGGCAAGAGGGGTGCCGGGGGTACGGACTGGGACATCGGCCATCGGCGCGCGGGAAGACGCGTCTGGAAGACGCGGCTGTCGGCCATCGGCTCTCGGCTCTCGGCTGAAGCCCCGCACAGAGAGCTCTCGGGGTGTGCCGCAAGCCGATGGCCGAGAGCCGAGAGCACACCGCCAACGGCTCGGTCTCTCTCCCCCGGCCGAGCACGTCGGCCCCCGTTCATTACTCATGGGGGGGCGGAGTTCCGGGTACGGCCTTTGCTCGTGAGGGAAATGCCGCAGGAGGGGCTTGCATGAAGGGGTGCACGGTGGACGAGCGCGAGACCTCTTGGTCGGGTGAACGATGCAAGTGGCGGCTTCGTGAACGAGGGCGGAGTCCCGATGGCTGGTGAGGAAGGGACGAGGTGAGGCATCGGGAGTGGTAGGGCGCGGCAAAAAGAAAAAGCTCCGGCGATTGCCGGAGCTTTTTCTTTGCCGATACAGAGAGCGGGATCAGAGCTTCTGTACCTCGGCGGCCTGTGGTCCCTTTTGTCCCTGGACGATCTCGAACTCGACCTGATCGCCCTCTGCGAGGGACTTGAAGCCGTTGCCTCGGATCGCGCTGAAGTGTACGAAGACGTCCGGGCCGCCTTCACGAGAGATGAAGCCGTAGCCCTTGGCATCGTTGAACCACTTCACGGTGCCCGTAATGCGAGACATGGTACCTGTCCTCTCCCCTACTGGGGGGGTGAAACTGTGATGCGTGATCCCGCTCGAAAGGGCGAGAACCCGAAGTCCACGGCCCCGTCCAACGTGATCTCAAACGAAAATGGAACTTAAACATCCGGCTCTCGTATCTCCTCCATGAGTGCCGGTTAATAAACTTATCACTATTCGTGCCCGAGGCAAAGGGGAAAAGGGCGAGAATCCTGTAGGGGATTCCCGCCCCGGAACACCTTACGCCACCTGGAGTTGTCGAGCTCGCTCAGGCCGCGCCGGCAATGTAGCGGGCGATCCGTCCGCAGCTGGCGCAGCGCAGCGTGACGTGCGAGCGCGGAGGGGGCGGATTGGGCGCGGGATCGCGGACGATCTCCCCGGAGCAGGATGGGCAACTGAGCGGGGCACCACTTCGATCGCTCGAGATCAGTTGCAGTGCCTGCGCTGGATTGTAAGTGGCCGGTCGTGGCTTACGCATTGAGCCCTCCAAAGTGTTCCGACGGCGCCGTTCGGCCGGAAAGGGCGCCGATATTGCGCGGATGCGACAAGGCCGGCATCCGTCAACCCACATCGAGACAACGTTGATCACCCGCGGAACGTTGCTGGCCGCCCTCGCCGGGGCCATGACGCTGACTGCGTGCGGACCGCACGTGCGACTGCCCTCGCATCCGGTGGACATCCCGTTCGCGATGGCCGAAAGTGATTCTGGCGCTGTCCTGGCGCGTCAACTGGCGCCTACTTTATACCTTCAAGCTGACGAAACGTTCCCGCTCGCCCGCGCGGTCGCGGTCGTTCACCCAGATCGGCCGATCATCGGCTATTACCTCCTCTGGCAGCACGACGTCACCGGGCGGTGGTCCCCCTTCAGCAAGGGGACCGACGAGGAGGAGATCTGGGTCCGCTACGACACCACGCACGCCCCGACCGACCTCTGGACGTACTGGCACGGGGCGATCCTCCACACGTCGTGGCGCGACAAGGGGCAGGTGCTCGTCGACGTGCAGTGGGGGAAACACGGGTCGCTGCCGCACGGCGTCGACCTGAACGACCTGCCGCCGCTCCGGCGCATGCCACTCTTCTATGGCATGGCGTGGGTGCTTCCCGACCTGTGGCTGGGGCGCCTGTCGAGCCCGGGGCCGCTCTGCTTCTGCCACGACTACGAGCGCTACCTCGACTTCGACCGCCCGCTCCGCCTCGCCACCCGCCTCGACGTGATCGCCCGCACCGCCCACCCGGATTCGGTGCTCACCGTGGTGTTCGGGGACCGGTACGCGCGGAAGCGACCGTGGCCCTTCTGAGGGAGCGGGGGCCGGGGCCGCATCAGGCAGGGGCCAGGGGCCACGCTAGGGGCCGGGGGCCGGGGGCCAGGGAATGGCCGCGAGGGGGGCGGCGCGCCTGCGCCGCCCCCCTCGCACAATGGTGCGGGGCGAGCGCCAAAGTCCCTTCGGTGCTCGCCCCGCGGTCCACCCCTGGCCCCCAGCCCCCGGCCCCTAATCCGCCTCCCACCCCGGCCTCCCCCGCCACAGCGCCCGCCGGTCCACGCGCCAGAGGCGGGAGCGATCGCCGAACGCCTCGCCGTCGCGGAACGCGCCGGGATCGGCGAGACCGTCGATCACGTCCGTCGCCTTGGCCGACGCGTCGTCGGCGCGATGAAGGATCTCGGCCTCGAGCGTGAGCGGACGCACCGGGCTTCCGAACTCGAGCTGCCCGTGGTGCGAGAGGATGAGATGCTGCAGCTCGAGCAGTTGATCCGCGGAGCAGAGTGGCTCGCCATGCTCGGCGAGCTTTCGCTCGAGCATGAGCAGTCCGAGCACCACGTGCTCCACGAGATGTCCGCACGGGGTGCGGACGAACCCCTCCCACGTGATGTCGTACGCCTCGAGCTTCCCGATGTCGTGCAGCAGCGCGCCGGCGACGACGAGCCCCGCATCGGCTCGCATGGCGCGCGCCATGTGACGCCCGATGTACGCGACTTCGTAGACGTGAAGCAGCAAGCCGCCGAGCATCGCGTGGTGCCCACCGATGGACGCCGGCGCGCGCTCGAAGCGCAGGCGGAACGGCTCGTCGTCGAAGAAGAGCGCGAGCACGCGCCGCAGCCGCTCCGATGCGATGCCGTGCCGCAGCTCGTCCAGCGAGTCCCACAGCCGAGCCGGATCCTGCGCGATGCGCGGCAGGAACTCGTCGATGCACAGCGAGTCGCGCGGAAGCACGCGCAGCGGCGCGGTGAGCTTGAGCTGCCGCTTCGCCGCGCCCCGCCTCGTGTAGCGCACCACGTGCCCCACCGCCTGCACCACGGCGCCACGCTCCGCTCCCTCCGCCCAACCATCGTCGAGCAGGTTGGACCAGATGGGCTCCGTGTCGATCTCCCCGGTGGTGTTGCCGAGCGTGAGGATCACGAACGGCTCGCCATCCGCCTTCTGTCGCTCGGCGCGATCGACGACGCGAAGCTCGTGCTGTACGCGATCGCCGAAGGCGATCGCGCCGAGGTCGACGGTGGGCATGGAGGGCGAAGCTACCGCCGAACGGGGGATCGGGGAAGCTCCCACGCCCCGCACGCAGCCTCACGCCACGTACACGATCTCCCCTTCCTCGTCGATCCCCAGCTCCTGCTGCATCCCGCACACCCCGCACACCTTCACCGCGTGCCACGCCTCGGCGAGCTCCTCGCGGTGCTCCTTCGAGGCCGGCTTGACGGTCAGCTTCTTGTAGCTGTACTCGCCGCAGTTCTCGCACGCGTGAGCCCTGGCGATGCGCTCCGCCCGTTCGCGCGTGATCTTCGGCACGCTCAGCGCTCCTCGCCGGGTGGGACGAAGGGCGTGCCGGCGGTCGCGGTGATCTGCGGGCGGGGTTGCTGGTAGCCGTTCCCCGGTGCCGATGCGCCGCTCGCACCGGCGGATGCCTCGCCCGACCGTCCGGCGGCCTCCCGCCCCGCCTCCGCCGCGGTCGTGCCGGCTCGCACGAGCAGCTCCTTCAGCCCGCCGATCGCGCCCATCACGCCCGTCGCCTCCGAGGGCAGGAAGATCGTGCTCCCCTTCCCCTGCGTCAGCGTCGGAAGCGCCTCGAGGTACTTGAGGCCGAGCAGGTACATCGCCGCCTGGCCGTCGGGGAGCGACGCCGCGATGCGCTGGATCGCCTGCGCTTCCGCCTCCGCCATCGCCAACCGCGCCTCCGCCATCCCCTTGGCGCGGAGCACGGCCGCCTCGGCCTCGCCCTGCGCGCGGCTCACCTGCGCCTGCTGCACCCCTTCGGCTTCCAGGATCGCCGCTCGCTTGGACGCCTCGGCGTTCGTCACCGCGGCGCGCCGCTCGCGCTCGGCGCGCATCTGCAGCTCCATGGATTGCTGGATGTCGCGCGGCGGCTCGATCGCCTGCAGCTCCACGCGCGTCACGTCCACGCCCCAGCCGATCGACGCCTCCTCGATGATCTCGCGCATCCGCCGGTTGATCTGGTCCCGGCTGGCGAGCGTGGAGTCCAGCTCCATCTCGCCCACGATGTTGCGCAGCGTCGTGCGCGTGAGCGTCTCGAGCGCGAACGGCAGGTTCTGCACCGCGTACGTGGCCTTCTGCGGATCGGCGATCCGATAGTAGAGCACGGCGTCGATGTCGATGGTTACGTTGTCCTTCGTGATCACCGGCTGGCTCGGGAAGTTGAGCACCTGCTCGCGCAGGTCGATGCGCGTGGTCGAGCCCGAGATGAGCCGCTTGACCCCCCCGACGTCGCTCTCCGCGTAGCGCACGTCGATCGAGCGGGGGCGCTCCATCCACGGGATGAGAATGTTGAGACCGGAGCGCGCGATCCGGTTGAAGCGCCCCCACCGCTCGATCACCATGACCTCGGCCTGGCCGATGATCTTGATCGAGTTGGTGACGGTGAGGAGGACGATCAGCGCGACGATACCCAGGAGGATCAGGCCGCCCATGTGCGATCTCCGAAAGGGTTCTGTGGCAACTTACGCAGGTCCGGAGCGCGCGTACATAGTGGGGGCGATGCCCGACGCCCTTGCCCCCCCGCGCGCTCCCCGCCCTCGCCCCTCGCCTCCCGCCGCCTCGCCCGGCGTCACGGTCGCCAGTCGGCGATGAAGATGTTCGTCTCGTGCGGGGAGGCGGCGTGCCGGTTGGATGCCCACACCAGCCGCTTCCCGTCCGGGGAGAACTGCGGGAACCCGTCGAACTCCGGGCTGGTCGTGACCGGCTCGAGGCGGGAGCCATCCAGATCCACGAGGTAGAGATCGAACTTTCCGCTGTGCGGCTCCCGGTAATTCGACGAGAAGATGATCCGGCGGCCATCGGGGGTGAAGTACGGCGCGAAGTTGGCGCCGCCCAGCCGGGTCACCTGGCGCTGTCCGCTGCCATCCGCGTTCATGACCCAGATCTCCATCTTGGTGGGGCGGACGATGCGCTGGGCGAGCAGCGAGCGATAGTCGGCGAGCTCGGCGGAATCCGTGGGGTGGTACGCGCGGTACACGATGCGCTTGCCGTCAGGGGAGAAGAACGCTCCGCCATCGTAGCCGACGGTGGTGGTGAGCCGGCGCACGCCGGTGCCGTCGATGTTCATCGTGTAGAGATCCAGGTCGCCGTCCTTGAGCGACGTGAACACGATCGTCTTCCCGTCGGGGGAGAGCGTCCCTTCGGCGGTGTAGATGCCGTAGCTCGTCAGGCGGCGGAGGTCGGTGCCGTCCGCGTTCGCCGTGTAGATGTCGAACGGGTCGAGCCCCCACACGTATCCCTTGGACGGGTCGGGCCTGGGCGGGCACGCGGTGTCCGCGGCGTGCGTGGAGGAGAAGAAGATCTTCCGATCGTACGCGAAGAAGTAGCCGCACGTCGTCTTCCCGGTGCCGGTGGAGACGCGGCGCACGTGCGAGCCGTCCACGTCCATCACGTACTGCTGGTCGCAGCGACGCCCGTCGCGGGTGGATTGGAAGATCAGGCGGCGGCCGTCGGCGCTGAAGTAGGCCTCGGCGTTCTCGCCGCCGTCGGTGAGCTGCCGGATGTTCGCCAGGTGCCGCTCGCCCGGCGCGGGGGTGATGCGCGTGGACGCCGAGCGACCCGCGCATGCGGTCGCGGCCACCAGGACGGTGGCCGCGACGAGAGGTGTGATGGGGCGCATCCCCGAAAGTTATCGCTTGCGCGGCATGCTCGCCTGCGCCAGCGAGAAGAGGTCTTTCTGCGACTGGCCGCGCCTGAGGAGCGCGATCGCCTTCTCGAGCTGCGGGTCGTCGGGGATCGACCGCCGGAACGCGGTCGAATCGCCGAACGCCAACCGGGCCACCTGCTGTCCGATCCAGCGATCGATCAGCGGCCTCGCCGCCTCGTACTCCTTCCGATCCACGTTGATCTTGGCGGCGGCCAGGCGGCGGTACAGCTCCTCGCGCCACTCCGGCTTCACGGTGAAGTTCGGCGCCACGCTTCCCTTGAGCTGGAGCGCGTAGTCGTAGAGCACGCCGCGCACCGCCGGGAACTTGGGCGCGATCGCCTTCGCGAACTCCTGCTCGGCGGTGCTCACCGTGTCCTCGGGGACGATCACGTCGGGGGTGATCCCGCCCCCGCCGTACACCACCCGCCCCGCGTCGCTCTTGTACGCCGGGCGGTTCTTCTTGACGGTGTCCGTCTCCAGCGAGTCGGGCTTCTCCTCCACGTCCGCCGCGAGCAGATCGTCCGCCTCGAGCTTCTTGCGGTCCTTCTGGATGGAGCGCCCGCTCGGCGTGTACCACTTGCCGGTGGTGAGCTTGAGCGCCCACCCGCCGTCGAGCGGGAAGACCGTCTGCACGAGTCCCTTGCCGAACGAGGTGGTCCCCACCACCAGCGCGCGGTCGTGGTCCTGCAGCGCGCCGGTGACGATCTCCGCCGCCGACGCGGAGTAGCCGTCCACCATCACGATCAGGGGGAGGCCGGTGAAGTGCTCGCCGCCGTGCGCGGTGAACTCCTGCGGCGGCCCCTGTCGCGTGCGGACGCTCGCGATCTGCTGCCCGCTCTTCAGGAACAGGTCGGCGGCGTCGAGCCCCTGGTCGAGGATGCCGCCGGGGTTGTTGCGGAGGTCGAGGATCACTCCCTTCGCCCCCTGCTTCACGAGCTTCTCGACCGATGCCCTGAGCTCGTCGGCGGCCGTCTCGTTGAACGTCTGCAGGGGGATGTACCCGAGCCGGTCGTCGAGCATGAGCGCGTACGGCACCGCCGGGACGTGGATCTCGGCGCGCGTGAACTCGTGCTCGATCGGCTGCGCCACGCCCGGGCGCGCGAACGTCACCTTCACCTTGGTGCCGACCGTCCCGACCAGCAGATCGGAGACCTGCTGCGACGTCCAGCCGCGCGTCGACGCGGTATCGATGGCGACGATGCGGTCGCCCTCGGCGATCCCGGCCGCCTCGGCGGGCGTGTCGTTGAAGACGTGGACGACGACGATGTTCCCCTCCTGCTGCTCGATCTGCATCCCGATCCCGCCGTACCGGCCGGTGGACTGGGTGGAGAAGCGCTTGAGCTGCGTGGGGGAGAAGAGCTCGGAGTACGGATCCTGGAGCTGCTGCACCAACCCGCGTGCCGCCTTCTCGTAGAGCGTGCCGGCGTCCACCGTGTCGACGAAGCGCTCCGAGACGAGACCCATCACCTGATCGAACACCCGAGCCCCGTCGCGCGCGACGTGCTCCTGGACGACGAAGCCGCCGATGACGAGCGGGAGGAGCAGCGCGCCGGCGAGCGCGGAAGTGCGGAGGCGGGACCGAGACATGGATGCACCCGGGTCAGGGTAACGACAGTTCGACTCATAAGGTACGACGGGGCGGGGGAGAAGTTCCCCCGCCCCGAGCGCGGTGTCGGCGCTCCGCGCCGCGCCCGTCACATACCATCACCCTCGCCAGTGGGACCACCGCCGGAGGCCAGGATCTGCTTCCACGTCAGCTCGGGTCCCTTGCGGAATCCCTTCTGGGTGAGCTTCACGCCTTCGGGGGAGATGGTCACCATGTACGCCTGCCCCTCGATCTCGATCTCGCGCTTGAGGGTCTTCTCGAGCTTGGTTGCCATGTCGTGCTCTCCGGGTGAGGGAATGGTGACTGACCGGCCGCATCTGCAAGGTTCAGGCGCGCATCACGCGATGCGGGGCGCCAGAACGTAGTCCACGTACCAGTCGCGCATGTGCTGCCGCACCGCGGCGTCGCGCAACAGTCCGGCGGAGACGAGCATCTCGTGGGCCGGCTGCAGCACGCGCTGGAGGTGCGACGGATAGCGTTGCGCGAGCGGGAGGATCTCGGCGAGCTGCGCGAGCCCGACGCGCCAGGTGACGTTCCCCTCCTCGCGCGCGACCTCGAGCAGGCGGTACAGCCGCCGCGCGACGGGGGAGGAGAGCGCCATGTACTGCGGAGCCGAGAGCGTCACGGCGTGCCCCTCGGCGATGTTGGCGCGAGGGATCGGGGAGAGGGTGACCACCGCCTCGCCCGGCTCCGACGCGGCGAGGGTGGGGAAGAGGGGGAGCTGGTCGCGCTCCGCGCTCCGGCGCCGCTCGATGGCGACGGCGGTGAGGACGGTGAACTGCACGTCGGCGGGAGCACCGGCCACGGCGTCGAAGTAGACGCCGATCGACTCCATCGTCGTGTGCTGGAGCCGGGCGAGCGCGGAGCGCAGCTGCTCGTACGTGCGACCGTCGGCGCGCCGGCCGATCGATCGCAGGAACGCGTGGAGCGTGAACGAGATGGCGCCGTCGGCCGGCGCGCCCGCCTCGTGATACCGGTGCCACAGCTCGACGTAGACATCCTGATCGAAGGTGCCGGGCAGGCGGTCGCCGGGACTGGGGAGCACACGCCACCGTCCCCCCGACGGCGGCGCGTACGTGATCGCGGAGTCATCGGCAGAGTCGCTGAGGCGAAAGAGCGGAAGCACCTCGAGCGCACGATCGAGCAGAATCGTTCGCGAGGCAGTTCGCCGGCGCGCCGCGAGACTCATGCCGGAAAGGTATGTGGGATCGGGGGCGGAGGGCCAGATGGCGGTCGCATCAGGCGAGCCGGATCACCTGTCCCGTGACGCCAGCCGCCTCATCCGAACAGAGCCAGAGGACGGCGTTGGCGACCTCCTCGCGCTCCACGTAGTCGGCACCCGCGCCCATGGCCGCCTCGTTGGCCGCCGTGCGGATGGCGGTGGGCGCGATGGCGTTGGCGCGAACGCCCCGCGCGCGCTCCTCGGCGGCGACGGCGTGCACCAGCGCGATCACGCCGCTCTTCGCCGCGGCGTACGCGGCCATCTCCGCCACCCGCGCGCCCGGGAGCGCCGCCGCCGACGCGAAGTACACGAGCGCGCCCCGCGTCTCGCGGAGCATCGGCACGAACGCGCGCGTGACGAGGTACGCGGTGGTGAGATTGATGTCGATCTGCCGCTTCCACACGGCGAAGTCGCTCTCCGCCACCGGTCCGCTCATGGCGAAGCCACCCGCCGCGTGCACGACGGCACGGACGGACGCGCCGTACGCCGCGCGCACCTCGGCGATGAGCGCGGCCACGCTCGCCTCGTCGGCCAGGTCGGCGGCGAACGCGCGCGCCTCGATCCCGCCACCGGCGAGATCGGCCACGCGCTCCTCCGACTCGTCGCGCCCGCGCGCCACGGCGGCGATGCGCGCGCCGCGCTCGCCGAACGCGCGCGCGATCGCCTCCCCCGTCTGCCCGCGCCTCCCGATCCCCGTCACCACCACCACATCACCGTCGAATCGCACCGATCCTCCACGTCGAGTTCGCCGGGAGCGTATCGATGATGGCGCCGCGAGGCAAGGTCGAGCGGACGTTCGCGCCGGGGCGCCCGCGCCCGCCGGGCGAGCGAGCGCGGCGCTACCCTTGCATGAGCTGATGCCATCGAACTCGGCGGCGCGATGCCGCGCGATCCCACAGGTGGCACATGTCCATGGTCAGGAAGCTCGGTCGCTGGGTGCTGCGGCTGCTGCTCGTACTGTTCGCGTTCATCGGCCTGGAGTACACGACGCGCGGCACGCCGGTGTCGCGCGTGAGCCAGATCACCGGCCAGGGCGCGCCGCCCGCGGCGAGCGATTCGCTCTTCGAGCGGACGATGGAGCTGTTCACCGGCACGACGCTCGAGCCGGGGAACCACGTGGAGGTGCTCGCCAACGGCGACGAGACGTACCCGCGGCTCTGGAGCGACCTGCGCTCGGCGCGGCAGTCGATCACGATCCAGATGTACTACTGCAAGCCGGGTCGCATGGCCGACACGCTCGCGGCGATTCTCTCCGACCGGGCGCGGGCGGGCGTGCGGGTGCTGTTCCTGCACGACGCCTTCGGCTCGCAGGATCTGACGGAGGGCTACCTGGACAGCCTGCGCGCG
>DASUXC010000004.1:0-12243 GCA_036378095.1 Gemmatimonadaceae bacterium | reverse complement strand
TGACGGTGCGCCGTCAGCGGTGCGCCGTCAGCGGTGCGCCGTGACCCCCACCTGGCGGCAGTACGACAGCACCGGGCAGGTCGAGCACCGCGGCCGGACCCCGGTGCAGATGTGCTTCCCGAACGGCACGAGCAGGCGGTTGATCTCGATCCAGTACCGCTCGGGGAGAGTGTCCATGAGCGCTCGCCGCGTCGCCTCGGGGGTCCGCGTGTGCACGTACCCCCACCGGTTCGTCACCCGGTGCACGTGCACGTCCACGCCGATGTACGCCGCCCCGCACGCCACGCCCAGCGCGAGGCTCGCGCACTTGGGCCCGACCCCCTCGAGCGACGTGAGCGCGTCGAAGTCGCACGGGAGCGCGCCGCCGAACTCCGACACCGTCCGCTTGGCGATCGTCCGGATCTGCCGCGCCTTCCGGTCGTGGAAGGTCGCCGGCCGGATCAGCGCGTCGATGCGGTCGGCGTCGAGCGCCGCCACCTCGGCCGGAGCGCGGGCCACCGCGAACAGCCGTCGCGCCGCCTCGATCATCACCTCGTCGCGCGTGCGGATGGAGATCACGCACGCCACGACCTGCTCGAACACCGAGCCGAACCCGTCATCCGCCAGCGCGAACATCGCCGCGTCCGGGAGCGAGGAGACGGCGTGCCGCACGAGGCGGAGGACGGTGGTGATGTCGAACGGTTTCTTCACCGGCATGCGCCATCCCGCGTGGTGCGTAGGGAGCGGCGAGTAGTCCGGGCGGGTGGAACCTCGAGCATGGAACGGCGAGTGTGGCGTGAGGAAGGCGTGGGCGGTAGGGCGTGGGGGTAGCCGACCACACTCCACGCGCCATGCCCTACGCCTTCTTCACGCCACACACGTAGTCGGGTGGTCCTCTCCCCCACCCACCCTCACTCACTCCCCCCGCTCGTCACGCTCGCTCGCCCCTTCCCCACCACCACCGTCTTCACGTTCACGAACTCCCGGATCCCGAACACGCCCAGCTCCCGACCGTACCCCGACCGCTTCACCCCGCCGAACGGCAGTCGCGGATCGGAGGCCACCATGCCGTTGATGAAGACCTGACCCGACTCCAGCTCGGCGACGAGGCGCTCGCACTCGGCCTCGTCGTTGGTCCACGCGGCGGCGCCGAGGCCGAACGAGGTCTCGTTCGCGATGCGGATGGCGTCGTCCAGCGAGCGCGCGCGGAAGAGCGACGCCACGGGACCGAACAGCTCCTCGCGCCGGGCCGGCGCGCCGTCGGGGATGTCGGCCAGCACCGTGGGCTCGTAGAAGTTCCCCGCCCCCTCCACCGGGTGACCGCCGGTGAGGAGCCGCGCTCCGCTCTCCACGCTCCGCCGCACCTGCGCGTCCAGGTCGTCCCGGATCGCGGGCGTCGCGAGCGGCCCCACGTCGGTGCGCTCGTCGAGCGGGTCCCCCACCACGAGCGCCTCCATGGCCGGGACGAAGCGGCGCGTGAACTCGTCCGCGATCCGCTCGTGCACGATGAACCGCTTGGCCGCGATGCACGACTGGCCGTTGTTGATCGTCCGCGCCTTCACCGCGGTGCGCACCGCCGCCTCGACGTCCGCGCTCGGCATGACGAGGAAGGGATCGCTCCCCCCGAGCTCGAGCACCGTCTTCTTGATCGCGCGCCCGGCGGCCGCCGCGACCTCGCTCCCCGCCCGCTCGCTCCCGGTGAGCGTCACCGCCTCCACCCGAGCGTCGGCGATCACGCCGGCCACGCGCCGCGATCCGATCAGCAGCGTCTGGAACTCATCGCCGTCGAATCCCGCGCGGCGCAGCACGTCCTCGATGGCGAGCGCGCACTGCGGGACGTTGGAGGCGTGCTTGAGCAGCCCCACGTTCCCGGCCATGAGCGCCGGCGCCGCGAAGCGGAACACCTGCCAGAAGGGGAAATTCCACGGCATCACCGCCAGCACCACGCCCAGCGGCTGGAAGGCGATGAAGCTCCGCCGGTCATCCGTCGGCACGATCTCGTCCGCGAGGAATCGCTCGGCGTGCTCGGCGTAGTAGCGACACACCCAGGCGCACTTGGCCGCCTCGTCGATGCCGCTCCGGATGGGCTTCCCCATCTCGAGCGTCATGAGCCGTCCCAGCGCCTCCTTCTCCCGCTCGAGGAGGTCGGCCGCGCGGAGCATCCGGCGCGCGCGGTCGTCGAACGACGTGCGCCGGTGCCGCGCGAACGCCGCGGCCGCCCGCGCCAGCCGCTCCTCCAGCTCGGCGTCCGTGAGCTCCTCATAGGTGCCGAGGACGTCGCCGGTCGCGGGGTTGATCGATCGAATGTGCACGGCTCGGGAATCGGGAATCGGGAATCGAGAGGGTCGCCGCCGCGGGTGGGTACACAGCTCGTGCACACCCGCGCTCGCCCTCACCCTCCGTCGTCCCCACCCCCGCACGACTCGTTCCCCCCTGCTCCCGCATCCCCGACCCCATCGAGTCCCGAATCCCGGTTCCCGATCGCCTCGCCGTTCGCGCCGCGCGTCCCGCGCCCCGCGCCCCGAAGCCGAGTCAGCCGCTCCCCTTCCCGCCGCCGCCATTCGGCGATGCGGGCGTGGTCGCCGGAGAGGAGTACCTCGGGCACCGTCAGGCCGCGGTAGTCGGCGGGGCGCGTGTAGCTCGGCGCACTCAGCCCGCCATCCCAGAACGAGTCGGTTCGTGCGCTCTCGATGTCGGACATCGCGCCGGGGAGGAGTCGCACGGTGGCATCCACGATCGCGAGCGCGGCGGGCTCCCCACCGCTCAGCACGAAGTCGCCGAGCGAGAGCTCCTCCGTGGCCAGGTGATCGGCCACCCGCTGGTCCACGTCCTTGTAGTGTCCGCAGAGGATGGTCAGCTCCTCACCCGCGGCGAAGCGCACGGCGTCCGCCTGCGTGAAGCGCCGCCCGCGTGCGGAGACCAGCACGATCGGCGCGCGGGCGCCGAGCGTCTCCACCGCCTCGAAGAATGGGCCGGGCTTCATCACCATGCCGGGGCCGCCCCCGAACGGGTAGTCGTCCACGGTGCGATGGCGATCGTGCGTGAAGTCGCGCAGGTCGACGACGCGGTACGACACGCCGCCGGCTGCCGCGGCGCGCGCCGGGATGCTCAGCGCCAGCGGCGTGGTGAAGAAGTCGGGGAAGATGGTGATGATGTTGACGCGCAGCGTCACTCGAACAGCCCCTCCGGCGGGGTCGCCACGAGGCGGCGCGCGGCGCGATCGACGCGCGCCACGAACTCCTCGCGGAAGGGGAGGAGCACGCTCTCGCCGTTCGCGCCGCGCACGATCTCGAGCGCGAGTCCCTGCGGCAGCTCGTACACCTCGCGCACCTCGCCCAGCGTCTCCCCCGTGGGCAGCTCCACCGTCATTCCCGGGAGCTCGTGCACGTACACCTCCCCCTCGGCGGGTGGAGCGAGCGCGGACGCCTCGGCGAGCACGTAGCGATGGCGCCAGCGCTCGGCTTCATCGCGATCGGCGATCTCGTCGAAGGCGAGCGCGTACAGGCCATCGTGCAGCGCGCGCACCGCGCGGATGGTGAGGGTGCGCCCCGCGGGGTCGGGATCACCGTCCACGGTGCCGGCGAACAGACGACGGCCGGCCGCGAACACCTCGGCCGGCGCGTCTGTGATCGGCTCGACCAGGAGGTCTCCCCGAATTCCGTGTGCCTTTCGCAGCCGCCCGACGATGATCAGCTCGGGCGCGCCCACGTCACTCCGCGGGCCGCTCGGCCACCGGCACCGCGGACGACTGGCGCCGCGCCGCGACGCGCTTCTCGTGACGCGCCTTGAGCACGCCGGCCTTGCGCAGCAGCGAGCGCGTGGTGTCGGTGGGGAGCGCCCCCACGTCCAGCCAGTGGTTGGCCCGCTCGACGTTCACCACCAGCCCACCCTCGGCGCGGCGGGGATCGTACTGCCCGATCATCTCGATGAAGCGGCCATCGCGCGGGCTGGTGGAGTCGGCGACCACGATGCGGTACACCGGGGTCTTCTTGCGGCCGACGCGGCGAAGGCGAATGCGGACTGCCATGGTGTTTCCCCCTGCGGGTGAGTGACTGGTGTTCCGGGCTCCTCGCGATCGCCGGCGTCTCCGGCGCGCACCCGGGTGGTGATGTGGCCGCCTGGCGGTAGCGCCGGCGGCCGCCGGCGTTACCGCCGGAACATTCCGGGGCCGGACATCGGCATGCCGGGGATCGCCCCCATCCGGCCGCCCTGACCCATCTTCTTCATCATCTTCTGCATGTCGCGGAACTGCTCGAGCAGACGATTCACCTCGCTGATCGGGCGGCCACACCCCTTGGCGATGCGCGCGCGGCGCGAGCCGTCGATGATCTTGGGGTTCTTGCGCTCCGCCCGCGTCATGGAGAGCACGATCGCCTCGATGTGCTTCATGCGCTTCGGATCGACCTTGGCCTGCTTGAGCATCTTCGCGTTCACGCCGGGGAGCATCTTGAGCAGCCCCTCCAGCGGACCGAGCTTCTGGATCTGCTTCATGCTGGCGAGGAAGTCCTCGAGGTCGAGCCCTTCCTTGCGCACCTTCTTCTCGAGACGCTTCGCCTCCTCGGCGTCGAACGTCTCCTGCGCCTTCTCCACGAGGGTGACGATGTCGCCCATCTGGAGAATGCGGCCGGCCATGCGGTCGGGGTGGAACTCCTCGAGCGCGTCCACGCGCTCGCCGACGCCGATGAACTTGATCGGCTTCTTGGTGACGCCGTAGATCGAGAGCGCGGCGCCCCCGCGGGCGTCGCCGTCCATCTTCGTGAGCACGACGCCGGTGATCCCCAGCGCGTCGTCGAACCCCTTGGCGATGCGCACGGCGTCCTGCCCGGTCATCCCGTCGGCGACGAAGAGGATCTCGTCGGGCCGAACCGCCTCCTTGAGGCGCTTCAGCTCGTCCATCATGTCCTCGTCGATCTGGAGCCGGCCGGCGGTGTCGACGATCACCACCCGGTCGCGCGCGCGGCGGGCATCGTCGATCCCCTTGCGGGCGATCTTGACCACGTCGCGGGTGTCGCGGTCGAGGTAGACGGGAACGTCCACCTGCCGGGCGAGCGTCTCGAGCTGGTCGATGGCCGCGGGGCGGTAGACGTCGGCCGCCACCAGGCGCGCGGGGCGCCCCTCCGCCTTGAGCTTGCGGGCGAGCTTGGCGGCGGTGGTGGTCTTCCCCGAGCCCTGCAGCCCCACCATGAGCACCACGGTGGGGGGGACGGTGCTCATGTGCATCCCGGCGCGCTCCTCGCCGAGCATCGCGGCGAGCTCGTCGTGCACGATCTTGACGAGCTGCTGCCCCGGGGAGACCGATTTGAGGGCGGACACGCCGACGGCCTTCTGCTCCACGCGCTCGAGAAACTCGCGCGTGAGCTGGAAGTTCACATCGGCTTCGAGGAGGACGCGGCGCACTTCCCGCAGCCCCTCTTTGATGTCGGCTTCGCTGAGGACGCCGCGCCCGCGGAGCCGCGAGAACACGGCGTCCAGCTTTTCACTGAGCTCGTCAAACATAGCCATTCAAGTTAGACACCATTATGATTCGAGGCAACTGGCGCACTCGTGCTCACTTAGCCGATCATGAGCCAACATCTGGCCACGCGCCCCCGCCGATGGTAGCTATGAAGTCGCTCCATGAGCCTCACGGGGTGCTTCACGTGTTCCTCCTCTTCTCCCTCCGGTTCCGGTAGTCCATGGCACGAGCCCAGCGCAAGGAAGAAATCCTCAGGTCCGAGCTCCCTCCGACGCTTCCGTTGATGGCACTTCGGTCCACGATCGTCTACCCGCTCGGCACGATCGCGGTCCAGATGGGCGCGCCGGAGAACCTCTCGATCATTCGCGCTCACGATGAGCCGGGACTGATCGTCGGCCTCGTCGTCGCCAGTGGCGATCTCGACGAGCCGATCAACCCCGACGGCTTCGTGGGGCGCGTCGGCGTCGCCGCGCGCGTCCACGAGCGGATCAATCTTCCCGGGGACACGATCCAGATCACGCTGCAGGGGTTGCGCCGCATCGTGGTCGAGGGGATCGAGGAGCGAGATCCGTTCCCGATCGCGCGCATCAAGCCGGCTCGCGAGACGCCGCTCGACCCGATCCAGGGCGAGGAGCTCATGGCGCGCCTCGTCTCCGCCGCCGAGACGCTGGCCGAGCTGGTGGATCGCATCCCGGACGAGGTCCCGGCGATCCTCAAGATGAACATGTCCGACCCGGGGCGCTTCGCCGACCTCGCGGCCACGAACATGAACTTCCGGATCTCCGACAAGGACGAGGTGCTGCAGCGCCTCGACATCGGGGAGCGCATCCGCTTCGTGCTCTCCCGCCTCGAGCGCGAGGTCGCGCGCGCGCGCGTGATGGAGGACATCAAGCGGCAGACCGAGGTCAAGATCGAGCAGCATCAGCGCGAGTTCTACCTGCGCCAGCAGCTCCGCGCCATCCAGGCGGAGCTGGGCGAGGCGGATCCCGGCGAGAAGGAGGCGGTGGACATCCTCCGGAAGATCGAGGATGCGCAGCTGCCGGAGAAGGTGGCGCACGAGGCCCGGCGCGAGACGGAGCGCATGCGCATGCTCTCCCCGGCCTCCAGCGAGTACCAGGTGATCCGCACCTACCTCGACTGGCTCCTCGCGCTCCCGTGGCACAAGCGGTCGGGGGAGGAGACGATCGCGCTCAGCCGCGTGAAGGAGGCGCTCGACGCGCGGCACTACGGGCTCACCGAGGCCAAGGAGCGGATCCTCGAGTACCTCGCCGTGCGCAAGCTCCGCGGCGGCGATCCGCACGGCCCCATTCTCTGCTTCGTCGGCCCTCCGGGGACCGGCAAGACGTCGCTCGGCGAGGCGATCGCGCAGTCGATCGGACGCGAGTTCTATCGCATCTCCGTGGGCGGCGTGCGCGACGAGGCGGAGATCCGCGGCCACCGGCGCACGTACGTGGGCGCCATGCCCGGGCTCCTCATCCAGGCGCTCCGGCGCGTGGCGGTGAAGGATCCCGTGTTCATGATCGACGAGATCGACAAGATGACGCACGGCGGGATGTCGGGCGACCCGACGGCGGCGATGCTCGAGGTGCTCGATCCGTCGCAGAACCACTCGTTCGTCGATCACTACCTCAACCTGCCGTTCGACCTCTCGTCGGTGCTGTTCATCTGCACCGCGAACAACCTGTTCGACATCCCCGCCCCGCTGCGCGACCGCATGGAGGTCATCCGCATCGCCGGGTACACGATAGAGGAGAAGGTCGAGATCGCGTGGCGCTACCTGCTCCCCAAGCTGTTCGAGGAGCACGGGATCGGCGACAAGGACCTGCAGTTCACCGACGAGGTGCTCGGCTTCATCTCCAGCGGGTACTCGCGCGAGGCCGGCCTGCGCGGCTTCTCGCGCAACATCGCCGCGATCATGCGCAAGCGCGCCCTCAAGAAGGCGGAGGGAGAGGAAGGCGCGTGGGTGGTGGACAACGCCATGGTCGAGACGATCCTCGGCTCGCCGCGCTACCCGAAGGAAGCCGCGGAGACGGAGCCGGAGGTGGGCGCGGTCACCGGGCTCGCGTGGACGGCGACGGGCGGCGACATCATGGTGATCGAGGCGCTGAAGATGGCGGGGACCGGGCGGCTGATCGTGACCGGGCAGCTCGGCGACGTGATGCGCGAGTCGGTGGACGCGGCGTACTCCTACGTGCGGTCGCGCGCGCGGCAGCTCGCCATCGACGACCGCATGTTCCGCGACTTCGACCTGCACATCCACCTCCCCGCCGGGGCGATTCCGAAGGATGGGCCGAGCGCCGGCATCACGATGACGCTGGCCATCGCGAGCGCGCTCAGCGATCGACCCGTGCGCCGCGACGTGGCGATGACGGGCGAGGTGACGCTGCGCGGCAAGGTGCTGGAGATCGGCGGCGTGAAGGAGAAGGTGATGGCCGCCTATCGGAGCGGCCTGCGCGAGGTGATCCTCCCCAAGTCGAACGAGAAGGACCTGCGCGACATCCCCGACGAGGTGCGCGAGAACATGGCGTTCACCTTCGCGCAGACGATGGACGAGGTGCTCCGCCTCGCCCTCCTCGGTGAGGCCACGCCGATGGCGGACCAGCCGCCGCCCAAGGAAACGGAAGAAGTGCCCGCGATCGGCGCCGGCGCGGAGCGGCCGGTGACGATCGAAGCGACGGAGTGAGGCGGCGGTCGGGCATCGGCCATCGGCTCTCGGCTCTCGGCTAGTGGACTGTAGCTGAAGTAAGTGAACGAATTGACGGCGAGGTGGTGCGGGTGCGAACCTCCAAGCAGTTGCAGTGGAGGCGAAGCGATGCGTGGCAGGCCGTCATCGGAGCATCGGATTCCGCGTGGAGATCGCCAGTACCTCGAGATGATCGCGCGCGACGGGCGGGTCGTGCAGCGCGTCGCCAATCGCGCGCGGGCGCTGCTCGCCCTCGAGCGCGGCGAGGTCCAAGCCGTGGTGAGCTACTGGACGGGCTTGGGCCACACCGCGCTGTGGAAGCTCTGGGGTCGCTACGAAGCGCGCGGGGTGGACGCCATCTACGATGCCGAGCGGACCGGGCGCCCAGCGGAGCTTTCCCCCCCTCCAACGGGCGCGCATCGAGCGGGTGGCGTGCACCGAGCCGGCCGCGTACGGGCTGCACCTCACGCGCTGGGACTGCCGGAGTCTGGCCGCCGTGGTCGTCGAGGAGGCGGTCGTGGACTCGATCCACTACACGACCGTCGCCCGGCTGCTCAAGGCCGCCAGCCTGCAGCCGCACCGGAGCCGGTACTGGAAGACGGCCGTCGTCGATGAGCACTTCACCCGACTGGCCGCCCCCGTCCTGTGGTGCTACGAGCGCGTGGAGTGGCTGGAGCAACGCGGCGAGCTCGTGCTCTGCGTCGACGAGAAACCGAATCTGCAGGCGCTCGAACGGTGCCACCCGACCCAGCCGCCGCGCGCCGGCCGGATCGCGCGGCACGAGTTCGAGTACGTGCGCCACGGCACGGTCACCTTCCTGGTGGTGCTCAACGTCTACGAGGGCACGATGTGGGGCACCTGCCTGGACGCGAACGACAGTGCCCATTTCCTGCCGGCGATGGAGCAGGCCCTCGCGCAGCGGCGCTACCGCCGGGCGGCGCGGATCCATCTCATCCTCGATAACGGCTCGTCGCACATCGCCCACGAGACCCGCGCGCGCCTGGCCGCGATCCCGCGCCTGCGCGTGCTCTACACCCCGGCCCATGCGAGCTGG
Source organism: Gemmatimonadaceae bacterium (assembly GCA_036378095.1). GTDB lineage: Bacteria > Gemmatimonadota > Gemmatimonadetes > Gemmatimonadales > Gemmatimonadaceae > JADGGM01. The sequence goes on along the minus strand of DASUXC010000004.1, from coordinate 3,072 downwards.
CTCGACCAAGCCGAGTTGTTGCTCCGGGCGTTCGGCGACCGCTATCTCGATCACCTCGACGTCCCCTCGCGGATCGCGCTCATCACACACCTCGATGCCAGTTGGCCGGAATACAACCGCCGCTACGCCCACCCCTTCACCTGGTCGTGGACCCGTCGCGACCTGCACGCTTGGGCGGCACACCGCAGCACGATGATTTGTTCACAAACTTCGGCTACAGTCCACTAGTGGTTTGAATCCGAAGTTCGCTGCCAGTCAACGTTGACGAACTCGTCGGCGCTACGCTCCACCGCGATGTCGGGACAGGCCATGGAATGCATCTACTGCGGGCAATTGGCTAATACGCACGACCACGCTCCGCCGAAGTTGCTGATGACGCGGCCGTATCCTCCGAACATGATCACGGTGCCGAGCTGCCGTGCCTGTAACCAGGGGGCATCGCTGGACGAGGAGTACTTCCGCATTCTGCTCGCACATGTCGGCACATCGCCCGGCCTCACGAGCCTCATGCAGCCCGGCGGCGCCGTGGACCGGGCGCTTTCGCGAGCAACGAAGCTGGCCAATAGGATAGACCGGGCTCTCGGCGTGTCCGATGGCGGCCAACCCTACATCCAGCCGGAAGTCGAGCGTGTGCACCGGGTTCTTGAGAAGACGGTCCACGGGCTATACGTCTCGCGATACGGCCGCAATCCGGGTCCCGCGAGGTTCCGGGCAGTGGGTATGTACCCGTATACCGTGAAAGAGGCGCGACCAGCATGGCTCTTCGCAGCGGCCTACACGGAGCGCTTTCGAGCAAAACGGTGGCAAATCCTTCAGCAAGGGGTATTTGCCTACGCCTTTGTTCGCCACCCATGCGCGACCGCATCCCTGCTGTGTCTCATGGCATTCCACCACGATGCATGGGGCGCAGTAGAGACGCCGGTTCCGTCAACCGGCCGGCGCATCGGGCAGAGCGTTCAGCTGCAGCACGCGTGACTGTCCAGCAGCGATCTCTCAAGCCGCCTACCGTGGCGTTGCACCTGACAAAGCTGGGAAACGCTCCTAGCCGGCAGCGTAGCTTCAGCCCTGCCGCCTTGCAGGTGAACTCGGCGTTAGCACTAGACCCCTGTATCTCGATAGGCGCAGCGCCCCGTAGATGGACGCGGTAGGCTCCAGCGCGGCACGGCTCTCCGGAGTCGTGCCGCGTTCTCATGCTGGCGCGTGGTCCGGGTACACCTTCACCAGGAGTGTCCCCGTGCGCGATCACCAGAAGCGCCAGCTCGCCCAGGCGGCGGCCGCCGTCGTCGGCGTCGATGCCGGCAAGTTCCACCACGCGCTCGTCGTCCGCCCGCGCGGCGGCGCCGACTCCAAGCCGCTGCAGTGCCCGACGACGCGCCCCGGCTTCGACGAGGCGGTCGCCTTCATTCGCGCGCAGGTCGGCCCCGCCGCCGGCGAGATCGTCGTCGGCATCGAGTTCGCCGGCATGTACGGCGTCACCTTCGCCCACTTCCTCCGCGCCACGGACGCCCGGTTCCGGATCGTGAGCATCCTCCCGGCCCACACGAAGCGCTGGAAGGAGGTCACCCACCGCCAGCCCTTGAAGACCGACGCCAAGGACGCGGTCGGGATCACCGACCTCACCGCGCAGGGGCACTTCGTCGCCTTCCCGTTCCTCTCACCCGCCTACGCCGAGCTCCGCTACCTCCTGAGCGCCCGCGAGCGGCTCTCCACGCTCCGCCGCGGCGTGATCACGCGGCTCCGCACCACGCTCGATGTGGTCTTCCCCGAGTTCCCGACGCTCTTCGCCTCGCCCGTGAAGCGGACCGCTCGGGCACTCCTCCGTGAGTTCCCCGGGCCCGAGGCACTCCGCCGCGCGCCCAAGCGCGCCGTGCTCGCGGCCCTCCGGCGCGAGAGCCGGAATCACCTCGGCCGGCCGATGTACGAGCGCCTCCTCGAAGCAGCCACGGAGACCGTGGCCCTCCCGAGCGCGCAGGGCGTGATGAAGGACGAGCTCCCGCTTCTCATCGCCCGGCTCGAGCTCTACGAGGAGCAGATGCGCTCTGTTGAGGGTGCGATGGCGCGGCAGCTCGCGGCGCTGCCCGCCGCGCGGGCGCTGCTCACGATCCCGCAGGTGGCCCCGGTCTCCGCGGCCGTCTTCCTCGGCTCTATTGGCGATCCCAAGGCGTACGACTCCGCCCGGCAGATCCTCGCCCTCGCCGGGCTGACGCTGGTCGAGCGCTCCAGTGGAATCCGCACGGGCGAGAAGCGCATCAGTAAGCGTGGGCGGCCGGTGCTCCGGAAGCACGCCCACATGTTCGCCGTCCGGAGCGTGCAGCGGGGCGGCATCTTCCGCGCGGCGTACGAGGCGCTCCTCGAGCGCAACGGCCACCGGACGATCCCCGCGCTCACCGCCATGGCCCGGCGCGGGCTCCGGCTCTTCTTCGCCGTCGCCCGGAGCGAGCGCCCGTGGTCGCCGGAGGCGCGGCGGGGTGGGACTGGCGGATCCGGCGCGCCGGCGTAGACTGGACGGCATATCGCACGACCGGCGGGTCGGGGGTGAGGGCCAGCGCGACGACGACGCGTCAGGCGCGTGCCCGACGACGTCCCACACGAGAGTGGCCTCCCCGGCTCCAGGACCACGCCCCAGTCTCCGACAAAGGGGTTTCGAGGGCTCGCGCAGCTTCGGCTGCCACCGAGCGCCTCCCAAGGACTTTCAGGATCGAGCTACGCGTCGTCCGGTCCGGCCCGTGCCTCTTTGATAAGCGACGGTCCAGAGTCCTGGCGTGAGCGACGGGAGCCGGGCGCGCATCCCGCACTAGACTCGAGGCGCCACAGCACGTCGGGCGGCCTCCGGTGGCGGAGCTGATGGCGTCCGGCGCTCCCGCGGGAGGTGGTGACACACGAGCGAGCGCGGGTGGTGGTCCGGCCGATCCGGATGCGGCGCGGCAGGACGGTGTGCAAGTACAGGCAAACTCGCGCGGCTGGTGAACACCCAAATTCGCGCACCCGGTTTCGCTAGCTCTGGGTCACGCCTCCCGCGTCGGGGGTAGGGCGGGCGGGGGGCTCGGGCCGCGCCCCGAGGAGGGCGCCGAG
>DASUXC010000003.1:0-72416 GCA_036378095.1 Gemmatimonadaceae bacterium | reverse complement strand
CTCGCCCCGCACCATTGTGCGAGGGGCGGCGCATTCGCGCCGCCCCTCGCGGTCATCCCCTGGCCTCTGGCCCCCAGCCCCTAACCCCTCCGCTTCTCATACGTCGCCACCAACTCCGCCTGCCCCAGCACGTGCCCGCGCATCGCCTGCTCCAGCTTCGCCTTGTTCGGCTCCCCCAGGTCGGGGAGCGACTCGTCGAGCGCGTAGAGCTTGAAGTGGTAGTGGTGACGGCCCACCGGCGGGCACGGGCCGTTGTACATCGCGCGCTTCCAGTCGTTCTTCCCCACGCGCGTCCCCGAGGGAAGATCCCTGGACGTGGCACCCTCGGGGATCGAGGTCGCCGTGGCGGGGATGTCGTACACCACCCAGTGCACCCAGACCGTCTTGGGCGCCTTGGGGTCCGGCGCATCGGGGTCGTCGACGATCAGCGCGAAGCTCTTCGTTCCCGCCGGCGCACCGGACCACGACAGCGGAGGGGCGACGTCCTCCCCCTCGCACGTGTAGCGCGCGGGAATCTCCCCGCCGGCCTTCAGGGCGGGCGACTGCAGCGTGAGCGACATGAGCACCACTGCCAGGAGAGTCATCTCCCCTCGTTCGCTGCAGGTTCCGCGCCCGCCCCCGCCCCCGCCCCCGCTGCCGCGCTCGCCGTCTCGTCCTCCGGCGCGAGGAGGTCGGCGAACACGAACCGCTCGTCGCGCGTCACGAGCGCGCCGCGCGTGTGCGCCACCGGTCGCACGAAGCCGGGGCCGTCGTAGACGAAGGTGTGAAACTCCCCGTTCTCCCCGCACGGATCGGCGGTGGCGGGGAGGTCGCGCAGGAAGCGGGCGTCGTACTCGCGCCCGACGAGCGCCGCGGGGATCGCGTGCGAGTCCACGCACACGACCACGGCGCGGACGCCGAGCGCGACCACCTCCTGGGCGAGCATGCGCGTGTCGCGCCCCCACACCGGGTAGATCCCGCGCATCTCCGCGCGCGCGAGCATCCGCTCGCGGTAGGCGCGAACGTCCTCGAGGAAGAGATCGCCGAACACCACGCGGCGGAGCGCCGGATGCTCGGCGCGCAGCGAGGCGAGCGTCGCGTCCATCGCCGCCTCGTACCGCTCGTTCGTGCACTGCGCGGGGATCTCCACCTCGACGAGCGGCACGCCGAGCGACGCGGCCTGCGCGCGCAGGAGCGAGCGACGCACACCGTGCATGCTCACCCGGTCGTACTCCGCGGTCACCGTGGTGAGGAGCGCCACCACGTCCAGCGCGGGATCGCGGCGCGCCTCGCCGAGCGCGAGCATGCAGTCCTTTCCGCCGCTCCACGCCACCACCACCGGCTCACGAGTCACCTGTCCGACCTCCCCTCTTTCCCGTGCGGTGAATGGACGACGGGCCCCACCGCGCGAGGAGCTCCCGCCGCACCCGCCGGTGACGCACCGCGCCGAAGATGCCGAGCGCCACTCCCGCGGGGATGAACAACCAGCCGGTGGCGATCAGGATGGGATTGCCGAAGAACCGGATGAGCGCCACGCCGGCGGCGAAGAAGGCGAGCGCCGTGCGCACGTAGGTGAGCAGCGTGCGCTCGTTGGCGAGCAGCGTGAGATCGAGCGCCATCCGCTCGCTCGACGATTGCTCGGGTCGTCCCCCGATGTCCGGATCCGGCACGCGCGCGTTCATCCCATCGTCGTCCGCCCCCTCCCCCCGCCCCCCGCCCCCGCCCCGGCGATCAGCGCTCGTCCGGTCCGCCCAGCCGTGGGGCGCCGCGCGTCGGGTCGGCGAACACCTCCATGCGCGGGTCGAGCCCCGCGCGCGCGGCGCCGCCGCGACGTCCGGTGAGCCGGCGGTACAGCATCACCCCGCCGGCCACCGCCCCGCCGACCACGACCACGCCGGCGAGCAGCGTGATCCCGAGCGCGAGCAGCACTCCCCCGATCACCAGCGCGGCGATGCCGAGCGCCGCCGCGGCGGCGCGATTGCGGGCGCCTAACTGCACCACGTGCACCTTCATCGATCGCCCTCCCACTCCTGGGCGCGCCGCTCGTCAGCGGTGCGCGTACACGCTCGTGTGCCCCGAGCGGTCGAACGCGACCACGTCGTACGGCTCGGCGCGTCCCCCCTCCATCCCCGGCGAGCCGGTCACCATCCCCGGTACGGCGAGCCCGGCGAACTTCGCCTTCTCGCGCAGCATGCGATGGATCAGGTCCGCCGGGACGTGCCCCTCAACCACGTAGCGACCCACCGTGGCCGTGTGGCACGACTGGAGCGCCTTGGGGACGCCGAACGTCGCCTTCACCTCGCTCAGGTCCTCCATGTCGCGCACGGCGGGCGCGAATCCGTTCGCCTTCAGGTGCTCCACCCACTTGCCGCAGCAGCCACACGACGGGCTCTTGTACACGGTGATGGGGGTGGCCGGAGCATCCTCGGCCAGCGCCGGCACGGAACCGGTCGCCACCGCCACCGCCGCGCCGCCGAGCGCCACGCGCAGCCACTCCCGTCGAGTCACCATGAGTCGGTCTCCTTGTGTCTGGTGTGCTTCGATGTGGTGAAAGATAGTCGGGTGGCGAAGACGCGGCTGTCGGCCATCGGCGCTCGGCTCTCGGCTTGCTGCACACGCCGAGAGCCCTCTCCGGTGTGCAGGTAGCCGAGAGCCGATGGCCGAGAGCCGATGGCCGAGAGCCGATGGCCGAGAGCCGACAGCCGCGTCATCACCTCCCCCCCAACACCTTCTTGAGGAAGTACTGCTTGTACCCCGGCGGAAAGCCATCGAGCACGCCGAAGAGCTCGTAGCCGTTCTTCTGGTAGAACGGGAGCGCCTGGTACTCCAGCGTGTCGAGTGCCACCCCCTCGCACTCGCGGCTGCGCGCCTCCTCCTCCGCGGCGCGGATGAGCTGCGTGCCGAGCCCGCGGCCGCGCAGCTCGGCGGGGAGCCAGAACTTCGCGATGTAGAGCCACCGCCACTTCGTGTGGCCGAGCAGCCCGCCGACCACCTTCCCGCTCGCGTCGCGCGCGAACACCGCCAGCGGCCGGAGGTCGGGCTCGCCGATGACGGCGACGTTGAAGCGGTGAAGCCCGTCGAGCACCACCCGCTCATCGTCCGCGCGCGGGTGCTCCTCCACCGTGATCGACGCGTGCACCCCGCGCCCCGCCGTGCTCATGCGCGCCGCTCCTCGGCGGGCGCGGCCGGAGCGCGGGGCACGCCGCTTGTAGCGTCGATCACCAGGTGCGCGCGCGAGGCGCGCTCGTTTTCAGGAGGGATCATGCCGTACGAGAACATATCCGACCTCCCCGAATCGCAGGTGGACCAGTACGACCATCACCAGAAGAAAGCGTTCCTCGAGGCGTACAACCACGCCTACGAGGAATATGGACACGATGAGAGCCGCGCGTTCCGCGTGGCGCACGCGGCGGCGAAGCGGGCGGGGGAGCACGAGAAGCACGAGGGGCACGAGAAGCGCTGACCCGCGCGCCCCGAGGGACACAACGCGAGCGCGGCGTCCGGCCCGCGCCGGAGCCGCCGGGACACACGAGGAGGGAGAGCATGGCCGATTTCACCAAGCGCACCATTGCCGACATGGCCGCCGACCACCCGGACATCGATCTGGGGACGACGGGGAGCATGCACGAGGTCGACTGGCCGGTGGAGGAGGAATACTGGCGCGGCGCGTTCTCGAGCCGTCCGTACACGCTGGCCGATCGCGGCTTCGGCTTCTACCGCCCCGCCTATCGCTACGGCGCGGAGTCGGCCGCGCGGCATCACGGGCGCGAGTGGCACCAGGTCGAACCGGAGCTCGAGCGCGGGTGGGAAGCGGCGCGTGGAGAGTCGCGCAGCACGTGGCAGGAGGTGAAGGACGCCGTGCGCGACGCGTGGGACCACGTGCGGGGGCACGACTGACCGCCCGGCCCACCGGAGCACGCCGGTGCAGTTCCGGCGTGCTCCACCCGCGCCGCGCCCCCTCCAGCCCGGTCAGCCCGCGGTCGCCGCGCGCGAGCGCTCGTCAGGCTCGCCGGGAGCTGAGGCGGGGGCGGGGTGAGCATCCCGGGCGCCGGCGCGATAGAGCCCGGTACGGCGGATCTCCATGTAGGTCGGCACGTCGGGGACGGGCGTGAAGCCGAACTGCTCGTAGAGCCCCTGTGCATCGCGCGTGACGAGCGAGAAGCGGCGCAGCCCCTGGAGCGCCGGGTGCGCCATCACGCACTCCATGAGCAGCCGCGCGAGCCCGCGACCGCGGTACGCGTCGAGCACGTACACATCGGCCAGGTAGGCGTACGTGGCCCGGTCGGTGATCGTGCGCGCGAACCCCACCTGCCGCTCGCCGTGGTACACGCCGAAGCAGAGCGAGTGCTCGATCGATCGGCGCACGGTCTCGAGCGGGATTCCCTCCGCCCAGTACGACGACGCGAGAAAGGCGTGCACCGCGCCGACGTCGATGCGCGCGCGATCGCTCGACGCGACGAACTCGCCGCGCCGCCGCTCGACCACCGGTTCCGCGTCGCTCATCGGGCGCGCTGGCGTGGTGGGGACCCGGTGTGCAGCGGCTCCCACGCCGGGGGATCGCTCGCCGGGAAGCTCTCCCGCGATGCCTCCTCCACCTCGTCGTCCTCCGGTTGCTCCACTCCCTCGTCCCGACCCGGCCCGGAGGGCTCGGGCTCGTCGCGCTTCGGCTCGTCGCGCTTCCGATCGCTCTTCTTCGCCGCGGCGCGCGGGCGGTCTTTGCGCCCCGTGCGCTCGGCGAGCACCGCGCGGAGGAGCGCGGACAGTCGCACCCCCTCGCCGCGCGCGAGGGAGAGCCCGAGCACGGCGAGCGCGATCGAGCCCAGCGCCATGAGCGCCGCCGGCGCGACGAGCGCGAGCACCGACGTCCCCGCCCCCGCCCCCGCCCCCGTGCTCCCGGAGGACCTCGCCGCCCAGACGCGCCCGATGGCGATCGAGCCGAGCGCGACGCACCAGAGCGCGACCGCGAGCTGCGGGAGCGCGGACGGGCGGATGCGCGCGCGCACGCGCGTGCCGCTCGGCGTCTCGACGAGCTCGCCGTGGCAGAGCGCGCCGAACGGGTTCCGGTAGGGAGTGTTGAGGCGCACGGTGAAGGCGCGGGCGCTCACGTGTCCCACGAGCGGGCGCGCGCCGGGGCCGCGCGGCGGCGTGCGAAGGAGCCGCGCCTGCTCCGTCGCCGCGCGAAGCCGCGCCGCGATGTCATCCGGCCTCGCGGCCGTGTCGAGCTCGATGCTCATCGTCGATGAATCCATTCCCATCCCCGCGGAGCGAGTGAAGCGAGTGAGTCGGTGATTCAGTATGTCAGGGTATCCGGGATCATGGGAGTGGTGCGGGAGCGACGCGAGCTGACACCCCCGTCGTCCCGAGCGCCGGTTCTCTCACTCATCCGCCCGCATCGCCCTCACCGCGCCGCGCACCAGCAGCACCCCGATCACGACCGCCGCCACGGCGCACGCGACGACGATCGCGCAGCGCGCGCAGCCGGAGCCGATGGCGGGGAAGTCGCGGATGCCGAGCGCCACGGCCGCCACGATGAGCACCAGGCCGAGCGCGCCGCCGAACACGGCGAGCGCGTGGCGGAGCGCGGGGTCGCCGCTCACGCGTCCCGCTCCACGCCGCCGCTCAGCGCGGACCAGCGGAAGCAGTTGGTGGTGTGGTCGTTCACCATCCCCACCGCCTGCATGAACGCGTAGCAGATGGTGGTGCCGACGAAGCGGAAGCCCCGGCGGCGGAGGTCGCGGCTCAGCGCGTCGGACTCCGGCGTGGTCGCCGGGACGCGCGACGTCGGCGACCACCGGTTGACCTTCGGCGCGCCTCCCACGAACGCCCACAGGTACGCGTCGAAGCTCCCGTGCTCGCGCTGCACTTTCAGGAAGGCGCGCGCGTTGGAGGCGGCGCTCTCCACCTTGAGCCGGTTGCGCACGATGCCCGGGTCGGCGAGCAGCCGCTCCACGCGCCGCGCATCGAAGCGCGCGACGCGCGCGGGATCGAACTCCGCGAACAGCTCGCGGTAGCGCTCACGCTTCGCCAGGATGGTCTCCCAGCTCAGCCCGGCCTGCGCCCCCTCGAGCACGAGGAACTCGAAGAGCCGCTGGTCGTCGTGCACGGGCACGCCCCACTCGGCGTCGTGGTACGCGATGCCGAGCGGGGTGCGCGCCCACGCGCATCGCACCCGCCCGGCGGCGGACGCCGGGGGTGCCGCGGGTAGCGAGGGTGCCGCGCCACGAGCGCGGGCGCCGGTGCTCATTCCTCCCTCGCTCGCGGGAGCGCCGCGAGCCCGGCGCCACCGATGCCGCACGCGTACGCGAGCCCCTCGAGCGAGCCGGCGCCCTGCACCTCCCAAGCATCCAGCCGCCGGTGCGGGGATGCGACGATCGACGTTCCGCTCCCCATGTCGAGCGTGAGGTCGCCGCGGCGCGAGATGGTGACGGAGCGCAGCGGCCGGCCGAGGAGACTCAGCATGGGAGCGAGCGCCGGCGCGTCGGCGGGGTCGAGCGTTCGCGCGCTCCCCTTCCCCATGCGCAGGGTGAATGGCGCGCCCAGGCGGATCTCGAGCGACCCGTCGAGCGACCAGCTCTGGAGCCGCACGGCGGCGGTCCCGACCATGAGCTGCGTGATGCGGTGGTCGAGCAGCACCCAGTGGTGCTCGTCCGATGATTCGATGAGCGATGCCTGCACGGTGCGATCGGCTTGGTGTGCCTGTATATGTCCGGGGAGCGATGGGAGGGGCAAGGGAGCGGCCCTCACGGCAAGTGCTCGCTCATCCACCGTCGCGCCGCCCAGAGGCCGACGCCGGAGCCGACGCCGCTCAGCGCCACCGCCGTCATGATCCCCACCTTGGCGCCGAGCCACCAGCCGATGGCGCCGCCGACGCTGGTACCGATGAAGCCGATGAGGCCGCGCACGTCAGGCGTGCTCGTGAAAGGACATGTCCGCTCCGTCGTGGTCTCGTGGCGCTGGAGGACGCGCCCGTCCGCCGCCGCGAAGGGAAAGCGCGGCGGCACGAGGAGGACGAACGACGACGTCTGGGGGAAAGACGGGCCCGGCCGTGGCCTCATCGCCAACGCGAGCCTGGCCCCCGCGCCGCTCGACGCGCACGGGGGTATCTTTCGCGCCAGGCAGGTGCCGGGCGCGAGCGGCTGTCAGCTACCGGCGCTTGGGCGGCTTGCCGGTGCGGCGGAGCTGCTTGAGCCAGCTCCGGGCAGCGGTGAGCGCCTTACGCTGGCCGCCGTAGCGGGCGTCACCGAAGAACGCGGTGAACTTCGGTCGCCAACCACGGTCGGTCTGCTGGTAGTTGACGCGCACGACGTAGCCGTGCGTTCGGGTGCTCGGCTGGTCGACGCGCGTGATCCCCGGCTCGGAGAGAGGATTCGGGGAGCGCCGCTTCACGGCTCGGGTACGAGGACGGGCCACAGGCATGGTCGGTCTAGGGGTTTCGAGAGGTGATGGAATATGCGTCTCCAGCACGCCGCCCGCCAGAACCGCGACGCCATGGCGTGAGTGACGCCACGACGGCGCCGAATGGCGCGCTCCGACCCGCGAAGCTGGGCGGCGTCCGCTAGGGACCTCACTAGCAAAGGACCGAGGATCGCGCAAGGGGAAAGACGGAATTCGGACCCGCGCCCCTATGCCTCCGGCGGCCCCCCGCGTGCGGCGCCACCCGAAGGGGGACAATGTGAGGCGACTTCCAGCACCGCAAGCGTGACATCCCTGACTAGGCCGCTCGTCACACCAGCCGGTCCCGCCCCGCCCGTCGCATGTGTAGGTACCTCCGCGCGCGGGCGCCCCACTCTCGGGCGGGGGTGGGTGGGGGTGGGGGTGGGGGTGGAAGCGCGGTTCCCGGATCCCGAGTCTCGATGCCCGCCCTTCTTGTGCGCTTGCACTCGGCATTGTATGTTTGCATCGCGACGCAAGCGTCTCGTAATGACGCTCGAGTGCCAAATGCGTACGGGGGCCTGGTATCGCAGGCCTCCTTTTTTTCTCCCGATTTCGCGTCGCGGACCAGGGTGGGTACCCTGGCGGGAGCGCAGCCCATCGTGAGGGCGGTGATCACGAGTCAAACCGTGGTCGGTCTGTACGGCATACCCGCACCCCGACGACACGACAGGAGCAAGTATGCGTACGACCGGGACCGTGAAGTGGTTCAACGATGCGAAGGGCTTCGGCTTCATCACGCCGGAGGATGGCCAGAAGGACTGTTTCGTTCATCACTCCGCCATTCAGGGGAGCGGCTTCAAGACGCTCGCCGAGGGTGAGCGGGTCGAGTTCGACATCGTGCAGGGCACGAAGGGTCCTGCCGCCGAGAACGTGAAGAAGCTCGGGCGCTGAGGCGTCCGTACTCGACGACATCGAAGCACGAACGTGAACAGCCGGGTCGATCACATCGGCCCGGCTGTTCCGCTACACCCCCCGCGACGGAGGTCGCGGGCACGTGGAGGATGTACCCCATGATCGAAGTCCGGCTCGGCGACGACGACCGTCTGGATTGGGCGCTCAAGCAGTTCAAGCGGAAGGTGCAGAAGGCGGGGATCCTGAACGACCTGCGCCGGCGGCGGCACTACACCAAGCCGAGCGAGGCGCGGCAGCTCAAGGAAGCGAACGCCCGGCGACGCAAGCGGCAGCAGGCGCGGCGGGGGTGACCCCGGGCGCCGCGCGCCCCCTGGCTTCCACCACGGTCCGGCGAGTCCCGACGCGCCGCCCTCCGCTCACGCGCCGGGCGGCGCGCACACGTTGGCGACCACGATGCGCGGGTCACGAGCACCCCTCCACCCACGTGACCTCCGGCATCCGCCCGGCGTGATAGCGAACCACCTTCCGCCCGTCGGTCTCGAACACCAGGCGGTCGGTGGAATCGTCCGGCGCCGACGGCGTCACCACGAGGTAGTGGCCGGTGGTGTACTTGTGCGGGGTCACGCTCACCCGCCCGGCGTAGAGGGCCATCACGCTCGCCTCGCTGTCTCCCACCGCGGCCCCGGCGGTGGTGCGCACGCCGCCGCTGTCCACGTCGGCGCGGGCGATGGTGTCGTTCACCACCATGAGGGAGATCCCGGGCGGCGCCCCGGGCGGGTGCACGTACGCGCACGACGTGGAGTCGGGCGGGGAGAATCGGCGGCCGAGCACCCGTCCCGCTTCGGCGAGCGTCATCCCCGCGCGGAGCGGGCCGAACCGCGAAGCGGACACGCTCCACGCGATGGCGGCGCTCGCGCCGGTGGCGCCGGCGGGGCCGGTGGCGCCGGCGGGGCCGGCGGGGGCGGCGGGGCCGGCGGGGATCGCCGCCGGTGTGCTGTCGGCGGGCGGCTGGCTCGCGTCTCGCTCGCGGCCGCACGCGGCGGTGGCGAGGAGCGCCGCGCACGCCAGCAGGCCGGCGTGCGATCCCCGATGGCGTCGTCCCCTTCCCCTCCCCCGCCCACCTGCTCGCGCGCGCATCACGTGTCGAGGCTCGTGATGAAGAGGATGACCGCGCCGATCCCGCCGAGCACGCCGCCCAGTCCGCCCAGGAGCGTCGCCTTGCCGCGCCGCGCGCGGGCGCGCTCGTTCCAGCGCGCGCGGAAGGCGCGCGCGTACGCCGAGTCGTGCCCGGCGAGCTCGCGCTCCATCGCCGGCGGGAGCGGCGTCGTGCGGCGCGCCGCGTGCACCCCGGTGGCGATGAGCCCGCCGACTCCGACGACGGAGAGCGCGATCTGCGGCCCGTCGTGGTCGGTCACCGCGGACGGCCCCGTGGCGCCCAGCGCCGCGCCGGAGAGAAAGGCGGCGGCCGCGTAGCCGGCGGCACCGGGGATCGGCACCGATTCGGCGGCGCGGCGCCCCGCGTCAGCCGAGTCGCGCGCGACGGCGCGCATGGCGGCGCGCGCGGCGGCGAGCGAATCCGGCGGGGCGGCCGATTGCGCGGCCGCCGGCGGCGCGGCGAGGGCGATGGCGATGGGAAGCGCGGTGTGCCTGACGAGCCGAGCGGCTGGTCTCATCATGGTGCCCCTTGGGAGAGGTCGAGTGATCGGCCGGTGATCGCTACCGCCCCACCACGGGCACCGCGCGAGCGGCCACCACGTGGTTGAACTCCGGCACGTCCTGCTCCATCACCTTGCGCAACTCGCCGAGCGCGGCGGCGAGCCGCTGCTTCAACTGCTCGTTCACCTCGAGCTCCGGCGCGGTGGGCGCGAAGTCGGGATTCCCGCCCACGTCCCCCGCCCCGCTTCCCGCCACCCCCTCGAGGAAGAGGAGCTTCGTGTACACCCGCATCGGCGCGCGGTACGTCTTCGGGTCGTCCTCCTTGAGCACGGGCTGGAGAAGCTGGTCCTCCACCGCCCCGAGCTTCCCGTCGAGCGCCTTGGCCTGGGCGAGGATCGGCTTCATGGTGGAGTCCCTGCCGTACATGTCGCGCAACTCCTCGAGCTGCTTGCGCACGCGCTCGATCCGGTTGATCGCCGCCACCGTGGTGTCGATCTCGTCGTGGATCTCGAGCGCGAACCGCGCGGCGGCCTGCACGTCGGCATCGCTCCCCGCCGTGTGCGGGTCGCGCAGCACGGTCACCGGCTGCGTGTAGTGCGCGCCGCGCACCTCGATGTCCACCGTGTATCGGCCGGGGGCGACGAGCGGGCCGAGCTTCGGCTCGTCGATCCCGTAGTGCACCACCGGGCGCGTGCGCTTGCCGACGAAGCGCTTCTCCTCCCAGATGTGCGGGTGCCCGGGGGGCGTGGTGCGCAGCGCCACCTCGGTGGTCTTCTCCCAGCGAAGATCCCAGGCCGCGCGGTTCAACCCGCTCCGCGCCGGCCCGTGGAGCTTGCGCACCACGCGCCCGTGCTCGTCGCGGATCGTGATCGCCACCGAGTCTCTCGCCGCCCGGCTCGAGTCGGCTCCGGCGCGGCGCGTCGTGTCGCCCGGCGACGCGGTCGTGTCGCCGCGCGCGGCGCCGGCGGCGGGCGCGGTGGTGGTGTCCTTCCCGCGCTTCAGCCAGTACGTGATGATCGCGCCGTACGGCGGGTTGCGCCCGGCCGACTGGTCGTTCGGGTCGGTCTTCATCCGGTTCACGTCGATGAACCGGTACGCGGGGCGTGGCGCGAAGAGGTGGGCATCGCCCGTTCTCGCGCTGTCCACCCCGCGAAGCGGGGCGAGGTCATCGAGGATCCACACGCCGCGCCCCGACGTCCCGACCACCAGATCGTCGAACCGCTCCTGCACCGCCATCCACACCACCGGCGCGGGCGGGAGGTTCGTCCTGAGCCGCTGCCAGTGGGCGCCGTCGTCCAGCGACAGGTACACGCCGTTCTCCGTGCCCGCGTACAGCATCCCGCGCCGCTTGGGGTCCTCGCGCACCACGTGCACGTAGCTGAACACCGAGCGCGGGATCCCGTTGGTGATCCGGCGCCAGGTGCGCCCGTAGTCGCGCGTGGCGAAGATGTACGGGTCGCGGTCGTTCACCTGGTGGAAGTCCACCGAGATGTACGCCGCGCCCGCGTCCCAGCGCGACGGCTCGATGTTGGAGATCGTCCCCCACTTCGGGAGCAGCTTCCGCGGCGGGGTGACGTCGGTCCAGTGCGCGCCGCCATCGCGCGTGACGTGCACGAGCCCGTCGTTGCTCCCCGCCCAGATCACGCCGGCGGCCACCGGCGACTCGGCGATCGCGAACAGCGTGCTGAAGTACTCCACCCCCAGGTTGTCGGGGGAGAGCCCGCCTGACGAGCCGAGTTTCGCCGTGTCGTTCGTGGTGAGGTCGGGGCTGATCACCGACCAGTGCCGTCCGCCGTCGGTGGTGCGGTGCACGTACTGACTGCCGACGTACACCGTGTTGTGGTCGTGCGGGGAGATGGCCAGCGGCATCGTCCAGTTCCACCGGTAGCGGAGGCTGTCCCCGGGTGCGTCGAGCGACTTGTCGGGCCACGGGTCCACCGACTGCTCGTGCCCCGTGCTCAGGTCGAAGCGCGCCACCCCGCCGGCGTAGCACGTCCCCCACACGATGTTCGTGTCGACCGGATCGGGGACGGAGAACCCCGACTCGCACCCGGCGGTGGTCTGCCAGAGCGTGGAGGGGATGGAGCGCCCCTGGCGCGAGTTGCTCGGGCCTCGCACCGAGTAGTAGTCCTGCTCGTTCCCGTACACGTAGTACGGCACGCGGTCGTCCACCGCCACGTGGTACATCTGGGCGATCGGGAGGATCACGTCCCGCCACCCGCGCCCGTGGTTGGTGGTGATCATGAGCCCGCCGTCGAAGCCGATCATCATCCGGTCGGCGTTCGTGGGATCGGCCCACATGTCGTGGTCGTCGCCCCCCCAGCGCAGCGGCTCCGTGGTCTCGCCGCCATCGCGGGTGACCATCATGGTGTTCGACGGGAAGTACACCTCGTTCTCGTTCGCCGGCGAGACGAGCATGCGGGTGTAGTAGTGCGGACGCTCGGCGAGCATGTGGCTGTAGCTCACCGTCTTCCAGCGCGCGCCCCCGTCGTCGGAGCGCCAGAGCGAGCCCTTCCCGCCCGTCTCCATGAGCGCGTACATGCGATCGGGGTCGGTGGGGGCGATGGCGACGGCCACCTTCCCCACCGGGGTGGTGGGGAGGCCGTGGCCGGCGAGCCGCTTCCACGTCGTGCCGCCGTCGCGCGAGAGGTACACGCCGCTCCCTTTCCCGCCGCTGTACTTCCCCCACGTGTGCACCTCGATCTGCCACATCCCGGCGAGCAGCACGTGCGCGCTCGAGGCATCCATGGACAGGTCGGAGCACCCCGTGGAGTCGTTCACGAACAGCACGCGCTCCCAGTGCTCGCCGCCGTCGGCGGTGCGGTAGACGCCGCGCTCGGGCTGCGGGCCGTACGCGTGGCCGAGGGCGCAGACGAAGACGTTGTTCGGATCGTGCGGGTTCACGATCACGCGCGCGATGCGCCCCGTCTTCTCGAGCCCCATGTGCCGCCAGGTGCGCCCGCCGTCCACCGAGCGGTACACGCCGTCGCCGATGGAGATGTTGCTGCGGATGAACGACTCCCCGCTCCCCGCCCAGATGATGCTGTGATCGGATGGCGCGATGGCGAGCGCCCCGATCGACGACACGTCGAGCGAGTCGCCGATCGGAGCCCAGTTGGTCCCGCCATCGGTGGACTTCCAGATCCCGCCCGAGGCCGCGCCGGCGTAGTAGACGTTCGGGTTCCCCGGCTCGCCGATGACCGCGCTCACGCGATTCCCCTGCGGCCCGACGAACCGCCATCGGAGCTGGCTCACGTCGACGCCGCTCACGGTGTCGCCGCGGGAGGATGACGAATCATCGTCGTCCTGGGCGTGGAGCGTCTGGGAGAAGAGAATCGAGAGCGCGGCGAGGGACGCGGCGAGGACTATCGGGCGGCGAGCGAACGGGGAGAGCATGGGTGAGGGGTGCGATTGGGGGCGGTGGGGGGGACGGCGCGGTCGGCTCTCGGCTCTCGGCTGTCGGCTGTCGGCCATCGGCCAGCGGCTCACGGCTCTCGGCTCTCGGCTCTCGGCTACGGCACACGCCGAGAGCCCTGTATGCGGGGCAGTAAGCCGAGAGCCGATGGCTGATGGCTGATGGCCGATGGCCGATGGCCGACAGCCGAGTACTGACAGCCGCGTCCTCCCGAGAGCCGATCTTCACACCGTCTTGGGTTTCCACAGCGCCGCGTCGAGGATCGACCAGAGGTGGATGACCCATCCCAGCAACACGATCCAGAGGGCGGCGGCGAGCACGAACTGCACGATCGCGATCCCGAGGCGTCCCTGGATGAGCTGTCCGAGCCCGGGGACGAAGAAGCTCGCCAGCGCGGCGATGACGTTGCCCGCTGATCCCTGTCCCGACATGGCTCCCCTCCCTGGTCTGGGCGCGGTGTGATGATGCGGTGCGGTCTGCCAGTCTACGGTGCCGGGGGGCGGCGGACCAGGGGCTGGGGGCCGGGGGCTGGGGGCTGGGGGCCAGGGGGGAGCGGCGGGGATGGAGAGCGGCGGGACGGCACACCCCGACAGCCCTCGTCCCGCCGTTCGCTGTCTTTGACGTTCCCGATCCCTCTACCCCATCACCGCCTCATCCCCCCCGGCCCCTGGCCCCTACAGCAGCCCCACCGGCGCCATCACCCGCACCGCCGACCCGTCCGCGAGAAAGGCGGAGCGCGGCGGGGGCGCGAGCACCTCGGCGAAGGAGGGGCCGTACAGGCGCGCGACGTCGGCATCGAGCCACGACTCGGCCGCGGGCCACACGCGCCAGCGCGGGTGCTCCACGCGGTACTCGATCGAGCCACCATCGCGCCGGCGCGTGTACCCCCAGTAGTGCTCGGTGATGAACTCCGCCTCGGAGCCCTCGGCCGCCGTCATCGCGGCACCCCCGGCGCGCGCGCCGAGCCGGTTCCAGGCGCCGCCCTGCCGCCACTCGTACTCCACGCGCGCGGGCTCCGTGGCCGCGTCGTCGGCGAAGGAGACGGTGTGCCGCATGGGGAGCGCGACGTACGGCTCGTTGTAGGCGAGGCGGGCCACCGTGGCCACGGCGCGGAGCCGCACGATCTCGCGGATGAACACCACGCCCCGCCGCCACTCGCCCCCCGCGCGGCGCCGCACGTAGAAGCGAAGATTCACCTCCTCGAACCGGCGGTGCAGCGGCACGGCCACGCCCATCACGCGGGTGTCGAGAAAGCGAAGCCCCACGATGCTCACGTACGTGATCCCGCCCCAGTCATCGAGCTCCGTCCCGCGCGGCACCAGCGGGGCGAGCAGCGCGGGACTCGCCTCGTAGTTCAGCATCACGAGACACGTCCAGCGCGCCGAGAGAAAGGGGCGCGGCACCGCGTCGCGCGCCACGAGGGTCAGGCCGGTGGCTCGATGAGCACGTCGCGCACCACGTCGGGGGCGGCCGGGTCGTGCTCGACGGTGTTGAACGCCACGAGGACCAGCAGGTCCTTTCCCGTGTTCTGGAAGGCGTGCGACACGCGCGGCGGGATGGTGAAGCGCCACGCCTCGCCGGCCGGCACCTCGACGTCGCGTACCACGCCCTCCTCGCGCAGCCGCACGAGCGCCGGGCCCACGAGCACCGCCACCTCGGTGCCGCGATCGTGGTAGTGATTCCCCCGCACCGCGCCCGGCGCGCTGGTCACGAGGTGCACGTTGCGCTGCGCGGGGAGCATCTCCGGCGTGGCCGGCTCGACCACGACCCCGCGCGCGTCCGCGTGCACGGTGATCGGCTCGACGGTGGTGGTGGGCTGGGATTCGGATCGCGGAGTCACGGGATTCGACCGACTCGGGAATCGGGAATCGGGAATCGAAGACGCGAGGAGGGAGTCGGCGCTCGCCGATTCCCGATTCCCGATTCCCGATTCCCGATTCCCGAGCTCAATGATAGCTCACCCCAGGATACAGCAAGTTCACCGCCCCCGTGAAGATCGGGTCGAAGATGACGTCGAACACCTTCCACGCGATGAGGATGCCGATCCAGCCGAGGGCGCGGTTGCTCCACAGGAAAGTCTGGTACATCTCGCTCGTCTTCGGGCGCATGAACAGCGGGAGCGCGCCGCTCCCGTCGAGCGGAGGGAGGGGGAGCAGGTTGAACGCGCCGAGCAGCAGGTTCACGGAGAAGAACGCGCTCAGCATGGCGGCGACGCCGGGCCACCATCCGCCCGCCGACGTGCCGGCGACGTGGCCGAAGCGCACGCTGTCCGGGGCGTACAGCACGCCGGCCGCCGCGCCGGCGCGGAGGAGCAGCGCGGCGAGCACGACGAGGAGCAGGTTCGCCGCCGGTCCCGCCAGCGCCATGAGCGCCGCGCGGTTCGGGTAGCGCCGCGCCCAGTCTGGATCGTACGGCGCGCTCGCGAAGCCGAGCGGCCACCCGGTGACGAGCGCGGTGATGAGCGGGAGGAGGACCATGCCGAACGGCTCGCGCCGGATGTGCGGGAGCGGATCGAGCGACACCTGTCCGCCGTGGTAGGCCGTGAGGTCCCCGCCGCGCTTCGCCGCCCAGGCGTGCGCCGCCTCGTGCAGCGTCGTCGAGAGGAGAAAGACGACGAAGTAGACGAGCGGATCGATGATGTCGCTCATTCGTACATCTCGTCGAGCGGGGTGGCCGCGAGATCGACGAGCAGCTCGGCGACGCGGCTCGCGACCGCGTCGAGGAACGCCGTCCCCTTCTCCGCCGTGGCCGCGCCCGGATCGCCGACGCCGGTGTCGTCGGTCACCCGCGTCCACTCGCGCTGCGCCCACGCCCACCCCTCGCGAAGCCCGCGCGGGCGGAAGCGGCGCGCGCGCCCCGGTCCGGCCTCCGAGAGCGGGCGCACCAGCTCCGGCGCCACCGCCATCATCACGCTCGTCTCCAGCTCCCCGCCATGATCGCCGGGCGTGGCGAAGTACGGCTCGGGCTTCACCACCGAGTACCAGTTGAGGGTGCAGAGCAGCACGCCGGTGGTGGGCTGCAGCTCGCGGATCATCTGCTTGAAGTCGTTCCCGCCGTGCCCGTTCACGATGACGAGCTTGCGCACGCCGTGCGGCTCGATGCTCCGCACGATGTCGCCGAGCAGCGCCGCCTGCGTGCTCGGGTTGGCGTTGAGGCAGAAGGGGACGTCGCGCTGCCCCGTGTGCACGCCGAACGGCACCGTGGGGAGCACGAGCACCCGCGCTCCCCGCTCCCACGCGCGGCGCGCCGCCTCCGCGGCCACGGCGCCGGCCTCGATCGTGTCGGTCCCGTAGGGGAGGTGGAGGTTGTGCGCTTCGGTGGCCCCCCACGGGAGCACCGCTACCTCGTACAGGCCGTCGCGCGCGTCGTTGTAGGTGACCTCGGCGAGAACGTAAGGGCGGGGCATGCGGAGCGACTCGGGAATCGGGAATGGGGAATCGGGAATCGGTGATCCGGGGGCGGCCGCGGAGCCGTCACGAGCCGTCGATGCCCGAGTATGTCCGCGCATCGCCCCACGCGGGAGTGGGGACCGCGATTTCCGACTCCCCGTTCCCGATTCCCGAGCTTCGCCGCAACTTCGGGCTCCGATCCCCCGTAGTGATGACAGACGACTTCACGCCACGGGAGGAACGATGGGCACGGATGATGGTGGACGGACGACCGAGGAGGTACACGTGAGCGGGAACAATCTGCTCTCCACGGTGAAGCGCATCGTGCGCGAGGGGAACGTGCGCCGGGTGATCGTGAAGAACGCCCAGGGGCGGACGGTGCTCGACTTCCCGCTCACCGCGGGGGTGGTCGGTGCCGCGCTGCTCCCGTTCTGGGCGGCGATCGGCGGGATCGCGGCGCTGGCCGCGCACTACACCATCGTCGTCGAGCGCGAGGAGACGACGTGAGCATCGCGCTCGGCGGGCGTGCTCAGTCGAGCGTCTTGGAGAAGCGGCGGCCGGTGTACGGGATGCCGCATCGCTGGTAGAACGCGTGCGCGCCCGCGCGGTCCTCGTGGCTCGTGACGGTGAGCCGCTCGCACCCGCGGTCGCGAGCCCACGCTTCCGCCGCCTCCACGAGCCGCCGCCCCACACCATTCCCCCGCGCGCCGGACGCGATCACCATCAGCGTGATGTAGGCGACCGGCCCGCGCCGGTGCGCCACGCGATGGCGGTGCAGCCCCATGAGTCCGAGCGCCGACTCTCCATCCACCGCGAGGAGGAGAGCATCGCTCTCCGCGTCGAGCGCCGCGAGGCGCTCAGGCACCTCCGGCGCGGTGGTGGGATAGCCGAGCTGCGTGATCAGCTCCGCGATCGCATCCGCATCATCCGGTCGCGCCCGCCTGATCTCGACCGCGCGGCGCGGGGGGCGCGTTTCAGCCGGCATGCTGGCCATGCGCCGTCGTGGTCGCCCAGAGGTACGCGTCCAGGTGCACGCGTGCCAGCCCCATCTGCTGCGCCACGGTGGTGGCGATCCCCTGGTACGCGGCGTTCTGCGTGGGGGTGAGGTTGCGCACGCCGCGCCACGGCGGGAGCGCCGCGGCGGGGTCGGAGTCGCGGAGGAAGGCGGCGGCGGCCGCATCCATGGGAAGCTCGAGCCAGCGCTCGACGCGATGGAGGCGGTATTGCTCGCGCAGGTACGCGTTGTAGAGGGCGTCGCGGAGGAAGAGGTCGAGCGCGCGCCGGGCGGTGCCCCACCCTTGCGCGCCGCGGGGGAGCCGGCGGCGGAGCGCCTCGGTGGCCACGTCCAGGGTGCGTCCGATCGTCGAGGCCCGGCAGTAGGCGAACTCGCGCAGGGGGAGCTCGGCCAGGAAGTCGCGCGCGGCTTGCGTGACGCCGGCGGCTCCCTGTCCCCTGAGCGCCGTGCCGGGGAGCGCCGTCACGGCGACCTTCCGCTGGATGGTCTTGAGAAAATCTCGTCTCACAGAGAGGACCCGGGATGAGCGCGTCGTACTCGGCCGTCGTACTCGGCCGTCGCGCTCGCGCGCGGCCGAGCTCGAAAGATACGGGATGCGGTGCGTGCCGTCATCGTTTTCTTTGACATTGCCAATCCATGGCATTAGTTTACACCAGCGACAAGATGCGCGGTTCGCGCGCGCACGTCTCACCGACCGGGGCCTCGCTACAGCGGTGCCCCTTTTTCGTCTTGGTTCCTGGCGTGTCGCAAGCTTGTTGCGCCATGGCAACGATGGACAGATCAGTCGTTGTCGGGCCGGGCCCGGAGACTGCCGAGCCCGCCTCCCGGGGGCCGGCTCGATGCGCGTGCGTCGGGCCGGCGTCTTTTCTCGTTGCCGGAGCGTTCCGGCGATGCTACTCAACCGGAGTGATGATGATCGAAGTGAAGCTCGACGAAGGCGATCGGATTGATTGGGCGCTCAAGACCTTCAAGCGCAAGGTGCTGCGCGCGGGCATCCTCAAGGACCTGCGCCGTCGGCGGCACTACGTGAAGCCGAGCGAGGCCCGGCACCTCAAGTCGAAGGCCGCTCAGCGACGCTCGCACGGCAAGCGCCGCCCCGAGTAACGAGTCTCTCGGACCGAGGAAGGCGAATGGCGAAGGAAGAGGCGATGGAGTTGGAGGGCGTGGTCGCCGAAGTGCTGCCCAGCACGACGTTTCGCGTGGAGCTCGAGAACGGGCACACCGTGCTGGCCACGCTCGCCGGGAAGATGCGGCGGTTCCGCATTCGCGTGCTGAACGGCGATCGCGTGAAGGTGGAGGTGTCACCCTACGACCTCACGCGCGGCCGCATCACCTTCCGCTACAAGACCTGACCGCCGCTCACCGCCGGATCCCGCTGCCGGCTCGCCGCGCGCGCTAGCGTGGCTCGCCGGCTCCGGGAGCGCCGACGGTCACCACCCAGTGCGGCGCCCGCGTCCACGCCGCGGCATCGAACAGCTCGGCCGCGAGCGGGACATCCACCGACCAGTTCGTGTACTCCTCCCGCTGCACCATCTCCCCGTTCACGCGCACCTCGACGCGCGTGGCCAGGAGACCTCCCGCGACGGGCACGTAGTCGCTCATGCGGATGTCCTCCATCCCGGTGCTGTCGGCCGGCGCGCGCCCCTTCGGCGGGAGCAGCATCCGGCGCAGCACGAGCTGCTCCGCATCCACCCAGAACTGCGGCGACGTGCGGTCGTCTCGCGCGTGCGCTCCCACCACGTACACGGCGCGGCCGTCGAGCGTGTCGACGCGAATCGCGCTCAGGTCGTAGTCGTCGCGCGCCAGCCGCTCGAGCGTGCGCGGCACGGGCTCGAGGTACAGCGTGGTCACGAACGGAAGCAGCGGGTTCGCATCGGCACTCGTGCGCGTCACCTTCCCGCCCTGCACGCGATACACCGAGTCGCTCGTGAACAGGATCCCGTTCCCCTCGCTCGGCGGCCCGATGTCGATGCGCAGCCGGTCGCCCTGCGTGGCCTCGAACCACGTCTCCTTCACCGGCGTGCCGTCGGGGCGACGCCGGGTGGTCCACTGCAGGAAGGTGAGCGTGTGGAACCACTTCCCGTCGTAGCGATCGTGCATGCGTCGCACGAGCTCGCGCCCGTCCCTGGGCGTGCCTGACGACTGCGCGAGGGCGCCGGGTGCGCCGGCCAGGGTGGCGGCGAGAGCGACGAGTAGGGTGCGGAGGGCGAAGCGCATGAGAGAGCGAGGAGTGGGGAAGCGGGAATCGAGAACGGCGGGTGAGCTAGCTGATCATGCG
The DNA here is from genome assembly GCA_036378095.1 of Gemmatimonadaceae bacterium. GTDB lineage: Bacteria > Gemmatimonadota > Gemmatimonadetes > Gemmatimonadales > Gemmatimonadaceae > JADGGM01. The sequence goes on along the minus strand of DASUXC010000003.1, from coordinate 52,398 downwards.
CCCGAGGCCCAGGCCGAGGGCGATCACGAGGAGCGCGACGCCGGAGAGCGCGCCGAGCACCACGGCGGCCGCGCGGACGGCGCCCAGGAGACGCGCGGCACCGGCATCGCCGCCACGAGCGACGAGGCTCCGGTCGGCGATCCCCCACGCGCCGAAGGCGAGAAAGCACCCCGCGAGCGCGGCGACCAGCCCCCACCCCGGCGGCCGCCAGATGAGCGCGGCGACGATCGCCACCACTCCGGCTGCCGCATCGATCGCCAGGCGTCCATCGCTGGCCCGCCGCGCCCGCGCGGCGAGCACCACGCCGAGGCTGTGCTCACGGTCGGATATGGAATCGCTGGGCATGGGACCCTCGGGGATCGGGAACCGGGAATCGCGAAGCGAGAGCGGGAGTGGCGTACTCACGATTCCCGGTTCCCGGTTCCCCATTCCCGCATTGCCACTCTGCCTTCCCGCACCACCCGCCACTCTCCGTTCCGCCGCACGAGCTGATACGCGCGCTCGAACGCGAACGGCTGGTGCGGCGGGCCGGCCGGGAGGTCGTAGCGCTGCGCCTGCAGGTAAACCTGCACCGAATCGCGCCCCATCGCGAGCACCGGCGAGAAGCGCACCACGTACCCCGCCATGGACGCCTGGCAGCGGGGCGCGCTCCGGCGCTCCTCGTCCGGGAAGGGGCCGCACGTCCCCCGCACCACCGACGCGCTCCGCAGCGCCCGCGCGACGTCCCCGGGTACCGGCGCTCCCTTTCCGTACCCCGACTCGCGAGGGAGCAGCTCGGGGTAGAGCAGGAGCGAGAGCGAGGGCCCCTGGGTGAACGCCGCGCGCACCGCGGCCTCGTACACCGCCGCGCGCTCCGCCGCCGGGAGTTCGGCCTCGCGCAGCCCGCGTCCGCGCGCGGCGTTCGCGTAGTCGTCCCCGCCGCACGCGCCGATGACCAGCGCCAGACCCACCACCCACCTTCCGCCACGATGCATCCGGTCTCCTCGAGTTGTCTGGTGAGACGTCCACCCCATGTATGCCGGCCCGTACGCCGGCCTGTGCGCCGGCCGAGCGACCGGGTGAAGGATGCCGCTCAATCCGGCGGTGTCAGTGACACCACGCACAATCGCCCGCGGTCGAGCCGCCAGCGCCGCGCCCACGCGTCGAGATCGTGCGTGATCGTGCGCGCGTGCTCCGCGTCGTACGCCACGTTGTGGTAGAAGCTCCACCACGGCGGCTGGTTTCCCGAGTATCCGTTGATCGTCGGCACGCCGGCGGCCATCGATGCCCACATCGCGTCCACGTGATACCACCACGGATCCTCGCGCCCGCCGGTGGGCGCGTAGAGAAACGCCTGGCAGTCGGGGCGCACGAGGGCGGCCACCGCGTGCACGCGCGCGCGCCCCACGTACTTGTCGTACGACACGAGCGCCTGCCGCTGCTCGAGCGCGATCGCGAGAGCGGTCGCCGCCAGCACGAGCACTCCCGCCGGGCGCCGCGCGGGAATCGCATCGGCGAACAGCGCCACCCCCACCGCCGCGGGCACGAGCAGCATGAGCGCGATCCGCGAGATCGCGCGCAGCGCCGATGCGCCGGGGACCACCGCGTACACGATTCGCCAGGCGGTGACCTCGCCGGGCCAGAGGGTGGCGACCAGGACGATCGTGATCGACGCGAGCGCCATCAGGCGCGCGAGCGGTCGCGCACGCCCGCGCCACAGCCCCGCCACCACGACCGCACTGGTCACGAGTCCGAGCCCGAGCCGCTGCTCGTGCCCCATGGGGATGCTGGCGAAGGGGTGATACGGCGCGAGCCAGCCGTACATCCGGCTCTCCACGCCGAGGTAGACCCACGACGCCGGCCGCGGCAGGAAGGGGAGCACCGTCCCGAAATCGCGGAACCCGACCTGCCGCGCGGCGCGCAGGTAATGCTCGGCGAGCGGGAACGCGGCCAGCGCGGCCAGCGCGCTCGCCGTGGCGAGCGCGCCGGCGTGCCGGCGCAGGGTGGCGACCAGGGGTGCGCGCGTGGCGCGCGACGCGAGCGCCCACGCGGCCGCGATGCCGAGGGAGAGCGCGAGAAACCAGGCGTAGTAGAACGCGGCGTAGAGCTGCGCCACGATGCACCCGAAGAGGAGCGCGATCCACCACGCCGCGTGCGTGCCGCCACGCTCCCCGCTCCCCCGCGCGTCGGCGGCGCAGAGCCGCGCGGCGCCCCACACCGCGCCGATCACGAGGAACTGCGGGATGAGCTGCGGGTGCTGGATCTGCGCGATGCGCATCCCGGCGAACGCGAACACCGCCGCGCCGAGCGCCGCCGCCGGCACGCTCGTGCGCACCACGCGGCGCAGGAAGAGGAGGGCGACGGCGTAGTTCAGCGTCGCCATGAGCAGCTCCCAGAGCTGGAAGGCGGTGTCCGGCGCGACGCCGGCGGCGCGCAGCGCCCAGTACGGCGGCGCCACGGAGAGGAGCACGTCGGAGTACGCGAAGGTGTTGGGCGCCGGGTAGAACACCGGCGGGCTCCACAGCCGCTCGTGTCCCGGCACCCCGGCGAGCCACCGCCATCCGTGCTCGAGGATGTAGTTGTTGAGCCGCGTGTCCCCCCAGTCGCGCTGGATCAGCCGCAGCCCGGACCGCAGCGTGGGACCGAAGGCCACGAGCATGCCGCCGGCCCAGAGCAGCGCGACGATGATCGCGTCGCCGGTGCTCGTCAGGCGCCGGCGCCACCGGTCGCGGTGGTCTGCCGCGTCGCCCCCGGCCGCGTCGCGCTCCGCCGGCGGGAGCGCGGGTTGGGCGAGTGCGGTCGCGCGCTTCGCCCGCGCGCGCGGTGGAGACGCGGGTTCAGCCATCCCCGCGCATGGCCGTCGTGGTGGCCGAGAGCCACGGCTCCCCCCACACCTCGAGCAGCCAGCGGTCGTCGCCCTCCTCGGCGCGCCTGACGAGCAGCAGCCCGGCGGGGACGAGCCGGTCGAGGAGGCGCAGCTCCTGCCCGGCGAGCCCCGCGAAGCCGAGCGGATTGTCCAGCACCGAGTCGCTGTCGAGCGGCACGCACTGCGGCTCCCCCTCGGCGAGCACGAGCCATACCGGGCGTTGACGGAGGTTGCGGGAGAGGCGGTGCAGCGTGTCCGTCACCGCCACCACGCTCCCGGCGGGCCACTCCTGCGCGACGATCCCCCAGGGGTGCGCTCCCGCCGCACCGTAGCTCGCGCCCAGCTCGTGCTCGAGCGCCGCGGCGCGATCCGGCTCGGCCACGGGCGCCCGGGCGCCGCGCGGCCCGAGGAGGCGCGCGATCTCCGCCGTCACCTCGGCGCGCCGCCGGTGAAAGCGCACCGCGCGGCTCGCGTCGTCCGGGCCGGTCACGTCGTCGGGAAGAGGCATCGCGGTCGCGCGGAGCGAAGCGCGCGCACGGTCTGCGTGAGCTCGTGGGTCACACACTGACGATGCGCCCGCGACACCCTCCCCGGCAATGGGGCACGAGGGCGCGGAGGGCCGGAATCGGGTCAGCGCGCGAGCCGCGCGTCCACCACCGGCGTCACCTGCACGCGCGCGCCGCACGCCCGGACGGGGACCTCCACCCGTCCCACCGTATCCCCCGGCGCGCCGGGTGGCGCGATGGCGAGCGCCGTCCCGGTGGGGCACCCACCCGGCTCACCCTCCACCACCCCCCACGTCACGTCGAACACCGCCATCGCGCCGGGAGCGAGCGTGAGCGAGGAGTCCGGGCGCTCGCCGGTGAGATACGTCCCCGCGGCCCGCTCCACGCGCAGGCCGCTCACGGGGCGCCCGGTGGAATCGAGGAGGGCGACGCCGGGGTAGCCGCCGAGCGTACAGGGCTCCGCGGCGCCGTTCACGAGACCCATGCGCACGGCGCGGTGCCCCGCGCCGGCGTCACCCCCGACGCGGCGAAGAGTGAGCTCGCTCGCCACGCACGGCGCGGGGCCGGAGGCGGAGCGCCGTGCGTGGGGCGAAGGTGCCGCCGTGGACGCGGACCGCGCCGCCGGCGTGGAGTCCGTCGCGCCACCCGCGCGGGCGGAGCGGCGGTCGCAGGCCGAGAGCACGGCGGCGACGAGCAGCGGGGCGACGGTGATGCGACGGCGGCCGAGCGTCATGCGCGGCGGCGCCCCACCGCCACCAGCACCAGCCCGGCCACCACGGCCACCACGCCGACCACGGGGGGCACGAAGCCCTTGTGCTCCGCGGCCACCTCCACCGGTCCGACGCGCACCGCATCCCGGTCCTTGGTGTAGCTGAAGCCGCGCATCGCGAGGATGACCACCCCCGCCACGACGAGAATCACGCCGACGATGCCGAGCGGACGCATGGGAATCTCCAGTTGGGATCGAGATCGTACAGGGCAAGGGAAATGCCGGAGCCTGCTACCACGCGACGCGCCACACGTTCCTTCCGCCCGCGCGGGTCTCCGGCTCGTCCGTTGCACCGGACGCGCGAGCGCCCCCGTGCAACGGAGGAACGATGCCGGAAGTACTGGTCGTGTTCGATGAGCCGATCTGGGAGAGCGAGCGTGCGTCGTACCGCGCGCAGGTGTGCGGCCGCCTCGCCGACGACGGCTTGTGGGAGGGGTGGATCGAGTTCGCGCCGCTCGGCGGCGCGGGCGTGCCGCTTCGCACGCCGCGTGAGACATCACAGCCCCATCGCGCCGACCTGGAGTACTGGGCCACGGGACTGAGTGTCACCTACCTTCAGGGGGCGCTCGATCGCGCGCGGCGCGCCGAGCGGGTTCCGCCCCCGGTCGTGAAGCACGTCACACCGTCGCTCTTTCCCGGTCCGGCGCCGCACCCCACGCCGCGCATCGAGGTCCGGCCCGTCGCCGTGCTCGATCCGTTCGCCGCGTACCTGCAGGGAGAGGCGGTGCTGCGCCGCGAGCTGAACGCGCTGTCGCGCGAGCAGCTCGAGGCGGTGATCGCGCACTACGATCTCGCGGCGCTCGCGGGCGTGGACGCGCTCCCCGCGAGCGACGAGGGGTTGGTGGCGCTGATCGTGGCCACGGTCCGCGACCGCGCGAGCGCGCGCGCGCCGTGAGTGGCGGCGCGCGCGGCGCGGGTGTGGTGGCCGAAGCGCTACTTGCGCTTGGTGGCGTGCTTGCGCGACGACGTCCGCTTGCGCGTCGCCGACGTGCGCCTGCGTGACGACGAGGACTTCCGCGCGGAGGAGGACTTCCGCGCGGAGGCCGTCTTCCGCGAGGAGGACCGCTTCCGCCTGGGCGCCGGCGGCACCTTGTCCCCCTTCTCCCTCGCCTCGGAGAGTCCGATGGCGATCGCCTGCTTCCGGCTGGTCACGCGTCCGCCGTGTCCCTGCTTGCCGCGGCGCAGTGTGCCGCGCTTCCGCCGGCGCATCGCGCTCTCGACGCTCTTGCTCGCGGCCTTGCCGTACTTGCGCCGGCTGGATGTGCGGCTCGACTTCCGCTTCGTGGTCGCCATGCTCGTCCTCCTCGCGATGCGGGTTGGTGGAGATGCATCCGAGCGACATCGTGAGTCGGAGCAAGTCGTACGCCAGCGCGGCGCCGAGCGGGCCGGGATGCCGCGCGCGGCGGCTCGTCACACCGCGAGCTACAGCGCGTGCGCGTCGCGCGGCTCGCCATCGAGCCGCGCGACGTCGCTCAGCGAAGCTGCCGCTTGAAGTAGAGGTGCACGGCGCGCCCATCGCCGAACACGCCGATCAGCTCCCACCCCTCGCCACCGAGCGCGTTCATCTCCTCGTCGGACGGCGCCGCCTCTCGATCCAGGTTGCGCACCATGTGCCGGTACTCCCACACCGGCTCCACGAACACGAGCGGCGGATGGACGTGGACATCCGGAACTTTCGGCGCCGGCGCGGGCACGGGCGGGAATGGATGGGGCGGGACTTCGGCTCGGTGTGCGATCGTGGACATGGGGGGCCTCCTGCGATGACCGCCTTTCTCCGCGCGCAACGGGTTACATTTCGAGATACCAGTCGCGAGGAGTTACCGTGATCGATCCCTTTGCGTTCGTTGACGAGGGGCGCACCTTCACGTGCGCCATCGAGGAAGCGCGGGCACCGCGCACCGACGCGTGGTGGTGGTTTCGCGTGTCGACGGACGATCGCAACCGCTACGCGCCCTTCCGCGCCGATGCCAGCGACACGGTGAGCTCCGTCCGGGAGCGCATCGTGGCGTATTACGACGCGCTGCTCGCGCGGCGTGCCGCGCCCGCCACCACCTACTGGAACCGCGGCCGCCCTGCGGCGCGGCGGGAAAGCGGCACGGCGTAGCCGACCGGTCCACCGCCGCGAGGCGGCGCCACGCTATTCCGGCGCCGCCTCCGCGTCCGCTGCCGGCGACTCGCGATCCTGACGGCGACGCTCGTTCGCCTCCTGCTTGCGGCGCCGCTTCTCTTCCTTCTTCTGCTGCCGGTCGAGCTCCTTCTTCCGCTTCTCGAAGTTGTAGTTCGGCTTCTTGGGCAATCGACGCTCCGGGTGTGGGCATGCTGCCGACGGCGAGGACCTGCACAAGCGCGCCGGGCAGCAGCCACGCGCGAGGCTGATGGCAAGATAACAGTCTCACCGCTCATCGCGCCCGCGCGCGCATGAGGCGCATGGGCTCGCCGGTCGTGGGCCAGCGGAGGCGCGCGCCCAGTCCGGCACGCTCGAAGGCGCGATCGATGTCGGCCGCCGACTCCGAGAAGTGCTCCCACCCCTCGCAGTGCAGGGGGACGATCTCCGCGTGCGCGAACGCGCGCGCGGCCTCGACACCCTCCTCGGCGGTGAAGGTCAGCGCCCACGGTCCGACGGCCTGAACCCTGGCCGCGCCCATGAAGAGCACCGCCGTGCGAACCGAGAAGCGCTCGCTCACCTGCCGCACGCCCTCGTACCACACGGTGTCGCCGGAGATGTAGAGCACGTCCTCCGGCGCATCGCCGAAGGCGAGCGCGAAGCCGGTGACCGGTCCGCGGTCGGCGTGCGCGGGACCGTGGCGCGCCGGCGTGCCGGTGATGCGCAGGACGCCGCCGTCGCTCGCGCGGAGCTCGCCCTCCTCCCACGCCTCGAGTCCGCGTGCCGAGCCCCCCAGGCGCTCGGCCCCAGCGGTCGTGGTGAACACGGCGCGAGCGTCGCCGAGCAGCGCGCGCCCGGCGTGGTCCAGGTTGTCGAGATGGTGATCGTGGCTGAGCAGTACCGCGTCGATGACCGGCAGCGACGCCGCGGGCACGGCGGGCGATCGCGTCTTGCGCAGCGTGTACGTGGCGGCCGGATAGGCCGTGCCCGCCGGGTCGAACGTCGGATCGGTGAGCATGCGGAGACCGCGCCACTCGATGAGCGCGGTCGGGCCGCCGATGTGCGTGAGAGACGGTGTGGATGATTGCATGGTCGAGCGTTCACGAACGAGCGGGGCGCGGCGGTCCGCCGCGCGGGGCTAGTTCGTGAACGCCCTGCAGGACCCACTCCGTTCCGTCTCGCCGGGCGCGGCGACGCGCGGGAGTGGAACAGGCGTCCAGCGCGGGGCCGCGCGCGTGGAGCCGATGATGCCGCCCACGGCGGCGCCGCCGAAGCCGAACAGGGCGATGGCACCGGCCGCGGAGCCGCCGTGGAAGACGTGCGCGAACTCCGACTCCTGCTGCCCGGAGAGCGCCCACAGCGCGGTGCCCACCGCGAGCCCCGCCAGCAATCCGGCCTTCGCCCCGTGCCACGCCGCGCGGCGGTGGTCGAGGCTCCCATCGCGATACTCGAGCCGGTCGAGGCAGCCGAGTGGGATCATCACCTGACGCGACGAGTCGGCGCGCATCGTCTGCAGCAGAATGGAGTCGGGGTACGCGAGCACCAGCTCCCCCTCCACCTCGCGATCGACCGCGTGCGCCCGCACCTGCCTGCCGACGAGCCGCATCTGCGGCATGAACGCGAGCTCGGGGGGCGCGGTCGGCGCGCCCGAGCTCGCGCCCGCGGAACCGGGGTGCGAGACGGTGGAGTCCTGCGCCACCGCGAGCGCCGGAAGGAGGAAGAACGCCGAGGCCAGCAGCATCAACGGGCGGGAAGCGCCGATTGTCATGATGGTGGGCGGCCTAGGGGAGGGAGAGTGGGAGGACGCGGTCATCGCTCGTCAGGCGCCGGCGACTCGGGCAACCCCCAGATCGTCGCCGTGGCCAGCTCCACGCTGTTCCCGCTCGGGTCGCGCACGTAGATCGACTTCCCGCCGCGCGGCCACTCGATCTCCGCCTCGATCGGCACGCCCGCGCCCGCCAGTCGCGCTCGCCACTCGGAGAGCGCCGACTCCGCGACCCGGAACGCCACGTGCCCCGCCCCGCTCGCACCGTGCGCGGGGACGGTGGCTCCCCCCACCTTGCTCGTCGCGGCGCGCGTTCGCGCCGGGTCGAACACGAGGAACATGGCATCGCCGCACCGGAAGAAGACGTGGCGCCCCGGCTCGCGCGAGTACACGTCGAGCCCGAGCACGCTCCCGTAGAAGCGCTCCGCCGCCGCGAGGTCGTCGGCGTAGAGACAGGTCTCGAGGACGGCGTGGATGGGGGTGGGCATGTGAGAATTTAGATGGTGAGCGAGAATGCGGCTGTCGGACACCGTTGTCGGCTCTCGGCCATCGGCTCTCGGCTACTGCTCGGCACCGAGAGCGCCCGGCGTGTGCCGTAACCGATGGCCGATGGCCGAGAGCCGATGACCACCCTCTTCATCTCACCCCCCACCCCCGCCCACCGCAACCGTGAGCCCCAGCGCCACGCCGCCGTGCGAGGACGGGAGGACGATGAGACTGGTGCGCCGCGCCGGGTCCACGCGGGCCCAGTGCTCCACGCGCTTGGCGCCGGCGATCGCGCCGAGAAAGACGCCGGCGAAGCCGAGCGCGGCCCCAGTGAGCACCTCGCCGAGGGCGCACGGTGGTCCTTCGCCGGAATCGTTGCAGGTGGCCTTCACGAGCACCACGCCCGTGGCGGCCCCGACGCCGCCGCCGATGAGCATCCCGCGCAACGCGCCCTGCGCATCGCGTCCGACGCCCGTGCTCACCTCGAGCGTGGCGACCCGCGCGACCGGGATCGTGTCCGCCACGCTGCCGAAGCCCGGTCGCACCACGAGCGTGTCCCGGTCGAGCGAGACGAACGCGCCCTCCTGCGGCGTCGTGGCCCCCACGCGCAGCACGCGCACGCGAGCGCCCGGCGCGAGGGCGGGTTGCTGCGCGCGGCCGAGCGACGGGGCGAGCGATGAGGCGAGCGCGAGGGCGAGCGCCAGGGCGAGCGTGGCCGTGAGCTGTCTCGAATGGCCTGGCCAGCGAGTCATCATGGGGTCTCCCTCGGAAAACGTGACCGGGGCGGCGCGCGTGCCGGCCGTGCGCGCCGGGGAAGCTACGGGTGCAGCGTCTCGTGCCTCTCCAGCATGGCGACGAACTGCGCGATGCGTCTCGCGCGGGTCTCCGGCTTCTTCGCGGTGTGGATCCGGAACAGGACGGCGTACCGGTTCCGGCTGTCGAGCGTGGCGAAGAACGCTTTCGCTCGGGGATTGGCGTCCAGCGCCGCCCGCAGGTCGTCGGGCACCGTCGCGGTGCGCTGCGCGTCGTACGCCGCATCCCAGCGCCCATCCTCCCGCGCCCGTTCCACCTCCTCCAATCCGGCCGGGCGCATCCGGCCGCTCTCGATCAACTCCAGCGCTTTCTGCCGGTTGATCTTCGACCAGATGCTCCGCGTGCCGCGCGGCGTGAATCGCTGGATCCAGGTGCGCTCCCCCTCGCTCCGCCGCTGGCCGTCGATCCACCCGTAGCACAGCGCGACCTCGAGCGCCTCGGCGTGCGACACGGACTGCACGCCGGATCCCTTCTTTCCCAGCCTCAGCCAGACGCCTGACGAAGAGCGATGGTGCTTCTCCAGCCAGGCCGCCCACTCCGCCTGCCGCCGGAGCTCGAGGACCGGCGCCTCGGCCGGCGCGACCTTCTTGCTCGGCACGCGCGGCTCACCCCTGCTCGCTCGGTGGTGGAAGCGGGGCGGCATCGGTCAGGAGGCTCCGGCTGGCGTGACGGATAGGGTGACCGGCCGCGAGCAGACCGGCTTGTCGTACCCGTCACCCACCCTCGGGGCGAGGCAGCCCTGCACGTGCACGACGCCCACGGTGAGGCGATGTCCGGTGACGGCGTCGAGGCCGTTCACGGTGAACGTCCACGTGCGCTGTCCGTGCGCGGGGAGTGTGAAATCGACGTCCCCGGGGAAGCACCCGAATCCCCAGCCGAACTCCTCGGCGCTGCTCAACGACACGGCGTCGCAGGATGACTGGAAATGAAGCTCGATGGCGCTCGCGATCGTGTTGGTGAGCGTGACGGTCGCGATCGCGGAGTCGGCGACCGTGAACTGCCGGGACGTCACCTCCAAGCGGATGGCGACGCCTTCCGGCGACACGACGTCGCGCGGCTCGGTCGGATCCCCACACGCGCTCAGCGCGGCGCACGCCACGAGCCACCACACGCGCCGCCGCGCTCGCGTGCGCGTCGCCGTCCGGCCGCGGGTGCCACGCATCATCCTCCGTCGCTCCTCACTTCCCACGCCCACCTCCCGCCGGATCCACGTGCAGCACGGTCATCATCCCCGAGCCCAGGTGCTCGGCGATGTGGCAGTGCAGCATCCAGTCGCCGGGGTTCGATGCGTCGATGAGCAGGTCCACGGTGGAGCCCACGGGGATGAGCGCTGTGTCCTTCCACACCAGGTTCTTCGTGCGCACGCCGTCGCGCGCGACGACGAGCATGCGCTGGCCGTGCAGGTGGATCGGGTGCTGCATCGGATGGAACGACCGCGGGTCGTTGAAGATCCGCAGCTTCACCACCGCCCCCTGCTTCACGTGCCAGTCGATGTCCATGTTCTCCTTCCCCGTCGCGTCGTCGCGCAGGATCCAGCGCACCTGCTCGCTGGTGGAGAGCCAGTTCATGTCCGGCATCCCGTCCACCCACTCCACCGGGGCGTAGTACGCCGTGTCGATGGTCATGAACTGCACGGTGGCGAGCGGCAGCGCCGACGTCTTCACGGTGAGCGTGAGCCGCTTGTCGGGGGGCGCATCGAAGTACTTGCGGTAGCGGTCAATTTCGCGCGTCACCGCGGCGTTCGCGCGCAGCGCGGCGAACTGGCGGCCGTAGTCCGGGCTGGCGGCGCTCGAGTCCACCGTCACGATCCCGAGCGTGTCCACCTCCGCCTCGAACTCCCCGCGATAGTGGTTGATCGCCTGCACGGCGTTCACCAGCGCCCAGCGCCCCGGATGGTCGAAGCGGACCTCCACCACGTACCGCTCCGCCGGCGCGAGCACGACGCTCGGCACCATCTCCTCGCGCTCGAAGCGGCTCACGTCGGAGGCGAGCACCTTCATCGGCGCGCCGCCGAACGAGACGTTGTACGTGCGCGAGCTGGACACGTTCGTCATGGCGAACCGCACGACCTCTCCGGCGCTCGCGTGCAGCGCGTAGCGCGGCTCCCCGTTCACCAGGAGCACGTTCCCCACGCGCCCCATGAGAGCGAAGTCGGGCGCCTCCTTGCCGAACGGGATGAGCGTGTCGCCGTTCACGAGCAGGTCGTCGAACACGAGCGTCTGCTCGCGGTTCGCCGGTGAGTAGTAGTCCCGGTCGGGGGAGTCCACGAGCACGTTGCCGAACAGCCCCATCGCCTGCTCGATGTCCTCGCGGACGTGCGGGTGATACCAGTAGACGCCGGCGTCCGGGAAGTGCACGGTGTACACGAAGCTGCTCCCCGGGGCCACCGCCTCCTGCGTCACCCCCGGCACGCCGTCGAACCGGTTGTCCAGCCGCACGCCGTGCCAGTGCACGGTGCTCGGCAGGTCGATCCGGTTGTGGAAGCGCACGGTGATCGTCGCGTTCTGCGGCACGCGGATGAGCGGCCCCGGCACCTGCCCGTTGAACCCGTACATGGCGAACGCGCGTCCACGAATCGTGCGCCGCACGAGCGTGGCGGTGAGGTCGAGCGTGTCGCCATCCTTCAGGTTGGCGACCTCGCTCGGCTTCGCCGCGGGGAGGCGCATCGGGTCGACGCCGGCGCCGGGGAGGAACGGGGTGACCGGCGGCGTGAGCCCCACCAGCCCCGGCATCATCGCCATCCCCTTCGGCATCGGGATCGGCATCGCCATGGCGGTGTCGTGCATCCCGGGCATGTCCATGTGCGTGCTCGCCGCCCCACCGGTCGTGTCCTCGCCGTCCATGCCGCTCATGCCATCCATGTCGTGGGCGTCGTGCGGCGGCTTCGCCGAGTCGGCCGGCATAGCGTGCGCGCCGTGCGCGTCGTGCGGCTTCTTCGGCGGGGTGGTCTTCGATTGCTGCGCGAGGACGGCGGCCGGCGTGATGCACAGCACGGCCGCGAGCAGCGCGGCCATCGGGGCCCGCGTCACTGCGACACTCCGCGGAAGAGCGGGTGCGTGAGGAACGACTGGAGCCACCCGCTCGGCGAGGTGCCGTGCAGCACCGTCGGTCCGGCGTGCGCCCTGGGTGCCGTATCCGCCTCGGCGGTGATCACGAGGAGAAACTTGTTGAGCTCCGCGCTCCCGACCGTGGTGGTGCCGTTCGTCACCGTGCCGAGGCGGTGCCACCGGCCGAGGTCCGGCGTCACGGCCCACGCCACGTACGCGGAGTACGCGCCGAGCGTGGACGGCTCGGGGAGCCCGGTCGCCGAGATCTGGACGTCGTAGCTCGCGCGTCCATCGGCGGTGACGGCAATGCCGAACGGCGATTGGGCGTAGACGAGTCGCGCGTGCCCCCTGGCGGCGGGTGCCTTGGGCGTGGCGAAGAGCGCGATGTCGAAGGGGCCGGCCGCGGTGAGGAGCCCCACCGCGAGCACGGCCACGGAGCGCCGCCCGGACCCGCGGCGCCCCCACAGCCGCCGCGCGCCACGGCGCGCGGCGTCGACCAGCGTACTCACCGCCGCTGGTTCCCCTTGCCCGTCGCCGAGGCGCTCGTCGCCGCCCCCTCCGGGCCATGGTCGTAGTCCTGGACGCTGGAGATGTTCGGCATGCCGTAGTCGTGGCCGTTCCACCCCTTGAAGCCATCCATCCGGAACAGCCAGAGCCCGCTGCGCATGTCCGAGAGCGCGATCAGGCCGTCGCGGTTGCGCACGTCCACGCCGAACGCCCCCTGCTCCACGCTGGTCGTGCTCTGCCAACCGTTGTCCGGCGTGCCGCCGAACCCGTGCTCGTGCTCGCACTCGCAGGTGAAGTAGTAGCCGTCGGTCTTCGGGTGCTTCGGGTCCTTCAGGTCGAACACCTGCAGCCCATCCTCGTACGCCGAGACGAACACGTACGGCCAGCGCACCTCGTGGTTGTGCGAGAGGTCGCGCCAGTCGGCCGTCCAGGCGCTGATCGGGAGATCGAGGTTCTGCGTGGAGTCCTGCTGCCCGGGGGCGAGGTCCCAGATGCGGAGCGGCGTGTACTGGTATTCCGTCTCGGTCACGGCGTACCGCCCATCGGGCGAGGGCGTGAAGGTGTGCGCGATGTCGAGCCCGAGGCCGGTGAGCGTGAAGAGCTGCTTCGGCGTCTCCGGATGCGTCACGTCCCACACCGAGTACCCGCCGAGCCCCGCGCCGTAGAACTTGTCCTGGTGCGTGGCGGGGTCGTAGCCCACGTAGAAGTCGTGGTAGCCGCCCGCGCCGATCTGCTTGAACGGGGTGGGGTTCGGCACCGCCCCGATGAGCCAGGTGCTCGAGTCCGCGCCGCTCACCACCTTGCCGAGGTCGTAGACCAGCGCTTTCTGCTGGTTCACGGTGGCGAAGTAGAGCACGCGGCCATCGGAGTGCTTGTAGGCGAAGGTGTTGTGGAAGCCGCCAGGCGCCTCCGGGTAGCGGATGCGGGCGACCACTTTCACCTTGGAGGTGTCGGGCAGCCCCGTCACGTCGAAGATCACCGCGCCGAGGTCCGCGTCCGGGCTCCCCTGCATGAACTGGTAGGACTGCGCGTAGTAGTAGCGGTCACCGATCTTGAAATACTTCCCATCCATCGCGCCGATGCCGCGGTGCAGCTCGGGGTTCTCGATGGTCCAGTCGTAGATCTTCTTCGGGTGCGCGGGATCGCGCACGTCGTAGATCTGCGCGTCGAAGTTCACGAACCCCGACACGTACACGTACGGTCGTCCCGGGTCCTGCTCCATCTCGACGTCCGCGGCCTTCCACGCGCCCGGGTGGGTGACCACGTGGCCGAGCTGATGAATCCTGGCGCTCCCACCGTGCTTCTGGTCGAACCGGTGAACGGACTGGCCGGGATCCTGCGCCCGTGCGGTCGTCGCGAGGCCGAACAGGGCGAGCATGACGAAGGATCGATGCATCGAGCTTCCTCGGGGTGAGTGGGGATGGGGGCGGCTGTCGGGACGCGGCTCTCGGCCATCGGCTCTCGGCTCTCGGCTACCTGCACCGCATTGAGGGCTCCCGGCGTGTGCCGCAAGCCGAGAGCCGATGGCCGAGAGCCGACAGCCGGGTCCGCAGTATGCGCCCCGGGATGGACGTCCAGCAAGGCTCGAGCGGCGGGTGCCGGGCCTCGCGGCGGAGGACTCGCGCCCGCGTGCGGCAGCCGAGGGCCGAGAGCCGAGAGCCGATGGCCGATGGCCGACAGCCGCCGTCCTCAGTCCCGCTTCCGCTTCCGTCCCGCCGGCGAGACATCGATGGCGAGGGCGACGACGATCCCCACGATCGGCCAGAACGTCCACTGTCCGCCGAACCAGTGCTGGACGACGGAATACCAGAGGAGCGTGGTGGGGAGGAAGAAGAATCCGAGCAGCGGCCAGAGCAGCGACGGGAACATGCCGTGGAACCAGTTGCTGAAGAACCACAGCAGGGCGACCACGAGCCGCGGCGTCACGAAAGCGAGGATCACCAGCAGGCAGGGCATGGTGCGCTAACCCTCGGGTGTGGGGTGAAGGCCGTCCGTGCGCCGCGGCCAACCGGCCGCGCTCAGGCGAGCTGCTCGGCGATCGAGCGGGTGAGCGGCGACTCGACGTCCCCGGTGTGCTTCGTGGTCACCGTCTCGATGAGCACCACCCAGCACTCCTCGGCCGCGACCGGGTTGTGCCGCACGCCGCGCGGCACGACCACGAACTGGCCGGGGCCGAGGCGCACCTCGCCGTCCTCGAGCTGGATGACGAGGTTCCCCTTCACGACCAGGAACATCTCGTCTTCCTCCTCGTGGGCGTGCCAGGTGAACTCGCCCTTGATCTTGGCGACCTTGATGTACTGGTCGTTCACGCGCCCGATCACCTTGGGCGACCAGTACTCCGTCAGGCGCTCGAACTGGCGCTCGATCTCGACTGTGGACAGCATGTTGATTCCTCTCCCGCTCGAGTGGGGCCGTGCGCCGCGCGAGCCGCCGCGGCGGCGGTACTTCCGGATCATGCTCCCATTCAACGAGCGAACGGCGCTCCCGGTGCCAGCTCGTCCGGGGACTCCGCCCCCGTGCGCCGCAGCCAGTTCCAGTGCCAGAGGAACAGCCCCACCGCGAACGCCAGAAGGATGCCATTGGTCACGAGGGAGCGAGTCGCGTCGAAGCGAGCCTGCTCCAGACGGTCCGCGCGAAGCGCCTCGTACCGCCGGCGCAGCTCCGCCTCCGATGGCGCGCGGCGGCTCGTGTCCGCGCCCATCGGCGGGATGGGAAAGCGGTCGAGCGTCGCCCGGTACGCCTCGTAGGACCTGAACGATGGTGCGAAGCGGCCCTCGGCCCTGAGCGGATCGGCGATCTCGAAGGAGGCGTCGACGATCGCCCTGACGGAGAAGATGGTGGTGATGACCGCCACCAGGCACACGGTGTAGCCGTACCACTGGGCGGCGCGCGACCCGCGCTGCGCCCTGCCGCTCGGTTGCATGAGCCCTCCTCGCGCGATCGTGGTGAGCCGAGTACGACATGCTGCCGTAACCTGGGGCGATCCGCCGCGCTACACGGCCTCGATGCGAACCTCGCCGCGATGCTCGTCCATCTCCACGCGCACCTCCCTCCCCGGCGCGAGCGCCTCGAGCAGCGGGCTCTCGACGAAGTGGTGGACGTGCCGCTCGCCCGCGCCCTTGGCGCAGGTGCACTCCATGGAGTGGAGCCGCGCGATCCCCTCGCGTCCGCCGCACGCGACGGAGAACGTCTCGCCGAGCGCCCCGATGCGCCCGGCGGTCGCCGGGGAGATCTCGAGCTTGCCGTCGAGCGGAGTCTTGCGGGATACGACCCGCTGTTCGAGGAACATCGCCTGGCGCCTCTCGGACGAGTGGTCCGACGTAGAAATACGTTTCCGCGGCGACCGGCCGCAAGCGGGGATGAAGACCCGGCTGTCAGCTCTCGGCTCTCGGCCATCGGCTCGTGCACACGCCGAGGGCTCTCTACGCTGTGCCGTAGCCGAGAGCCGAGAGCCGATGGCCGACAGCAGCGTCTTTGCGCGCGCCGATGGCCGTCAGCCGGGTCCCTCGTCAGCCCCCGAACATCTGCTCGTCCGCGCTCGGTCCGTAGATCGAGGGGACGGGCACGTCCCGCAGCCGCAGGTACACGGTGAGCTGGCCGCGGTGATGGATCAGGTGGTTGATGTGCGTCCGCACGACCACGCGGCGCGGCATCGTGAACAGCACCTGCTCGCCGTGCACGAGCGACCAGGGCACATCGAAGTCCGCGTCCTTCGCCGTCGCGAGCGCCTCGCGCCCCTCGCGAACGTTCCGGTCGAACTGCGCGAGCAGCGTCGGCGTGCTCTCGAAGGTGTAGCCCGGCGATGCCGCCAGATCGAGCTTCGTGTCGCGGAGCATGGGCGGGAGCCAACCCGGCATCACCGCCACGAGCTGCGCCAGGTGCCCGAGCGGGAACGACCTGTCGTGCGGCTTCCATCTCCCATCCTCGCTCGGCACGCGCTCGAGCACCCTGCGCGTGGTGGCCATCTCCTCGTCGAACTCGGGCAACAACGCTTCGGCGATGCTCATGATGTCTCCGTGTGTTCACGCCGCCGTGAGGACGAGCGGCGCGCCGCGCCGGATCACGATCGTGTGCTCGTGGTGGACGGCCAGCGCGTGGTTGTGCGTGCGGAGCGTCCAGCCGTCGGCGGCGGTGATCGCGCGCGCCGGGAGGGCGGTGACCATCGGCTCGACGGCGATCACCAGCCCTTCGGCCAGCGTGGCGCGCTCGGATGGATCCGCCCAGTTCGGGACCGATGGCGCTTCGTGGATGCGACGGCCGATCCCGTGTCCGGTGAGCTCGCGAACGACGGCGAAGCCATCGCCCCGCACCGTGGTCTCGACCGCGCGTCCCAGCTCCGAGAGCGGCCGTCCCGCGCGCGCGACGCGCATCGCGCGATTGAACGCCGCGCGGGCGGTGCGCTGCAGCCGTCGCGCCTCGTCCGACGACGGCGGCACGAGCACCGTCGCGGCCGAGTCGGCCATGTAGCCGTCGAGCTCGAGCGTGACGTCCAGCTTGACCACGTCTCCCGGCCGGATCACGCGCGGTCCCGGGATGCCGTGGACGATCTCGTCGTTCACGCTGATGCAGGTGAAGCCCGGAAAGTCGTAGGTGAGCTGCGGCGCCGAGCGCGCGCCGCTGGCGCGCGCGAACCGCTCCGCCACATCGTCGAGCTCCCCCGTGGTGCACCCCGGGCGCACCGCGGCGCGCATCTGCTCGAGCGTGCGCGCGACCAGCCGCCCCACGCGCCGCAGCGCCGTCAGGTCCGCGTCGGATTTGATCGTCATCGCTCCTCCATCTCCCTCTCGTACACCTCGAGCGCCTCGGGGCTCGGCCGCCGAACAGCCAGTCAGTGGGCCAACCCGTCGCGCGTCGACTCGTCTGGAGGAATCTCGCCGCGCGGCACGCGTTCGGGGAGGTCTCGCGCCGCGCCCGCTTTGCCCGCGAGAGAATGGCGCACCTCCTGCACACTGGCGGGCACCTCATGAGCGCGGAGCACGTCGCGCCCGCGCTCCTTCGACCATCGATCCGTGACCACGCCAGATCCCCGACCCACTCATCGACTCGCCGACCATGTCGTGCTCGTCTCCGTCGACGCGCTGCGGCCGGAGTTCTATCAACAGGAGACGTGGCCGATGCCGGTGGTGCAGCAGCTCGCGCGCGACGGCTCCTCCGCGCGCACGGTGCTCAGCGTCTTCCCCGCGCTCACCTATCCGGCGCACACCTCCATCGTGACGGGCGCGCTCCCCGCGCGGCACGGCATCTGGCACAACCGGCCGTTCGAGCCGGGGGGACAGAGCGGGCGCTGGTTGTGGGAAGCGAGCGCCATCACCGCCCCGACGTTGTGGGACGCGGTCCACGGGGCGGGTGGCACCACCGCCGCGATCGCGTGGCCGGTCACGGTCGGCGCCTCCGCGATCACCTGGAACGTGCCCGACGTGTGGCCCCTCGACTTCGGCGACGGGATGGCCCCGATCCGCGCGGCGATGACGCCGCCGGAGCTGATCGCGGAGCTCGAGCGCGAGGCGACGGGCCGGCTCCGCGACGAGAACTTCTCCATCAGCCGTCTGGTGCGCGAGGATCGGGTCGGCGCCATCGCCGCCTATCTGTTCGAGCGCTACCGCCCGACGCTGCTCCTCGTGCACTGCATCGGCGCGGACCACGTGCAGCACCTCCACGGCCGGGAAACGCCGCTGCTGCGACGCGCGCTCGGCGCCGTCGACCGCGCCATCGGGCAGGTGCTCGACACCGTCGAGCGGCTCGGGCTGCGCGATCGCACCACGTTCATCATCACCGGCGATCACGGCTCCGCCGACGTGCACACGCAGCTCCGCCCGAACGTCTGGCTCGCGGCCGCGGGGCTCATGGAGCCGCGGGCGGATCGCGGGCGCTGGCGCGCGACGTTCCTCGCGAGCGGCGGCTCGGCGTTTCTCGAGCTGTGCGACGCGGAGGACGCCGAGGCGGTGACGCTGGTCGAGCGCATCCTCGCCGCGCAGCCGTCCAGGATCCGCGCGCTGCTGCGTGTGGTCGACCGCACCGAGCTCACCCGGTTGGGCGCGGACCCCGTGTCCCCGCTCGCGCTCGTCGCCATGCCCGGCATCGAGCTGCACGAGAGCGCGGAGGGCCCGGCGCTTCGTCCGGCCGTCGGGGCCGCGCACGGCTACCTGCCCACCACGCCGGCAATGCACACGGGTTTCGTCGCGGCGGGGGCGGGGGTGCGGCCGGGCATCATCGCCCCGGAGCTTCGCCTCGAGGACATCGCGCCCCTGGTCGCCACGCTGCTCGGACTCGACTTCACGGCGCCCGATGGGGTGCTGATGCCGGGGCTCATCCTGCCTCGCGGTCGCGCACCATGAGAAGGGCGCGTCCGTCCGGCGTCGTCACCTCGCCCACGCGACGGAACCCGGCCCTCTCGTAGCACCGGATGGCGCGCGCGTTGTTCGGATCGGGGTCCGTCTGCACTCGCGTCACCGCCGGATCGGCGAACAGCTCGTCCACGAACGCGCGCACCATCGCGGTGCCGAGCCCGCGCCCCAATCGGCCGGGATCGGCGAGGAACTGGTCGATCCCACGCACACCCGGATCCCGCTCATCCGGCCACCAGCCGCCGCCGGCGCCCATGGCGACGTACGACTGGATGTAGCCGACCGGCACACCGTCCTCGAGCGCGATGTACGGCCGGACGGCGGAGTCCCCCGCCACGAGCGCCCCGAACTCCTCCTCGACCTCGCGCGGCGACGGCGTGGGCGTCCACCATTCGGCCACGTGCGGCCGCGTCAGCCACTCGTGTAGCATCGGCAGGTCGGCGATCGCCAGTGGACGGAACGAGATGGACCCGGGATTCATGGTGCGGATGCGAAGGATCGCGAAAGTCGGTTCTCGGCTCTCGGCTCTCGGCTGGTGCACACGCCGAGGACTCTCTATGCTGGGCCGTAGCCGAGAGCCGAGAGCCGATGGCCGACAGCCGCGTCGTCCCGAGCGCCGATGGCCGACCGCCGCGTCACTCCGGCTCGCGCGCGGCCGCCACCGCTTCCGCCACGTACCCCGCCACGAACACGCCGACCAGCATCACGAGCTGCAGCGCCGCCGACACGCCGCCGAGCGGAAACGTGGCCAGCGCGCCGATGGCGACGATCGTGCGCGTGGACCCGCGGTCGATCCGCAGGATCCGCCGGAAGGCGACGTCGCCGACCAGGTAGATCGCCGCTCCCACCGCGAGCGCCGCAGCCGGCCCCGGCCCGAGCGGCGCGGCGGCGTGGCCGATCGCCTTCGTCACGCCGGCGGCGATGAAGACGACGCCGAGCAGCATCGGGATGTGGGCGTAGAAGAATCCGTTGATGGCGAGCGCGGGTCGCTCGTCCGGGGGCGCGGCGGCGAGCGCGCGCTCGGCGCGCTCGGCGTCACCGACGAAGTACGCCCACCACAGGCAGGCGACGAGCGCGAGCCCGAGCACCGCCGCCCCGATCACGCCCGCGTTCACCGGAAGCCCGGCGGCGCCGATGCCGATGGCCACGACCGACTCGCCGAACGCCACGAGCATGAGCAGCCCGTGCCGCTCGACGAAGTGGCCCGACTGCACGCGGAACGCCCCCACCCGGCTCAGATAGGGCGCGACGAACTGGACCGCCATCGCGAGGCTCCACAGCGCGTAGCGGGGCGTGCCCCCACGGACGAACCCCGCGGCGATCACGAGCAGCGCCGACGCGATGTTGAACGGCACGAGCCGGGTGATCGCTCGGGTGGCTTGCCGGAACAGGATGCCGTGCACGACCACGACCACGAGGTAGGCGA
Organism: Gemmatimonadaceae bacterium; assembly: GCA_036378095.1. Taxonomy (GTDB): domain Bacteria; phylum Gemmatimonadota; class Gemmatimonadetes; order Gemmatimonadales; family Gemmatimonadaceae; genus JADGGM01. The sequence goes on along the minus strand of DASUXC010000003.1, from coordinate 31,786 downwards.
GCCCGAACGCGATCCCGTCCCGGTCGAAGGCGTGCGGGATCGAGAGCGCCTGCACGAGGAACGCGCTCATCGCGACGAGAAGCAGGAGCTGCCGCCCCGCTCGATCGGGCGTGACGTTGTTCGTCAGCCACACGTAGCCGCCGTACATCCACCAGCTCACGCCGAAGAGCAGCAGGACCTGTGCGATCCCCACCGCGTCGAGGCTCGTGACGAGCAGCTCGGTGAGTTGGGTGATGGTGAAGACGAAGACGAGGTCGAAGAACAGCTCGAGCGTGGTGACCGGCTGGACGGGCTCGTCTCGCTCCCCCGGCGCGGGACTCGGGCTCGCCGCCATTCGACGTCACCTTCCGCGCGACGCGCCGGACGTCACGGGGGTCGCGCTCACTCGCCCCCCGTCACGAGCGCCAGGGCGAATCCATCGTATCCCTTTCCCCCGACGGTCTGCACCACGGTGGCGCTGACACGCGGTTCGGCGGCGAGCTTCTCGGCGAAGCGGCGGACGCCGCGGACGTTCTCATCCGTGCTCGCCGCATCCGCCACCGCGCCGCCCCGCACGACGTTGTCCACGACGATCACGCTCCCCGGTCGCGTCAACCGCAGCGACCACTCGAAGTACTCCGGGATGCTCGGCTTGTCCGCGTCGATGAAGACGAAGTCGAACGGGGACACTCCTTCGGCCGCGATCCCGGGGAGCGTGTCCAGCGCGCGGCCGAGGCGCAGCTCCACGCTCCCCGACACGCCGGCGCGCTCCAGGTTGGCGCGCGCGACCTCGGCGTGGCGCGGGTCGATCTCCAGCGTGATGAGGCGGCCGCCGGGCGGGAGCGCGCGCGCGAGCCAGATGGTGCTGTAGCCGCCGAGGGTGCCGATCTCCAGGATGCGGCGGGCGCCCCGCATGCGAGCGAGGAGGTGCAGCATCTTCCCCTCGCTCGGCGTCACCTGGATCGACGGAAGCCCCGCCGCCGCGGCCGCCTCCAGCGCCTTGTCGAGCGCTTCGTCAGGCGGAAGGAGCAGGCTCCCGAAGTAGTCGTCGACGGCGGTCCACACGTCCTGTGTCATCGTTCCTCACTCTACTCGGGGAAGCGGGGCGCCGGCTAGACCATCACCGACCGCGTACGGAAGAGGGGGCGCGCGAAGTCCGAGTCGCCGCTGATGTGCGCGGCTCGTTCCGCATCGCCCGCGGGGAGCGCGTTGTACAGCACGCGCCATGCGACGTCGGCGGCGAGGCGCACGGTCACGGCCGGCGCGGGCGCCGCCCCGCGCCACACGCCCCACCCCTCTCCCTCGCGCACCAGCGACCAGCTGAGCGGACCGGCGTCCGCGCCATCGCTCTCCACGTCGAGGCGGACCGCCGTCCCATCGGGGGCGGAGACGTCGGCGTAGGCGCGCGGCAGCGCCCGCACGGAGAGGTCGAGCAGCGGGAAGAGCCAGCGCCGCTCGAGCAGCCCCGGAGCGCCCACCGCGTCACGGATCTGCATCTGATGATGCCAGCGCTCGGTGTAGTCGCGGCCGATGTCCATCCAGTTCTCCGACCGCTCCTCCCCGGCCCACGCCACGGCCCACGCCGCGGGCCCGTGCGGCGGCAGCTCGGCGAAGTAGTCGGCCACCCATCGACCGGCCACCTCGAGCAGGTCGGTCAGCACGCGCGGGCTCAGACGCCGGGACGCCTCGACGCCCGAGGCGTTCAACGCGTTGATGAACGCGACGAGGTCCGCCCACCCCGTGATCGGCGTGCCGGGCGCCAGCGCGTGTCCATCGCGGCAGGCCGACAGCCTGCGCAGATCGCCGTCGAGGAGGTGCGCGGCGACGTCGCGGACGCGCCAGGCTCCCGCGAGCGTGGGCAGCTCCCACGCCGCGGGGGGCAGCTCGCGGAGCAGCGACACGAGTCGGGCGGTGAGTGGCGGGAAGAGCTCCGCCGTGTAGATGGGGGTGATGCGCTCCACGCGGTGCTGGCTGGTCGGGGTCCGTGGCGGTGTCCGCGCTACCAGTGCTCCATCACGCCGCCGGCATGGGAAAGCCGGGCGCCTCGCGCACCCGCTCCGCCTGCTGGATGTGGCGCTGCTCGTGCACGACCAGCAGCTCCAGGCACTCCCCCAGCCGGAGCGTCAGCAGGCGGCTGAGCGGGGAGCGGATGCGGATCGCGCGAAGGTCGTGCCCCGCCGCGCTGGCGAGCAGCTCGCGCAGCGTGGCCTGCTGCGCGAGAAAGCGCGCCGGCGCATCCGCCGCGGCCGGTGGAGGGATGAACGGGCCGCGCGTCCTGATCGGGCGTCCGCCGGGCGCCGAGGCGCGCACGAACATGCGACCGAACCAGGTCGGGCGGTACTCGCGTTCGGCATCCGGCGTGGCGTGCGCGGGGGATGCGGCGAGTGCCGCGGACACGCGCGGCAGATACGCCGCGCCGGTGGCGATGAGGTGCTCGAAGCAGTCGGCGATCCCCCAGCGGTCCGGCGCCGGGCGCCAGAGGAGCTGCGCGGGGGTGAGCCCCGTCGTGAGCGCGGTGGTCGCGGCGTCGTTCTCGTCGAGGCGCGCGCGGAGTCGCTCGAGGTGGGCGAGTTCGGTCGGCATGCGTCGTTCACTCCATCGGCTCGCCGGCGCTCGCGCGCCGCAGCTCCTTCACGTACTTGATGGTGTCCGGCGCCCACCCGGCGCGCTCGTAGACGGCGCGAGCGCGCGCGTTCCCGGCGAACACGTTGAGCGTCATGAAGCGGTAGCCGAGCGATGCGGCCCACTCCTCGCTGGCCGCGATCAGCGCGCGCCCGACTCCGCGCCCCTCGCCGTGCTCGGCGACGATGAGGATGGCCAGGTGACCGTGCCGCTCGCCGGTGAAGTAGTCCACGGCCGTCTCGGCGTACGCGATCCCCGCCGGTCCCATCTCGTCCAGTTCGGCCACGAGCAGCGTGGCATCGGGGCGGGGCGCGGCGAGCGCCTGCTCGAGCGCGCGCCGCTCGGCGCCATCGAGCGCGTCCGCCGGCCGGAGGGGCGGGGGCCCGAACGCGCGGAGTCGCGGCACCAGGCCGAGGATGAGCTCCCGGTCCGCCGCGGTCGCGGCGCGCACCCGCATCACCGCACGTCGATGGTGTCCTGGACCACCGGGTCGTCGTCGGTGTGCCGGAACACGATGACCGCGCGCCCCTTCGAGACGGCCTCGAACCGGAAGAGCTGCGTGGGGCCCGCGGGCACGGCGGGCGACACGTACGACACGCTCACGAAGCGCACGCTCGGCGACGAGACGCTCGGCGGGCTCGCGTACTCGCCGGGCCCCACGGTGCCGAGCGTGATGTCCACCTCCGAGCCGACCTGGGTGGACAACGTCCGGCTCATCCGTCCGTTCACCGCCACCACTCGGTCCGCGTGACACGCCGGCAGCGCGAGCCCCAGGAGCGCGAGGGTCGCCACTCGGACGTGATTGGTGCGCATGTCTACCTCCAGGCTGGCGTTCACTCGTCGGTCCCACTCGTCGGGTCGAACCCTCGCCGGGCGTCCTTCGTCACTTCTCCACCCCCGCCTCACCGCCGGCCGCCCCCACGGGCCAGCGCTTCAAGGTATCTTTCGGCACCGCTCGCGGCCACGGTCCGCCAGCCCGACGCCGGGCCATGGGTTTCATCATCACACAGAAACTCCGTCATGTCCCACGTGTCCACCGAACGTCCCGCCGCCGTTCCCGGCGGCCGTCGTCCAGCAGGACGCGGGCCCCGCGAGTGGGCGCGCGCCTTCACCGGCTTCTACCCCCCACTCGCCGAGGACCTGGTCGACCTCGACCCGATCGCGCGCTTCCTGTACTCGGCGCGGAGCGTCATTCTCGTCATCTCCTTCCAGGCCGCGCTCCTCGCCGGGCTGCTGGCGCTGACGGACCGACGGTTCGAGCCAGTGCCCTTCGCGCTCGTCCTCGTCGGCTACGTGGTGCTGCACGCGATCAGCAATCTCTCCAACGACTACTTCGGCGCTCGCCGCGGGCACGACACCGCCGACTCGCCGCGCCGCCGCTACACGGTGCATCCGGTGCTGAGCGGCGCGGTGAGCTCCCGGCTGCTCGTGCGCGGCCTGCTCGTGCTCGCCGCCCTCGCCGTCGCCATCGGCATCTACTTCGTCGTGCTGCGCGGCTGGGCGGCCGTGTTCCTCGTCGCCGCCGGGGCGCTCCTCCTCTGGGCGTACGACGCCGCGCCGCGCGCGCTCAAGGAGCTCGGGCTCGGCGAGGTGGCCGCGTTCATCGTGTGGGGACCGCTCATGGTCGCCGGCGGCTACTACGTGATCGCCGGGCGCGCCTCGCTCGCCGCGCTGCTCGCCTCCGTCCCCTACGGCCTCGGCGTCATGTCGATCCTGGTCGGCAAGCACATCGATCAGCGGGTCTTCGATGCCGGGAAGCACCAGCGTACGCTCCCCGTGCTGCTCGGCGAGCGCCGGGCCCGCGCGCTCGACCGGGCGGCGGTCATCGGGATGTACGTCATCGTCGTGGTGGGCGTCGCCGCCGGCGCGGTGACGCCGTTCGCGCTGGTCGTGGCGCTCGCCGCGCCGCGCGCGCTGCGCGCCGTCCGCGTCCTCTCCGCCCCGGCGCCTGACGAGCCGCCGGCGGGGTACGTTGGCTGGCCGCTCTGGTATCATCGCGTGTGCCTGGTGCACAACCGCGCCTTCGGCTGGCTCTACGTGCTGGGGCTCGCCCTCGGCGCGGCGATCCCCGGCGCGCGGCTGGGCCCCTGGCCCGGCTGACCCCGGCCCCCTCGCGTCACCCCGGCGGCGCCGCCGCCTCCCGCGCGCACGCGGCGGCGCGCTCGAGCAGGAGCGCGCGCTCGCGCGCGTTCTGCGTGAGCGATGCCGCCCGCTCGAGCTCGGCGCGGGCCTCGTCGAACCGGCCGAGCTTGCGGAGGAAGTCGGCGCGTACGGCCGGCAGCAGGTGGTAGCTCCGCATCGCGCGCTCGTCGGCGATCGTGTCCACGATCTCGAGTGCCGCCGCGGGCCCGAACGCCATCGAGACCGCGACGGCGCGATTGAGCTCCACGACGGGAGTGGGCACGAGCCGCGCGAGCGCATCGTAGAGCGCCGCGATGCGCGCCCAGTCGGTCTCGTCCGCCGTGCGCGCGCGCGCGTGACACGCGGCGATCGCCGCCTGCAGCGCGTACGGGCCGAGCGCGTCTCCCTGCCGCTCGGCGCGCTCGAGCGCCGCGAGCCCGCGGCGGATGAGCAACCGGTCCCAGCGCGCGCGGTCCTGGTCGAGCAGCAGCACGGGCTCCCCCGACGGCCCCACGCGCGCCCGCAGGCGCGACGCCTGGATCTCCATGAGCGCGACGAGCCCGTGCACCTCCGATTCACCGGGCGCGAGCTCGGCGAGCACCCGGCCGAGCCGCAGCGCCTCCTCGCACAGGTCCGGCCGCGTCCACTCGTCGCCGGCGGTCGCGGTGTACCCCTCGTTGAAGATGAGGTAGATCACCTCGAGCACCGACGAGAGGCGCGCGGCGAGCTCCGGACCGCGTGGGACCTCGAACGGGACGCGCGCCTCGGCGAGCGTGCGCTTGGCGCGGACGATGCGCTGAGCCACCGTGGGCTCGGGTACGAGGAACGCGCGCGCGATCTCCGGGGTCGTGAGCCCGCCCAGGAGTCGCAGCGTGAGCGCGACGCGCGCCTCGGTGGAGAGCACGGGGTGGCACGCCGTGAACACGAGTCGCAGCAGGTCGTCGCCGATCTCGTCGTCCAGCGCCTCGTCGAGCTCCGGCACCGCGCTCTCCTGTCGGGCCTCCATCTCGTACCCGACCTCCTCGTGCTTGCGCTCGATCCGCTGGTTCCGGCGCAGCGCGTCGATGGCGCGGTGCTTCGCGGTGGCCATGAGCCAGGCGCCCGGGTTGTCCGGAACGCCGGTCTCCGGCCACCGCTCGAGCGCGGCGACGAGGGCATCCTGCGCCAGATCCTCGGCGAGCCCCACGTCGCGCACGATCCGGGCGAGCCCGGCGATCAGCTTCGGCGATTCCATCCGCCAGACCGCGTCGATCGCGCGATGAGTGTCGGTGGCCGTCATGGCCACCAAATCAGGTCACATCGCTTCGCTAGTGCAAGGTCGACGCACCGGCGAGGCCGTCGCCGAGCGCCGTGTGGCGCGTCGCCTCCGCCTCGGACACTCGCTTGAGCTCGGCGAGGCCGGTCTCGAATTCCTTGCCGACCACCTTGTCCATGTTCATGACCAGCGAGATGGCCTTGCCCATGAACGGCTGCCGTCCGCTCATCGCCCACGTGACGGACACACCGCCCGCGACCGGCTCGAGCGTGAACTCGGTCTGGTTGATCGCCGCGAACGGCTTGATGAACTCGGCCTTGATGGCGACGCGCTCACCGGGCGTCACCTCGGTCATCGTCATCCGCCCCTCGCCGACCTTGCCGTTGCCCACGTAGTGGTAGACGGCGCCGACGCCGCGCGGCGCCCCCTCGTAGCTCCGCCGCACGTTCGGCTCCAGCTTCTCGAACGGATTCCACCGCTCCCACCGGTGAAAGTCGTCGAGCTGCGCGAAGATCACCTCCGCGGGCGCGGCGATGGTCACGCTCCGCTCGATGTGGAACGTATCCGGGCGGGTGACGATGGCGATGACCAGCACGGCGGCGAGCACGAGTACGCCCAATCCGATTCGTACGAGCACGGGAGCCTCCGGCCGGCGTGAAGTGTGGGGTGCGTCGGAGCCGGTTTTCCGGGCGGTCGCGACCGGCTGAACCAGGGCTCCATGGACACGTCGAACGAGGCCCCCCGGAATCGACACCTCCGCCCGGTTCGTCCCCCGCTTCGGCTACCTGCCGGCCGGCGCCGGCCGCACGGGCTCGAGCAGCACGTACCCCGCGAACCGCCGGAACGCCGTCCGCTTCTCGCGCGGCGTGAACACGCCGGTCAGCCTGACCAGCCACCGCATGTGCGCGGGAAGTGGGATGGGGCGGCCGCGCCGCTCCGCTTCGTCGGCGATGTAGCGAACCTCGCCGGCCCTCCACCCGTGCTGCTGGAAGAAGGCGAAGTAGTCCGCGGGCTGAAACCGGAAGGGGGCGTTCTGCATGTGCCGCTTCATGTCGCGCCGCTCACGGAACTTGTAGGTGGCCGGGGAGAAGTAGTCGACCACCCAGTACCGGACGGTGCGCAGCGACGCGAGGTCGTCGGCCAGCGACGCGGCCTCCTCGATGCCGAGATACGGAACCACGCCTTCGGTGAGCACGAGCACCGTCCCGGCGCGCGAGTCGAGCTCCGAGAGCATCGACCGCCGCGCCGCCTCGTCCGCGAGGTCCAGCCGGATGCGCTCGAGCCGGCACACGGGCTTCTCCCCCGCCAGCCGGCTTTCCTTGTAGTCGATGACCCGAGGGTAATCCACCTCCACCCACAGCAGCGACTCGGGGAGGGCCATCCGGTAGGGACGGGTGTCCAGCCCCGCGCCGAGGTTCAGGACCGTGTCCACGCCCCGCTCGATGGCGAGCCGGATGTAATCATCGATGATGCACGTCCGCACGGCGACCGCCCAGCCCGACATCCTCGCGGCCTTCGGCTCGCCGGCGGCGATGCGCCGGCCATGCTCCCCCGCCAGGCGGTCGGCCAGCGGGTCCCGGAACAACGCGTCGGGCCGTTCGCTCTCGATCGCCCGGTGCGCGGCCACCAGGAACGCCGTATCGGCGACGTCCCTGATCAGTGTCGTGGACATTCCGCCCTGCTTCGTCCGAATCGTTGCCGGGCGCTCACCGGCCGCCGGAGCCACCGGATGCCGGCGCGGCATCGGGGCGCAGCTGATACAGCAAGTCGTCCTCGACCCGGTACAGGAGCGGGACGATGGTGATGCGCGGGTACAGCCCGCGCAGCCGCTCGGCCTCGCGCAGCACGAACTCCACCTCGTCGCGGATCCCGAACTTGGGCGCGGATTCCTCGAAGTGCTTCACCGCGCGCGCCTCGTCCCACCCCGTGGCATCCAGCAGCCCCTGGATGAACTGCTCGCGCCGCTGCGCGAGTCGCGCCATCCCGCAGTCGGTGTGCGCGATCAGCACGATCGTCCGCACGCCGCCCACGGCGATGGCGTACGAGATGCGGAACTCGTTGTCGCGCATGTTCGCGCCCGCGGTGCGCAGGATGAACGCGAAGTCGTGCGGGATGCGCAGCGACTTCCGGCTGTCCATGCACATGCCGATGAGTAGCTGTGGCGCTGGCGCCGAGCCCATGGCCCGCCCGAGGTTGTGGTACTCGAGCAGGAGCCCCACGGGTGTCCCGCGGTACTCGGGGAGAATGTCGTCGCGGTAGTTGACGGGAATGATCTCTGGCATGCCGCTAAACTAATCGATCGCCCCGCCCGCGCGCCCGGCGCGGCGCTGGAGCAGCTCGCGACACTCCCCCTCCATCACCCCCGCCACGACCTCCGGCGGCGGTGGCCACCCCCGGAGTGCGCCATCCATCAGTATGGCGTAGCGGGAGGTGACTCCCCCGGCCTCCCCGGCCGGCGCACCGTACACCACGCGGCTCACCCCGCATCGCCGGATGACGTACGCGCACAGCACGCACGGCTCCACGGTGGTGTACAGCGTGCACCCGGTGAGATCCGTGGATCGCTCCTCGCGACACGCCGCGCGGATGGCCTCCACCTCGGCGTGCGCGGAGGGATCGTGCCGCGCGCGCGTGCGCTCCCCCGCCTCGCCGATCACGCGCCCGTCGCGCACTACCACCGCGCCGACCGGTGTCTCCCCGCTCGCCAGCGCCTCCGCCGCGAGCGCGAGGCAGCGGCGCACGAAGCTCTCATCCAGGGCGCGCTGACTCATGCCATCGAGAGCGATCCGGGATCTCGGTCATCCTCCGCTCACCGCCGCCACGATGAAAATGTGGCTCCCATCGGGCACCGGTGTCGCGAGCCCGTCGAGAAAGCGGATGCTCGCGTCGTCGACGAACACGTTCACGTGCTGCCGCACCGCTCCGCGCTCGTCCATCACGCGATCCACCACGCCCGGCGCCTGCGCCGCCAGCGCGGCGAGCGCATCCCCCACCGTCGCGCACGGTCCGGGGAGGGTGACGACGGTCCCCGTCGGCGAGTACGGGGTGAGCGCCCTCGGCAGCTCGACGGTGATCACGCCCGCGCGCCGCCCGGCACGGCGGCCCTGACGCAGACGATCGGCGGGAGGCCATCGGCGATCTCCCGCCACGAGTCGCCCGAGTCGCTCGAGCCGTACAGCTTCCCACTCCGCGTGCCGAAGTAGATGCCGGCGGGATCGAGCGAATCGGCGGCGAGCGAGTCGCGCAGCACGGTCTCGTACGCGCCCTCCTGCGGCAGCCCTTCGGAGAGCGGCTCCCAGCTCTTCCCGGCATCGCGCGTGCGGTAGACGCGGAGCTTCGCCTCGGGCGTGCACCGGAACATGTCCGACTCCAGCGGGACGATGTACACGGTGTCAGGCTCGTGCGGGTGCATCACCATGGCGAACCCGAAATCGGATGGGACGCCGTTCGCGATGTCGTGCCAGCCGTCCCCCCAGTCGTCGCTGCGGTACAGCCCCCAGTGGTTCTGCAGGAAGAGTCGCTCGGGGCGATCGGGATGGTGCACGACCTTGTGCACGCACTGCCCGAACTCCGGGTACTTGTCGGGCAGGAACTCGGCGCGAACGCCGGCGTTCCGCGCGCGCCAGCTCCGCCCCCCATCGTCCGTTCGGTAGACGCCGGCGGTGGAGATCGCGATCAGCATCCGGCGCGGGTCGGTCGGATCGTGCAGGATCGTGTGCAGGCACAACCCGCCCCCGCCCGGCTGCCAGCGCGGCCGGTGCTCGTGGGCGGACAACCCCTCCACCAGCTCCCAGCTCTCCCCCCCATCGCACGACTTGAACAGCGCCGCGGGCTCGACGCCGCAATGGAGCACGTCGGGCTCCTCCGCCGCGCCGGGATGGATCTGCCAGATCTGCGCGAGCGCCTGGCCGGCGTCCGCCGGGAAGCGAACGTTCTGCCGCTCGGGCGCGCTCCACGTGCGCCCGAAGTCATCGGTCACTCGCACGGTGGCGCCCCAGTGCATGCTGCGCGGCGCCGCGAGGACCCGGCTGCGCCCCGCCCGGCCGTCGTACGCGAGCGCGTACACCGACTCTCCGCGAAAGTGCGGGCCGTCCACCCGCCACGCCTCGCGCTTCTCGTCCGACCACAACAGGAACGCGCCCTTGGTGGTCCCCACGAGCACGAGGACGCTCTCCCCTCGTCCCGCCGTCTCGCGCGCACGCGCCATGATCTCTCCCAGGCGATGGTTCGCCCGAAGATGCCGGTGGTCGCGCGCGCGCGGAAGCCCGGGGCGGGTCAGTCGCCGGCGGGTCGCGCCCCCTGCGCGTAGGCGCGGATGCGCCAGGAGCCGTCGTCCCCCTTCCCCACCCGGAGCCGCACCGGCTCCGACCTCGCGCCTTTCCCCTCCCCCTCCTCCTCCCCCCGCGCGCGCTCCGCGCTCGTCGCGTACACCACCGCGCCCGTCACCTCGAGCTCCCGGTCGGTCACCGCTCTCACGCTGTCGACGCGAATGTGGTCGGGCCACGGACTGGAGACGCGCCGGCCGGGCGCCCGATCGGGGTGCGCCATCCACTCGGCGAGCAGCTCCGGTGTCACGAGCGCTCCGTACGCGTCGCGCATCTCCGCCGACACGACGCTGTCCGGCGCGAGCAGGGAGACCGTCTGCATGCGCGAGCCGAACCGCGTCACCACATCCCGCGCGGTTCGCCGCGCGGCGGAATCGGTGCCCGGTACGGTCCGTTCGGCCGTGGCGCCGTGAGGCGCCTGCCGGTCGCACCCGGCGAGCAGGCACGCCGCCCCAGCGGCGATGGCGAGGAGAAGTCGAGAACGAGTCATGGTATCCCGTGAAGTGGAGCGCCGCACGGAGAGTGCGGCGCGCGTGTGGCGTGACTCACCGCGCATCGGCCGTGCCGGCGCGCAGCTCGAGTGGCACGACCGTGTTCCCCCAGCGGAGCTCGAGGCGCGCCGAGTCGGCATCGACCATCGGGAAGGCGAACTCGAGCGTTTCCACGTACTCCCCGCGCGCCGGCTTCGCTCGCACCCGGAGCACGTCGCGTCCCTCGGGATAGCGGAGGTGAAAGGCGGCCGGCGCCGCCGAGAAGATGAATGTCCACGACGCCGAATCCGGGATCGCCCACACGCCGTAGCTCCCCGCCGGGAGGGGTGAGCCGTTCACCGTGATCGGGCGCGAGACGCTCATCACGGCGGCGCTGTCGGCGCTCGGCGTCCAGATGGCGCCCCACGGAACCAGCGCGCCGAACAGCGCTCTCCCGCGCGCGACCGGTCGGCGGTATCGGAGCGTGATGTGGGCGCCCGCGACCTGCTGGCTCACGCTCCCCGACTGGCTCTTCGGGACGACCTGGGCGCGGGCGGTCGAGCCGCCCGCGGCGCACAGCAGCATGACGACGATCCCCCCGACCGGACGCTTCCACATGCGCACCTCCCTCTCGAGTCGCCCGCGCGGGGCGCGGGCGAAGCGCCTCGCCACCCGCCCTCGCGGGCATTGTGCTTTCCGGTACCAGAGCAGAATTTCACGGTGCTCGGTTCCAGCGGCACCCCCCAGGAGAACGATCGCGATGTCCTCTTCCCACACCCACCGCCTCGCCGCGGTGCTGTTCGCCGCGTGCGTCGTGACGGCGTGCAGAAGCGCCGGCAGCGCGGCACCTCCCCCTGGCTCGCCCCCGCCCCCGCCCCCGCCCCGCTCTCCCTCGCCCGACTCCACGTCCGCCGCACAGGGCGAGGCCGCGGCCATCGCCCAGGCGCGGGCCGACAGCCTCCGCCATCCCTACACCGAGGCGGACATCCAGTTCATGACCGGCATGATCAGCCATCATGCCCAGGCCATCGTGATGGCGGGCTGGGCGCCGTCCCACGGCGCGAGCCCCTCGGTGCGGACGCTCTGTGCCCGCATCGTCAACGCCCAGCGGGACGAGATCGTTACGATGCAGCGCTGGCTTCGCGATCGCCGCCAGCCGGTCCCCGATCCCTCGCAGGGGATGCAGATGTCGCGGATGCACGGGATGCAGATGCCGGGGATGACCATGGCGATGGACAGCAGCGGCCACGGGATGCTCATGCCCGGCATGCTGACCCCCGCCCAGATGAAGCAGCTGGACGAGGCGAGGGGAGCGGAGTTCGACCGGCTCTTCCTCACCTTCATGATCCAGCACCACCGGGGCGCCGTCTCGATGGTGAAGCAGCTGTTCGAGACCTACGGCGCCGCCCAGGACGAGACGGTGTTCAAGTTCGCCTCGGACGTGAACGTCGATCAGACCACCGAGATCGCGCGGATGCAGAAGATGCTCCTCGCCCTCACGCTCGACAGCAGCGCACCGTGACCACCCTGCCCTCGCTCGTTCGCAGGACCCACTCCGCCCGTTCAGAGGAATCCGTCATGGCCTTCCAGTACCACGTCCGTCGCGCGGGACGACGATCGACCGCCGCTCCGGTTCCGTCGCTGATGCTCGCTCTCGGGCTGCTGTCCGCCGGTGCGTGCGCGCGGTCGACCTCCTCCGCATCGCTCGCGGGCACCGCCACGCCGGCGGTCGACACGTCGACCACAGCGCCCAATCCGGATCCGCGCGTCGGCCTCAAGGCCGGCCTGCACGACGCCGGCGAGGCCTCGTGGAACCTGAACGTGCTCTCCGAGACGCCCCCGTCGGAGCAGTTCGCCGGGATCACCAACTCCGACCTGGCGTTCACCGGGCACTACGCCATCCAGGGCAGCTACAACGGGTTCCAGGTGTGGGACATCACCGATCCGCGCCACCCCACGTTGAAGACGGCGTACGTCTGCCCGGCCTCGCAGAGCGACGTCTCGGTGTACAAGAACCTTCTCTTCGTCTCCGGCGAGGGGCTCTCGGGCCGTCTCGACTGCGGGACGCAGGGGGTGCAGGACACGGTCAGCGCCGAGCGGCTGCGCGGGCTCCGCATCTTCGACATCAGCGACATCGAGCACCCGAGGAACGTCGGCAACGTGCAGACGTGCCGCGGCTCGCACACGCACACGGTGCTGGTCGACCCCAACGACTCGGCCGACGTCTACGTGTACATCTCGGGCTCGTCCCGCGTGCGGTCGCCGAACGAGCTCGCCGGCTGTTCGAGCGCGAGCCCCGACGAGGATCCCAACACGGCGCTGTTCCGCATCGAGGTGATCAAGGTGCCGCTGGCGCACCCGGAGCAGGCGGCGATCGTCAGCTCGCCGCGCATCTTCCACGACCTCGTCGCGCCGCCCAAGCACGGTGAGACGCCGCAGGACGTGGCCGCCGCCGAGAAGACCGCCGCCGAGGCGCGCGCCAAGGGGGCGTTCACCGCGAACGTCATGGGGCTCGAGCGGGTGCTCCCCTCGCGCTTCGTGGACCCGATGCTCGACAGCATCGTCCAGGCCCGTCACGGCACCGGCGCGCCGACGGCCGCGGACAGCGCCACGCTGCGCGCCGCGCTCCCCGATCTCATGGCGAAGATGTTCGGTCAGGCGCTGGGCAGCGGGGGCGGTCCGCGCCCCGGCCCCACGCAGTGCCACGACATCACGGTCTATCCCGCGATCGGGCTCGCCGGCGGGGCGTGCGAGGGGTACGGCATGCTCCTCGACATCCACGACCCGGTGCACCCGGTTCGCATCGACGCGGCGTCCGACTCGAACTTCTCGTACTGGCATTCGGCGACGTTCAACAACGACGGCACCAAGGTGCTGTTCAGCGATGAGTGGGGCGGCGGCGGGCAGCCGAAGTGCCGCGCCACGGATCGTCGCGAGTGGGGTGCCGACGCGATCTTCACGCTCGCCGACCGCACGATGCACTTCCAGAGCTACTACAAGCTCCCCGCGCCGCAGACGGCGGAGGAGAACTGCGTCGCCCACAACGGCTCGCTCATCCCGATCCCCGGGCGCGACGTGATGGTGCAGGCGTGGTATCAGGGCGGGATCTCGGTCTTCGACTGGACCGACGCCCAGCACCCGAAGGAGATCGCCTTCTTCGACCGCGGCCCCGTGGACTCCACCCGGCTGGCGAGCGGCGGATCGTGGTCCGCGTACTGGTACAACGGCGTGATCGTCAGCTCCGAGATCGCCCGCGGCCTCGACATCTTCGAGCTGAAGCCGAGCGGCTTCCTCTCGCGAAACGAGATCGACGCGGCGAAGACGGTGCACTTCGACTACTACAACACGCAGGGGCAGGCCAAGTTCGTCTGGCCGCCCAGCTTCGTGCTCGCGCGCGCCTACGTCGACCAGCTCGAGCGGTCGAAGGGGCTCGACGCTGGCCGCATCTCGGCCGTGCGCGCGTCGCTGGCCGGTGCCGAGCAGGCGTCGGGCTCGGCGCGGCGGAGCGCGCTCGAGCAGCTCGCCACCCGGCTGGATGGCGACGCCGGCGGCTCCAGCGATGCGGCGAAGGTGCGCACGCTGGCGAGCGCCGTGCGCGATCTGGCGAACGCGACGCACTGACCCGGAGGCATGCGAGCTGTTCTCACCGTCGTGGCGCTCTGCGCCGTCGCATGCGCGGCGCCCCGACGGAACGGGTCTCGAAGCAACGCCGTACCGACGACGCGCTCGGCCGAGGTCCGGCCGGGCGCGTCGTCGCATCCCACCACCTTCACCAATCCGCTCGACCTCGACTACCGCTTCATGCCCACGGCGCCGAGCCGGCGCGAGGCGGCCGACCCCCTGATCACGCTGTACCACGGCGACTACTACCTGTTCGCCTCGAAGAGCGGCGGCTACTGGTACTCCCCCGACATGCGCGACTGGACGCTCGTCGTGCCCGAGGGGATCCCGCTCGAGGACTACGCGCCCGCGGTCGTGACGATCGGCGGTCGCCTGTACTACACGGCGCACAAGAGCAAGGCGGTGTACACCACCGACGACCCGAAGGCCGGCAAGTGGCGCAAGGTCGCCGACATCGGGAGCTACGCCGACCCCGACTTCTTCCTCGACGATGATGGCCGCCTGTACCTGTACAACGGCTCCGCCCTCAACGGCGCCATCTCCGTGGTGGAGCTGGACCCGCGCGACTTCCACGTGATCGCCGGCCCGGACACGCTCATGCGCGCCGACTACGTGGACCACGGCTTCGAGCGGTCGGGGGAGGACAACCTCGGCGCCACCCTCAGCGGCGTCTTCCGCCTCGGCCCCTACATCGAGGGGTCGTGGATGACCAAGCACGACGGCACGTACTACCTCCAGTACTCCGCGCCGGGGACGATCTGGAAGTCGTACGCCGATGGCGTGTACACCTCGCGCTCCCCGACGAGCGGGTTCACGTACCAGCCCTACAGTCCGTTCTCGTACAAGCCGGGCGGGTTCATCGGCAGCGCGGGGCACGGCGCCACCTTCCGCGACAAGGCGGGCAACTACTGGCGCGTGGTGACGATGGACATCTCCGTCGCGCACAAGTTCGAGCGCCGGGTGGGCATCTTCCCGGCCGGCTTCGACGCCGACGGCGTGATGCGGGTGGACACGTACCTCGGCGACTACCCGCAGTACCTCCCCGGCGTCGTGCATCACCCCCTGGACGGCAACCGCACGGGGTGGATGCTCCTCTCGGATGGGAAGCGTGCCGTGGCGTCATCGTCGCTCCCCGCTCACGCGCCGGAGCTCGCGTTCGACGAGGACATCCGCACGCAGTGGAGCGCGCGCTCGGGCGACGCCGGCGAGTGGCTGCGCGTCGACCTCGGCGCGGTGTGCCGGATCGAGGCGATCCAGGTGGACCTCGGCGAGCAGGACACGCGCGCCTTCGACCGTCGGTCGGCGACGCCGGCGCGCTGGGTCGTGGAGCGGTCCGACGATGGCGAGCACTGGACGGTGCTGCTCGACCGGAGCCGCACCACGCGCGATGCGCCGCACGCGTACGTGCAGCTCGACGAGCCGGTCGCCGCGCGCTACCTGAAGATCACGAACGTGCGCGCCGCGGCCGGCGGGAAGTTCGCCCTCCGCGGGTTGCGCGTGTTCGGGCACGGCGCGGTGCCGGCGCCCGCGCCGGTGACCGACTTCACCGTGCGCCGCCACGCCGACGACCGCGACGTGACGCTCACCTGGCCGCGCTCGGCGCGGGCGCGCGGCTACATCGTCCGCTTCGGGATCGCCCCCGACAAGCTGTACGCCAACTACAAGGTGGGCGACGTGACCACCCTCACGATGAACAGCCTGAACCACGGCGTGACGTACTACTTCACCGTCGACGCGCTGGGGGAGGGTGGGGTGGCGAGGGGGAAGGTGGTGAAGCGGGGGTAGCGGGACACGGCTGTCGGCTCTCGGCTCTCGGCGTGTGCCGTAGCCGAGAGCCGAGAGCCGATGGCCGACAGCCGCGTCTCACTCGCTCCCCGGGTGATACTCCTTCTCCGTGTGCCCCTCGAGCTGCGAGCGGTAGAAGTACACCTCCCTGAGGTTCCCCGTGGCGTAGCGCTGCGCCTCGTCGTTGAAGTGCGGGGACGACGGGTGGCCGCTCTCTCCTCCGGCGGTGACCGCCCTCGCGCGCACGCTGTCGCCGAACTCCACCACGGCTACGAAGCTGTTCCCGCTGGTGCCGTACCACTTCTTGGTTCCCGGGTACGGCCGCGCGCCGAACGACGCCAGCGAGCCCCAGCGCGACGAGGTGAAGCCCACGGGAATGCTCGGCCCCGAGTCGTTGAAGGGCTGCACGATGTCGCCGGTGAGGCGCTGGAAGCGGTTGATCTCCCCCCACGGCGTCTTCCAGCTCCCGAAGTCCGACGCGAGCCGGTCGGAGGCCGCGGCGAGTGCATCGAGCCGCTGCTCGGGGGTGGTCTTCTCCGCCATGTAGTCGAAGAGGGAGATCCCCGCCGCCTTCGCGTCCCCTTGCACCCGCCGGCCCAGCTCCTCGCCCCAGAACACGGCCAGCGACGTCGGCACGGACTCGACCCCCCACCGGTAGTTCCAGCTCCGGAGCATCGCGATCTGGTCGGCGACCTTCGCCTTGAGCGCGCTCGAGTCCGTCTGGTCGTACGCCTGGATGAGCGTCGGGATCAGCCGGGCGAACGCCGGGAGGTAGCTGTCGTACGCCGCCGAGATGAGCGATTCCAGGGTGAAGTCCTTCTTGTTCTCGAGGACGCGAATCGCGTGATGGCCGCGCGGCGTCTCCTCGCGCCCCGTCTCGACGTACGCCGGGAAGTCCTCGCGCTTCGGGCTGTACTTCCCCGCCGCCGACCACGGCCAGTTGTTGCTGTTGTAGAGCCAGCCGTTGGGTGGATCGAGCAGGCCCGGCGTCTGGTCGATGGACAGCACGCCGTGCCACTCGGTGGCCGGATCGCTCCCATCCACCGGCTTCGACCAGTCGAAGCGCGGGTCGCGCTTGGGGATGAAGTTGGAGTGAAAGTAGGCGATGTTGCCGCGATCGTCCGCGAAGATCGTGTTGTTGGACGAGTTGGTGTGGAGCTCCATCGTCTTGCGGAAGGACGCGTAGTCCTTCGCCTTCGTCCGCGTGTACGACTGGATGAGCGCCTTCATCGGCGCCTGCATGAGCCGCACGCTCACCCACTTCCCGTCCGCCTCGCGAACGATGGGGCCGTGATGCGTGCGGTACACGGTGAACACCTTCTTCGCCATCCCCGTGTCCGTCTTGTACGGGATGGTGATCCGGCTCGTGGTGACGGGCAGCTCCTTCGAGCCGTAGCGGTAGTAGAGCGAATCCCCCTTGCGGGTCACCGTCTCCAGGTACTCGTCGATGTTGTCCACGCCGCTCGAGGTGTGCATCCACCCCGCGTGCG
This sequence comes from Gemmatimonadaceae bacterium, assembly GCA_036378095.1. Taxonomy (GTDB): domain Bacteria; phylum Gemmatimonadota; class Gemmatimonadetes; order Gemmatimonadales; family Gemmatimonadaceae; genus JADGGM01. The sequence continues at coordinate 14,118 of DASUXC010000003.1, read as the reverse complement.
GGTTGAACCCCTGGTAGACGAAGAACTGTCCCCACGTCACCGCGCCGTACGCGTCGAGCCCCTGCTCGCTCACCATCTGCAGCTCGGCCCGGAAGAAGAACGAGGTGTGCGGGTTGATGAGCAGCAGGGCGTGGTGCGAGCGGGTGTTCGACGGCGCGATGGCGATGCCGTTCGATCCGGACGGCTCGGGCGGCGGGCCATCGCCCGTGGCGCCCTCCTTGCCCGACGACACGTGATCGGCCGAGGGCTCGTGTCCGTAGAACGCCTCGAGCTGATCCAGGTCGATCCGCTCGATGTCCCCGCCGATGCTCCCCTCGCTGAAGGTGAGCGCCATCCACGGCTCGAAGTGCTCGATGACCCGGGGCTTCACCTCGGGGTGCTTGTAGAGATAGTAGTTCAGGCCATCGGCGAAGGCGTTCATCAGCGACTTGAGCCACGCCGGGCTCGCCGCGTACTTCGCCTTCATGCTGTCCGGGTCGATGAACAGCTTCATGCGGAGGTCGCGGTATATCTCCCGCTCGCCCTCGGCCTCCGCCAGGCGCCCCATGGCGTTGATGTAGTTGGTCTCCACCCGGTTGAAGTCGTCCTCGGCCTGCGCGTACTCCATGCCGAACACGGCATCCGCATCGGTCTTTCCGTACACGTGCGGGATGCCCCAGTCATCGCGGATGATCGTGACGTTCCGGGCCTCTCGCTCCCAGCGCGCGACCTGTGCGCGGTCCGGCTGCTGGGCGGAGGCGGCCGAAGCGACCGTCACCGCGAGCACGAGGGCGAGCCTGTTCATGTTCATGCCTGATCGTCGGGAAAGGTGAGAGTGGCGCACGAGCGCGCGGGTCAGTCGCAGTGGCCGGCGATGGCCGGCGGCGTGGCGGCGTGCTCGCACGACGCGTCCCACGGCGTGATCTCGATGAGCGCGACCGACTCGCGCTCCAGCCGCAGCGGGATGCGCACCGCGTCGCTGTAGTCCATCGCCTCCGTGCTCGTCGGCTGGAGCGTGGTCTGCGACGGATCGGTGTAGTAGTTGTTGGTCCTGGAGTCGATGACGTAGGTGGTGACCCGCATCTTCTCGCCGCCAACCGCCGAATGGGGGATGTGCTTCACCAGCACGTCGAACGGCGTCTCCGGCGGCGTGTTGCGCCAGTTGTAGTTCCACACCAGCACGGCGATCCCCTGCCCGGGGTGCATCGACGCCAGCACGTGCGTCCCCAATCCCTGGTCGTCGATGGCGTCGGACGTCGCCGCGATGCGCGTGCCGAGCGCCGAGACCTTGTGGGCGAGCAGGAGCGCGTTGCCGTATGGGTACGGGATCGCCGTCTGGACGTCCGAGAGCTGCGACTTCATCGGCAGCGAGGCGTGGAAGATGGCCCAGTCGAACACGTCGGTGATGCCGCCCTCGTACAGGTAGAACGCCTTCGTGAGCTGCGCCGCGGGCTGCATCGTCACGAGGTCGGCCTTGGTGAACCGCGCGGGAAGCTTCGAGCCGCCGAACATTCCGTACTCGGTGACGAACACGGGGACGGGCGCCAGGCCGTGCGACTGCATCTCCGCGTCGATCCGCTGGCGCGCCGTGAGCAGCTCCAGCGGCCGGTTGGTCTCCCCGTAGCTGTGGAAGCTGAAGAAGTCGAGCTTCTTCGCGGTGTCCGGGTCGGCCGCGAACGCCGCGAAGAACGGGTCGGCGTACTCCAGCATGTTCGGCACGTTGCTCGTGAACGCGCCGTTTCCGATGAGGATGCGATCGTCCCCCGTCAGGTGCAGCGCGGCGTTCGCCGCGTTCACCGCCCGATAGTAGTGCTGGTAGATGGGATAGTACGTCGCCATCGTCTCATCGTTCGCATCGGGCTCGTTGCCGACCTGGATGTAGCGGATGTTCGGGTATCGGCTCTTGTAGTGGATGAGCGTTTGCGCCAGGAAGTCGTCGAGCGCCGTGCCCTCGGGCATCGACCACTGCGAGGTGGGGTTGTACGCGCTCAGCGCGATGAGGATCGACTTGCTCGTGCTCGCGTAGAAGGCGAGGGCATCCTCGGCGCCCACGTGGCTCCCGGCGAACTCGTAGTTGTAGTCGATGTCGCCGTTGTTGTAGACGTAGCGCGTCTGGATCCACGTGCGCACGATGTCCTCGTCGAGGCTCCGCAGGTAGGAGCGCGTGGCCTCGCCCGGCAGCGGGCTCGACGTCGATGCCGTGCTCGCCCGCTCGAAGCGCATGACGGGTCCCATCGGCTGGCCCGCATCCACCACGACCCGGGCCCCGCTCTCGTCCAGCGCCGCCGTGACCGATCGCGCCGCGTGCCTCGGCGCCAGCTCCTCCGTTGGTGTCTCGCCACATCCCGCGGCCGCCATCAGCGCGAGAATCACCGGCATCCACTTCGTGCTCGCAGTCGTCATCTCGATTCGGGGGTTGGGGTAGGGGGTATGGACCCATTCTACCAGCTTCCCCGCGCGCTCGGGAAGACGCGGCTGTCGGCTCTCGGCCATCGGCTCTCGGCTACGGCACACGCCGAAGGCCCTCCACACGGGGCCGTTACCGGAGCCGAGAGCCGATGGCCGACAGCCGCGTCTTCGTTCAGGGCGCGAGCGTGAACGGGAGCGCCCTCGAGCTCACGCGGCCGCCGGTGGTCTCGGGCATCCTCGGCACGTATCCGGCCTGTGCCAGGTACGCGCCGGCGGGCAGGCCGATGCCGGCGAAGGCATCGAGGCCGAAGCTGCGCACCACCGAGTCGCCCGGCGCGAGCGTGCTCACGTCGCCGCCGGGCAGCTCGTACGAGCAGGTGGGCGTCGAGGCCCCCTCGGCGGCGATCACGCACACGAAGATGCCGCTCGCCTCGGGCGACCCGTGTGGGGCGATGAGCACGGGATCGGAGGACACGTTGCGCAGCGAGGCGACGAGCACCGGTACCAGATCGCGGGCCGGGGCGAGCGTGTCGGGCGCGAGCGAGGCGTGGATCACGAGATCGCTCGCGCGCGCCGGCCGCGCGACCTCGGGGTCCGCCGGTCCTCCACACGCGAGGAGGGAGAGGAGCCCGGCGCCGACGATCATCTGGAGCGGAACGACACGCGAGACGCGGCGCATGAGCCCTCCTCGAGTGTTACCGGATCACGATCACTGTTCCCGCCTCGTTCGTGACGAGCGCCGTCGCGCCGTCGGCGCTGAACGCGACGTTGCGCGGGCTGCCGAGTCCCGAGAACGTGGTGAGGACCCGCCTCGCGTTCGCGTCCACGATCTGCAGCGTGCCACGGGGAGGGTTGGTGAGGTAGAGCCGTGCCCCGTCCGCGCTGAGCGCGAGCCCCACCGTGCCAGCGGGCACCCCCGGAATCGTGGAGGTCTCCCCGGTGGCGAGGTCCACTACCACCGCGCCCGACTGCATGCTGGCCACGTAGAGCGTCGCGCGGTCGGGGGCGAGAGCGATGCGCTGGGCGCCCGCGCCCACCTGGTAGGTGCCCGTCACCTCGTACGTGTTCGTGTTGATCGCCGTCACCGTGCCCGCGTCGATCGAGCTGACGTACAGCACGTGGTCGAGCGTATCGAGCGCCAGGCCGTTCGCGGCTGCGCCGACCGCGAGCTGCGCGATGGCCTGACGAGTCTCCGCATCGATGACGTAGAGCGCCCCCGACGCCGTGGTCACGTACGTCCGCGCGCGGTCGGCGACGACGTTGAAGCCGCCATCGCCGAGCGGCACGGTCTCGACCACCTCTCCCCGTTGCACGTCGACAACGCTCACCGTGGCCGCGAACTGGTTGGCGGTGTACGCGAATCGGCCGGTGGGATCGAGCGCCACGTGCGCGGGCGCGCTCCCCGCGCCCACGGCGATCGTCTCCTCCAGCGTGGCGCTCGTCGCGCCGAGCGAGCCGCAGGTGATCGAGCCCGCGTCGATCTGCGATACGCAGAAAATGCCGTTCGGCGCGATCGACACGCCGTGCGGCCGCCCCTCCAGCTCGAGCGTTCCGGCGATCAGCCCCGCGGGGTGGCTCGAGCGGCCGAGCCCCGTCGACGAGCTGCAGCCGAGCGCCACGAGAAGGCCGGCCATGGTGAGGAGCGGGAGGGAGCGTTGCATGGCGAGTTGGTACCGGGTGGACCAGCGGGCACGGCGGTGGCGTACCCCCACAATGAGAACCGGCATCGCGCTCGTCAATGCCGCCGGTGCGGAGGCTTCGCGTCAGGCCGTGAGAGCGTGTCGTGCGAGGCGGCCGTCCCTCCGCCAGCCGGGAGCGGTGCGACGCTGGCTGACGGTGTCTCTCGCGCTCCCGCGCCCGCTCGTCACGACCGTCGATCACCCGCGACCGGACGAGCGGCGTGCAGCCAGAACACGTCCCCGTTCCGGTCGTACAGCTGCGTCACGAATCCGCGGGTGTACACCCGGATCGCGTGAAAGTACCGGTGGTAGGCCAGCATGAAGAAGATCTGGCCCACCGTCGGAATCTCGTCCGCATCGGTTTCGATCGCCAGGTCCCGCGTCGTGTCCGGCGTGGTCGCGCGCAGCGGCGCCAGGATCACGCTCGAATCGCGCACCGTGCGACCCGTCGAATCGAACGCGTACCGGAGCTCCATTCCGTACACCATCACGCCGTTCGACTGCCAGCCGGGGAGCATCCAGATCTCGGGGCCCTCCTGACGCTGCCGAACGAAGGTGTTGAAGCGCGCCCCGCTCGTTCGCACGGCGGCTGGTAGCCGGCCGCGCGCCGTGAAGAGGGCTCGCGCGATCCGGAGCGCTCGAGCGGGAGGCGGCGCCGCAGTGCGCGTGAAGCCGGATCCGGGGCTCTCCTGGTAGTGCGCCACGACGTCCATCCGGTCGGCGGCCGGATCGTATTTCCCGTAGATGGCGTTCCACTGTCCATCTTCCTCGTAGCAAAACCACTCGGCACCAAGCCGGCGGCGCTCGGCATCGGTCGCTTGTGCCAGGAGCGAGTCGGAGGTCACCCAGGCACAGCGATCGTACCGCACCAGCCAGGACGCCACCTCCTCACGTCCGCCGAACGCGACGTACGGGAAGCCGCCCACGCGTGCCGTGTCGGACTGGGCCGACAGGGTGGTGGTGCCGATCGTCGTGCAGAGGAGCAGGCATGTTCCCACCAGCGCTTTCACATCCTCCTCCGTGGAGCGGGTGAGCGTTCGCCGCGTCGCCGCGAGACGTGGTCACGCCTCCGCTGTCGTGGGAGACGCCGTCACGGCGGCGGCGTCTCCCACGTGTCGGCGCAACGCGGCGAAAAACCAGATCAGCAGGACGAAGCCGAGTGCCCACAGAGCCCATCCTGCCAGGGTCCCCGCCGGGCGCATCGGGTTGCCGCACCGACCGACCAGGAACCACATCGCGAGCGCGACGCACCCATAGGCGACGTAAACGCGAATCAAGAGCGGCACGGACAGGCAGACGTACCGTTCCAGGAACAGCCGCCCGTCGCCGCGCGCGTTGGCCCGGAACGTCAGAATGATCCCCCCGACCGTGATCGCGAGCATGGGCACGACAGTGGCGAGCACGATCGGATAGTGTATGCCCTCGAGCAGCGAATAGTGCCTCCCGAAGCTCTGCAGCACGATGCCGGTGAGCAGGTAGCCGAGCTTCTCGCGCTCGGTGACGTCCCCCTGACCCAATGCTCGCGCGAGCGCCGCCGCATTCCACAGGTGCATGGTGGTTCTCGAATACCCAAATGGAGACGTCGATGGTCCGGCCGCGCCGTTGGACATGATGTAGACGCGCCAGCCCCGACCCGACAACACATGTCGGGACGGCTACCCGTCAGGCTCGTGAAATCTCGCTCCGATCCGACCTCGCTCGCGAACCAACTACGGCGGTGCTCGTCGCGGGAGCCGTTGCGATCGCCAATGCCACGCAAGCGCAGGCGAATCCACGGGTCGCCGGGACCGACAATGGAAGGACCGTCGGCCGCTACTGTGGATGTGAACGGCATTGAGCACTTCTATCGGATCCGCGGCTCGGGCGAGCCACTCATCTCACTCGGCAGTGGAGTCAGCCGGCCGGGAACCTCTGGGACGATCAGCGATCCATGACGGGGAGGTACGCGCGCCAGGGTCCCACCGCCTCGCGGTACTGCTTGGCCATCGTGCGCGTGATCTGCGCCACGTGCCCCAGGTCGTGCGCCACCCACGTCGCGAGCAACTGGCGCAGCGTGACGCGGCCGAGCTCCGGGTGCTCGCCCCGGAGCTCGAGCTGCGCATCGGCGAGCTTCCACCCGCGAAGGGTGTCCAGGTTCCGCGCCCGCAGGTCGGCGAAGGTGTCGAGCAGCTCGCCGAGCGATCGCCCGCGACTCGCCTCGAACTGCGCGTACCGGTCGAACGGCTCGAAGGGCGTGCGCTCCCCCTGCTCGAGGATGATCCGCGCCCGCGCGATCCAGTCGGTGCGCTCGCCGTGAATCAGGTGCCCCACGATGTCGAAGGGGCTCCACGTCTCCGGCCCCTCGTTCGGCGCCGTCCACGACTCCGGCAGCCCGCCGAGCAGCGCGCGCAGCGTGCCGGGCGTGCGCTCGAGGACCGCGATGCCGTCATCGAGTTGGAACTCCACCTCTTCCTCCCGTTCGGGACGCGCGCTCCCCCTCGTGCCCGCGCGCCCGATCACCGGAGGCGCCGGATGATCGCCACGACGATCGTGAGCACGATCGACACCAGCACCATCGACGTGATCGGGATGTACACGCGCACGTTCGGCCGCTCGATGCGGATGTCCCCCGGCAGGCGCCCGAACCACGACACGGCGCCCGACCACACGAGGAGTCCGACGACGACGAGCACGCCGCCCACCACGACCAACGTCGGACCTGCCGAGGAGCGTGGCACGCGGCGGTGCTCCGTGTCCTCAGTCCGCCGCCGCGGCCGCTCCGTTCACGCGCTGCCGAACCATCTCGATGTCTCGCACCGGGCGGACCTCGATGCAACCGGTGCTCGCCCAGGGGAACTGCGCCGCGATCTTCACGGCCTCGTCCATGCTCTCGGCCTCGATCAGGTTGAAGCCTCCGAGCACCTCCTTGGCCTCCGCGAACGGTCCATCGACGGTGGTGAGCCGGCCGTCGCGGATACGCACGGTCTTCGCCGTCTTCGGGCTCTCGAGCATCTGGGACTGCAGCAACTGTCCTTCCCGGCGGAGGTCGTCGGCGTGCGAGAGACAGTCGCGCATCATCGAGTCGTACCGGCCGGCGGGCAGGCTGTCCACCAGGGAGTCGTCGTTGTAGACCAGGAGTATGAACTTCATGCGGGCGCCTCGAGTTTCGATGTCGGCTCTACGATACAACACGTGCCGCCCGCGCGCACGGCGGGCGGCACGCGAAGGTACCGTCACTGCTGAAAGCTGCCGCCCACGATGATGGTGGTGCTCCCTCGCACGGATCCCGCGTTCACCTGCTTGTGGTACACCCGCCGACCACCGGGCGTGGGCGGATCGATGGTGATGGACATTCCCCGGTCGTCGCGCACCAGGCGGCTCGGCACCGTCGCGAAGCCATCCACTCTCCCCGCCTCCCAGGGACACGCCGGGGTGGTGTGGTACTCCTCGAAGTGCCGCACGGGGATGAACCTGAGCCCCACCTTGCTCGGGATGCCGTTGTAGTCGTGCTCGAACGCGCCCTCGACGGCGAACGTCTGGTAGCCCGAGTAGGTGCCGTGGCACTTCGGCACGTTGGCGAGGAGCGCCAGCCCTTTGAGCGCGTTGCCGATCTGCTGGATGTCGTCACCCTTGTCCGCCGCGGCGGCGATGGCATCCCCGGCGTGCGGATCGGGAAGGCTGTAGGTCCCGCTCACGGTGAGGATCACCTGGCCGTGCCACAGGCTGTCGTCGCCCATGCGGATGTTGCCCGCGTACACGTGGTGCGACCGCTCGCTCCCACCGAAGTCCACCGCCATCGGGGATTTCGGGCACCCTTCCTTCCCCATGCAGACCTCGAACGAGACGTCGTTGTCGTCCTCGATGTAGAGGTTCACTCCCTCCTCGTGGTAGGTGATCGGCACCATGATGTCCGACTTGGGCGTCACGACGGTCTGGAACCAACCGATGCCGATCTCGCCGAGCGACTTCACCAATCCCATCAGCCCGCCGAGCGCCACATCGGTGAGCAGGCTCACCGATGGTGCCTTGGCCGTCCGGAGCGACGCGATCACCTGGACCTGACCGTCGTACTGCTCTCCCTGATGGTCCTTGGCGAATTCCTCGGTGAGCTTGAACGTGTACCGCGCCTCGGCCGACGTGGGGCTCGTGCGCTTGAGCTTCATGATCCGCTGCCCCATGACGTACCAGTCGTTGCCCGCGACCTGGTGCAGCGCGTGCTTGGGCGATCCCTCGCCGAGCGTCCACTGCACCCGCCACGTCTCGGCGTCGGCGGCGATGTCGGCCATGTCGCTCCAGGTGGGAAGTCCGGCGGTCTCGAGGCAGTCGCGGACGCTCCCGGCCAGCTGCGTGCTCTTGAGCGACTTCTGGTACTCCTCCCAATCCTTGGGGTCGATGCCGGCGCGCGCGACGACGGCCGCCGTCTTCTCCACGCCGGGAGATGGCCGGTGCGCCGGCATCTCCGATGCGGGCTGCACGTCGATCTGCGCGCTGGCATACAGCTCGGCGAGCTTGACGATCTTCATGGCGAGGCCGATGGCGTCGAGCGACTTCGAGACCCTGCCGACGTTCGCCTCGCTGAGGCCCGCGGCCCCGAGCGCCTTCTCCATCCCCTGCCCTACCCCCCATCCACCGTAGACGCTCATGAGCTGCCCGGGCAGTGTCTCACCGAACCACTTCTTGGCATCACTGCACGGGCCTCCATCCATCACCGCGCCGTACGAGGCGTTCCAGAACAGGCGCGGCTGCCCGGCCGCGGCGGGAATCGGAGCGGCCGCCCGCGCGGGCGGCGCGCCGAGGCCGCGCGTGAGCGCCCCGGCGATGAGGTGGACCTCGAGGAAGCCGAGCTTCACCATGCGCGGATCGGTCGAGTCGCTGGCGAGGTCCACCGCCGGCACCTGGCGCCTCCCCATGTCGGCGAGGAAGAGCGGCGTGAAGCTCAGCGGGTCGTTGGGCGCGCGCTGCGCTCCGCGCACCCATGCGGCCACGACCCGCATCATCTGCTGGCTCGACGTTCCCTCGCCGTCCCAGGCCCAGCCGAAGTCCGAGAGCATCTCCGCGAGCTCCGCCAGCGTGAGGCGGCTGTGCGAGGCATGGCCGCGGGCCTCGTAGGCGAGGACCACCGCTTCCGTGGGGAGCACCACGAACGGCGACGGCGCGCCGGTGGCCGGCTCGGTGGTGCCGGCGAAGTCGGTGATGGCGATGCCGCTCCGGGTGAGCGCCTCGCGCGTGCCGGTCACCGCCTCATCGAGCGTGGCGGCGCGCACGATGCGACGGGCGACCTTCGCGCCGGGATCGGACGCGGTGTCGGGGAGCGCCGCGCGTGTAACCGAGCGGTGACTTCCCGGCTTGCTCGAGCTGGACGACCTCTCGTCGCAGGCGGTGACGAAGCAGAGCGCGAGGACGACTGCGGCACACCGGGCCGTTGCCGGGGTGCGAAGCGAGCGGCGACGCATGGAAGCTCCGGAGGTGGGGGTGGGCGCTGGGGAACTGCTGCGCGTTCACACTTCCGACGTGAGACGCTGCCAGGCGGCGAATCCTCTCGCCGGGGGCGTGGCCCGGTCGCGTACCGCCGCGCCCGCTAAGCTGCGCACCCCCGGTCGGCGGGCGCAAGGAGAGGAACGGTCGGCATGTACCTCATGGCTCGTTCTCCACGCGAGCTGGCGGCGACCGCCCGAGATCGGGCTACTGGCCCGAGAACCCGATCAGGACTCCTCCCGGCGCGCGTACGACCCCGATGGTGACCACTTCCGTCACCCGCGTGGGAGGAGTCACCTCCACGGCGCCCTCGGCGAGCGCTTTCTCGAACGCGGCGTGAACGTCCGCGACGTGCACGAAGGGAATGCTCCCGGGCGGTTCGGAGGGATCGTTCCGGTGAATCCCCCCGCCACCCTGATCGGAGTACGCGAACGGGTGGTACTCGCCGCTCGGTCCGGCGAGGCTCGGCTTGAACGTCCACCCGAGCACCTTGACGCACCACTCCCTCGTCGCGGCTGGATCGGCGCTGGCGAACTCCGTGTGCGTGATCCAGCCGTCGAGCCCCCCCGTCGGCACGTGGCTCGGGGCGGATGAGCGCGACGGCTCATCCGGCGCCGGCGGGGTGGGTGGGTGCTGCATCTGTCCTCGGGATCTCGTTGTCATGGACGTCGACGTGCCGCGATCACGTGGCAACATCACCGGGGTGCCACGCTCCCGCAAGCGCGCGATGCGAGCCGAGCGGCCGCGCGCCGAGGCGCACGTAGAACTCTGTGGCGGGCGGGTCCGGCGTCACGGTCACCACTCACGGCTGCTTGACGACGGCCACCGCCTCGACCTCGAGGAGCACGTCGGGGCGGAAGAGCCGCTGCACCCCGAGCAGGATGCTCGTCGGCGCCGCCGCCGCGTTCACGTAGTGGTCCCGGACTTCGCGCAGCGTCCCGAGCTTCGAGACGTCCACGACGTAGTAGTTCAGCTTCACCACGTCGGCGAACGACGCGTGCGCCGCGGTGAGCGCGCGGCGGAGATTCTCGAACACCTGCACCGCCTGCGCCCTGAAGTCCCCCGCGCCCACCAGCCGTCCGGTGGAATCGAGCGGCACCTGTCCCGAGATGTACACGAGCCGGCTCCCCGCGGGCACTTCCACCAGGTGCGAGTAGCCGTGCGGCGTCGGCAGCGACGGCGGGTTCACGAACCGCACCGAGTCCGCCGGCGACTGCGCCGCGACGCTCGTGGCGGTGCCGCCGATCGCGGCGAGCAGCAGGACGGAGCGGGCGATGGGCTGAAGTCGCATGTGGTGTGGTGTCGGGTGTGTCGGATACGGCATCCGGTCTCTCTCGCTCGCCGGACGCCAGCCTCGGCGGCGGTGGACGTCACCGGGAGCGGAATATACCCGCCGGGCATTGTCTCTTCGACGCCGCTTCCGTCGCGTCCGCGACGGAAGCGGCGTCCCGATGATGACGGAGATCCGGGCCAGATGAGACGAGAGCAATGACCACCGACACTCTCACCCCCAAGCAGGTCATCCGACGATATCTCGACGCACTGCTCGCCGGGGACATCGACACCATCCGCGACAGCTTCGCGGAGGACGCCACGTGGACGATGTACGGCGAGCTGCCGATCGCCGGCCCCTGGCGGGGCCGGGACAGCATCGTGGACGAGTTCCTGACGGGCGCCGCGGGGAGCCTGTTCGAGCCGGGGAGCCACAGCTTCGAGTTCCCCACGCTCGTCGCCGATGGCGACACGGTCGCGCTCGAGTGGCGCGTCCGCGCGCGCACCGCGACCGGCGCCCCGTACGACAACAGCTACTGCGGCATCTTCGTGGTCAGGGACGGGAGGATCGCCGCGGTTCGCGAGTACCTCGACTCCGGGCGCGCGGCACGCCTCCTGTTCTCCGCGTCGTAGCGGCGGCCCGGGCGGCAGAGGAGCGTCGTCGCATCAGACATCGGGCGCCTGGGGTTCGGCCGTCGCGGGTGGATACACGTACACGCGCGTGGGACTTCCATAGAATTCCACCGTTCCCTCCGCCACCGCCCCGAGGCGCTCCGCCACGCGAGCCGACGCCGCGTTGCCAGGGCGGATCAGGCTGATCACGCGCTCCTTCCCGAGCACGTCCCGGGCGTAGCGCAGCGCCGCCCGCGCTCCCTCCGAGGCGTAGCCACGCCCCCAGAACGGTCGCGCGAGCGTGTAGCCGATCTCGAACCCCGGCCACCCCTCCGGCTCGAAGCAGCCGATCCGGCCGGCGAACGCGCCGCTCGCCCGCTCCTCGACGGCCCAGAGCCCGAACCCGCGCAGCTCCCAGTGCCCGATGAACAGCGCGAGCTGCCGCCAAGCGTCCCCCCGCCCGAGCGGCCGACCGTCGCCGAGATAGCGCGTGACCTCGGGGTCGGCCATCATCTCGGCGTACGCGTCGAAGTCTCGCGCCTCGAAGGCGCGCAGCAGCAGATGATCCGTGGTGAGTCGGGGGATGTTCACGTTGGCTAGCGCGCGACCCGGTCAACTCGCGGGTGCACCTGGACTGGAGGGTTGAACAGCGGGTCGGCGAAGCCGCTCGACGATGGCCGCCACGTGCAGCGCCGTGGTGTCGAGCGCGGGCAGGCCGGCGATCACCGGCGTGGGGAGGAGCAACGGCAGCTCGGTCCCGCCGAGGACGACTCCGTCGATCTGCTCCTCGTCGCGCATGCGGCCGACGAGCGACGTGAACTCCCGCCGCGTGTCGTCCCGGAACTCGCCCCGGAGCAGCTGTCCGACATAGCGCTCGTGGATCCACCCGCGATCCGCGCCGCTCGGGATCACCACCGCGACGCCGTACCGCGCGCACACCTCGGGGTAGAATGGCGCCTCCATGGTGAACCGCGTGCCGAGCAGCGCCAGCCGGGTCAACCCGCGTCGCCTCGCCTCCTCCGCGCAGACCTCGACGATGCTCAACAGCGGGACGGTCGATCGGGCCGCGAGCTGGTCGAACACGATGTGGGGCGTGTTCGCGGTCATCGCGATGAAGTCCGCGCCGGCGGCGGCGAGCCGGCGGAGCGATGCCAGGAGGTACTCGGCGAGCGCCGCCCGGTCCCGCGCGACGAGTCGCAGCGCGCGCTGGACATCGAGACTGTCGATGACGATTTCCGGAGCCGTGGACGGGGCTTCCCGCTCCCACGCCTCGAGAATGCGCCGGTAGTAGTCGACCGTGGACTCGGGCCCGAGTCCCCCGACGAGCCCCACCCTGGTCACCGGTCGGATCTCCCTCGGATGTCGTGGTGACGTGATGCGCGGCCGGATGCTGCGCGGCCCACCACGCGCTCATCGCCCGCGCCCGGACCCGCCGCGCCGATCGGCCGCGTCATCCGCACGATCGGCAGCGCCACCCCATCCGGCAGCGTGACGGAGGATCGCTCGTGCGCCACGAAGCCGAGCGCGGCGTACAGCGGCTCGCCCGGCAGGGTGGCCGCCAGCTCCAGGTCGCGGAACCCGGCCGCCGCGGCCGCGCTCGCGCTGGTGGCGAGAAGCCGCGTGGCGAGCCCGCGTCGCGCCCACGCCGGGTGCACGAAGAAGGCACGGATGCGTGCCGGTGCCGCGGCGGGGTCGAGCAGCGGATCCGTGGCGCCCTTGTGCCGGTCGCCGCCGTACAGTGTCGCCCGCCGGCTCCACCCTCCGCACGCCGCGGGTCCGTCCGGGCCGTCGACGACGTAGTACGTCTCGTCGGAGATCAACTGCGAGTCGACGCCGAACACGAAGCGCAGCGCGCTCTCGATCTGCTCGGGCGTGTAGTAGCCCACGCTCAGCGCGCGGACCGAGGCGGCGATCAGCGCCTCGAGCGCGGGAACGTCGGCCGCCATCGCGAGGCGCACGGTTGTCGTGTCGGGCGCATCACTCATTGTCCGAATACGAAGCCGAGCGCATCGAGCTCGCGCATCTCGTCTGCGGTCGCGCGGAGCACCCCGTCTCGCTCGTGCGTCACGACGCCCAGCATCAGCTCGCCGTTCCGGTAGACGAGCGGATCCTCGATCCAGCCGCGGGGATCCACGGCGTTGGTGAACAGCCCCTGCGGAAGGTACGGATGCAGCAGCGCCTCGGTACGATCGTCCAGCCGCCAGAGCCGGATCGTCGGCCGATCCTCTCCCACCGGGTGCGAGAGGACGTGGCGTCTCTCCTCGCCCACCAGCGCCGGGGCGAAGGTGTCCTCGAACCGATCCGCGGTGGGGGCCGGCTCACCAGCCTCGCACATGACGCGCACGCTGAACTCGCTCGCACCGTGCTCCACGCACCACCGCAGCAGGCGCCAGGTGTCGTCGGGGCTCGCCGACGCCGGCGTGAAGTGGCGCGTCCGGATCAGTCGCGCTCCCAACGGATCTCCATCCCCTCGCGCCCGGCCAGCGCATCGCGGAGCAGACGCACCAGCTCCGGGTCGGCGCCGTCGCTCTCGAGCATGTCGATCGTCGCCGGCGTGAGATAGTAGTCCCGATCGGTCGCCGACTCCTCCTCGAGCTCGTCGATCAGGCTCTGCAACTGCTCCTCGCTGATCGTGCCGAGGCGCGTTCCCCGTTCGGCATCGTAGAGCTGGATCATCGCGCATTCTCCCCTTCGAGTGGACCTGCGGAGCCGA
>DASUXC010000002.1:0-4326 GCA_036378095.1 Gemmatimonadaceae bacterium | reverse complement strand
GTGCGCCGCCTCGCGGATCTCGGCCATCGTGGCGCCGGGCTTGGAGAAGGCGATGTTCTCGGCGATCGTGCCGTCGAAGAGGAAGTTGTCCTGGAGCACCACGCCGAGGTGCGCGCGGTAGTCGCGCAGCCGGAGCGCCGCGAGATCCTTCCCATCCACGAAGATCCGCCCCGACTGCGGATGGTTGAAGGCCATGATCAGGCTGATGAGCGTGCTCTTCCCCGATCCGCTCGATCCGACGAGCGCGGTGGTCGAGCCGGCCGGGGAATGGAAGGAGATGTCGCGCAGCACGGGCACGCCCGGCTCGTACTCGAAGCTCACGTTCTCGAAGGTGACGTCGCCGACGATCGTCGGCACGGGGGCGCGCTTCGCGTCCTCCTCGTTCTCCGTCGCCATCATCCGGATCTCGCGGATCCGGTCGAGCCCCGCGAACGCCTCGCTGATCTGCGTGCCGATCGAGGCGATCTGCACGAGCGGCGCGGCCACGAGCCCCACGAAGAGCACGTACGTCATGAAGTCGCCCAGCGTCATCCGCCCGGCGAGGATCGCGTGCCCGCCGACCACGATCATCAGCACCCCCACGGCGCCGACGACGAGGTTGGTGAAGGCGGTGAGCGCGGAGACGCCGGTGATCGTCCGGGCGATGTTGCGGAAGAGCCGGTGGACGCCGCGCGCGATGACGAGCTGCTCGCGCCGCTCGGCCGTGTACGTCTTCACCACGCGGATCCCGCCGAGCGACTGCGCGAGCCGCCCCGTCAGGTCGGCGGTGATCACGCTCCGCTCGCGGAAGATCGGGCGCAGCTTGGTGAACGCCATCGCCATCCCGCCGCCGAAGGTGAGCAGGATGAGCAGGGTGATCGTGGTGAGCTGCCAGTTGAGCCAGAAGAGGACGCCGAGCGCGATGAAGGCCGTGACGAGCCCCCCGGCGAGCTGCACGAGCCCCGTCCCCACCAGGTTCCGGATCCCCTCCGCATCGTTCAGGATGCGCGAGATGAGTATGCCGCTCTGCGTGTTGTCGAAGTACGAGATCGGCAGCCGGAGGACGTGGGCGTTCACGCGCTTGCGCATGTCCGCGATCGCCCGCTGGGCGGCCACGCTCATCACCTGGGAGAGGGCGAACGTCGTGAGGGCCTGCACGGTCGTCGCGATCGCGATGGCGATGGCGAGCGGCGCGAGCAGGTCGGCGCGGTGCTGCCCGATGATGCGATCGATGAGGATCTTCGGGCTGGCGGGAAGGACGAGCCCGGCGAGGCGGTTGACGAGCATGAGCGCGAGCCCGATCGCCAGTTGGCCGCGATGGCGCCAGATGAGCTCGCGCGCTTCCTTCCATGCGTTGGACATGTTCGCGCGCCGCTTCGGCTCGCCGACGGGCGCGGCGCGGCGAACGCCGTGCGCGAATCGAGTGCTGGGTGCTGTCATGATCCTCCGGAGTCCGCGCGCGACATGGGCGCGAGGTGAAATATACGCGGGGCGCGAGGTGAGGGGCGCGGGGTGCGTCCATGTATGGAACGCGCGACGGGGGCGGCTGGTGCCGCCCCCGTCGCGCTCAGTCCCTACTCGTGCGCGCCCCGCGCCCCGCCACCCGCTCTTCTATTCCCGATTCCCGCTTCCCGATTCCCGCCCCATCGGCACCCCCACCGGCCCATCCGCCGCCGGCGCGCGGGGAGGGGGCGCGGGACGCTCTGTGCCGAACAGGTCGCCCAGGCGCGCGGCGCTCGCCACCCTCGCCACCGTGCGCACGACTCGCTCGGCGCGCGCGGTGTCCCCCCCCGCGGCGAGTGCGTCCGCGAGGCGAACGCCGACCACCGCGTACAGCATCGGGAGCCCCGCCGAGGCGCGGTCCACCCACCCGTCTTCCCCGATCACGGCGCGCGGCGCGCGGTACACCGAGTCCCACAGCGCGAGCGTCCGGCGCCGGTCGACGAAGCTCCCCGCCACCGCCACGGTGTCTCCCCGCTCGGCGAGCGGCGCCGGCACCAGCTTCTGCGCGAGCCCCTGCTCGAGCAGATAGGGTCCGAGTCCCAGCGCGCGCGGGTAGCCCCCCGCCGAGAGCGAGAAGTAGATCGGCCGCTCGGGGAAGGAGTCCTTGATGAACCGGAGCACGAGGATCTGGTCGCGCCCCAGGTACCCCGGCGCGATCGTCGCCACGAGACTCCCCTGCTGGAATCGAGCGGGAGTCCCGAGCTCCACGTACGCCGGGACCGCGTCCGCCTCGGCGAACGTCAGGTCGAGGGGCGGGTGGTCGGGGCGCTTCCACTCGCGCCCGCGGTAGATCGCCGGCCCGCGCGACGCGTCGTACGCCGCGACGGGACGCCGGAGGAGCTGCCGCACGAACCAGTCGGTGCCCAGGTACGACGTCACCACCACCGTCACGTCGCGCCGGATCCCCTCCACCTGCTGCGCGTACCAGAGCGGGAAGGTGTCGTTGTCGCCGCCGGTGATGAGGATCGCGTACGGCTCCACGGAGTCGAGCAGGTCGTGCGCCCAGGCGAGCGTGAACGTCTGCCCGGCCCGCGGTGCCTGACGAGCGTTCCCCGCCAGCGGGAGGACGGCGAGCGCCAGCACCGGCGCGGCCATCGCCCACCCCGCGCGCGACGGCTCGGCATCGCGGTCGCGGCGCGCCGCCCCCGCCGCGCGACCCGCGGCCAGCGCGAGCGCGCGCCACGCGTCGGCGAGCCCGAGCCCGGCCCACACCCCCCAGAGCGAGAAGCTCCACACGTAGAAGTAGTCGCGGTCGCGCACCTCGCGCGGCACGGCGTCGCCGAGCGCGGGCGACTGCGACCACCCGTACTTGAAGTTGAGGTAGAAGACCAGCGCCACGGTGAGCGTGAGGACGAGCGGCGCGACGTACGCGAAGCTGGCCGGATCGTGCCGCCAGTGTGCTCGCGCGCCGAGCAGCCCGAGCGCGAGGAACACGAGGGCGAGAGCGAGCTGCGTGCCGGCATGCTCGCCGTACGCGTCGCGGAGCCACTGCCAGCGGAAGTACATCCACCACGTGGCCATCTGCGCGCCGAACGGCGCCTGCCGCTTCGCGACCGGGGGCTTGGCGTACTGCTCGCGCGCGATGTTGGCGCGGAGCCGCTCCCGCGCGACGTGGTCGAAGGTGCACGACCAGGCGAAGCGCGTGAGACACCCCGTCGGCTCTCCCTCGTTCAGCGACGGAAAGTGCCCGGCGCGGATCGGCTCCATGGCGAAGGGGGTGACCCCGAGCGCGAGCGCGCAGGCGGCGACGAGCCAGAGCCGCCAGCGGAGGAGCAGCGTGGGGCGGCGCGCCGCGACCGCGACGCCGAGCGCGGGGAGCACGAGGAACCCCGCGGGGTGTACGGCGTATCCCAGCCCCGCCAGGTAGGCCGCGAGCACCACGCGACGATCGGCGCGCGGATCGTCAGGGGCGTGGCACCAGCGCACGGCGATCCACGACACCACGGCGATGATCGCGAGCGACACCATGTACACCTTCTCCGCCACCACCGACTGGTTCCACACCGTGAACGCGGTGGCGCCGATGAGCGTGGCCGCCGATGCGCCGGCGAGACGCCGCCAGCGTCCGCCGATGAACGTGGCGAGCACCTGGTGGGCGACGAGAAACCAGCACCCGGCGGCGACCGCGCTGGCGAGCGCGATCATGAGGTTGATGCGCGTCGCGTAGTCGGGGGAGAGCGGAAGGAGGCCGAACGCGTGCGCCGCGAGGACGAAGAGCGGATTGCCCGGCGGGTGCGGGAGCCCGAGCACCCTCGCCGCGGTGATGTACTCGCTCGTGTCCCAGAGCGACGTGGAGGGGGCGAGCGTCGCGACGTACAGCGCGAGCACCGCCGCCGCGGCCAGCGCCGCCCAGGCGTACGGTGGCCGCTCGTCGGCGCCCCCGCGCGGCAGTGCCGTGCGCGGCCGCTCCGGCACCACGGCGCGGATCGCGAGCGGGGCCAGCGCGCAGTAGCCGAGCGTGAGCAGCACGGCGGCCGCGGTGGTGCCGCCGCGCGCGAGGTCGAGATAGCCGGCGGCGAGCACGGCGAGGGTGATGACGAGCCAGCCGGCGGGGCGCGCGCGCCCGGTGAGGACCCGCGAGAGCATGAGAGAGACCCGTGGTGAGAGGGCGCGCGGCGCGCGCGCCGGTCAGGTGGAGTCGCCGCCGGGGCGAGCGCTCGGGGGCGGGGGCGATGGCCGCGGCTCGATGGACACCGGCACGTCGGCGCTCCGCGTGTCGTCCACGACCACGTGGAAGGTGTAGCGCCCCGGCGCGAGCGGGAGCACGGTGCTCCACACGCCGCCGGCGGAGCGCGCGAGCGGCAGGGAGCGCGCCGGCGCCTCGCGCGTGGCGCTGGCCAGCGC
>DASUXC010000001.1:0-1411 GCA_036378095.1 Gemmatimonadaceae bacterium | reverse complement strand
GGTCAAGTGCAGAATTGTGTGTAGATCGCTTCTGGGTGCTGGGTGATCTACACTTACGCCGCGTCGGCCGCCTCCTCGACCGCACGGGCATCGGTGGCGACGCCGACGTAGCGCCGCACGAGCCACTGCTCGTTGCGCTCGACGGCGAGCGCGCTGGCGAGGCGCAGGAAGCTCGCCTCGTTGGGGAAGACGCGGACGACGCGCGTGCGCCGACGCACCTCCGCGTGGTCATGCTCGATCGAGTTCGTCGTCGCGAGCCGCCGCCGCGCCTCACGGTCGGCGAGCGCGTACACCGCGAGCGTGTCGGGCGCGTGCTGCTCGAGCCAATCGGCGAGCCGCGCGGACTTCGGCCGCAGCTCGGCGCCGAGGCGCACCAGCCGGGCGTCGGCCTCCTCGCACGTCGCCGACGACCAGACGTTGCGCAGGCCGTCCCGCACGCGCTGGCGGAGATCTTCGGAGCTCACGTGGTCCCGCGCGTTGCGCAGAAAATGGACCTGGCAGCGCTGGTGTGCGGCGTCGGGGAAGTAGCGCCGGATCGCGTCCACCAGTCCGGCGTGTTCGTCGCTCACGACATAGCGGACGCCGGTGAGGCCGCGCTTGACCAGATCTTCGAACACGCGGCGCCACGACGCGCCGCTCTCCGAAGCGCCGAGCCAGACGCCCAGGTGTTCGCGGTAGCCGTCGGCGCCGACGCCGATCACCCAGAGGGCGGCGGTGCTGCGCACCTGCCCCTCGCGGCGGACGCGCTCGTAATGCGCATCGACGACGAGGTACGGGTACGCCTTGGCCCCGAGGCCCCGACTCCGCCACGCGGCGAGGCTGGCGTCGAGCGTCTTGGTGAGCGCCGAGACTTCGCTCGCCGAGATCGTCGCGCCGCAGAGCTGCTCGACGACGGCCGACACCTTCCGGGTCGAGATCCCCTGCCAGTACATCTCGATCAGGGCGAGCACGAGCGCCTGCTCCGAGCGCTGGTAGCGCGCGAAGAGCGCGGGCTGGAACGCGCCGGCGCGGTCACGCGGCACCTTGAGCTCGAGCGAGCCGACACGGGTGAGGAGCCGCCGGCGGCGGTGGCCGTTCCGCACGCCGCGGCGCTCGGGCGAGCGCTCGAAGCGGGCGGCCCCCAAGAACTGCTGGAACTCGCGCTCGAGGGTCTCGTGGATCAGGTGCTGGAGCATCGTGCGGAGCGCATCCTCCGGCGCGCCGCCCCCCGATTGTGGGAGCGGGAGAACGGTGCCATCCTTGGGGAGACTGGTCATCGGCTATCCTCTGGGCATCGCGGCGTTGGCGCGCCGCTGGTTCGGTTCTGCACCCAGAAGATGGACGGTGGCCAGTCGCGCTTGGAAGCCCCTGCGAGCTCCCTCAGCTCAGCCGACCCGCCGACCCGATTCTACACAAATTTCTGCACACTCCC